>NZ_MINO01000001.1 GCF_001757355.1 Sphingobium phenoxybenzoativorans
CATCCCTCTCCCGCAGCGCCTCATGCGCCTGCTCGACCGGCATCGCCCGCACGCTGGCGCGGACGTCGGCGTCGATTTCCGGCACGGGGGCGATGCCGTCCAGCAGGGTGCGGATATAAAGGCCGGTGCCGCCGACCACGATGGGAAGGCGGCCCCCGGCATGCGCCGCCGCGATCGCCGCCCGCGCGTCACTGGCCCAGCGCGCGGCGGAACAGGCGTCCGCGCCGTCGATATGGCCGAACAGCATATGGGGGACGTCGCCCATTTCCTCCGCCGTCGGCCGGGCGGAAAGGATCGACAGATCGGCATAGACCTGGCTGGCGTCGGCGTTGATCACCACGCCGTTCGCCGCCCGCGCCAGGGCGATCGCGATGGCGCTCTTGCCGCTGGCGGTCGGCCCGGCAATAAGCGCGACCGGCGGCTTGCCGGATTCGCCGCTTTTTGGAGAATTTGGTTCAGTCATGTTCCTGGTAACTTTAGTGGCAAGCGACAGGTTGGGGCAGGGGGATATTTCCGCCGCCAGCGACCGCCTCTCTGATGCAGGCTGCGTGGCCGGCTACAGCAATTGGCTGGAGCCGGAAAAGGCGGCGGACATATTTTTTGCAAATGATCCGAAGGCCGCCCGCGCTGCGTTGGCTGATCTGGGCGAGGGCATCGACATTCTTGTGCAGCCCGCCGCGACCCGTGAGAAGACATTGCTCGTCGCTGACATGGATTCCACCATGATCACCGTCGAGTGCATTGACGAACTGGCCGACTATGCCGGGATCAAGGCGCAGATCGCCGAGGTGACCGAACAGGCGATGCAGGGCAAGCTGGATTTTGCCGAAGCGCTCCACGCCCGCGTGGCTTTGCTCAAGGGGCTTCCCGACGCCGTGATCGACCAGTGCCGGACGGAGCGTGTCCGCCTGATGCCGGGCGCAAAGGCGCTGGTGCGCACCATGCGTTCGCGGGGCGCGCGCACCGTCCTCGTTTCCGGCGGATTTACGCGCTTCACTGGGCCGGTGGCGGAGGAGATAGGTTTCGAGAAGGCGGTGGCGAATGTGCTGGAGCTGGCGGACGGCCATCTTTCGGGCACCGTCGCCCTGCCGATCGTCGATGCCGCCCGCAAGCGGGAGGAGCTGCTCGCCGCCATTGCCGAACATGGGATTGATCCGGCGCTGACGCTGGCGGTGGGCGACGGGGCGAACGACATCCCGATGATTGAGGCGGCGTCGCTGGGCGTCGCTTATCATGCGAAAGAAAAGGCGCGGGCGGCCGCCGATGCGGAAATCCGCTATGGCGACCTGTCAGCGCTTCTCTATGCGCAGGGCATTGCGCGCCGGGATTGGGTTGAAGCGTAAAACTCTCCCCGTTCGGTTTCATCCCGAACGGAGGTCGCGCATTACATCTTCTTGGGAATGCAGTCCGTGCCCGCCGCCTTGATCGCGCGGCACAGTTTTTCCGCATCCGCCGAACTGGCGAGCGGTCCCGCCTGCAGCCGGGTGACCGGTCCGCCCTTCACATAGAAGCTCTGATAGCCCGAAAGGCCGCCGACTTTCGCCGACAGGGATTTCCACAGGGCCTGCGCGCGGCCGTCCTCGCTGAACGCGCCCATCTGCACGCGCCAGGCGCCGCCCGGCTGTGGCGCGGGGACCCCAGCCTTGGGCGCGGGCTTGGCCGGGGCCGGCTTCGGCGCGGCCTTGGGTTCAGGCGAAGGCGCGGCAACTTTGGCCGGCGCCTCCGCCTGCGCCACTTCCACGGGCTTGGGCTTGGCGGTAGGCTTCACCACCGTCGCTTTCCCCGTCGCCTTTGTCGCCTTATTGTCGACCTCTGCGGCGGCCAAAGCAGCCGCCTTGTCCGATTTTTCCAGCTCCGCCGCCATCGCCAGACCCTTCTGTCGCTGCTCGACGGGGATATAGCTGTTCATCTGCGAAAGGCTGTTCGATGCAGGCTGTAAACCTGCCGCCGACGCGCGGGTCATCAACGCATAGGCGCGCACCCAGTCCTTGGACACGAACTCGCCATTGAACAACGCCGTGCCCAGAATATATTGCGCCCGCGGTTCGCCGCGCGCGGCCGACTTCTGAATCCATGGCATCGCTTCGGCGCGCTTGCCCGCCTGGAAAAGCGACCGGCCATAGGTATCCTCGGCCTTGGGCAGTCCCTGTTCCGCCGCCTTGCGGAACCATTCGACCGCTGCGGCCTCGTCCTTGTCGACGCCCTGACCGGCGCGATAGGCCTGGCCCATATTATATTGCGCATCGGGGTCGCCCGCCTCCGCAAGAGGCTGCCACTCCTTCACCGCCTTGGCATAGTCGCCCTGACCCCAGGCGTCATACCCCGCCTTCACGTCGGCCAAGCCCGGCGCCGCCAGGCCGAGCGCCGCGACAAGGGCTGCTCCGGTGACAAAAGCTTTCATGCGCATATGCTCCCAAACGAATCCCGCATTTACGCGCGATAAACGCGGGATGTGGTTAACAGCGCGTTAGCAATAACCGCACTTTATGCGCTTGCCGCCCGCGTCTCCACCATTTTGGCAGGAAAGGCATGCGCGAAGTTAACCAAATCTTAGGCGCGGCCGTGGCACCGTCCCCCGGAATTCGGATTTCTTGGGGGGTATGGCGTGCGGGTTTTGGCACTGGCATCGCAAAAAGGTGGCTCTGGAAAGACCACATTGTCGGGGCATCTGGCCGTGGAGGCGCAGCGCGCCGGGGCCGGTCCCGTGGTGCTGATCGATATCGATCCGCAGGGTTCGCTCGCCGACTGGTGGAATGAGCGTGAGGCGGAATATCCCGCTTTCGCCCAGACAACCGTCTCCCGTCTCGCCTCCGACCTGGAAACGCTGCGTCAGCAAGGCTTCAAGCTGGCGGTCATCGATACGCCGCCCGCCATCACCGTCGCGATCCAGAGCGTCATTTCCGTGGCCGAACTCATCATCGTGCCGACCCGGCCCAGCCCGCACGACCTGCGCGCCGTTGGCGCGACCGTCGATCTGTGCGAGCGTTCCGGCAAGCCGCTGATCTTCGTCGTCAACGGCGCTACGCCCAAGGCCAAGATTACTTCAGAGGCCGCCGTGGCGCTTTCGCAGCACGGCACGGTCGCCCCGATCACGCTCCATCACCGCACTGACTTCGCCGCCTCGATGATCGACGGCCGGACAGTGATGGAAGTCGATCCCAATGGCCGCTCCGCCAATGAGGTGGTGCAGTTGTGGAGCTATATCTCCGACCGGTTGGAGAAGAATTTCCGCCGCACGGTGTTCGCCGTGCCCAATAACGGCACCGGCTATTCCGGCGCGCCCCGTCCACTCGGCGGCTTCGGCCGCCGCGTCATCGGGCAATAAGGATATGGGCGTGATGAACGAGCCGAAGGCTTTCGCCTCCCTCACTTCCAGCCTGCTGGCCCGCAAGGGCGGCGCACGGCCCGCAATGCGGCGTCAGGTGGCGCTGGGCGACAGCGGCAATCATGACGATCTGGGCTGGAACGACATGGGGGACGGGCACAGCTATGAAAGCCCGTCGCTCGCCGCGACCGGCCTGACGCCGATGCCGCAGGTCGCCGCGCCTGTATTCAAGACGGCGGAGGCCGATGCGCCCGCGCCGATCCCGCCGGTTGTCGAACAGCGCCGTGAACTGGCCGAAAAGATCGCGACGCCCGCCGCAAAGCCGGTCCGGGCCGCAAAGGTTTCGCCCGCGAAGGCGCGCGCGGCCAAGGCCGCTTTCACGCTCCGGCTGGACCCCGAACGCCATCTGCGCCTGCGTCTTGCCTGCGCGGTGGGCAATCGCTCCGCGCAGCAGATCGTCACCGATGCTCTGGATGCGTTCCTGGACAGCCGGCCGGAAATCGATGCGCTTGCCGATCGCGTAACGCGCGGCGCGAAGAAGAATTGAACGAGGGACCACGCTCATGAACCGCAATGCCTTGCTGAAAGTCGGCGCGACGTCGCTGATCCTGGCCGTTTCCATGGTGGGCTGCACTGGCGCCGCCTATCGCACCTCTCCTTCGCTCGCCGGGGCCAAGGCGAAGCAGAAGGCCGATTTCGCGGCGCTGGCCGAAAGCGCGCTGGCGAAGAAGGAATATTCGATGGCGCTGACGCATGCGGAGGCGGCCGTTGAGGCTCAGCCCGATAGCGGCGCCTATCGCACGCTGCTTGGCCGCGCCTACCTCGCCAATGGCCGCTTCTCCTCGGCGCAGACGGCCTTCCGGGACGCCATGACGCTTGGCAATGTCGACTCGCGCACGGTGGTCAGCCTGGCGCTCATCGATGTCGCGCAGGGCGATGCGGAGGGCGCGCGGAAATTGCTGATCGATCAGATGGATCGGGTGCCGGCTGCGGATTATGGCCTCGCCATGGCGATGGCCGGCGATCCTGGGGAGGGCGTTCGCGTCCTTGGCGAGGCGATCCACGATCCGTCCGCCGACGCCAAGACCCGCCAGAATCTGGCCTATGCCTATGCGCTGGCCGGACGCTGGCGCGAAGCGCGCCTGATCGCGGAGCAGGATGTCGATCCGCTCGTCGCCGCCAAGCGCGTCCTGGCCTGGGCCGAAATGGCGCAGCCTGGGCTGGAGGCCCAGCGGGTCGCAGCGCTGATGGGCGTCGTGCCGCAGGCCGATGCCGGAATGCCGGTGCGTCTTGCGCTCGCGCCAGTGGCTCCCGCCGCTCCGGTCATCCAGACGGCCGAAGCCGCGCCCGCGCCGCTCCCGGCCATGGTGCAGGATATTCCGGCTGTAGCAGCCGTGGAGGAAGCCGCGCCGGTAAAGGTGGCGAACGCCAAGCCTGCGATGATCCAGCAGATCCCCGTTGCGCCGTCTATGACCCCGTTCAGCCAGCCGATCGCCGCTCCGCGCCTGACGGTCGCCATTCCGCCGGCAGCGAAGCCCAGCTTCCGCAAGGCCGCCTATATCAAGCCGGTTACCGGCAATTCGGCCAGCCCCTGGGTGGTGCAGCTCGGTGCGTTCGACAGCGCTGCGGTCGCCGCCGACAAATGGCAGCATATGTCGAAATTCAACGCCGCCCTTGGCGCGTTCCCGGTGGTCAACAGCACCGCGACGGTCGATGGCCGCCTGTTCTACCGGCTTGCCGTGGGCGGCTTTGGCGATCGCGCCGCAGCAGATCGTCTGTGCCAGACCGTGCGCGCGCGCGGCGGCAACTGCTTCGTGCGGGCGGGTGAGGGCGTTGCGCCCAAGGCGGACCGCTGGGCGGCGGCCAAGGGCAAACCCAAGCAGGTGGCTGCGCTCCCCGCAAATCTTCGCGGCAAGCAGTTCGCTTCGCGCTGAATTCTCTGTTCCGGAGAGGGAAACCGAAGGGCGGCCGTTCCTAAAGGAACTGGCCGCCCTTCATGATTTTGCGCACCCGTCCCTGAACGGGCAGGCGATCGAACGGCGTATTGCCCGCCGCCGCGGCCATCTTGCCTGAATCGACCTGCCACGGCGCGTCGGGGTCGATGAAGATGATGTCGGCGGCCGATCCCGGCGTGAAGGCGCCCGCCGGTACGCCCAGAATCCGCGCGGGATTGGCGCAGAGCAGCGCCATCAGGCGGTTCATTGTCACATGCCCATCGCGCACCAGGTTGAACGAGAGCGCCAGCAGCGTCTCCGCGCCCGCCATGCCGGGGCTGGCGTCGGCGAAGGGCAGGCGCTTGTCCTCCGGACCGCGCGGATCGTGGCTGGACGTGATGACGTCGACCGTCCCGTCGGCCACCGCCTGCAGGCAGGCCTGCCGGTCATCCTCCGACCGGAGCGGCGGAGAAAGGCGGGCGAAGGTGCGGAAATCGGTGACGGCAAGGTCGGACAGGAACAGATATGCCGGGCTGATGCCGCAGCTTACCTTCAATCCTTCCGCCTTGGCGGCGCGGATCAGGTCGAAACCGGCCTTCGTGCTCACCAGCCGGAAATGGATCGACGCGCCGGTATGCCGCACCAGCGCAAGGTCCCGCGCGATGGCCATGGCTTCGGCGCAGGCGGGCGCGGCGGCAAGGCCCAGCCGTGTCGCCGTCTCGCCGGTGGTCGCCACCGCCTTGCCTGCGATCCCGCCATCCTCGGCATGTGCGATGACCGTCAGCCCAAGCCCGGCCGCATAGGAAAGCACCCGCATCATCACGCCTGAATCGGCGATCCACTGACGCCCGGTGCCCACGGCCTTCGCGCCCGCGATCTGCATCATGCCGATCTCGGCCATTTCGCGCCCCTCTAGGCCGCGCGTCGCCGCTGCGATCGGATGCACCCAGAAATCCGGCTTGCCGCCGCGCGTCGCTTCCCGGATCAGGCCAGGGTCGTCGAGCGGTGCGGACTGGTCGGGCATCAGCGCCGCGCGCGTGATCCCGCCGAAATGGAAGGCCGGCTTGTCCGTCCTGAACACGCCCAGATCGATCAGGCCCGGCGCGACGACAAGACCCGCCGCGTCGATCCGCTCGGCGTCCGCCGGGACATCGGCCGCACCCGCCGCGACAATGCTGTCTCCCTCGATCAGGATGACGCCCTCTGCAACCGCTCCCCCGGCGGGATCGGCGAGGCGGCCATTGATGATGGCTAGGCGGTTCATTGCGCCTTCCTCCCGTCACCCCTGCGCAGGCAGGGGCCCCGCTGCTCTTGTAAAGCGTGGAGGAGAAGCGGGACCCCTGCCTGCGCAGGGGCGACGGAGGTGAGGAGTGTTGAAATCATGCCCATCCCTCCACCTTGCGCGCCGATCGGGTCAGCACGTCCAGGCACGCCATGCGCACGGCGACACCCATTTCCACCTGTTCGGTGATGGCGGAGCGCTCAGGATGGTCGGCGATGCCGCTGGTGATCTCCACGCCCCGGTTCATCGGGCCGGGGTGCATGACCAGCGCATCCGGCTTCGCCCGCGCCAGCCGCTCCGGCGTCAGTCCGTAGAGCATATGATATTCGCGGGGCGAGGGGATGAACGCGCCGTCCATCCGCTCATTCTGCAGGCGCAGCATCATGACGACATCCGCGCCATCCAGTCCTGCATTGAAATCCGTGAAAGGCGTGGCCCCCATCGCCTCGACGCATTCGGGCATCAGGGTCGGGGGAGCCACCGCCCGCACCTGCGCGCCGAGGGCGGCAAGGCAGAGCATGTTCGACCGCGCGACGCGGCTGTGCAGCACATCGCCGCAAATCGCGACCACCAGCCCCTCAAAGCCGCCCTTGCGCCGCCGGATGGTCAGGGCGTCCAGCAAAGCCTGCGTCGGATGTTCATGCCATCCGTCGCCAGCATTCAGCACCGGGCAGTCCACCTTGTCGGCAATCAGGCGCACCGCGCCCGAACTGCCATGCCGGATGACGATCACGTCGGCGCGCATCGCGTTCAGCGTGACCGCCGTGTCGATCAGCGTCTCGCCCTTCTTCACGCTGGATGTGGCGGCGTGCATATTCACGACGTCCGCGCCCAGGCGCTTGCCGGCGATCTCGAAGGAGAGCAGCGTGCGGGTGCTATTCTCGAAGAATGCGTTGATCTGCGTCAGCCCCGCCAGCCGGTCGTCATGCTTGCGCGACGCCGCCCGGTTGACGGCCACCCAATGTTCCGCCTCGTCCAGCAGGAAACGGATTTCCCACGGCTTCAGCACGGAAATGGAAAGAAGGTCGCGGTGCGGAAAATTATCCCGTCCGGTGAGACCGGTCGGGGAGGGCGCTGGGTGCGGTTCTGGCATGAGGGGACGCTTTAGGGCAGCGCCGCGCGAACCTCAAGCGGTGGATAGGCGGCAAATGCGCCTAGCGCCTCAACGATAGGCGTCGAGCCAGATTTTCGCGGTCTCGATCGACATGAAAAACTGCATGCGGTCACGACCTAAATCTTGACGGAGTTGCATCTTCATCAGGCTGGAATTCGTCACCACGGCCATCCGGTCATCGCCCTTGAGCTGGAGCGTGGCGCCCAGCCTTATCTCCTCCACTATTTCGGGCGGCTGCTCGCCCCGATCGCGCACATCGCAAAGGAGCCGCGCTGCGCCGAACTGCCTGCGTTTCGATTGCAATGCATGCTCCAACTGGCTGAAATGCGCAGCGAGCACGGCACTCGTCCAAACACCGCGCCCGACGATCAGGATGAGATTGGAATGGACCTGGGTCATGATGCTGATCCGGCCTTCCGGTGTCCTTTCCCGGAGGTCTTCCAACAGATCCAGTTCCTCGTCTCTTTTATCCTCGGCGATCCTGCTGAGCATATGACCCTCTATAACCTATGCCGGTCATCCTGTACGATTGCCGTTAATGGGTTATGGAAAGCCCTTTCAAAAAGGGCGGAAGATCGTAAGACTTTAGTCTAAAAATGGCGGATTTGCTTCCGTTTTGGCTGCACCTGCCAGTGCGTCGATCGCCCCTTGCAGGATATAGCTCGCCGCCAGCTTGTCGACCAGTTCGCCCCGCCGCGCCCGGCTGGCGTCGGCCTCTATCAGCGTGCGGGTGACAGCCTGTGTCGACCAGCGTTCGTCCCACAGGAATATGGGTACGCCCATGTCGGCAAGATTGCGGGCAAAGGCGCGGGAGGACTGGCTGCGCGGCGATTCGCTGCCGTCCAGATTGAGCGGCAGGCCGATGACAATGCCCTTCACCTGCTGCTGGCCCATAAACTCGGCCAGCGCCGCCTTATCTTTGGTGAATTTGCCGCGGTTTATGGTGTGCGCGGGGCTGGCGATGCTCCATCCCGCGTCGCACAGCGCAAGACCAATGGTCTTGGTGCCCACGTCCATTCCGATCAGCCGCCCTCCCTGGGGCAGCCAGTCGCGAAACGCCGTCCTGTCGGCCGTGATCATCGCGCCAGATATGTCGCAAGCCTTTCCCCGGCATCGCGGCGGATATCGGCCCAGAACAACTGATAGTCGTAGACGTGATAATTATTTCCCGGCAGGGCGAATGGCCCCATGGCCGGCGGATTGCCGATCAGCAGGAAACCGCGCGCATCGCATCGGGCGGGGACGGCTTGCGGCACGATCTTCGATCCGCCGGGCGGGTCGGTCAGCACCAGCGTCCCCATATTCCGGCTTTCCGCCGCCGCGCTGTCCGGCGCTCCGGTCAGCGGATTGATGCAGAGCATCCGGCTGTCCTTGCGTGGCGCGCCGGTCAGGCCCGCGCTTCGGTCATAGGTGTCGGTGACTGCGTGCATATCCGCCGGTTCGGCAAAGCTCTGCCAGCTCAATATGCACGCCGCCTCTCCGCGCTTTGAACAGGCCGGGAGACCAAGGGCAGGGAGGTCGGCTTCCACCGACACCGGCCAGCCCGCCAGATATACGGCGGCGATACGGTCCTGAACCGGTTTCCCGGCAATCCGCTCCTGCATCAGCCGCATCAGATGCAGCGAGCCCTGGCTGTGCCCGGCCAATATGACCGGACCCGCCGGATTGGCCTTCAGAAACGCCTCGAATGCCGCCGCTACATCGCGATAGGCGGCGGCAAGGGCGTTGTTGGCCTGCGGTCTGTCGGTCAGGAAAGCGCCAAAATGCGCCTGCCGGTATTTCGGCGCCCAGATGGTTCCCGCCGCGTTGAAGGCGCTGGCCTGTCCCCGCAGGAATTGCGCGGCTGTGGTCAGGGACTCGCGGTCGTTGAGCGGCATGTTCCATCGCGGCCGGAAGCTGGCGAGATAGGATGTGGGATGCACGAAAAAGACCGCCGCCTTCTTCTCCGCCGTTTCGGCCTTGTATCCGGGCGGCAGCCACAGGCCGGGATTGTCCCGGCTGATGTCCGGCCGCGCGAGCCACAAATCCCTTCGCGCATAGTCGTCCGCCGTCAGCGGCGCAGGCTCGATAAAGGGCGCGGACGGCACCATCGCCGCAGTCAGCAACTGCTGGCCCCAAAGCCGGTAGGCGATGGATGATGCGAGTGCCAGCACGATCAGCCCAGCGATGACATAGAGAAATTTCCTGGCCAGTGGACCACTCTCATATTGCAGTGCAGCATGGCTTGGCGATTGCGACAACCGCAATCGCCGCTCCTGCGGATGCGTTTTCTGCATCCGCGCCTAGCGTCTTGGCGCGTCCGGGGCAATCGCGCTTGATGCAACCCGTGCGCGATGCTAGCGGCGCGGCATGGCCATAGACCTGCAAACCGTCAAGAAGATCGCCAGCCTTGCCCGCATTTCCGTCACGGATGCGGAAGCCGATGCGCTGGTGCCGGAACTCAACAACATCATCGGCTGGGTGGAACAGCTTGGCGAGGTGGATGTGACCGGCGTGGAGCCGATGACCGCTGTCATCCCCAACACGCTGCGCCTGCGCGACGATGTCGTCACTGACGGCGATGTGCGCGACAAGGTGCTGGCGAATGCGCCGCAGGCCGAACATGGCTTCTTCGCCGTGCCGAAGGTGATCGAATAATGACGAACCTCACCGATCTTACCGTCGCGGAGATTCGCGATGGCTTCCGCGCAGGCGATTTCACGGCGCGCGAAGTGGCCGAAGGCTTCAACGCCAATGTCGCGGCGGCCAAGGCCCTGAACGCCTTCATCGTCGAAACGCCCGATCATGCGCTGGCCGCTGCCGACGCCGCCGACAAGGCGCGGGGCGAGGGCACCCTGTTGCCCCTGTCCGGCGTGCCGATCGGCATGAAGGACCTGTTCTGCACGGCGGGCGTCCAGACCACGGCCGCCAGCCACATGCTGGAGGGGTTCAAGCCGACCTATGAATCGACCGTTTCCGGCAAGCTGTGGGCTGCTGGGGCGGGCATGCTGGGCAAGCTCAATCTTGACCAGTTCGCCATGGGATCGTCCAATGAGACGAGCTATTTCGGCAATGTGATCAGCCCGTGGAAGCGGGGCGGTGGCGACAATGCCGCGCTTGCGCCCGGCGGTTCGTCCGGCGGTAGCGCCTCGGCCATTTCCGCGCGGCTCTGCCCGGCGGCGACCGGCACCGACACGGGCGGGTCGATCCGTCAGCCAGCGGCTTTTGTGGGCATCAGCGGGATCAAGCCGACCTATGGCCGCTGCTCACGCTGGGGCGTTGTCGCCTTCGCCTCCTCGCTTGATCAGGCTGGCCCGATGGCCCGCACGATCCGCGACAACGCGATCCTGCTGGAATCGATGGCGGGGTTCGACCCGAAGGATTCGACATCGCTCGATCTGCCCGTGCCCCAGTGGGAAGCGGGTCTGTCCAGCGACCTTCGCGGCAAGAAGGTCGGCATTCCCAAGGAATATCGGGTCGACGGCATGCCCGCCGAGATCGATGCGCTCTGGGAAAAGGGCATCGCCCTGCTGAAGGATGCGGGAGCCGAGGTTGTGGAGGTGTCGCTGCCCCACACCAAATATGCGCTGCCCACTTACTATATCATCGCGCCCGCGGAGGCTTCGTCCAACCTCGCCCGTTATGATGGCGTGCGTTATGGCCTGCGCGACCTGCCCGATGGCGCAAACCTGCAGGATATGTATGCCGCGACCCGCGCCGCCGGTTTCGGGCCAGAGGTGAAGCGCCGCATCATGATCGGGACCTATGTGCTTTCCGCTGGTTTCTACGACGCCTATTACACACAGGCGCAGAAGGTCCGCACGCTGATCGCGCGCGATTTCGCGAAGGCTTTCGAAAGCTGCGATCTCCTCCTGACTCCGACCGCACCGTCCGCCGCTTTCGCGCTGGGTGAGAAGCAGGCCGATCCCTTGGCCATGTACCTCAACGACGTGTTCACCGTGCCTGCGTCGCTGGCGGGACTTCCGGCCATGTCGGTGCCTGGCGGCCTTGACGCGCAGGGCTTGCCGCTCGGTCTGCAGATCATCGGCAAGGCGCTGGACGAGCAGGGCGTTCTCAATGCGGGTCTGGCGATCGAGGAACGCGCCGGGTTCTCCGCGCGCCCCGACAAATGGTGGTGAACTGACGCAAGTGTGTCAGCCCGCGCCGGACGGGGCTATTTTGACGGCGTTATCTTGATCAGTTTCCCGTGCGCTAAGGGGAGGCGGCTTTCATGCGCATGGAAGCCGTTGATTATCGCCGCCGCTTTTGCGCGCCAACTCAATCGGGCGTGATGCCCGGATCGCGGATTTGCGCCATGGGCAGCCGGACGATGAAGCGCGCGCCGCTCTGCTCGTCGTCGCGGTCGCCGATGCTGACCCGGCCCTGATGCCCCTCGACAATGGATCGGGCAATGGCGAGGCCAAGGCCGCTATGCTTGCCGAATTGCCCCTCTGGCCGGACGCTGTGGAAACGGCGGAATACGGTCTCGCGCTCCTGTGGCGGGACGCCGGGGCCTTCATCCTCCATGCTGACCAGCACCTCCTGATCAGCGACCGTGGCGACGATCTGCACCAGCCCGCCATCAGGCGAGAAGGAGATCGCATTGTCGAGCAGGTTTTCGATGACGCGGGACAGGCGCTGGGGTTCGCCCATCACCACCGCCACATCCTTGCGCGGCCGCGCGAACGCCAGGCGGACCTTGCGCTCAACCCCGCGCGCCTCCCGCGCCACCACCAGATTTTCGATCAGCGGACCCAGGTCCACCTGCTCGAAGCGGGTTCGCGAAAGCTGCGCGTCGACGCGCGACGCCTCGGCAATGTCGGTAACCAACCGGTCCAGCCGCCTTACATCGTCCTTGGCGATTCCCAATAGCTGCGCCCGCAACTCCGGCTTTTCCACCGATTCCAGCCCGTCCAGCGCCGAACGCAGGGACGCGATCGGATTCTTCAACTCATGGCTGACATCTGCGGCAAAGGCGTCCGTCGCGTCGATCCGGTTGCGCAGGCCGTGACTCATGTCCGACAGGGCGCGGGCCAGCATGCCGATCTCATCCCGCCGGTCCGGCAGGCGGGGCACCGTCACCTCCCGCGCCCGGCCCAGCCGCACCCGCACCGCAGCCATCGCCAGCCGGCGCAACGGCAATACGATCGTGCGCGCAAGGAATAGCGAAAGCAGCACGGAAGCCAGTATCGCCGCCGCCAGCACCAGGCCCAGCCGCAGCCGTTCAGCGCGCACGGTCTTGGTGATGTCGCGCGCATTTTCGGTGGCCAGCAGGGTGCTGCCGTCCTGCATCACTGCGGCGGCGGATATGACAGAGGTGCGATCAGGGGCGTAGCGATTTGCGGTCTGGTCCTGGCCGGTGCGGCGGGCCGCGACAATTTCCGGCCAGGCTTCCGCCCGGTCGATCTTCGGCTCGATGAAGTTGGGCGGCCGGTCGGCCGACACAATGCCGTCCACCACCTTGTCCAGAAAGCGCGCTATATGCCGCTTCCACGCTTCTTCGGCAGGGTCGCGCAGTTCATAGCGGAACGCGCCAAGCCGGAAGCTGTCGGTCACCAGCCGCCCATCCGGCGCATATCGGCGGATGCGATCGTCCCCCTGCTTTGCGAAGGCGCTGATCAACGCATTGTGCTGGGCGGGCGGCGTGCTTTCCAGCGCGATGGCCAGCAGCCGCAACTCGCGCTGCGACTGGTCCAGCCGGGCGTCGACGATCCGCGTGCGGTAACTGTCGAGATAGAAGAATCCGCCCGCAAGCAGCGCGAGCGCAAAGATATTGATGGCGAGAATCCGCCACGTCAGCGACACGCGCCCCGACCAGCGGAGCGCCATGTCGCTATGCTCATTCTTCGGAGAATCTGTATCCGGCGCCATAGAGCGTATCGATTGCGTTGAAATCGGTATCCACCTCGCGGAATTTGCGGCGAAGGCGTTTGATGTGGCTGTCTATCGTCCTGTCATCGACATAGACGTCATCCTGATAGGCGGCATCCATCAACTGGTTGCGGTTCTTCACGACTCCGGGGCGCTGCGCCAGCGTTTCCAGGATCAGGAACTCCGTCACCGTCAAGGTCACGTCATTGCCGGCCCATTTCACCCGATGCCGCGCCGGGTCCATCTCAAGCCGCCCCCTCACGATCGGCTCCACGGCAGGTTCGGATGGCTCCGAGTCCGGCGCGCGCGCATATTCGGCGCGGCGCAGGATCGCGCGGATGCGCGCAATCAGCAGCCGTTGGGAAAAGGGTTTGGCGATATAATCGTCCGCGCCCATCGCCAGGCCAAGCGCCTCGTCCAGCTCGTCCGTCTTGCTGGTCAGGAAAATGGTCGGCATCTGGCTCTTTTCCCGGAGCCGGCGGAGCAGTTCGATCCCGTCCATCTTGGGCATCTTGATGTCGAAAACGCCAAGATCGGCGGGATTTTCCAGCAGCGCCTTCAACGCCGCCTCCGGGTCGGAATAGACCCGCGTGATATAGCCCTCCGCCTGCAGGGCGATCGACACCGACGTCAATATGTTCCTGTCATCGTCCACCAGGGCGATTGTTGCGCTCATTATGTCCGTTCCGGCTTTTCTGACGGGGCCTTGGGGCGACCTGGGGCAGAGGGGTAGACGAACCCGGCGCATGCGGCAAGGCATGGCACAAATTGGGACATGCGCGCCGTTAGTCATGCTTGCTAACCTGCGAATGCCTCTCCTTATTTGACGCCACTTCCCCAAGGGCTTATGCCGGAGGCGTTCCGCGGCGACATGACGGCGTCCGATGACCGGCGTGCGACCGCGGGGACCGTGCAGGGTCTTACAGAGTATTAAATTAGGAGCTACCGCGTGCAGGCGAAATCCTCTCACACCCTGGCCGATCAGGGCATTACTACCCGTGCCGAGCAGCATTGGAATCTCGGCACCGCACCGCTCGTAGAGGCGGCGCTGGCGAACGGCGAAGGCATTCTCGCCAAGGACGGCCCTCTGGTCGTCGCAACCGGCAAACACACCGGCCGCTCGGCCAAGGACAAGTTCATCGTCAAGGATGCCGAGACGGAGAACACCGTCTGGTGGGGCAGCACCAATGTTCCCATGACGCCGGAGCATTTCGCCGCGCTGAAGGAAGATTTCTTCAAGGCGCTGGGCGACAAGGACAAGCTCTACATCGCCGATCTGTTCGGCGGTTCGCAGCCCGAATATCGCGTCCGCGTGCGCGTCATCAACGAATTTGCGTGGCACAACCAGTTCATCCGCACCCTGCTGGTGCGGCCGAAAGCTGAGGAACTGGCGGATTTCGCGCCGGAATATACGATCATCGACTTGCCGACATTCCAGGCCGATCCGGCCCGTCACGGATGCCGTACGGAAACGGTCGTTGCGGTGAACTTTACTGAGAAGCTGATCCTGATCGGCGGCACGCGCTATGCGGGCGAGATGAAGAAGTCGGTATTCGGCATCCTCAACTATCTGCTGCCGGTAAAGGGCGTCATGCCCATGCACTGTTCGGCCAATATCGGCCCGAACGGCGATACCGCGGTATTCTTCGGCCTGTCCGGCACCGGCAAGACGACGCTCAGCGCCGACGCCAGCCGCACGCTGATCGGCGATGACGAGCATGGCTGGTCGGACACGGCGGTCTTCAATTTCGAAGGCGGCTGCTACGCCAAGATGATCAACCTCTCGCCGGAAGCCGAGCCGGAAATCTTCGCCACGTCGAAGCGTTTCGGCACGGTGCTGGAAAATGTCGTCATCGATCCAGTCACTCGCGAACTGGATTTCAACGACAATTCGCTCGCTGAAAACAGCCGCGGTTCCTACCCGATCGACTTCATCCCCAATGCGTCGAAGGACAATCTGGGGCCGGTGCCGAAGAATATCATCTTCCTCACCGCCGACGCTTATGGCGTTCTGCCGCCGATCTCCCGGCTGACGCCTGATCAGGCGATGTATCACTTCCTGTCCGGCTACACCGCGCGCGTCGCGGGCACCGAGATTGGCGTGACCGAGCCGACCGCAACCTTCTCGACCTGCTTTGGCGCACCGTTCATGCCGCGCCATCCGTCGGTCTATGGCAACCTGCTCAAGGAGCGGATCGCCAAGGGCGGCGTCACCTGCTGGCTGGTCAACACCGGCTGGACGGGCGGCAAGCATGGCGTGGGCAGCCGCATGCCGATCAAGGTCACACGCGCCCTGCTGAACGCGGCGCTGGATGGCAGCCTCAACAATGTCGCTTTCCGCACCGACCCCAATTTCGGGTTCGAAGTGCCGGTGGCGGTATCGGGCGTCGACTCGAAGATCCTCGATCCGCGCCAGACCTGGGCCAATGCCGAGGAATATGACGAGACCGCGATCAAGCTGGTCAAGCAGTTCGTCGACAATTTCGCCCAGTTTGAGGAGCATGTCGATGCATCTGTGCGCGGAGCGGCTCTGACGGCAGCCTGATTGGCGCTAGATTCGCGACGAAAGAGATAAAAGGGGAGGATGGCCGGGCCGCGCAAGCAGCCCGGCCGTTTCTTTTTCATGCTGCCCGATGCTTGATCGATGATAGAATAGGCCCGCATTTCACCTGAGCGGAAGGATGAAGATATGGGCATGTTCGACGGAATATTGGGCAATCTCGACGAGTTGGCGGCCAAGGTCGGTCTTCCGGCGGAGCAGGTGCAAAGCCTGACGGACTCGCTGGGCAGCAAGCTCGGCGCGGGCGGGGATCAGGTCACGGCGCTGACCGAACTGGCGCAGGAGCATGGCCTGCCTGTGGAAAAGCTGCAGGAGATGCTGGCCGGAATCGGCGGACCGGACGCCATCATGGCCAAGGTCAGCGGCCTCCTAGACCGGGACGGCGACGGCAATCCGCTGAATGAGCTGGGCGCGATGGCGAAGGGCCTTTTCGGCTGAGTTGAACGGAACTACGCCGGAAAAATCATGAAAAGGGGCTGGCCGCCTTCGGGTGCGCCAGCCCCTTTTAGTAACTGGCGATACGGCAATGGCGAAGACCGGCGTCTTGCGTCGATCAATGCGATGTCGAGAGGGGCAGGGCGATTTCGAAGGTGGCCCCCGTTTTCACGGCCTCGTCCAGACGGATGGCGCCGCCCAATTGCTGGACGATGCCCTGCGTTATGGCCAGGCCAAGGCCGCTGCCGGGCAAGTGCGTGGCGTCGCGCGTATGCTCGGACTGGGAAAAGCGGTCGAACAGCCGCGAACGGAATGCTTCCGGTACGCCCGGCCCCTCATCGCTTACCCGGATAAGGGCGCTGTCGCCCGCAGTGGTCAGCGATATCGTCACCGTCGATCCCGCGCCGGAAAATTTCGCGGCGTTGGAAACCAGGTTGGTGACAGCCTGAAACAGCAGATCCTTGTCCGTTTCCAGATAGACCGGAGCGGCCGGTTCATGCAGTTTCAGCACAACCCCGGCTTCGCTGACGAACGGCCCATTCTCCTCAACCACCGCCCCCAGAATGGCGCGCGCATCCACGTCGGCCAATGACAGGGCCATGCCGCCCGACTCCAGTCTGTTGACGTCGAGCAGGTCGTTGACAAGCTTCTTAAGCCGGTCGGCATTGCGGGACGCTATCGCGATCAGGGAAAGCGACCGGTCGGACAATTCCCCTCCAGCGCCCCCGCTAAGAAGGGCGAGCGACCCCGCGATCGAGGTTACCGGCGTTCGCAATTCATGGCTCACCATGGAAACGAACTGCTCCTTCATGGTCACCACGGTCTGAAGGTCCACCTTGGCGCGGATCGCGTCGGCCTCCGCCACGCTGCTGAAACCCACCGCGATGGGTCCCACCAGCAGATGGGCAATCAGCATGTCCTGCTCGTCAAAGGCGGAGGGCATGTCGGAATGATATTTCAGGACGCCGACCGTTTGTCCCTGATGGGGGATAGGGACGACGATCATCGACCTCAGGCCCACTCTGTCGCAGGCGGCGCGGTTGACGCGCGGGTCCTGATGGGAATCCTCGCAATACAGCGGCTCCCCGGTCAGGATGCAAAGGCCCGAAAGACTGGCGTTGAGTGGCAGGCGAAGGCCGATCAGACCGGCGGAACTGCCGCTTGCGGCTGCATAATAAAGCTGATCTCCATCGCGCAGCTCCACGACGATGCCGTTGGATTGCGGCATGACGGAGCTTTCCTGGACGATTGCCTGCATGACGGTTTTGAGGTCGCCGCGCGCCTCACCGATGGCATGCTGGATAGTGATCAGCCCTCGAAAGCGTTCAGTGGCCATAAGGCTGAAAATCGCCCGAAGAAAAACGACGTTATGGGCAATTTTAGCGAATCCGGCTGGGCCTTACAATTGGCTTGCCCGCGTTCGGGACCAAAATGGCGCGTTTCCAGGCCATGATGCGCCATCGCCGTCCAACCGAAGCTTGTGGAAAAGGCCCGCATATCGGCGCTTGACGGGATTATCGCATGTCGAAACTCCTTTCGGATTGACGCGCGTCCGTGGAGCATTTATCCGCTATTGCAAGTCAGTCGCAATATGGAGCGGCTGCCAATGCGGGTGAAAGGGCGCGCGGCATGTATGATTTCATCGACCGGCAGGTCAGCGAGCTTGATGAGGGCGGGCGCTTCCTGTTGTGGTCGGTGCGATTCTGGGTGCGCGCTATCGGTCAGCGCCGCTGTCCCTCCACGGATATAGCGTCGGCTTTTGAGCGCCACGGGCTGGCGGAGGCGCTGCCGCATTTCAACATGACGATGCTGATCCTCAACCGGCATGCGCTGAACAATATGGGTTTTGGGCCGCTGGCCTGCCCCCGCGTGCACGAGGCGGAGGCGCTGCTGCTCGGCATATTGTCGCGCATGCGGCAGAATGACGAGACCGATCTGCGCAATACTCTGGCCCTGACCGTTGAACCACAATGGGTCAACCCGCTGTCCGCCGCGATGTCCGCCCTCGCAATCGATCTTGCAGAAGTCGCATTTCTCCCCCATGCCCCCGCGCCATTGACATTGCCCACTGGAGGAAAACCATGAGCGACCGGGCGCAGGAAGTCGCGATGCTGGCGCCATCTGCAACTCTGACCGTTGAGGAGGTCCGTTCCGTCACGCACTGGAACGAGCATCTGTTCAGCTTCACCATCACCCGTCCGGCAAGCTTCCGCTTCCGGTCCGGCGAATTTGTGATGATCGGCCTTCCCGGAGATGGCCGGCCGCTGCTGCGCGCCTATTCGATCGCCAGCCCCGCTTATGCCGAGGAGCTGGAATTTCTGTCGATCAAGGTGCCCGATGGCCCGCTGACTTCCCGCCTGCAGAAAATCCAGCCCGGCGATCAGCTTTTCCTTGGCCGCAAGCCGACCGGAACGCTGGTTACGGACGCACTGCTGCCGGGCAACCGGCTGTTCATGCTGTCAACCGGCACCGGGCTTGCGCCGTTCCTCAGCCTTGCGCGCGATCCGGACATCTACGAACAGTTCGGCCAGATCATCCTGGTCCATTGCGTGCGTCAGGTCAGCGACCTGGCGTTCCGCGAACTGCTCGAAAGCCAGCTTGCCGGCGATCCTCTCTGTCAGGATCAGGCGCTGCTGCAGTTTGAATATCTGCCGACCGTCACGCGCCAGCCGTTCCACACCAACGGCCGCATCGATGCGCTGATCGATGACGGACGCCTGTTCGGCGGCCGCACCACCGGGCCGCAGCATTTCGATCCGGCGACCGACCGGGTCATGATGTGCGGCAGCATGGCGATGATTAAGGACCTTGGCCATTATCTCGATGGCCTCGGCTTTGTGGAGGGGTCGAACGCGGCCCCGGGACATTATGTGATCGAGCGCGCTTTTGTGGGATAGAGCGCGCGCGTGGCCGTCATCCCGGTGAAAACCGGGATTCTTTGAAGCCCCCCCTTGGGCTTGAAAGAATGCTGTACCCTGATCGGCATGACGGCCGATTTTCACGAAAGGGCGGGGGGCTCCTCCGCCCTTTCTTCTTGCCGTCAGATGCCGCCCAGGAAATCAAGCTTTCCGACCGGAACGCCCCTGTAGCGCAGGATGTCGTAGGCCGTGGTGACGTGGAAGAAGAAATTCGGCACCGCAAAGTTCAGGACATAGGTCTTGCCGGTGAAGCTGACGTCCTGCTTGGGCGTCTTCAGGATGACCTCGGCATCTTCCCTTCCATCCATGCATGTCGCCGGTACGGCCTTTAACGCGGCGATGGTCGCGGCGATCCTGGCCTGCAGGTCATCGAAACTTGCCTCATCATCGGCGATCGGGGCCATTTCCACTTGCCCAACCCTTGCGGCGGTAAAACGGGCTGTGTCGCTGGCGCGCTGGATCTGGGCGGTCAGCGGGGCCATGTCATCAAACAACCGGGCGTCGAGCAATTCGGCGTGACCGATGCCCTGCGCATCGGCGAAGGCGCGGCTCTTTTCCAATATGGCGGCCAGATTCCCCAGGGACCGGACAAATACGGGCACGCTGACGTCATAAAGCGACAGGGACATGGACTTCCTCTCCGGTGATGCGGAATTGCCGCATATGGCACGGCGCTGGTCACGGAGCCATAGGATGGCGTGCCGATTCAGCACAAAATCGCCGCCGCCGCGCTTACGCCGCCATATAGCTGATGGCGTCCTTCGTCTAAGCTCGGACCGCCGGAACTGGGGACGTGCGGAGTCGGGTAAGGCTTTGAGATGGCTCCAAGAGCGGCGTGGGGGTGATGAAGAAAATGGGATGCGCCGTCCAGCACGGTGCGAGGGGAGAATGGGGGTCTGGATTCACTGATCGCTGTCGTTTCCGGCGTCTCTTGGCCGGGCGGTAGCCCGTGGATTGCCCGTTTCCTCCCGAAAGACTGAAAAGACCCAATTGGTGAAATGAGACGCGATTGAGCATTCTGGTATTTACGACGGCTATGCTGCTGGCGGGGGCGCAGCTCAATTCGGCCGATAGTCCGCTGCTCGCGCCTGTGCTGCCGATGGTCTCGATCGAAAGCCTGTATGAGGATGAAGCGCCGTCCGGTTTTGCGCCGGGGGCGGGGGCCTTGGCCGTCAGCGAGGTGGCTGTTCCAGCCGAAAGCATGGCGCTGGCGTCCGATAGCGACATGGAACAGAATGAGATTGTCGTGCAGGGCAGGCGTCATGAACCGACGCCGGGCGATCCGCTGGAGTCCTTCAACGCCCAATCCTATGAGATCACGCAGGATGTCGACAAGGTCATCGTGGCTCCCGCAGCGATGGCATACCGGGATGCGCTGCCTGCTCCGGTCCGCAGCGGCATTCGCAATTTCTTCAACAATCTTGCAGAGCCGATCGTTTTCCTGAACTTCCTTTTGCAGATCAAGCCGGGCAAGGCGGTGGAAACCCTTGGGCGTTTCGCGATCAATACGACCATCGGCGGGGCTGGCCTGTTAGACATGGCGAAACGGCGGCCGTTCAACCTGCCGCTGCGCCGGAACGGATTTGCGAACAGCATGGGCTATTACGGCATCAAGACAGGAGCTTTCCTGTATCTGCCGCTCATCGGGCCAACCACGGTCCGCGACCTGATCGGCCTGACGCTGGACAAGCTGGTCCTGCCGGTGGCGATCGGCAAACCCTTTAATCAGCCCTATTATTCCATCCCCTCCGCACTGGTCGGCACGATCGACTATCGCGTCGAGTTTGATGCGGAACTGCGCCGGATTCGCGAGGAGTCCGCCGATCCTTATGCGGCGTCCCGCGACAATTACCTGCGGAGCCGTCAGGCGGAGATTGATGAACTGCGCGGCATTCGCCCGGCCATGTCCGCGCCGGATGGCGTCACGTCCGGCACAGGGCCGCTGGTGCAGCCGGTCCTGCCGCCGGCCGAACCGGCCGCGCCCGCCATTTCCGGCAAATCCGCGCCTCCAAACCCCTAGTCGGCGGGACCGGCGCAGGGACTTGGCGGGTCTGCGTGGATTGAATGTCGATCCACCCTAGCCGTGGGGCGGGCAAATGGTTACATGGGCCGCCACGATTCCCCCATCGCGCATCAGAAAGTGGCACACCCTATGGATATCCGCCTCGGCCTCACATTCGATGACGTCCTGCTCCAGCCGGCCGAATCCGATGTGCTGCCCAGCCAGGCCGATACCGGGACACAGGTGACGAAGGCGATCCGCCTCAACATCCCCATTCTTTCCTCCGCGATGGACACGGTGACGGAGGCTGACATGGCGATCGTCATGGCGCAGCTCGGCGGCCTTGGCGTGCTTCACCGCAACCTGTCGGTCGAGGAGCAGGCGGCGGCGGTGCGGGCAGTGAAGCGCTATGAAAGCGGCATGGTGGTCAACCCCATCACCATCACCCCGGACGCGACCCTTGCCGACGCCCAGATGCTGATGTCCCGCAACCGCATCTCCGGCATTCCCGTGGTCGAAAATTCCGGCAAGCTGGTCGGAATCCTCACCCACCGCGACACCCGCTTTGCCGAAAATCCCGCGCAGCCCGTCAGTGAGCTGATGACGAAGGACAATCTGGCCGTGGTGCCCGCGGGCGTCAGCCAGGAGGAAGCCAAGCGCATGCTTCACCAGCGGCGTATCGAGAAGCTCCTGGTGGTCGACGAAGCCTATCGCTGCATTGGCCTCATCACCGTCAAGGATATGGAAAAGGCGGTTAATTACCCGCAGGCGACCAAGGACGCCGCCGGACGCCTGCGCGTCGCCGCCGCTACGACCGTCGGTGACAAGGGGCTGGAGCGGACAGAGGCGTTGATCGACGCGGAATGCGACCTGATCGTTATCGACACCGCCCATGGCCACTCGAAGATGGTTTCAGCGGCCGTCAGCGCCGTCAAGAAGATGTCCAACCATGTGCAGGTCGTCGCCGGCAACGTCGCCACGGCGGAGGCGACCCGGGCGCTGATCGATGCGGGTGCGGACTGTGTGAAGGTCGGCATCGGCCCCGGCTCCATCTGCACCACGCGCGTTGTCGCGGGCATCGGCGTCCCGCAGCTCACGGCGATCATGGATTCGGCGGAGGAAGCGGCGAAGTCCGGCGTGCCCGTCATCGCTGACGGCGGTCTGCGCACCAGCGGCGACGTGGCCAAGGCGCTGGCGGCCGGCGCGGGCTGCGTCATGGTGGGATCGCTGCTTGCGGGAACCGCTGAAGCACCGGGGGAAACCTTCCTCTATCAGGGTCGCGCCTATAAGAGCTACCGGGGCATGGGTTCCGTCGGCGCGATGGCGCGCGGATCGGCCGACCGTTATTTTCAGCAGGACATCAAGGACCAGATGAAGCTGGTGCCCGAAGGAATTGAGGGGCAGGTGCCGTTCAAAGGCCCCGCCGCAGATGTCATTCACCAGCTTGTCGGCGGTGTGAAGGCGGCGATGGGCTATACCGGCAGCCGCACGATCAAGGACCTGCAGGAGCGCGCCCGCTTCGTTCAGATCACCAATGCCGGTCTTTCCGAAAGCCATGTGCACGACGTCACCATCACGCGGGAAGCGCCCAATTACCCGACGCGCTGATCACATTCCCTTCCCGCGCGCGGGAAGGGTTAGAGGACGGCTTGCCACCTTACCGCCGTTCGGGTGCAATAGACGATGACGCCCGCCGCCCGCGTTCAGGCCGCTATTGATATATTGGATGAGATCATCGCGGCCGCGCGGGACGGCGGCCCTGCGGCCGACACGCTGATCGCCCGCTATTTCAAGGCGCGGCGCTATGCTGGATCGAAGGATCGCCGCGCCGTGCGCGATCTTCTCTATGATGCCGTACGCCGCACGGCCGACCGTCCGGCCGATGGCCGCGCGGCGATGGCGGGGCTTGCGCGGGAACGGCCTGAACTCGCACGCCTGTTCGATGGCTCGTCCCATGGCCCGGCACCCTTGAAACCGGATGATCCGGCCTCGGAAGCGTCCATTGTTCCTGCATGGATCAAGCCCTTATTGGCCAATCTTCTGACTGAAGCTGAACAACAGGCATTGCTTGAGCGTGCGCCGCTGGACCTGCGCGTCAATACGCTGAAGTCTGGGGCTGGCGACTGCCTTGGCGAATTTCCTGAAGGGACGCCGCTTGACCATTTGCCGGACGCTCTTCGTCTGCCGGAAGGTTTCCCGGTTGAGCTGACCGACGCCTGGAAGTCCGGTCAGGTCGAGGTGCAGGATGCCGGAAGCCAGATCATTTCCATGGCCTGCGAGGCGCAGCCGGGCATGACGGTCATTGACCTGTGCGCCGGGGCGGGGGGCAAGACGCTCGCCCTCGCCGCCGCGATGGAGGGGCGTGGCCGTCTTGTCGCCTGCGACGCCATCCGCTCCCGGCTCTCCCGCCTTCCAGAGCGCGCCGGGCGGGCGGGTGCGCACTTCATCGAAACGCTGCTGCTCGATCAGGGCAAGGAGATCGAGAAGCTGGCTCCGTTGGCGGGATTGGCGGACATTGTGCTGGTGGACGCGCCCTGTTCCGGCACCGGCACATGGCGGCGCAACCCGGAGGCGCGCTGGCGGCTCACCCCGCAAAGGCTGGAACGGCTCGTCTCGGAACAGGCCCGGATCCTGGATTTCGCCGCGCCGCTGGTGGCGCCGGGCGGGCGGCTCGTCTATGCCGTATGTGCGTTGACCACGCAGGAAGGAAGCGGCCAGATTGACGCCTTCATTGCCCGGCACCCCGGCTGGACCCCGGTTTTGCAGCATATTCCGCCCGGTAGGTCTTGCGGCCATGGCGTGTTGTTGACACCCGCCCATGACGGCACGGACGGCTTCTTCTTCGTGGTATTGAAAAAAGCATGATAGACATCATGTCGGAAAATGAAGAGAATCCGCGAGAATCGCTTCTGGAGTTGCTCATGCGTTTTACCCCTGCTTCCCTTGCCCTCGCCGCAGTGCTCGCGACCGTGTCGAGCGTCGGCCTGAGCCAGAGGCCGGATACGCAGATCGACCCTCTCTCGATTGAATGGCAGCGGGCTGGCGAAGCGGCGCAGAAGGCTGGCGATCTCCACGCCGCCAACGACGCCTATGAAAGCGCGCTGGCGGCCGATCCACGCAACCGCGCCGTCTATGTCGCGCTTGGGCAGGTTGCCCGCGCGCAGGGCCTGCAGGGCAAGGCTATCCGCCTTTATGGCGAGGCATTGCTGCTCGACCCCAATGATGTGCAGGCGCTCTCCGGGCAGGGCCAGGCGATGGTAGAGAAAGGCGCGATCGCCAAGGCCAAGGAGAATCTCGCCGCCGTACAGCGCATCTGCAAGGATAGTTGCGCTCCGCTGAGCCAGCTTTCCGCTGCGATCGACCGGGGCGTGCCACCGACCGTGCTGACCGCGAAGGATGTGACCCCGACGCCGACGGTGCAGCCGACCGAACGGCCGTAAATTATCCGCCATCTATTCCGGTTGGATCGAACCCATAGCCGTTCGCTTCAACCGTAGCCGGGAAGCCTCGCGCTGGTTTCTCGACTGCGCCCGAAGCGAACGGGGGTAGGGCATTCAGCTTTTGGGGCGATCCGTTGCAGGCGTCCCCATAATCCGCGCCACCGCGACAAACTCGGCCACGCTCACCGTCTCCGCCCGCCGCTGCGGGTCAATTCCTGCCACCTCCAGCGCCTCCAGCGCGCCGGGAAGTCCTTTCAGGCTTTGCCGCAACATCTTGCGCCGCTGGCCGAACGCCGCGGCGGTTAGTTTCTCCAGCGTTCTGAATGCCACATCTTCCGGCGCTTCCACCGGTTCTATATGCACCACGGCGGACATGACCTTGGGCGGGGGTGTGAAGGCGCTGCGGTGCACCTTCATGGCGATCCGCGCCTTGGCCCGCCATTGGGCCAGCACCGCCAGCCTGCCATAATGCCCATCGCCGGATGGCGCGACGATGCGCTCGGCGACCTCCTGCTGGAACATCAGCGTCAGCGACGCCCACCAGGGCATCCAGTCGGCCGAAAGCCAGCCGACGGTCAGCGCTGTTCCCACATTATAGGGTAGATTCGCCACGATATGCGCGCCATCACCCGCCAGCGCGTGCGCGTCCACCGCCATGGCGTCGTCGGATACCACCTCCAGCATACCGGGAAACGCCGCGGACAGTTCCGCCAGCGCGGGCAGGCACCGCTCGTCCCGTTCCACGGCCACCACCCTTGCCCCGGCGCGGAGCAGGGCGCGCGTCAGGCCGCCGGGGCCGGGACCGACCTCGAACACTGTCTTGCCGCTCAGATCGCCGGGGATGGCGGCGATCCGGTCCAGCAATTGCTCGTCCAGCAGGAAATTCTGCCCCAGCGCCTTGCTGGCGCGCAGGCCATGCGCGGCGATCACTTCTCTTAAGGGCGGGAGCTTGGCCACGGCTTCAGCCGTTATAGGCGAGTCGGTGGCGCGCGGCCTCGGCGGCCATGCGGATCGCCGCGATCATCGCGCCGGGATTGGCGGCATTCTGCCCGGCGATGCCGAAGGCGGTGCCATGGTCCGGGGAGGTGCGGACGATTGGCAGGCCCAGGGTGATATTCACGCCATCGTCGAAATAGAGCGTCTTGATGGGGATCAGCGCCTGGTCATGATACATGCACAGCGCCGCATCATAACCCTCCCGCGCGCGCGCATGGAACAGTCCATCGGCGGCGAATGGCCCGCTTATGTCCAATCCCTCCGCCTTCAGCGCTTCGATGGCGGGGATGATGATGTCGATCTCCTCGCGCCCGATCGTTCCATTTTCGCCGGAATGGGGGTTGAGGCCCGCAACCGTAAGGCGTGGCGCGGCGATGCCGAAATTGCGCTGCAGCCCCTTCGCGGTCGTAATGGCGCGGCTGCGGATCAGGTCGGTGGTCAGCGCCTTCGGCACATCGGCCAGCGCCACATGTATGGTGATCGGCACCACCCGCAGCGATGGCCCTGCCAGCATCATCACGGCGTTTTCCCGCGCGATCCCGCATCGTTCGGCCACAAATTCCGTCTGACCCGGATGGGTGAAGCCGACTTCGTAAAGCTGCGCCTTGCCGACAGGAGCCGTGACCAGCCCGGCGGCTGCGCCGGACCGCGCGAGGCCCACGGCCGCCTCCAGCGCATGCAGCGCCGTACGCGCACCCTCGATAGACGGTTTTCCGGGGATGATGTCGCCCGCCTCCGCAACCTGCAGGCAGGGCAGGGCGTCCTTGAAGGCTGCAGCGGCTTCTTCCGGCGCGGATATAATCGTCAGCGGCCCGGTCCAGACCGCACGGATCGACGCCGCGTCACCGACCGCAAAGAAGGGCGGCAGGCTGCGGGCATCCCGCATCATCCAGGATTTGGCGATGATTTCCGGCCCGACGCCGGCTGGATCGCCCAGGGAAACCGCGAAGGGAGGAAGGGGGTTCGCGGGTTGCGAAGCGGCCATCAATTATAGTCGATAACCGCGTCACGGCGCAGGTCGCGCAGATAGATTCGCGCGCGCTTGTTCACCCGGTCGTCTTCCATCTGCGCCTGAATCTGTTCGAAGGACGGCGTGCCCGCGCTTTGCGGATCATCGCGGCCGCACAGCACCAGCACGCGCACGCCTTCGGCCACGGACCCGAACGGTGGCGTCGCTTCGCCGATCTGCAGCTTCAGGAGCATTTCCTGCAACTGGGGCGGCAAATCGCGCACCTTCACATTGTCATTGTCGACGACATCCGCGCCAAGCGATCTGCCGACGTCGTTCGCCGCGCCGCAGCCCTTGATCTGCTGGGTCGCATTGGCAAAGGCGCTGGCTTTGGTCGTCGCCTGCTCCCGGTTCGTGCCGGGCGCGAAATTGATCGAAAGCTGTTTCAGGCTCATCAGCGCGTCGCGCGGATCGGCGGTCAGGACCTGCCGCTTGTCCATCAGATAGATGATCGAAAAGCCTCCGGGAACGGGGACGGGACCTGCGATCTGGCCAACCTGCATGCCGCCTGCCGCCTGCGCCAGTTCGTCAGGCAACTGCGCCGGGCGCACCCAGCCAAGATCGCCGCCAACGGCCGCCGTGGATGCTTCCGAAAACTGGCGGGCATAAGCTTGGAACGATCCGCCCTTCTGGATCTGCTCGATGATATTATGCGCATTGGCGGAGATTTGCTGAGCGTTCTCCGGGCTCGCCGAGAGGTAGATTTCGCCGATGCGGAACTCGTCTGTGCCCTTGGCGGCGTTCAGCCGGTCGACCACCGACTTCACTTCCTCCTCGCCGACATTGACGAAGGGCTGCACATTGCGGCGGAGCAGGCGGCTCCAGGCAAGCTCACCCTCGATCTGGCGCTTGATGCTGGCCGGGGAGCTGCCCTGCTGGCGCAGATAGACAGAGAATTGCTCCGGCGACTGGCGGAAATTGGCGGCGACGCGATTATAGCTGTCGTCAATCTCCGCCTTGTCGATCTTGATGTCGTTGGCGGCGGCTTCCTGGATTTGCAAGGTCTCGTCGATCAGGTTGCGCAGCACCTGCAGGCGCAGGCGCTCTCTTTCCTCATCGGCGACCTTGCCGCCATTGGCCGCCACGATCAGAGCCAGGCGCTGGTCGATGTCCGTGCCGGTGATGATCGTGCCATTGATGACGGCCGTGGCCTTGCGGACATTGGGGTCCGACTTGCCGAAGAAGGTCATGTCCTTCGGCAGGTCCAGCGCGGCGGACGGCATGTCGCCATCATCCCCGACCGTCTGGGCGATCGTGGAGGAGGCAAGGCATGCCATCATCACGGCAACGGCCGGCGCACGAAACTTCATGAGCCGGGTGGAACGAACAACGGATTTCATCGGCAACAAATGCTCTCCAACAGATCCTGCGCCCCTCTTGCCGCCAATCGCCTTAACCAGCGCTGAGCGGGCGTTAAGGCGTGGGCGCGGAACAGGGTTACTCTCTTATATGCCAAGATTGCGAAAAGCGAGTCGCAGCAGGAAGCTGTTTCCGCGCCTTGCATCGCCCGTCGCCTGATAGTCGCGGCGCCAGGTGACGCCCAGTTCCAGACAGTCGTCCTGATAGGCGACGCCCAGCCGGTGACGGACCGGTTCATATCCGTCCGCGCTGGTCAGCGGGTCCTCCTTCTGCCCGGTCAGGTTGATGACCGTGGAGCCGAATACCGATATGAAGCGCGTGACCTGCAGACGGCCGCCAAGGCGGATTTCCTCGCGATCCCGCAAATCCTCTATGTCGGACGAGGCATTGCGGTTGAGCCGCAAATAGCCGGCCATCACATAGGTTTTCTTGGTGCCGACAGTGGCGTCAATCTCGTTGCGGCGGACGGCCAGATTGTCCTTGTCCACCCGGTAACGGTGGGTCAGCGCGATGAAATCCTTGTAGCGGACCGTGGTCCGGCCAACGATGTCCGACGTGCGCGATGCGAGGCCCGTGCCTTCCGGCAGGATGGTCGACCGGCTGTTCAGGCGATAGCTCTGCCCCACCACGGCATCGAGGGACAGGTCCTTGCGATCCACCTGATATTCGAAGCCATAGGTGATGCGCGTCGAATCCTCGAACCGGTCGTAACCGGAGAAGCGGTTGAGCGCGAAAAGATTGCTGTCATCCAGATCGACGGAGCGCGAATCCTCGTTCGGCACCTTCATATTGGCCAGATGGGGCGAAGCGACGATCTGAACGCGCGGCGTGATCCGCTGGGTGCCGCCAAACGCCTCGCCGATGAAGGGCCAGCGCACATCCACTGCGGCGGCGGCGATCCCGCGCGCATGCCAGCCTTCATCGCCGCGATAGATGACCGTGCGGGTCAGGTCGGTCTCGTCGGTGTGATAGACGTCGCCCCGCAGATAGGTGGTGAAGGTGATCTCCTGACCCATGCCCGTCAGCTTGCGCAGGTCCCACTGGAATCCGGCGAAGGCGCGCTGTGTATCCTGTCCTTCGGTCCGGGTGATCGCCAGGCTGTTCGCCTGCAACTGGATGCGGCCGCCCAGCACCGGATCGGCCAGCCGCAGGCGATAGTCGATGACGGGCAGGGCGACCGGCACCTGCCCCTGAATATCGTTGGTGCGCAGCGTCTGCGCGGCCCATCCGGCGATGGAGAAATAGCTGTCCTCGCCAATACGCTCGGCCTGGATGGTGGAGCGCAGCCGATCCTCGCGGCTGATGTCGTAGCGCCGCATGAACGTGCGGTCGGACGCCACGCGGATGGAGGAGCTGATGCTCCATTCCGGGTCGAGCTGAAATTTGCCGCTGGCGTCGAAATATCCGCGGAAGTCCCGCTGCGAATCGGGCGCTACCGCCGCGTTCGCCGGAATGCGCGATCCATAGGTCGCATAGCCGGTGATCTGATACGCGCCCTTGCCGTGCAGCGCGCGATAATTGCCCTGCAGCATCGGCAGCGCGTCGGAATAGACGTGCGGGGTGATCGTCAGGTCGCTGTTCGGCGCCAGCTTCACATAATAGGGCAGCGACATCTCCGCCCCGTTCACGCGGTCATAGCGCAGGGATGGTACCAGCAGACCGGTTCCGCCCTGGTCGCCGACCGGATGGGACAGGCCGGGCAAAGGAATCAGGGGCAGCCCGAAGATCTCGATCCGCGCGCCGCGATATGTCACGCGCTGCCGATCCGGGTTGTAGATGACCTTCACCGCCTTGATCTGCCAGGTCGGTTCCTTCGGGCAGCCCTCGCTATCCTCGACCTTGCAGGCGGAATAGACGGCATGGTCCAGATAATAGACGCCGTTCGTGCGGTTGCCCTTCTCCGCCGCCAGCCGTCCGCCCTGCTGCAGGACGATCAGCATATTCTGGACGATGCCGTCCTTCAGCGTATCAGTAACCTCAAGCTGGTCGCCATAGGCGATGTTGCCTTCAGCATCGATGACGGAGACGTTGCCGGACGCCTCGACCTGGCCGGTCTGGCGATGCCATACCACCTTGTCGGCGCGCAGCCGGTTTCCTTCGCGCAGCATCTGGACGTTGCCCGTCGCCGTCACGACGTCGGTGTTGTTGTCATATTCCAGTTGATCGGCGGCGAAGCCTATTTCCTCGTCATTGGCCGGAACCGGAGCGTCCGGCGTGCTCAGCGCCGCGTCGGGGCTGTTGAGGGTTTGCGCGATCAGCGGCGTGCTGGCGCACATCATCAGGATCGCCGTGCCGGTCGCCGCCAGGCCGTGAGGAAAGGAATAGTGGTGGCGGATCATGCGATAGTGACGGCATCCAGGAGCGCTTTTCCCGCCTATTGCACCGCTTGGCTCTGGCCGCAATCGCCTTGCGGCCCAAAGAGGGTGCGAAATTGGTTGAAGCGCTTTGCCAGAAGGGGAAAGGCGCACTATCTCACGCTTCCAGATTCAAAGAGCAGAACAGAGGTCTTTCATGCAAATCACGATCAGCCCGTCACGCCCATCCACCGCCGACACTCTGGTCATCGCCCTGCCCAAGGACCTTCCGGGCTCCCTGGCCATTGCGGCGGGTCAGACCGTGCTCGCCGGCGCGAAGGCGGCGCGGTTCGCGGGCGACGCGGGATCGACCTTTGAGACATTCGCGGAGGAAGGCGGCGCGTTGCTGCGCATCGTCCTGCTCGGCACCGGTTCGGGCAGCGACGCTGATCTTGAAAAGGCGGGCGGCGCGCTCTCGGCGAAATTGCTGACGTCCGGCGCAAAGCACGCCGCCGTGGAGTTTCCGGTCAGCGTTTCGGCGGAGGGCGCCGCGCGGCTGGCGCTTGGCGCGAAGCTGCGCAGTTGGCGGATGGACACCTATCGCACGCGCCTCCCCGAAAAGTCGAAGCCGACGCTGGAGACTGTGACATTGGTCACCGTTGATGCCGGAGCTTCCGATGCCTGGGCGCGCCGGTCCGCGCTGGCCGATGGCGTTGCGCTCACTCGTGAACTCGTCGCCGAACCAGCCAACATCATCTACCCCGAAAGCTTCGTCGAACGCTGCCGTCATCTGGCCGATCTCGGCATCGAAATCACGGTGCTGGACGAACAGCAGATGGCGGACCTTGGCATGGGCGCGCTGCTTGGCGTCGCGCAGGGATCGGTGCGCAAACCCCGCATTCTCGCGATGCGCTGGGACGGCACGGGCGGCGCGGTCAAGACGCCGGTCGTTTTCGTTGGCAAGGGCGTCACCTTCGACACGGGCGGCATTTCCATCAAGCCTGCGGCCGGTATGGAGGACATGAAGTGGGACATGGGCGGCGCGGGCGCGGTCGCGGGCACGCTGAAGGCGCTGGCCGGGCGCAAGGCGAAAGCCCATGTCGTCGGCATTTGTGGCCTTGTCGAGAATATGCCGGACGGCAACGCCCAGCGGCCCGGTGACGTGGTGACGTCCATGTCCGGCCAGACGATCGAGGTGATCAACACCGACGCCGAGGGCCGCCTGGTCCTTTGCGACGCCATCACCTGGGCGCAAAAGACCTATGCGCCGGAGGTGCTGATCGATCTCGCCACCCTGACCGGCGCGATGATCATCTCTCTGGGCGACCAGAATGGCGGCCTTTTCTCCAATGATGACGGTCTGGCCGATGATCTGCTTTCCGCGGGCAAGACGTCCGGCGATCCGTTGTGGCGTTTCCCGATGAGCGACGCCTACAACAAGCTGATCGACAGCCCCATCGCCGACATCAAGAATGTCGGGCCGCGCGGCGCCGGATCAATCACCGCCGCCCAATTCATCAAGCGGTTCGTCGATGAGGGCGTCAAATGGGCGCATCTCGACATTGCGGGCATGGTGTGGGCGGACAAGCCCGGATCGACCTGGGACAAGGGCGCAACCGGCTTCGGCGTGCGCCTGCTGGACCAGCTCGTCTCCGACAAGTTTGAGGGGTAATCAAACCTCCGTTCGGATTGAACCGCTTCCCGTTCGCCCTGAGCTTGTCGAAGGGCTGCACTTTTCTTCAAGAAGGGCAGGGCTTCGACAGGCTCAGCCCGACGATGGAAAGATATCGATGCAGGCCGATTTCTACCAGCTCAGCCGTGATCCCGTGGACAAGGTGTTGCCCGCCATAGCGCAGCGCATCATTGCCGGCGGGGGACGGCTGCTCGTGGTTGCGGCAGAGCCGGAGCGCCTGGATGAGATCGGCCAGTCGCTTTGGTCGCATCAGCCCGCCAGCTTCCTTGCGCACGGCCATGCGCAAGGCGAAAATCCCTCGATCCAGCCGATCCTGCTGTCCGGCAAGGTGGAGCCGTCCAATGGCGCGCGGTATATCGCCCTGGCCGACGGCCTGTGGCGGGACGAGGCGCTGACTTTCGATCGCGCATTCTATTTCTTTGACGCGATGACGATTGAGGCCGCGCGCGCGAACTGGCGCATTGTCTCGAAGCTGGAGGGGGTTGAAGCCCGTTTCCACCGTCAGGAGGGCGGGCGGTGGATCAGGGCGGCCTGATGGTGATGCTTAACAGTCTTGCGGCCTGTCCTTCCCGCAGCTAAAGGGCGGCCCGACTTGTTTCCCGAAACCGGAGCTTCCCAATAAAATGGCCGCCAATCGCACCTTTTCCATCATCAAGCCCGACGCGACGCGCCGCAACCTGACCGGCGCGATCACCGCGATGCTGGAGGAAGCGGGCCTGCGCGTCGTCGCCTCCAAGCGCATCCGCATGAGCCGCGAGCAGGCCGAAGGCTTCTACGCCGTGCACAAGGAGCGTCCCTTCTTCGCCGACCTCGTCGCCTTCATGATCTCCGGTCCGGTCGTCGTGCAGGTTCTGGAAGGCGAGAATGCCGTGAAGCGCAACCGCGACATCATGGGCGCGACCAACCCGGAGAATGCCGATGAGGGCACGATCCGCAAGGTGCACGCCGAATCGATCGAGGCGAACTCGGTCCACGGTTCGGACAGCGATGAGAATGCCGCGACGGAAATCGCCTATTTCTTCAAGCCGGAAGAAATTGTCGGCTGATCCCTGATCGCAGTGTGACACGAAAAAGCCGCCGGAGCGCTCCGGCGGCTTTTTTCATGCCCTTTTCCTCGGTCCTGCCGACGCAGGCTGGCGTCTCATGCCGCAAGGAACAGTCAGCGTGTTGCGGCTCAAGCCTCGGATCATTTGTCTGGTTGCGGGAATATCGCCTTCCACCGTGCATCCAGCCTGGCCTGCAAGCCGCTCTCCTTGGTTCGTGACACGAGCGATAGTCCGCGCAGCGTCACATTATGCCCACCGAGCAGGCGGCCCCGGACGGTATAGCCGACATCATAGATCGCGACATCGTCGTGGATTACGCCGTCGACCATGAACCGGGTGGAGATGGCCACGGGAACGCGCTCATCACCCCGGCTATCGTCGGGCATGCCCGCATTTTCCCGCGCCTTTTTCAACGGCACCTCGAACCACCTGACCTCGACGCGGGACTGGCCCGTCGTTTCCGCCGGATCGGCGCCGAAAGAGGAAGGGAACCGCACGGTCTGGCTCTGGACCAGTTGGTCCTCGGACGTGGGCGTCAGGATCAGCGTCCGCCCGTCGACGGATGTCTTGGTGCTGAAAACAAGGATCTGCGCCTTGGCGGACGATTGTTTCGCGTCGGCCGCCTTTTCCGCCCGGCTGTCGGCGCGTTCCGACCAATTGTTCCACAGCGTCAGGCCGGAAATCACGACAGCCGCCACCGCCAGAACTTCGCCCAGCGTTATCCAGCGGCGGCGTATGGCTGCCGCTTCGGCCTTTTCCGCCCGCTCCTGCGCCTGTTTGGTGGGTGGTGGGTCGGGAGGTGTTGAATCAGAAGACATCGGCCAGCTTCCGGGGAGCAATGAGGCGCCAGCTTGTTTCCAGCCGGTCGCGCACATGATCCCAGTCGGTCGCTCCACCGTCAAGCCGGATGCCGATCCAGCCGGAAGGGCCGAAATAGGCCGGGCGGTAATAGAGGTCGGGGTCCTCCTCTATCAACATCGCCTGTTCCTCCTCGCCGGTGGTCTTGACGATCAGCGCCGTGATGCCGTCGCCATGATGATCCTTCGTGAAATAGGCGAACTTCTTGCCCTTCTCGATCCCGAAGCAGGGCATGCCGTGCGACAGCGTCTCCTCGGCGCGGGGCAGGGCCATCGCCCGCTCGCGCACCTGCGCCAATATCGCTTCGGGCTGGGAATCCCGCTGGACATATTCCGCCAGCACGCGGGAATAGAGCTGATGCTCGGCGATCAGAATGCGCGCGGCCAGCGCATCCTCCGTGTCGCCGGGCAGGATCGCGACGGGCGTCTGCCCCAAGACCGGGCCGTCATCCAGCTCGGCGGTCACGATATGGACCGAACATCCCGCATGGCTGTCGCCAGCCTCCAGCGCCCGCTTGTGCGTGTCCAGCCCCTTATATTTGGGCAGGAGGGAGGGGTGGATGTTGAGCATCCTGCCTTCCCATCCCCCAACGAAGCTGCTGGGGAGAATCCGCATGAAACCCGCGAGGGCGATATAGTCCGCGCCAGACTTCCTGATTTGAAGGTCGAGCGCTTCAAAAAATTGCGATTTGTCCTTTCCGGTAGGCTTGGGAAAGCCAAGAGCGGGAATCCCTTCCCCTTCTGCAAGTCTGAGGCCCGCTGCGTCAGGACTGTCTGCCGCCACCAGCACGATCTCAAACGGGCAATCGGCCGCCTTCGCGGCATAGAGCAAAGCCGCCATGTTCGATCCTCGGCCGGATATGAGAACTGCGATGCGTGCTTTCTGCATGCTCTAAACTCCGTTCGGGCTGAGCTTGTCGAAGCCCTGTCCTGTCTTGAAGTGAAGTACAGCCCTTCGACAAGCTCAGGGCGAACGGTAGTTAATTTCGTCCGCAATTCATCCCAGATGCGTTGCTGACCAGTCCGCCATCGCGCTCCACGTCTCGACCGATCCCTTGACCGTGCAGCCTTTTTCGCCGGCCTCGATATGGCCGATGGCGTGCACGGTTTCACCCGCCGCTATCAGCGCAGCGCGCACATCCTCCGCCTCTGCGGCGTCCACTGCCAGCACCATGCCGACGCCGCAGTTGAAGGTGCGCGCCATTTCCTCCGGCTCGATATGCCCCTGGGCCTGCAGGAACGCCATCAGGCGCGGCTGATCCCAACTATCCGCGTCGACCACGGCGTGCAGCCCGTCCGGCAGCACGCGCGGAATATTCTCCAGCAGCCCGCCGCCAGTAATGTGGGCCAATGCGTTGATCTTGCCTGCCCGCACCAGCGGCAGCAGCGAGCGCACATAGATGCGCGTCGGCGCCATCAGCGCGTCGATCAGCAGCACCTCATTGTCGAACAGGGCGGGGCGGTCGAGCTTCCATCCCTTGTCCGCCGCCAGCCGCCGGACCAGCGAGAAGCCATTGCTGTGCACGCCCGACGATCCCAGCCCCAGCAGCACATCGCCCGCCTTCACCCGCGATCCGGTCAACGCCTGCGCGCGCTCCACCGCGCCGACGCAGAAACCGGCCAGATCATAGTCTCCGGGGCCATACATGCCCGGCATCTCCGCCGTCTCGCCGCCGATCAGCGCGCAGCCCGCCTGACGGCATCCGTCCGCGATCCCCGCGATTACCCGCTCGGCGACACCGCTCTCCAGCTTCCCCGTGGCGTAATAGTCCAGGAAGAATAGCGGCTCCGCGCCCTGCACGATCAAGTCATTGGCGCACATCGCCACCAGGTCGATGCCGACTCCGTCATGCCGGTCATGCTCGATGGCCAGCTTCAGCTTGGTGCCGACCCCATCATTGGCCGCGACCAGCAGGGGGTCGTCATAGCCCGCCGCCTTCAGGTCGAAAAATCCGCCGAATCCGCCAAGTTCGGCGTCCGCGCCGGGACGGCGGGTGGCCTTGGCGAGCGGAGCGATGGCCTTGACCAGCGCGTTTCCGGCGTCGATGGAAACGCCGGCCTTGGCGTAGGTATAGGGTTCGGTCTGGTTGTGCTTGGGGTCCATGAATGGCGCCTAGCCAAATCGGACTTGGATTTCCATAGTAATGCCGTCAAAAGGGCGCCCGTGTTCATGACCCGCCCAGACATCCGTCCTTTCTATCTCGCGATCCTGCTGCTGCTCGGCCTCGCCGCCGCCGCGACTCTGGTCGCCCAGATTGAGGGCGAGCGCGGCGTTCCGCCCATCGCCAGCGGCGGCGATTTTGAGGTGAGCGGGGTCAAGGTCGACGTCGCGGCGCCCAATGCGGACGCCGCCCGCTATGCCGGCTGGCGACAGGCGCAGCGCACGGCCTGGCGCATGCTCTGGACCCGCACCAATGGTGGCGCGTCCATTCCCGTGCTCTCCGATTCGCAGCTTGAGGCGATGGTGTCCGGGATTGAGATTCAATATGAGCAATCCGGCCCAACCCGTTATATCGCAACGCTTGGCGTCATGTTCGATCGCGCCCGTACGGGCCAGCTTCTGGGCGTCAGCGGCTCGGCCATCCGGTCCCCGCCGCTGCTGGTCATCCCTGTCTTGTGGCAGGGCGGGGCGGCCGTCAGCTATGAGAGCATCAATGAGTGGCAGAAGGCCTGGGCGCGTTTCCGCACCGGGGAAAGCGCCATTGACTATGTGCGCGTCAGCGGCGTCGCGGCGGACCCCTTGCTGCTCAACGCCGCGCAGACCGGCCGCCGCGGCCGCCTCTGGTGGCGGGTGCTGCTCGATCAATATGGCGCGGCCGATGTGGTGATCCCGATCGCCCGGCTGGAGCGGCAATATCCCGGCGGCCCGGTCATCGGACGATTCGCCGCGCGCTATGGCCCGGACAATGCGCTGATCGGGTCCTTCGCGCTGCGCGCGCCTTCCGAAAATGCCGTGCCGGAGATGATGGATCAGGCGGCAAGGCGCGTGGATCAGCTTTACACGCAAGCTCTGCTTAGTGGCGTACTGCGTCCTGACCCCTCGTTGGTCATAGAGGAACCAGTCGATCCCGATTCGCTGGAGCTTGAAAATGCGACAGAAGGAATGGTCGAAACGGTCGATATGCCCACGGTTATCCCTGGAGTCGCCACCTTCACGCTGCAATATGACACGCCCAACGTCGCCTCCGTCAGCCAGGGTGAGTCCCTGATCCGGGGAATCCCCGGCGTGCGCTCGGCCTCGACCAGCAGCCTGGCGCTGGGCGGCACTTCCGTAATGCAGGTCAGTTTTGCCGGTACGGTCGACACGCTCAGCGCAGCGCTCCAGCAGCGCGGCTTTGCGGTTCAGTCCGCCGGCAACACGCTTCGCGTTACCCGGCGCGCAGCCACGCCGCCCGCCGGGCAATGAGCCAGATCAGCCTCCCGTTCGACTGGACGGGCCAGGGGGGAGGCGGGGACTTCCTGGTGAGCGACGCCAATGCGATTGCCGTGCGTCATCTGGAGGGGTGGCGCGACTGGCCGGTGCAGACCAGTGTCCTGTCCGGCCCGCCCCGTTCGGGCAAATCCACGCTTGGCCGCCTGTTTGCCCGCATTTCCGGCGGCGAGGTGATCGACAATGCGGAAGGGGCGGGCGACGAGCCGCTTTTCCATGCCTGGAACCGCGCCCAGCTTGATCAGCGCCCGCTGCTCCTCATCGCCGACCATGCGCCGCAGCACTGGACCGTTGCCCTTCCGGACCTGCGCTCGCGCCTGTCCGCCGCCGCGCATGTGCGGATAGAGGAGCCGGATGAGGCGCTCGCCCTGGCGCTTATCGAACGCGGCCTGACCCGCGCCGGTTCGGCATGGGCTGCCGATTTGCCGGAATGGCTGCACAAGCGGATCGAACGCAGCTATGCTGCCATCGCGGCGGTGATCGATTGCCTCAATGCGGCTTCACTGTCATCGTCCCGCAAGATTTCGGTGCAATTTGCACGGGAAACGCTGCAAAACGCCGGATTTCTGCCTATACTCTATTCCGATCCGGCGTCCGAATAAGGAGCTTTCGTGGCCGAAGCCGACCCCTCTGCCAGCATGACCCTGCCCGGCGAACGCTATTTCAATCGGGAACTGTCCTGGTTGGGGTTCAACCAGCGGGTGCTGGAAGAAGCGATGAATCCCGCCCATCCCTTGCTGGAACGGCTACGTTTCCTGTCGATTTCCGGCGCGAACCTCGATGAATTTTTCATGGTCCGCGTCGCCGGGTTGAAGGGGCAGCAGCTTCAGGATGTCGACCTGCGCTCCGCCGATGGCATGACTCCGGGGCAGCAGCTTGCCGCGATCGAGGCGGAGGCCGACCGGTTGATGAGCGCGCAACAGCTCGTCTGGCACGCGCTCCACGCCGCGCTCGGCGCAGCGGGCATCGATGTGGTTGGCTCAGGCAGCATGGGCGCGAAGGCGGACGACTGGCTCGAAAATCACTTTCTCAATCAGGTGTTCCCGATTCTGACGCCGCAGGCGCTTGATCCCGCGCATCCCTTTCCCTTCATCCCCAATCAGGGCCTGTCGATCGTTTTCGATCTGGAGCGCCTGTCGGACAAGCAGCCGGTCCGCGAACTGGTGATGATTCCTGCGACCCTCAATCGCTTCGTGCGGATTCCGGGCAGCCCGGCGCGCTATATGGCTCTGGAGGCAGTGATCCGCCGGTTCAGCGACCGGCTGTTCCCCGGCTACAAGGTCAAGGACAGCGGCGTATTCCGGGTCATCCGCGACAGCGATATCGAAATTGAGGAGGAGGCGGAGGATCTCGTCCGCTATTTCCGCAGCGCCATCAAGCGCCGCCGCCGTGGCCGGGTGATCCGGCTGGAAATAGAACAGGGTATTCCCGAAGCGGTCGAGGAAATGCTTCAGGACATGCTGCAGGGGCATGAATCCGTCATCGCGGAGGTGGACGGCTTCATCGGCATCGGCGACCTGTCCGTGATCGTCGACGAGGACCGGCCGGACCTGAAGTTCGAACCCTACGCCCCCCGTTTCCCGGAGCGTATTCGCGAATATGGCGGCGATTGCTTTGCGGCTATTCGCGCCAAGGATATCGTCGTCCATCACCCCTATGAAAGCTTCGACGTCGTCGTCGCCTTTCTGAAACAAGCGGCCGCCGACCCGGATGTCGTCGCCATCAAGCAGACGCTCTATCGCGCGGGCAAGCAATCCGCCGTCATCCGCGCGCTTATCGACGCGGCGGAGGCGGGCAAGTCAGTCACCGCAGTTGTGGAATTGAAGGCCCGGTTTGACGAGGAGCAGAACCTGCTCTGGGCCAGCGCCCTGGAACGCGCCGGGGTTCAGGTGGTCTACGGCTTCATCGACTGGAAGACGCACGCCAAGATTTCGATGGTCGTCCGGCGTGAAAGCGACCAGTTCCGCACTTACTGCCATTTCGGCACCGGCAATTATCACCCGGTCACTGCGCGCATTTACACGGACCTCAGCTTCTTCACCGCCGACCCGCGCATCGGGCGGGATGCCGCCGCGCTGTTCAACTATATCACCGGCTATGTCGAGCCGCAGCATCTGGAACTGCTCACCATGTCGCCCCGCGACCTGCGTGACCAGTTGAGCGCGCTGATCGATGCGGAGATCGACCATGTGCGCGCCGGGCGTCCGGGCAGCATCTGGGCCAAGATGAACTCGCTCGTCGATCCCGCCATCATCGAAAAGCTCTACGCCGCCAGCAATGCGGGGGTTCAGGTTGATCTGATCATCCGCGGCATCTGCTGCCTGCGTCCCGGCGTTCAGGGCATGTCGGAAAATATCCGGGTGAAGTCCGTCATCGGCCGCTTCCTGGAACATAGCCGCATCGCCTGCTTCGGCAATGGCAAGGAACTGCCGAACAATGGCGCGAAGGTCCTGATCAGCTCCGCCGACTGGATGCCGCGCAATTTTGACCGCCGGGTCGAATATATGCTGCCTATCGAGAATGCGACCGTGCATGATCAGGTGCTGGATCAGGTGATGGTCGCCAACCTCATCGATAATGAACAAAGCTGGGAACTGGATTGCGATGGCCGCTATCGTCGGCTGGAGCCGGGCGACAAGCCCTTCAATCTTCATCGCTATTTCATGACCAACCCGTCCCTGTCGGGGCGCGGCGCGGCCCTGCAGAAAAGCGATGCCGTGCCAAAGCTTTCCCTGCGCCGGCGGCGCTAGGGGGATGGACATGATGACCCTTATCCGGTCGGTGGCAGAGCGCGGGAAGGCCAACCCGGCGCTGGAGACTGCGCGTTCCGCTATCATCGACATTGGATCGAATAGCGTCCGCCTGGTCGTCTATGATGGTCCGCGCCGCATCCCTTTTATCCTGTTTAACGAGAAGGTGATGGCCGGGCTTGGCGCGTCGCTGGGCACCACGGGCATGATCGAACCGCAGGCCATGGAGCGCGGCCTGACCGCTCTTGCGCGCTTCCGCCACCTCTGCGTGGAAATGGGGATAGACCATATCCGTTGCGTGGCGACGGCTGCCGTGCGGGAGGCGTCGAACGGCCCGGAATTCATGGCCCGCGCCGCCGAACTAGGGCTGGAGATTGAGCTTCTGTCCGGCGTGCAGGAGGGGACCGCCTCCGGCTATGGCGTGCTGTCCGCCATCCCCGGCGCGAACGGCATTGTGGGCGACCTTGGCGGCGGCAGTCTGGAACTGGTGCGGATTGCGGATGGAGAGGTGCATGACCGCATTTCCCTGCCGCTTGGCGTGCTGCGCCTGCCCGGATTGCGGGCGAAGGGCAATAATGTCTTCGAACGCTACGTGAAGAAGCTGCTGGCCAAGGCTGGCTGGAAGTCGGACCAGCATAAGGGGCTGCCCTTCTACATGGTCGGCGGATCTTGGCGGTCGCTCGCGCGGCTGGACATGACGCTCACCCACTTTCCGCTGCCGGTGATCCACCATTATGAAATGCCGCCGGAGCGCGCCCAGCATCTCGCCCGCGTCGTCTCGCATATGGGCCGGGACTCGCTGAAGGCCATTCCCGCTCTGACCGGGTCGCGCATCCCGACCCTGCCGGGCGCCGCCGGGCTGCTCTCGGTCATGGTCCGCCAGCTTGCCTCGTCCAGCCTTGTCGTCTCCGCCTATGGCCTGCGTGAAGGGCTGTTGTTCGAGGAATTGCCGCCGGAAATCCGCGCGCTTGATCCGCTGTTGGTCGCCGCGCAGGCGGAGGGGGAGGCGCAGGGGCGCTTTCCGGGGCATGGCGAACTGATCGAGGACTGGATTGCCCCGCTGTTCTTGGAGGACGGCGCGCGCTGGCGGCGCATCCGCAAGACCGCCTGCCTGCTGGCCGATGTCGGCTGGCGCGCGAACCCGGATTTCCGCTCCGAACGTGGCGTCGAGATCGCCTTGCACGGCAACTGGGTCGGCATTGATGTCGAGGGGCGGGCGATGCTCGCCCAGGCTCTGCACAGCAATTTCGGGGGCGGCACGACCGTCCCTGTCGAAGTGGAGGGCCTCGCCAATGCGGAGGCGCTGCGCCGCGCCGCGCTCTGGGGCCTGGCGATCCGCGTTGGACAACGCCTCTCCGGCGGTGTCGAAGGGCCATTGCTTGCTGGGCGGCTGGAGGCGGAAGGAGACATGCTGTCCCTCGTCCTGCCCGAACGCCATGCCGACCTCTACGGAGAGGCTGTGGAACGCCGCCTGCGCCAGCTTGGTCAGGGCATGGGTCTCAGATATCAGATGCTCGTCGATTAAGGGCCGCCAGCACATGGATCGTGGAATATTGTCCGGCGGGCGCGCTTTTTCTGCGTTTCTCTTTGACATGGATGGAACGCTGCTGAGTTCCGTCATTGCAGCCGAACGGGTATGGGCGCGGTGGGCCAGCGGCCATGGTCTGGATATCGACGCTTTCCTGCCGACGATTCATGGCGTGCGCGCCATCGATACCGTTCGCCGCTGGGTTCCGCCGGGCTTCGATGCCGAGGCGGAGGCGTCGAAAGTGACCCTCGCCGAGATTGAGGATGTCGACGGCATTGCGCAAATCGCTGGCGCAGAGGCGTTCCTGTCCTCGCTTCCGGAAAATCGGTGGGGAATCGTCACTTCCGCGCCGCGCACACTGGCGCGCAGGCGGCTGGAAGCTGTCGGCCTGCCAGCGCCCGCCGTGCTGATCACCGCCGATGATGTCACCAACGGAAAGCCCCACCCGGACTGTTATCGCCTTGCGGCGCAGACTTTGGGCTTTGATGCGTCGGACTGCCTGGTCTTTGAGGACGCGCCCGCGGGCATAAGCGCAGGTGAGCAGGCTGGCGCATCCGTCCTGGTGATCCGCGCGACCCATATGCACCCGCTGGAAACGGCGCATCCGGGGATTGATGACTATGACGGGTTGCGTGTCGGCGTCGATGCCGATGGGTCAATGCGGCTGCATATCTCCAACGATTGACGTCATCCGCATCGCGCCGAAGTGATCGCCATCTTCTCGTCATAACTCACGGTCAGCCGGTCGGGCCGGAAATCCATCGTCATTGCGGTTCCGGGGCCGCCCCAGCGCAAGGTCTTTGCGCCGGAAACCTTCAGCATTTCCGCGCCCAGCTCCGCCGTCGCGATTTTGCCGGTAAAGGCTTCCAGCCCGTCATTCTTGCATTCGCCGCTGGCCGCAGGCAGCGCGGCCGGACCGCCATCGCCCGTGGTCGCACAGGCCGCCAGGGGCAGCATCGCCAGCGCCATGCCGATCGCCATCGCTCTCATGCTTTCGCCTCCGTTCCATCCACCGCCGTTCTGGTCATCCGCAACCGCCCGTTGCGCACCGCGAACGCCATGCGGCCTTCTACCAGATCGACGGCGTCCCGCCCAAATTGTTCGTAGCGCCAGCCCTCCAGGATCGGTAGATTGTCCCGCACGCCCGCCGCCAACGCATCCAGATCGTCGGATCGCGCCAGCAGCCGCGCCGCGACATTGATGTCCCGCGACCGGATTTTCAGCAACAGCTTGAGCAAATCCGCCACCAGCGCCCCATCCTTGCCCAGCGCGGGCTTTTTGGGGTCGCGCTCGGGCAACTCATCCTTGGACAGCGGCGCATGACCGGCCAAAGCCGCCATCATCCGTGCGCCGATATCATTGCCCCGCCACGCGGCGGACAGCCCCCGGACCTTGCCTAGATCGTCCTGCGACCGGGGCGGGTGGGACGCGATGTCCGCCAGCGTCTCATCCTTGACGATTCGCCCGCGCGGCAGATTCTTGTCCTGCGCCTCCTGCTCGCGCCACGCGGCCAGCGCCTTCAACCGGCCCAACACATCGGGCTTGCGGCTGGATATGCGCACGCGCTTCCACGCGTCGCCCGGCCGGTTGATGTAATTTTCCGGGTCGCTGATCCGCTCCATCTCCTGATCCAGCCAGTCGCCGCGACCCGTGCTGCGCAGCTTCTCCAGCATCACCGGGAACATCTGGATCAAATAGGTGACGTCGCCGATCGCATAATCGATCTGCCTTTTGTCCAGCGGCCGCCGCGCCCAGTCCGTAAAGCGCGCGCCCTTGTCCAGCGTGATGCCCAGCCATGCCTCGACCAGATTGCCGTATCCGATCTGCTCGCCAAGGCCGAGCGCCATCGCCGCGATCTGGGTGTCGAACATCGGGTGCGGCGTCTTGCCGGTCAGGTTGTGGACAATCTCTATGTCCTGCCCGCCGGCGTGAAAGACCTTGAGCACATCCTCATTCTCGACCAGCAGGTCGAGCAGCGGCCCCATGTCCAGCCCCGGCGCTTTCGGGTCGATGGCGGCGGCCTCATTGGCGTCGGCGACCTGCACCAGGCAAAGCTCCGGCCAGTAGCTGTTTTCGCGCATGAACTCCGTGTCCACGGCGATATAGGGGCTCTTGGCGATGCGGGCGCAGAATTCGGCGAGTGTCTTGCTGTCGGTAATCAGCGGATGAATTTGCATATGGACTTCGATCTTATTATGGGCTGGCCCGCTCCCCGGCGGGCTGGTCGTTGCAGACCCTGATGCCCATAACCCGCCAGCGGGGATTGTCCTATCCGTAAAATGCAGTTTGGAAGAACAGAACGCCATGCACGCCTATCGCACCCATAAATGCGCTGAACTGCGGACCGCCAATGTCGGTGAGACCGTCCGCGTCTCCGGCTGGGTGCATCGCAAGCGCGATCATGGCGATCTCGTATTCATCGACCTGCGCGATCATTATGGCATGGTGCAGATCGTGACGGAGGTGGACGGCCCCGTATTCAAGGTCATCGAATCCCTCCGCGCCGAAAGCGTCGTGACGATCACCGGCCGCGTCGTCGCCCGCGCGAAGGAGGCGGTGAACCCCAACCTTCCCACCGGCGAGATCGAAATCCGCGCCGACGACGCCGTGGTCCTTTCCGCCGCCGCCGACCTGCCGCTGCCGGTTGCGGGCGAGCAGGAATATCCGGAGGATATCCGCTTGCGCTATCGCTTCCTCGACCTGCGCAGGGAGACGCTGCACGCCAATATCGTCAAGCGCACGCAAATCATTTCCGACATGCGCCGCCGCATGGAGGGGCAGGGCTTCACCGAATATTCGACGCCGATCCTGACGGCCTCCTCGCCGGAGGGCGCGCGCGACTTCCTGGTGCCCAGCCGCATCCATCCGGGCAAATTCTACGCCCTGCCGCAGGCGCCCCAGCAATATAAGCAATTGCTGATGGTCGCTGGATTCGACCGTTATTTCCAGATCGCCCCCTGCTTCCGCGACGAGGACCCGCGCGCAGACCGCCTGCCGGGCGAATTCTACCAGCTCGACCTGGAAATGAGCTTCGTCACGCAGGAAGACGTCTGGAACACGATGGAGCCGGTCATCGCCCAGGTGTTCGAGGCGTTCGCCGACGGCAAGCCGGTGACGCCTGCGGGCAGCTTCCCGCGCATCCCCTATGCCGAGGCGCTGCTGAAATATGGCAGCGACAAGCCCGACCTGCGCAATCCGATCGAGATTGTTGATGTCACTGACCATTTCCACGGGAGCGGCTTCGGCATCTTCGCGAGCCTGGTGGAGAGCGGCAGTGTCATCCGCGCTATACCGGCCCCCGGCGCGGGCGCGGGCAGCCGCAAATTCTTCGACGACATGAACAATTGGGCGCGGGGCGAGGGCTATTCCGGCCTTGGCTACATCAACATCAAGGATGGCGTCCCCGGCGGCCCGATCGCCAAAAATCATGGCGAAGAGGCCACGGCGAAGCTGGTCGCGGCGCTCGGCCTCGGCCCCAATGACGGCGTGTTCTTCGCCGCCGGCAAGGAAGGGCAGGCCGCCAAGCTCGCCGGCCTTGCCCGCATCCGCGTCGGCGAGCAGCTCGACCTGATCGACAAGGACCGGTTCGATCTGTGCTGGATCGTCGATTTCCCCTTCTACGAATGGGATGAGGATGAGAAGAAGCTGGACTTCGCCCATAACCCCTTCTCGATGCCGCAGGGGGGCATGGACGCGCTGAACGGGACCGATCCTGTCGCCATCAAGGCGTTCCAATATGACATGGTCTGTAACGGCTTTGAGATCGCGTCAGGCTCCATCCGCAACCAGTCGCCGGAACTGATGGTGAAGGCGTTCGAGCTGGTCGGCCTCAGCAAGGCGGATGTGGAGGAGCGTTTCGGTGGCCTCTACCGCGCCTTCCAGTATGGCGCGCCGCCGCATGGCGGCATGGCCGCCGGCGTCGACCGCATCGTCATGCTGCTCTGCGGCGCGCAGAACCTGCGTGAAGTGACGCTGTTCCCGATGAATCAGCGCGCCGAGGACCTGCTGATGGGCGCGCCGTCCCCGGCCGAGCACAAGCAGCTTCGTGAACTGCACATGCGGGTCGTGGAGCCTTCGAAAGGTTAACCTGCCTTCACCGTTCGGGCTGAGCTTGTCGAAGCCCTGCACTTTCTTTGAAGTGAGAACAGCCCTTCGACAAGCTCAGGGCGAACGGTAAGTCGGGTGGGGGTCGCGAACCAAACACACGGACAATGGGGTGTCCAACGGTATGACCATCAAGCTTGAAGATTACGAACATGGCAAGAAATATCCCGGCGATTACGACGCCGATCTTGCCGCGCTTCAGGAACGTCTCGCCAAGGTCCAGGTCGCGCACATCATCCACAACAAGCGCAGCGTCATCTTGTTCGAGGGCTGGGACGCGGCGGGGAAGGGCGGCATCATCAAGCGGATGACCGCTGATTGGGACCCGCGCTATTATGACGTCTGGCCGATTTCCGCCCCGACCAAGGAGGAACTGGATCATCATTTCCTCTGGCGCTTCTGGACGAGGTTGCCCGCGGGGCAGGACATCGCCGTGTTCGACCGGAGCTGGTACGGCCGCGTTCTCGTCGAGCGCGTTGAGGGCTTCTGTTCGGAGAAGGAATGGAAGCGCGCCTATGACGAGATCAACGCGTTCGAGGCGCAGCAGATCGACGCGGGCACCAATCTGGTGAAGCTGTTCATCCATGTGACGCAGGAAGTGCAGGACAAGCAGCTTGCCGAACGCCTCGACACCCCGTGGAAGCGCTGGAAAACCGGCAAGGACGATTACCGCAACCGCGCCCGCCGGGAGGATTATCTCGACGCGCTCAAATCCATGTTCAAGAATACCGACACCCGCTGGGCGCCCTGGAAAGTGATTGACGGCAACCATCGCAAGGCCGCGCGGATAGAGGCGCTGACCTATGTCGCCGAAACGCTGGAAAAGCTTGTGCCGATGGATATGCCGGATGCCGACCCGGAGGTGGTGAAGCTCGCGCGGGAGGCTTTCGGTTACACGCCTCCGGCGTAGCTCAGGGCCAGGCGTAGCCTAGGGCTGAACCGAAGGAGCCGACGCTTCCTGCGCCGCGGGCGCGGCGGGATTGGCCCGGCTTACAAAGGGAAAGACGTGCAGGCGGGGGAACACATCCTCCATCGTCCTGGTGTCGGGCAGGATATAGACGACGCCGCCCTTCCGCCGGAAAAACGGCCGGACCTTCTGGGCATAGAATGTCGGCGGCACGTTTATGCATCCGAAGCTGATCCGGTTGTCGTCGGTTTCGGGCGAATAGAGCCGCTCCGCCCGCCGTTCCGCCTTGGTTCCCTTCACCAGCGGGTGGATAGCGACCGATGTGCTGTAATCGACCCAGAGCACTTTCACGCCCCCGGCGGCGACGCCATATTTGGCGATGAAGCGGCCCGCTGGCGTTGTTTTCTCCGCCGGGCCCAACGCCGCCAGCGTCTTGCCGCCAACGCCGGGCGACGCATCGTCGCCGACAGCGATGCCCAGCAATATGGCGGCGTCGCCCCGCATCTCGCCCTTCGCGTTGAACAGGTAGAGCCGGGCCGCATTCTTGTCGATGATGGCGTAGGGCAGGGGGCCGTTGTCTTTCGACTGGGCAACCCAGTCGGACACGCGAAGCACCGCGTCGGATGGCGCGACATCGGGTGTGAAAGGCTCAGCCTTCACGGCAGCCGGCGCTGCGGCAGCCTGCTTTTTCGGTGCGGCCTTCTTCGCGAGCGGTTTTTTCGCCGGAGCCTTATTCGTGGCCGTAGCCTTATTCGTGGCCGTAGCCTTTTTCGCAGCCGGCTTGGCTGCGGCGGCTGACGGCGCACGAACGCTGTTCGCCGCCTGCATGGAAACAGGCGTGAACAAGGCAAGTCCAAAAAGCGCCCACCGGGCAGAGATCATCGATTCACGAGTCCGAATGATCCCTTGACCGGTGGAAAGGACTTTTGATGTTTATCAGATTATTGGCCGATGGCATCAGTTGCGCGGTTTCCGCCTCTGCTGAAGCTGCTGCTCAACGCCGTCCACGCGGGAATTGAGCTGGTCCAGACGGGCCGAATTCTGCTGCGCCTGGCCGGATGCGGACTGCGCTTCGGCCAGAGCCTGCTTCGCCGTGGCGTCCGTGCCCTGCAGACGGGTGTCGAGCGCGTCGATGCGCTGGTTAACCGTGGCGATCTGCTCGTTCACATATCCCTTGGTTGCGCAGCCACTCAGTCCCACGGACCCGATGAGGATCACAGCGACCGGTGCGACTTTTTTGAGCGATAGGAACATTGAACTCTCCTTTTGTGTGATGAACCTGTGTGTGACCGGCAGTCTCAATCCCAGCAACGCGACCGTAACAATCCAATTTTGCCCAGCCGTGGCGGCTGTAAGACGGATGGAGAAGGGGACTTGGCAGGCGGGAAATCATCCACCCAGCACCCGTCGCCTGTGAAACAGGGACCCCACGCGCCTTGGGCGGATCAATCGTTCTGACAGCGAAAAGTTCCCGCTTTCGCGCGCCTGCCTTTGGGTAAATGATAGGGTATTGATATGGATGGGAAATGTTTCCGCTATCCGGGATTGGCTCTCATCACCCCTGCGGCGGCGCGGTGCCCCCGACCTCATCACTGTCCACCTTCTCACCGATATTCATGCCGTGCCGCATCAGCATCGGGATGTTGGACGCCGCGAATATGAAGGATATCGCCGTCACGCCCCATACTTTCAGCGACAGCCATGTATCGAAGCTCAGCGTCGCCCGCATCGCTTCATTCAGCGCCGCCATAAAGACGAAGAAAAAGGCCCAATTGCGCGACAGCTTCTTCCATCCCTCCTCGGACAATCCATCATAGGCCGCCTGCAGCAGATATTTCAGCAGCGGCTTGCCGCGCAGCAGCCCCGCAAACAGCATCAGCGCGAAGAAGCTGTAGATGATCGTCGGCTTGATCTGGATGAACCGCTCGTCATGGAAATAAATGGTGAGCGACCCGAAAAAGAGGACCAGGACCGCAGACAGCCACAGCATCGGCGAGACCCGGCCAAGCTTCCAGATCGACACGATCACGGCCAGCGCGATAGCCGCCATGAATGCGGCCGTGCCCATGATGACGCCCAGCATCTTGTAGGCGACGAAGAACACCAGCAAAGGCCCGAAATCGAGCGCGAGGCTCAGCGTGCCGGAGTGGGCGGGTTTTGATGTGGGCACTGAGGATGGGGGGGGATCAGTCATTGTCTTTCCGTTCGCCCTGAGCTTGTCGAAGGGCTGTCCTTTTCTTCAAGAAAGTGCAGGGCTTCGACAAGCTCAGCCCGAACGGAAGGAGGCGTCCATGTCCACGAGCGGGAATAACCGTCCTCACCGCGCATAGGCCGTCCCCGCTATCGCCTTCGCCATGTCGCCGGGATCGAAAGGCCGCAGGTCCTCGATCTTCTCGCCGACGCCGATGGCGTGGATGGGCAGGCGGTATTTCTCCGCCGCCGCCACCAATATGCCGCCACGCGCCGTGCCGTCCAGCTTGGTCATGACCAGGCCGGTGACCTTCGCCACGTCCTGGAACACCTCGATCTGGCTTAGCGCATTCTGGCCGGTTGTGGCGTCCAGCACCAGCACCACGTCATGCGGCGCGGCGGGATTGAGGCGGCCTAGCACACGCCGGATCTTGTCCAACTCGTCCATCAACTCGCGTTTGTTCTGCAGCCGCCCGGCCGTGTCGACGATCAGCACGTCGATGCCGGTCTCGGTCGCTTGGCGTACGGCCTCGAACACCACGCCCGCCGCGTCGCCGCCTTCCTTGCCCGATACGATCGGCACGCCCAGCCGCTCGGCCCATATCTTGAGCTGCCCGATGGCTGCCGCGCGGAACGTGTCGCCCGCCGCCAGCATCACGCCATAATCCTGCTCCAGGAACAGGTTGGCGAGCTTGGCGATCGTGGTTGTCTTGCCCGATCCGTTGACGCCGATCACCAGGATGACCTGCGGCCGGGGGAATGCCTCGATCTCCAGCTCCCGCGCAACCGGGGCCAGGACCTTCTCAATCTCCTCCGCGATGATCTCGCGCAGATATTCCTCGGTCAGTTCCTTGTTGAACCTGCCCTCGGCCAGCCGCTCGCGGATGCGCACGGCCATGGCGGGGCCAAGGTCGCTGACGATCAGCGCCTCCTCGATCTCGTCGAGCGTCTGGTCGTCGAGCGCCGCCTTGGTGAAAAGGCCGGTCAGATTGTCACCGAGCCGGTCCGACGTGCGTTTCAGGCCGCCGAACAGCCGTTCGCGCCAGGATGGTGTGGAACTCATGCCGCCTCTTGCGCGATCAGCACGCCATTCTCAAGCGCCACGATGGCCGCTTTGTGGATTTCGGCCGGGGGCAGGGGGGACCGGAAGCGCACCGGCGCGAAATTCTCCGCATGGCCGTTCAGCCCGTCGCGCTCCACCAGCACGCTCTGCGTCGACCCGATCAGGCTTTTCAGCCACGTATCGCGCCGCGCTTCGCAAGCAAGGCGCAACCTTTTCGCGCGCTCCTTGATGGCGGCATGCTCCACCTGCGGCATGCGTGCGGCGGGCGTTCCCGCGCGCGGGGAATAGGGGAAGATATGGCCGTGAACGATGTCGCATTCCTCGACCAGCTTCAGGCTGTTCTCGAACATCGCTTCTGTCTCGGTCGGGAAACCGGCGATGATGTCCGCGCCGATCGTCACCTCCGGCCGCTTCGCCTTGATCTTCTCGACGATGCGGATGGCGTCGGCGCGGCTGTGGCGGCGCTTCATCCGTTTCAGGATCATGTCGTCGCCCGACTGCAGTGACAGATGGAGGTGCGGCATCAGCCGCGGCTCGTTGCAGATCAGGTCGAAAAGCGTGTCGTCAATCTCAACACTGTCGATCGAGGAAAGGCGCAGCCGGGGCAGGTTGGGAACCTGTTGGAAAATCCGTTGGATAAGGGTGCCAAGTGTTTGATTTCCGGGTAAATCTGGGCCGTAGGATGTAACGTCCACGCCGGTCAGCACGATCTCGCGAAAACCCTGCGACACCATCGCATTCACCGTCGCATTCACGGCCCCCGCAGGCGCAGAGCGGCTGTTCCCCCGGCCGTAGGGAATGATGCAGAAAGTGCAGCGGTGATCACACCCATTCTGCACCTCCACAAAGGCCCGCGCATGTTCGGCAAAGGCGCTGGCAAGCTGCGGCGCCGTCTCCCGCACCGCCATGATGTCGGAGACTTTTACTTTCTCCGTCATCCCAGCGAAGGCTGGGATCTCAGGAGCCGGGGTGCTGCCGGCGGCATGAGATCCCAGCCTTCGCTGGGATGACAAATAATGTTCGGCCTCCATCTTCTCCCGGTTGCCGAGCACCTGCGTAACCTCCGGCATCGCGGCGAACATGGCGGGGTCGGTCTGCGCCGCGCACCCCGTCACCACGATCCGCGCGTCCGGCCTTGCCCGGTGCGTCCGCCGGATGGCCTGCCGCGTGCGCCGCACCGCCTCTGCCGTCACAGCGCAGCTATTGATGATGACCAGATCGTCCTGATCCTTGGCAAGCGTGCGTATCGCCTCGCTTTCCGCGATGTTGAGGCGGCAGCCCAGCGTGATGAGGTCCGGCCCGGCCACGCCTAGAACCGCTCCCAGTCGGCCTCGCCGTCAAAGACATGGGTGGCGGGACCGGTCATCAGGATCGATCCGCCCTGCGTCCAGTCGATGATCAGGTCGCCGCCCGGCAGCGATACCGTCACTGGCCCCTTGGCCAGCCCCCGGCGGATCGCCGCCCCGGCCGTCGCGCATGCGCCGGTGCCGCAGGCTCGCGTCAACCCGGCACCGCGCTCCCACACGATCAGGCGAATATGCGAGGGGGAAAGGATTTGCGCGAAATTGACGTTCACGCGCTCCGGGAAAAGCGGATCGGTCTCGACCATCGCGCCCAGCCGCGCCGCCTCATCCAACGTCATCGCACCGCCGAAAAAGATGACATGCGGATTGCCGATATTGACGGCGGAGGGCGCATCCAGATGCTCCCATCCGACCGGCATGGTCAGCGTGTCCATCGCATAGGCCAGCGGTATCCGGTCCCATTCGAAATGCGGCTGGCCCATATCGACCACCGCGCCGCCTTCCGCCAGCCGGGCGTTGAGCAATCCCGCCTTGGTCTCGATGAGCACATCCCGCCCAAGAAACAACGGGATACAGCGGGTGGCGTTGCCGCACGCCTCTACCTCGCTGCCGTCCGCATTGAATATCCGCATCCGCACGTCAGCCGCCTCTGAAGGCTCGATCAGGATGAGCTGGTCGCATCCGATACCGGCATGCCGGTCGGCGATCGCCTGCGCGCGGCCGGCGGACATGGGCAGGGGGGCTTCACGCGCGTCGATGACGACGAAGTCGTTGCCCAACCCATGCATCTTGGAAAAGCGGCCGTTCATGCCGCGCGATGTAGTGGTGCGCCGCCTTGCTGTCCACAGCGGCCGCGCTGTTTTCAGCGGCCGGGCGCTGCGGTTTTCGCCGTGCCCGCATCGTCAGGCAGCGGCAGGGCTTCTTCTTCCGCCGCCAGCATCTTGTGCGCGGCCAGCAGCGATCGCGCCGCCTCCACGGTCATCGGCTTGCCGAAATGCCAACCCTGTCCCTTGGCAAGGCCAAGCGAAAGCAGCCGCTGCTCGATATCCTTGCTCTCTATGCCCTCGGCGGTGACCGGCAGGCCAAGGCTGTCCCCCAGCCGGGTGATCGCCTGCACGATAGCGGCGCTCTCGGCATTGCCCATCATCGATGTGACGAAGCTGCGGTCGATCTTGATCCGGTCGAAGGGCAGGGCGCGCAGATGGGCGAGCGAACTGTACCCCGTACCGAAATCGTCGAGCGCCACGCGAATGCCCTGATTTTTCAGGCTCGCAATGATCGTCTGGGCCAGGCCAAGATTGTCGTAAAGCGAGGTTTCGGTAATCTCTATCTCCAACCTGCTCGGCGGGAAACCGGTCTCCGTCAGCAATTTCAGCAATTTCTGGCTCAGCCAGGGATCGCGGAGCTGCGAAGGAGAGATATTGACCGATAATGTGAGTGACGGGTCCCAGTCTCGCGCATCCGTAAAGGCGCGGCGCATCACCGCGAAGGACAGCGATCCGATCATGCCGGTTTCCTCGGCGATCGGAATGAAATCGTCCGGGGCGACAAGGCCCAGCGCGGGGCTTTCCCACCGGGCGAGCATTTCGAAGCCGAGCAGCTTACCGGTGTTCAGGTCCACCTGCTGCTCATAATAGGGAACGAACTCGCCCGCTGCGATGCCCTGCCGCATTCCCGCCTCAACAGCGTTCCGGCGGAAAAGCTCATCCTCCATTGTGCCGGAAAACCAGAAATGCCGGTTACGCCCTGCATTCTTGGCCGCATACATCGCAATGTCCGCCCGGCGCAGCAATGTGTCCATCGTATCGCCGTCGCGATCCGACCGGGCGATGCCAAGCGAAGTGCTCACGCTCAATTCGCCATTCTGGTGCGTAACCGGCTCCATGATCGCGTTGACCAGCGCGTCGGCCACACTCTCCATCTCGCCGGGTTCGCCCGGTTCGAAGGCGCAGGCGCAGGCGAACTCGTCACCCCCAAGTCGGGCGGAGATGGTTTCCGGCGGCACATGCGCGGTGATCCGTTCTGCAACCGCCTTCAGCATGGTGTCGCCCGCGGCATGGCCATGAATGTCGTTGACGGTCTTGAAATGGTCGAGGTCGAGCATCATCAGGGCGACGGCCTTGCCCTTTATCTGCATGCGGGCGATCAGCGCCGCGCCTTCTTCCTCGAACTTGCGGCGATTATAGAATCCGGTGAGCGGATCGGTGCCGGCCAGTTGCTGCGCCCGTTCTTCGGCTGCCGCGCGGTGCCGGACCTCGATCTTGAGGTCGCGATAGCGGCGATAACCGAACAGGATGAGCGCTACATTCAGCAGCAGGGCCGTCGTCAGAAGCTGCTCAACCCCGGCGCCCATGCCGGCCAGGCTCTTGATGACGTCGGAAATGGCGCTGCCGCCCGTCGACACGAACAGGATCGTGGCGGCCAGCACGATGCCGCCGGTCAGCACATCATTATGCGCAGTCAGGTAGGGGCGCTTTTCAGCCATTTTCCGGCACTGTCTTTCTTCGCTGCCCTGTCGAGCCTCCTTATCGCGAAGAAGGGTTGAAAAGCGGTAAACCCCATTTCATTCCGATATGCTTGCGCTGGAAAGGAGTCTGCTCTATGGGCGCGGGATCGTTGGCGGCCTGTTCGCTGATGTCCTGAATCATCCTTCGGGCCGCAATATGGTCCTCGGATAGGCGCTGGTTGGCGAGGTTTCGCCCACCGGCGCGTTTGTCGTTCAGGGAAAAGTTTGGATTTCTGCCGGGCTTCCGGCGTTTTGAGGTGCTGATGTTCGACTCTCTCAGCGATCGTCTGGGCGGCGTATTCGAAAAACTCCGGGGGCGCGGCGCGCTCACGGAGGATGATGTCCGCGCCGCGATGCGCGAGGTGCGTATCGCTCTGCTGGAGGCGGACGTTGCCCTGCCGGTCGTTCGCGACTTTGTCGACAAGGCGACGGAACAGGCGGTCGGTCACAACGTCCTGCGCTCGGTCACGCCGGGCCAGCAGGTCGTCAAGATCGTCAGCGACACGCTTACCGAGGTGCTGGGGTCGGAAACGTCCGAGCTTCTGATCGATGTCGCGCCGCCCGCCGTCATCATGATGGTCGGCCTGCAGGGTTCGGGCAAGACCACCAGCACGGCCAAGATCGCCAAGCGGCTTAAGGACAAGAGCCGCAAGAAGGTGCTGATGGCGTCGCTCGACGTGCAGCGTCCGGCTGCGCAGGAACAGCTTGCCGTCCTTGGTACGCAGACCGATGTCGCGACCCTGCCGATCGTGGCCGGCCAGCAGCCGGTCGACATCGCCCGCCGCGCGCTCCAGTCCGCGAAGCTGCAGGGTTTCGACGTCGTCATGCTCGACACCGCAGGCCGCCTGCATGTCGATCAGGCATTGATGGACGAGATGAAGGCGGTGGCGGAGATCGCCAATCCGCATGAAATCCTGCTCGTCGTCGACTCGCTGACCGGTCAGGATGCCGTCAACGTCGCCAAAAGCTTCACTGAGCAGGTGCCGCTGACCGGCGTTGTGCTTACCCGGATGGACGGCGATGCCCGCGGCGGTGCGGCGCTTTCCATGCGCGCTGTCACCGGCCAGCCGATCAAGTTTGCTGGCGTCGGTGAAAAGCTCGATGCGATCGAGCCGTTCCATCCCGGCCGTGTCGCCAACCGCATCCTTGGCATGGGCGACGTCGTCAGCCTGGTCGAGAAGGCGGCGGAAAGCATCGACGCCGAGGAAGCCGACAAGCTCGCCAAGAAAATGGCGAAGGGGCAGTTCGATCTCAACGACCTGCGGTCTCAACTGGCCCAGATGCGCCGGATGGGCGGCCTTGGCGCGCTGGCGGGCATGATCCCTGGCCTCAAGAAAGCGCAGGCGGCGATGGCGTCCAGCGGCGCCAATGACAAGACGCTGATCCATCTCGATGCGATGATCGGGTCGATGACGCCCAAGGAGCGGGAACGGCCCGCGCTCATTAACGCCAAGCGGAAAATCCGCATCGCCAAGGGGTCCGGCACCACGGTTCAGGAGGTCAACCGCCTCCTCAAGATGCACCAGGAAATGGAAACGGCGATGAAGAAGATCCGCAAGATGGGCGGATTGAAGGGGCTGGGCAAGCTTTTCGGAGGTGGCGGCATGGGCGGCCTTCTGGGCGGAGGCAGCGACATGGGCGCTGGTGGAATGGGCGGCGGCCTTCCGGGACTTCCCGGCGGCGGGGGCATGCCCAACCTGCCTCCGGGTTTTGAGAAATTCATGAAGAAATAGATTTCAACATATTGTATTGGTTTAAGAAAGGTAAGGTTAGGTTATATGGCAACTTCCATTCGTCTGTCGCGCGGCGGCTCCAAGAAGCGCCCTTATTACAAGATCGTCGTGACCGACAGCCGCTCGCCCCGCGACGGCAAGTTCATCGAGCGTATCGGCAGCTACAACCCGCTGCTCGCCAAGGGTGACGAGAAGCGCATCATTCTGGACGTCGAGCGCGCGAAGCATTGGATCGCCGTTGGCGCGCAGCCGACCGATCGCGTCGCCCGCTTCCTGGACGCCGCCGGAATCAAGGAGCGCGCCGCCCGCAACAACCCGAATAAGGCTGAGCCGGGTCAGAAGGCCAAGGATCGCGCCGAAGATCGCGCGACGAAGCTGGCCGAGGCGGAGGAGGCTGCAAAGGCCGCTGCCGCAGCTGAGGCGGAAGCTGCCGCTGCTCCGGCCGTTGAAGAAGCCGAGCCTGTAGCTGAGGAAGCTGCGCCTGAGGCCGCTGCCGAAGCGCCCGCCGAAGAAGCCGCGGCTGAAGAAGCGCCGGCTGACGAGAAGGCCGAGGGCTAAGCCTTGCGCGACGCTCCTGTCACGCTTGCCGCTATTATCGGCGCGCATGGCGTGGCGGGGGATGTCCGGCTCAAACTGTTCGGCGACGGCCCGGAAAGTCTGAAGCTCTACAAGAGTTTTGACATTCCGGGCGGTACGTTGACGCTGAAATCGATCCGTCCCGGTCCGAACGGCGCTGTGGCGCGTTTTGCCGAGGTCAAGGATCGCACGGCTGCCGAGGGGCTGCGCGGCGCGACGCTTACTGTCCCCCGCAGCGCCCTGCCGCCCCTGGCCGAGGGCGAATATTATCATGTCGACCTGATCGGTTTGCTCTGCGTTTCCAGCGAAGGCGAAGCGCTTGGCTCCATCGTCGCGGTCGAGAATTTCGGCGCGGGCGACATCATCGAGATCGAACGATCCGACAAGAAGCGGTTCATGGTTCCTATCAAGGCCGTGCAGCTTGGCGAGGGCCAAGCCGTCATTGACTCGCTATTTGTGGTTTAGTATATACATTGCGTATATACGGAGACGCGTATGAGCGAGGAATATAGGGCCAAGATTTTCAAGTCAGGCAACAGCCTGGCGTTGCGTTTGCCAAAGGCGCTCGGTCTTAACGAGGGGACCGAGATGATGGTGCGCGAGGATCATGGCAAATTCATCTTCGAGCCAGTCGACGCGCCCAGGCGCAAGATCGACGTCAGCAAATTCGCGGGGAAGGCTCCCTGGCTTAAGCCGCTGACGCGCGAGGAGCGCGAGCTGGACGATGACTCTCCGCGCATCTGGGATGATCCGGATTGGCGAGGATGGGCGGATAAGGCCTAAGTGCGCTATCTGCTCGACGCCAATGCTGTCATCTTTGCGTTGACGGGTCATCCGCGCGTGCTAGCGCGTTTCGCGGATTGCGATGAGGGCGATCTTGCCCTGTCGGCAATCGCTTTCGCGGAGGTTTCCTTGGGCATCGCGCGTGGCAAGCCACCTTCTCCGGATGTCATGGCCGGTTTTCTGGAGGAGGTGGCCGTCGTCCCATTCGATGAACAAGCTGCGCGCCGCTATGCTATGCTTCCCTTCCGGCGAGGCAATTTCGACCGGCTGATCGCCGCTCACGCCCTGTCGCTCGACCTGACCCTGGTCACGAACAACGAAGCCGATTTCGCCGATATCCCCGGCCTCCGAATAGAAAACTGGACCCGATGATGAGCCTTTCCGGCGTTATCCCTTGGCTCTATATGGCGGCCTTCATCATCATTGGCTGGCGGCTTTACGTCATCAGATGGCATGGCGGACTCAAGATCGTGTCCGGCGTCGCCATGGTCCTCGCGCCACCATTGCTGTTGGTGCTTCCAGCGCTACGCAACCCGGCTGGCAATTTCGCCGATCTGCTGATGGCCACGGGCATAGGCATGCTCGTCATGGGCGCGCTGTGCTTGCTGGGCGGAGCCGTTGCGGCGCATCTGCGTAACCGATCACGCCGAGCATGACCTTCGCCGCGCAAGTCCTGACGCTTTATCCGGAGATGTTTCCGGGGCCTCTGGGCGTATCGCTCGCCGGGCGCGCCTTGGCCGAGGGGAAATGGTCCTGCAACCCGATCCAGATCCGCGATTTCGCCACGGACAAGCATAAATCCGTCGATGACACGCCGGCGGGGGGCGGTGCGGGCATGGTGATGCGGGCGGACATCCTCGCCGCCGCCGTGGATCATGCGATGGCGGCCCAGCCGGGCGCACCGGTGTTCGCCATGACGCCAAGAGGGCGGCCGCTCACCCAGGCCCTTGTCCGCGACATTGTTGCTGGGCCGGGCGTCACGATCCTGTGCGGCCGCTTTGAAGGCATGGACGAGCGCCTGTTCGATGCGCGGCCTGTCGTTTCGGTGTCGATCGGCGACTATATTCTGTCGGGCGGAGAGACCGCGGCGATCGTACTGCTGGACGCTTGCATAAGGCTGCTTCCCGGTGTAATGGGCGCGCCTTCAAGTGGGGATGTGGAGAGCTTCGAAAGCGGCCTTCTCGAATATCCGCACTATACCCGGCCCAATCTTTGGGAAGGGCGCACGATCCCTGAAGTGTTGCGATCGGGGGATCATGCGAAAATCGCGGCATGGCGGCAACGTCAGGCGGAAGACGATACTCGGCTAAGGCGGCCGGACCTTTGGGAGCGTCACGGGGACGTTCGGGGACAGTCGCCCTCTGGTGCGCAACGGCAGAAGAAGGAAAAGAGGGAATGAACCTCATCCAGCAGATCGAGGCCGAGAACATCGCGGCTCTCGCCAAGGAAATCCCGGATTTTCGTCCCGGTGACACGCTTCGCGTCGGCGTGAAGGTCGTCGAAGGCGAGCGCAGCCGTGTCCAGAATTATGAGGGCGTATGCATCGCGCGCTCCAACAAGGGCATGGGCAGCAACTTCACCGTGCGCAAGATCAGCTTCGGCGAGGGCGTGGAGCGCGTGTTCCCCCTCTATTCGCCGAACATCGACAGCATCACTGTCGTCCGCAAGGGCGTCGTGCGTCGCGCCAAGCTCTATTATCTGCGCGGCCGCACCGGCAAGCGCGCACGTATCGCCGAGCGCCGCGACACCCGCAGCGAGGACTAAGTTTCAGCCTCAAAGGCTAGAAGCACGAAAAAGGGCGCCGGGAGCTGTTTCCGGCGCCCTTCTCGTTCGCTCTGGAGGGGGTCAGAGCGAAAGGTCGTATCCGCGGGGGGATAGGGCGGGGTGCGCCACGACATTGCTGGCTGCGCTGGCCGATCCGGCAGGCCGCCGCAGATCGTCGGCCGTGCTGAGCAGCCAGTTAAGTGCATGCTGGCCATGATCCCATTCGCCAAGATCAGCGTCCGCTCCGGCCGAGCCAATTTCGCCGCCGTCGATGCAATGGCTGCCCCAGAAGCTCGCCAGGCTCTTTGCGCCGGCATCGGTCATCAGCGGGTCGTTGCGGCTTGCGACGACTACGGACGGGAAGGGCAGCAGCAGTTTGGGCGCGGGACCGAACCCGACCATGCGCAAATCGGAACTGGCCGTATCCACGCTGGGCGGAGCAACCAGCAAAGCGCCGGCGACGGGATCGCCATAGAGCGGGCGCTCCAGCGCCGCCCACCAGGCAACAGCAAGGCATGACAGGCCCCGCGCCACCAGAATGACCGGCCCATCGGCCTGACGGATCGCTGCGCCCAGCGATGTCGCCCAAGCGTTGCGGTTTGGCGGATCGGTGCGGCCGAGATCGGCGGGAACGCAATGATCGCGTTCCGCGCTCCAGCGCGCAAGCCAGTCGCCGGGCTTGCCATGATCGGCATCAGCCAGCGTCAGGATGGTGGGATGGGAAGGTCGGGTGTCGAAACGGCGAGTCGTCATGGCGGCACTCCTTCTTCAAAAGATGGAATGCAATAATATGTCTAGTTTTGAAATAGACAATAGGGCGCGTCGATAAATGTGCGATTCTGCGTCCTGTCGAATGCGCCGGACGGTGAACGGTTTGAACTGGCTGGCCGAAGGGCCGCCGCTACAGGATAGGCGGCGTCTTGCCGGGGTCGTCGGATACGAAATAATCCACATATTTGTGGAAAAACTGGTTTCCGCGTTCATTCCGGCCAAAGGTGACGGAATTACGCGCGCCGGATTCCATGCCTTTCTGCACCTGCAGCCCGACGCCATAATCCTCGACATCCACGACATCGCGCAGCCAGTCCATCATGCCCTCGATCGCTTGGGCATCCTCCGCATCCTTGGGGCCATTGCGGCGAATGAAGATCAGATTGGTCATATTCTTGTCCGGCGTTGGCCCCGGGATCAGTTGGGCGACCTGCGTAATTTCAGGCGCGAAGAAGATGCTGACATTGGGAAATATGGTGCGGACGAAATCATAACCTTCATTCTCATGCTCGCCCCAGGTTTCGCGTGGCAAGGCGCCGAGTGCTTCCTTGATCCGCACCTGCGGATAGCCGACGCGCAAGTGCGGGCCATAGGCGGTGAAGCTCATGATGTTGCTGAAGGTGCGTGGGTGGATCGTCTCGGGATGCGCAGCGGCGAAGTGATAGCCTTCCAGATAGCCGTCATAGGCGATCTTCCAGTTCGCGCCGTAGATGCGCCGCGACCCGCAATAATGCCACTTGTCCAGCTCATAGGCCTCAAGATCATCGAGCATCCCGCCCAGATGCTTCTTGATGTCCATGTCTGCATCGGGGTCCAGGCTCACCCAGATGATGCCGCCGGCCTCCACGCAGGGAAGCGGAGTGAGATTGTAATTCTCCTTACATATCTCGCCGAACTTGCGCGGCTCGGCAACGCCGATCAGCTTGCCGTCATTGGCGAAGGTCCAGGCATGATAGGGGCAGGAGAAGCGCTTGGCGTTGCCATGACCTTCGGGCTTCAGGATCATGCCGCGATGGGAGCAGACATTATACATCGCCGTGACGCTGCCGTCGGTCCGGCGTGTGATCAGGATGGGTTTGCCCATCAGGTCCATCGCCTTGTAGTCGCCCGGATTGGGCATTTCGGCGGTGAGGGCGGCGAGCAGGGGCAACTTCAGGAATATCTCCGACATCTCCCGCGCGAAATAGGCGGCGTCGGTATAGGCGCTGGCCGGGACGTCCATCGTGCCATCGGCGCAATCGGTCGTGCCATTCTCGACGAATTCCAGCATCTTGGCGGCTTCGTCGCCGATCGTGTCGTGATAGCCCATCTCTCGCTCGCTCTCTTTTTTAGAGGCAGACCACTGTCTTGCCTGTCGTCCTGCCGCTCATCAGCCTGATCAGCGCATCCGGCGCGGCGTGCAGGCCCTGGCTGATATTCTCCAGCGGGCGCAATTCTCCCGCCGCTACCCATGCACCAATACGCTGCTGCGCCTCGCCCAGAAACTCCGGATGGTCATAGGTCAGGAAACCGCGCATCGTCGCTCGCTTGACCAGCAACTGCCACAGGTTGCGGATCGGATATTGCTCGTCGGCATTATTGTAATTGGCGATCATGCCGCACACCACGACCCGGCCATGCTGAGCCAGATGGGGCAGCACCGCGTCCAGTATCTCGCCGCCAACATTGTCGAAATAGACATCAATGCCCTCCGGCGCGGCGGCCGCCAGCTTCTCGTCCAGACCGCCCGGAGCCTTGTAGTCGACCACCGCATCGAAGCCGAGGTCGCGGCACAGCGCCGCTTTCTCCTCTGATCCGGTGATCGCGATCGTGCGGCAGCCGGTCAGGCGTGCGATCTGCCCGGCGACATTGCCGACCGCACCCGCCGCCGCGCTGATCGCCACCGTCTCGCCCGGCTTGATCGCGCCGATCGCGAATAATCCGACATAAGCGGTCAGGCCCGACGGCCCCAGCGTCCCCATATGCAGCGACAATTGCGACCGATCGCTGATGTCGCACTTCTCCAGACCCAGCGCGTCCGCGCCGAGCAGGCTATATTCCTCCCATCCGGCAAGCGCCCGCACCACGTCGCCCGGCGCATAGCCCTTTATCCGGCTTTCCACGACCTCGCCCAGCGCCATGCCGCGCACAACCTCGCCCAGCGCTACAGGCGGCAGATAGCTTGGCCTGTCGTCCAGGAAGCCGCGGATTGCCGCATCGATGGCGAACACCCGGTTGCGCACGAGCATCTCCCCTTCGCCAACCGCCGGCATGGGCGCGCGATCCTCCGCGAAATCGGCCTGCGTGGGCAACCCCGATGGCCTTCTCGCCAATATGATCCTGCGGTTGATGCTCTCCATGACGCTTCCGATAGTATATATGCCGCCGGACAGCGCCAACTTGGCCGCCCTTGTCGTCGCGGATGATAGGGATGGAGCCTATCCGCCCGCCCTGTCATTACCGCTAGGTGAGGTTCGCGGGCCATTGGAATGCCTGACGCAATCCATAGGTCATGGCGGCATCATCTTTCCGCTAGGATGGCGAAAAGGCATAGGAGACTCGATAGATGGCCGAGAGCGATCCCAAGATCAAAGCACCCCCGCAGATCACTGGCGAACCGCTGCCGCGCTGCCCCGGCACTTCCTATCGCGACCTGGCGCTCGCGGACACCAATGAGGTGCCGGAGTTTCTCTACCAGGACGTCTATGAAAATCTGGGGTCTGCCCCCATTCCCGCCACGCGCTATACCGATCCCGCTTTCTTCGAGCTTGAGAAGGCGAAGATGTGGCCGAAAGTGTGGCAGTTTGCCGCGCGTGAGGAGGAACTGCCGGAACCGGGCGACTATGTCGTTTATGAGAATGTCGGCAAGTCCTTCATCCTGATGCGGCAGGAGGATGGCTCCATCAAGGCCTTCTACAATGTCTGCCTGCACCGCGGCCGTAAGCTCAAGCTGGAGGATGGCTGGACGGCGGAGCTGCAATGTCCCTTCCACGGCTTCACCTGGAACAATGATGGGTCGCTCAAGAATATTCCGTGCCGCTGGGACTTCTCTCACCTGTCGGATCAGAAAATGCAGTTGCCGGAGGTCTCGGTCGGCCGCTGGGGCGGCTATATCTTCATCCGCGAGGCGAAGGAGGGGCCGACGATCGAGGAATTCCTCGCGCCCATGCCGGAACATTTCAAGCGGTGGAAGCATGAGGAATGCGCCACTGCCCTCTGGGTGGGCAAGGTGATCCCGGCCAACTGGAAGGTGGTGATGGAGGCTTTCATGGAAAGCTGGCACACCGTTGTCACCCATCCGCAATTGCTGCCGTTCACCGGCGACGCCAACTCGACGTATAATATCTATGGCGACCATGTGAACCTGACGGTCACACCCTTCGGCACCATGTCCCCGCATATCGATCCGGAGGGTAAGGAGCAGCAGTGGATCGTCGACGAGTTCGTCAAATATAACGGCCGCTCGTCCGACAATTATGAGGATAAGGAAGCGGCGGCAGGCGGCTTTGCCGTCAAGGTGCCCGATGGCGTCACCGCCCGCGCGGCCCTGGGCGAAAGCCTGCGCGAAACCACAACCCGCATGTTCGGCCATGACGTCAGCTTCGCGTCGGATAGCGAGATGATGGATGCGCTGCTGTATAACGCCTTCCCCAACTGGAGTCCCTGGGCGGGGTTCCAGCCGAATATCGTCTATCGCTGGCGGCCATGGCATGATGTCGACCATTGCCTGATGGAGGTCCGCATCCTCACCCGCGTCCCGCCGGGGCAGGAAGCGCCGAAAGCGCCCGCCATGCATTTCCTGACCGATGACGAGAAATGGACGGCGGCGGCCGAGATCGGCATCCTGGGCGACGTGTTCGAGCAGGATATGGAAAATCTGCCCTTCGTGCAGCAGGGGCTGAAAAGCTCTGCGAATGGCGAGGTGCAACTGGCCAATTATCAGGAAATCCAGATCCGCCAGTTCCAGAATACGCTCATGAAATATATCGAAGCCTGAGCAGTCACATGCGGCAGATGACATTGGCGGACCGCCCCGTGGGGCGGCCCGTCGCGCATAGCGACTTTGCGATGGTCGATGGACCTACGCCAGAGGTAGGGCCGGGCGACATGCTGCTGGCCGTGCGCTGGCTTGGGTTCGAACCGGCGCAGAAGGGCTGGATGGAGAATTTCGGCGGTTATGTCGCGCCAATGGAGATTGGCGACGTCATGCGCGGCATGGGCGTGGCGGAGGTCGTCGAAAGCCGTGACGGCAAATGGCCCGTGGGTACGATGGTCACGGGCATGACGGGCTGGACCGAATATCTGGTCAGCGACGGGACGGGATTCGACGTCTGCCATCCGGGCTTGCCGCCAGAGGCGATGCTGGGCGTGCTCGGCATTCCTGGCCTCACCGCCTGGGTCGGCATGCACAGGATCGGCAAGCCGGTCGCCGGAGATGTTGTGGTTGTTTCAGGCGCGGCGGGCGCGACCGGTTCCGTGGCTGGCCAGCTTGCCAGGATCGCGGGCGCTTATGTGATCGGCATTGCTGGCGGTCCGGAAAAATGCCGCTGGCTTGTCGAGGAGGCGGGCTTCGACGCCGCCGTCGACTATAAGGCGGGCGATGTCTCCAAACAGCTCAAGGCACTCGCGTCCAAAGGCATCGACGTCATCTATGACAATGTCGGCGGGGATATTCTCGACGCCATGCTGGCCCGCATTGCGATTGGTGCGCGGGGGGTGCTCTGCGGCGGCATCAGCCGCTATGAGCAGGGCGGCAAGATCGCCGGACCTGCCAATTATTTCAACCTTGTCCTCCGCCGCGCAAGCATGGAGGGCTTCATCGTCCTAGACCATGAAAGCGAGTGGCCCGCTATCCGCGAACGGTTGGCCGCCCTTGTGCTCGACGGAAAACTGAAATGGCAGGCCGATGTGCTGGAGGGTCTGGAAAACGCTCCCGCCGGTCTCGCCCGCCTGTTCGACGGATCGAACCGGGGGAAGCAGGTGCTGCGGCTTTAGTTCTGTTTGAAGTGTAGCGTGCTCCTGCGAAAGCAGGAGCCCAGTTCCGAGCGTGGGTCTGGGCTCCTGCTTTCGCAGGAGCACGTTGTGTTTGTTGGCCTGGTAGCGCACGCTTTGGCCATTCGGCCGAACTCCCTACTTCCGTTCGCGTCGAGCGTAGTCGAGAAGTCTGCGCACTCACTTCTCGACTACGCCCGAAGCGAACGGGGGCGGTAAAGAAGAACGGAGGATCAAACCAGCTTCAGGATCATCTTCCCCTGATTGCTGCCTTCGAACAATCGGAGGAAGGCGGGATAGGCATTGTCTATTCCCTCATCGATATGCTCGTCGAAGCGCAGCTTGCCCTCGGCCACCAGCTTCGCCATCGCCATGCCGCCCTCGGCGAAACGGTCGAGAAACTCGCTGATCAGGAAGCCCCGGATGGTCGCCATGCGCGCGATGAGTTGCCACAGATTGCGTGTGCCATAAGCTTCGCCATTATATTCGGAGATCAGCCCACACAGCCCGATCCGGGCATAAGGATTGATATGCGTCAGCGTCGCGTCCAGCCCGATCCCGCCGACATTTTCGAACACCAGATCGATGCCGTCGGGGCAGGCTTCGCCGATCGCCTGGGTCAGCGCCTCAACATCCTTGCCGCGATAATCGATCGCCGCGTCGAAGCCATAATCGTCGATCAGCCGCTTGCACTTGGCGGGTCCTCCGGCAATGCCCACGACCCGCGCGCCCGCCAGCTTGCCCAACTGCCCGGCCATTGATCCGACGGCGCCGGCGGCGCCGCTGATCAGGAAGGTTTCGCCCGCCTTGGGCTTCAATATCTCCGTGACGCCAAACCAGGCCGTCAGCCCGACCGCGCCCATGACTGACAGATAATTTGTCACCGACGGCACGATGGTTGCGTCGATCCGGCTGGTGAATCCGCCCTTCTTCGCGACCGAATAATGCTCGATCTTGTTGAGGCCCATCACCCAGTCGCCCGGCGCAAAGCCATCGACATTGCTTGCCTCGACCACGCCGACCGTCGTCGCGCGCACGGCGTCGCCCAGTTCCACCGGCGGCAGATAGCTCGGCACATCATCGAGCCAGCCGCGAATGGCGGGGTCGAGCGAGGCATAATGGTTGCGGATCAATATCTCGTCCGGGCCGATGGCGGGCACCGGCTCGTCGACCAGCGTGAAATCGCTGGCCTGCGGCGTGCCATCCGGCCGGGCGGAGAGGAGGAAGCGGCGGTTGATGGTCATTTTATCGTCCCGATGTCCCTGACGCCCAATCGAGCGTCTGGCTGAAATCCGCGCCGTTGCGGCCGGGCAGGTGGACCAGTGGCATGTCGGCCATGAAGCCGTCGCTCGCCTTGTCCTTGCGCGCCCAGTCGATCAGTTCCCGGCGGCGCTGGATCGCCCATTTGCCGTTCTTGTTGGTATATTCGTCGATGTAGCGCCCGGCCATGAACAGGTCGACATCCTCGCCTTCTTCGGTCAGGCGGTGCCAGGCGAAGAAATAGACTTCACCGCTGCCCGTGCCCGCCTCGGCATCTACCGTCAGGTCCATCTGCCCGATCAGATGCTGGCTACCGCTCATCCCGGCGAGAAAGCCCTGCGCAAAGTCGGTATAGGCCTTGGGGCCGCCGCGCAGCAGCCCGCAATCGACATCGGAATCGTCATGGAACGCCGTCATCTGCAGCGCATGGTCCAGCCGGTCCTGCCCGCGCATATAATTGAATATCGCCTGCTGAATGTCCCGCCGCGCGGCGAGATCGCGTATTTCCGCTTCCAGGTTCACCGGTCAGTCCTTCTTTCTGGCCGTTTCAGTTCCACAGGGCATAAACGGGGTCTTCCGGTCCCCGCCGGCCCAGCAGGTCGAGCGGCGCATACATGCCGTCATTGCTGTGCGTGGTGGCGTCCACCCGGTTCCAGTCGCACACGAAGCTGCGCTCGGAGATCTTCCATATTCCCGCGCGCCGTTCGAACCGGTCCAGATAGCGGCCGCCGGTGAGCATTTCCGACTGGCTGCCATCCTCATTGGTCATGGTGGACACGGCGATCACATAGGTTTCGCCGACGGCGGCGTTCCCGGTCACCTCGATCCACTGGTTGGCGATCGAATGGAATGTCTGGTTGAACACGGCCTTCACGATCCGGCAGATTTCCGTCGCGAACTGTTGGCCGCCGCCATTGAACGCACCACTGATGACGATGCTGTCGTCATGGAAGATGGTTTTGAGCAGATCCTCGTCCGCCCGGTCCACGCCGCGGCAATAGGCCATGGTCAGGTCGGCGATCTTTTGCCGCGAAATGACGGCATCAATGGCCGCTTCGTCCGGGGGCGGGTTGCTCATGCCCTGGTCTCCTTCTTGTATCAGTCTGTTTTTTGCGGCGGCCGACGCCAGCAGCGCGATGCCCGGATCGGCCGCGCCTTGCGCGCCCGCGGGAACATGGTTGGCAAGCGAGCCGAGGGCGGGCGGCGCATAGGCCCCAGGCCAGTTGGCGTTGACGTCCATGACATATTGGCGGTGGGACAGGCGCCAGACCCCGGCGCGCTTCTCATGGCGATCCAGATACCGGCCGCACACCAGCCGCTGCATCATTGCGCCATCGGGGTCGGGAGATTGCGCATAGGCGATGATATAGCTTTCTGATTTCGCCCTTTCCCCGTCCAGCAGGACCCACATCTGGCTGGTCCGGTGCAGCATCACGGGCTGCCCCTTATTGGCCGCTGTCAGCATCGCCGCGAGTTCCTTCGCCGGGCCGGCGAAGAAGCGGTAGTCGACTGTTGCGTCCTCATGATAGCAGTCGGCCAGCAGCGCTTCGTCCGCCCGGTCCACGCCGCGGCTGTGCTGCGCGATCCGTTGCCTGATCGCCTGCAGGTCGGCGACGCCGGAAAGATCGCCTGCGCCGCTCACGCCATCGTTTCTCCATTGTCGATGATGATGTGCGTGCCGGTGATCTGGCGGGATTCCTCCGACGCCAGGAACAGGACCAGGTTGGCCACATCCTCCGGCTGGCCCTGGCCATGCGCATTGGCCTGATCCAGTCCGGCGGTGTCGGCCGGAAGCTGCGCTATCGCCTGCTGCGTCATCGGGGTATCATGCGCGCCCGGCGCGATCGCGTTCACCCGGATCTTGTAGCCCTGCTCCTGGCAATGGACGGCGATGCTGCGCGACATGGCGATGATGCCCGCCTTGGCCGCGGAATAGGCCGGAATGCTGCTGAGGCCCTTCAACGCCGCGACGGACGCCACGTTGATGATCGATCCGCCGCCGCCCTTGGTCATGAAAGGGATCGCCGCCTTGCAGCCAAGGAAGCAGCCGTCGACCATCACCTCCACCTGCAGGCGGAAATCGGCGAGCGAGGCGTCCTCCACCGTGCCGAAACGGACAAGCCCGGCGTTGTTTACCAGCACATCCAGCTTGCCGAAATGCGCGATCGTCTTCGCGATCACGTTCCGCCATTGCGCCTCGTCGCGCACGTCATGCTTCAGGAACAATGCGCCGGGAATGGAGGCGGCGGTTTCTTCGCCCAGCGCCTCCTGTACGTCGGTAATGACCACCTTCGCGCCCTCGGCCGCCAGCAGCCTCGCGTCGGCCGCGCCCAATCCGGATGCGCCGCCCGTGATCAATGCGACCTTTCCGGCTACCCTGTTCATGGCGTCATGCTCTCCAAACGACTATAGTGTCTTGATAAACCGCTAGAGCATCGTGCCGCCGATCCCGACTAGCACTTAGGGGAGGGTGAAGCAGCGGACCCTAGCAGAAAGCCGAGTTGGCCCTGCATGGCAGGGGCATAAAGTCGGCTGGGAGCGCACCCGGCGACAGCCGGGGCAGGACGCAGCGAGCGAGGATGGACCATTGACGAAAGAGCATTTTCTCGGCCGGACGCTTGAGGCTTTCGATCCGCCCGTGCGCGGTGACGCGATCACCGGCGAACGCTATTATTCCAAGAGCTGGGCGCGCGCCGAATGGCGCAACGTCTTTTCGAAGGTCTGGCATATCGGCGGCATGCTGGCCGACCTGGAGGAGCCGGGCGACTGGATCACCCATAATCTGATGCGCGACAGCGTGATGATGATCCGGCAGGAGGATGGCTCGGTCCGCGCCTTCTTCAACGCCTGCATCCATCGCGGCAACCGCCTGCTCTGGTCCGACATGGGCAGCAATGAGCGCATCACCTGCTCCTATCATAGCTGGCAGTTCGGCAAGGATGGCACGCTGCTGTTCGCGCAGGATGCGGAGGATTTCCCCGGGGGGAACCCATGTGGCAAGGCGCATCTGACCGAGATCGCCTGCGCCAAATGGGGACCGTTCGTCTGGTTCAACATGGACAAGGACGCGACGCCGCTCCACGAATGGCTGGCGCCCCTGACCGAGCAGCTTGCCGGATATCAGATGGAGACGATGACGCGCGTGCTCGACGTGCGCTGCGAAATCCCTTGTAACTGGAAGATCATCCGCGACAATTTCAACGAGAGCTATCATCTGCCGACGCTCCATCCGGAGCTGGCGAGCTTCATCGACGACGAATATACCGACACCAGCTTCGAAATGTATCCCAGCGGCCATAACCGCATGGTGCAGAAGGGGTGTCACCCCTCCAAACGGCTCGACTATCCCGATGCGATGCAGCCGCTGATCGAGGATAATCTGCGCGAATGGGGTCTCGACCCCGCCGATTTTGTCGACAAGGCGACGGAGGCCCGCCGCGCGATCCAGCTCGCCAAGCGCAGGCTGGGGCCGGAGCGCGGCTTCCGCCATTTCGATACGATGACGGATAGCCAGCTTACCGACTATTATCACTATACGCTCTGGCCGAACACGACGATCACCATGAGTCCGGACGGCTTCCAGATCCTGCGGTCGGAGCCGCATCCGACTGATCCGGAAAAATGCATTTTCGATCACTGGTATCTTATGCCGCCGGTCGATGGCCGTAACGAGGTGGTGACGCCGGTCGGCGTCGTGCCTTTCGAACATGCGGAGCGCGAAGTCGTGATCTATGGCGAGGCGACGCTGGGTTATGTGGCGGATCAGGACATGTCGGTCGCGGTCGGCCAGCAGCAGGGCCTGCATTCCATGGGCTATAGGGGCGGGATCATCTCCGGCCAGGAAAAGCGCATCCAGCGGTTCCACGAACTGCTGAACGACGCATGCGGCATTCATGGAGCCTTGCCGGCGGACGCTGACTGATGAGCATGTTCGAGGATCGCGTCGCGATCAATGATGTGCTCGCGCGCTATGCCGATGCGGTGAACCAGCGCGATGCCGCCACCTGGGGGGCGACCTGGGACGAGGAGGGCGATTGGTTCCTCTTTGGACCTGATCCGGTCAAGGGGCGCGAGGCGATCGTAGCCGCCTGGAGCGAAGCGATGGCCGGTTTCCCCTTCGTTGTGATGTATGTGTCGCAGGGCGCGGTCGCGATTGAGGGGGATACGGCGTCGGGCCGCTCCTACAGCAGCGAGGTCGCCCGCACCGCCGATGGCAAGAAGCTGCGCGTCTATGGCTGCTACGAGGATCGCTATCGCAAGCGGGATGGCGCGTGGGGCTTTTCCTACCGCCGTTTTTCCATCCTCCACAGCGAAGAATATTAAGACAAGTCAGGAGAAGATGATGGGACGTCTGGACGGCAAGGTCGCGATCATATTGGGCGCGTCCGATCCCCGCAGCATGGGCGCGGCAACCGCCCGGCGGTTCGTGGCGGAGGGGGCTGATCTGGTGCTGGCCGCCCGCCGCAAGGACGCCGTGGCCGATGTCGCTGGTCCACTGGGGGCGACTGCCGTCGCCTGCGACATCACTGACGAGAATGACCTGGCCGCCCTCGCGAAGATGGCGGTCGATACCTATGGCAAGCTGGATATTGCGATCAACTATGCCGGAATCGAGGGCGGAGCGCCCATTATCGAGACGACAGCGGATATGTTCCGGCAACAGGCGGATGTCCACTTCGTCGGGACCGGCCTGTTCATCAAGCAGATGGCGCTGGCCATGAAGGATGGCGGTTCGATCATCACGGCCTCCTCGCTCACCGTTCTGGTGCAGGCGCCGGGGCAGGGGGCCTATGCCGGGTCGAAGGGTGGCGCGGACGTGCTGGTCAAGGTTGCCGCCAATGAGCTGGGCGCAAGGGGCATCCGCGTCAACAGCATCGCGCCGGGCTTTACTAAGAGCGCCATGACCGACGCCTATTTCGCTATGGAGGCGGTGACCCGCGCTTTCCTGAAGGAAATGCCGCTTGGCCGCTTCCCGACCGTGGACGACATTGCCGACTGCGCGCTCTGGCTGGCGAGCGACGAGGCGTTCGTCACCGGCCAGCGGATCGATGTGACCGCGGGGCAGGCGCTGCGCCGCACGCCGCGCATGGACGAGTTCGCCTGATGGCCGGGCGGCTGGAGGGGCGCAAGGCGCTGGTCGTTGGCGCTGCGGGCGCGGGCAATATGGGGCAGGTCATCGCCCGCCGGTTCGCGGCAGAGGGCGCGAGGGTGGCCGTGGCTGGCCGCAATCGCGCTATTCTCGATGCGCTGGCGGATGAGATTGGCGGTGTCGCCATCGAATGCGACTTTTCGAAGCGGGCCAGCATCTTCGCGATGGTGGATGCCGCCAGGGCGTCGCTGGATGGCCTGGACATTGCCGTCAATGCGACGGGATGGGGCCTGCTCAAGCCTTTCCTCGAAACGACCGAGGAGGAGATCGACAAGATCTATGCCCTTCAGTTGCGCGGCCCGTTCCAGTTTCTTCAGGCGCTGATCCCGGCGATGGAGGAAAAGGGCGGATCGATCATCCAGATCAGCTCCGCCACCGCGACGATCCTGTTCCACGATCATGACGCCTATATGGCCACCAAGGCGGGCACGGATCATTTGGTGCGCAGCGTCGCCAATCAGTTCGGCGAAAAGGGCATCCGCGTGAACAGCATCTCGCCCGGCGTCACCGAAACGCCGATGACCGCGGACGCGGCGGCCGTGCCCGGCGTCATGGCGGCGTTCGTGAAGGGATACCCCCTCGGCCGCTACGGCACCTCGGAAGATATAGCGGCGGGTTGCGTCTGGCTGGCGAGCGACGAATGTTTCATGACCGGCCAGAACCTTCAGGTGAATGGCGGCCTCACTCTGCGCGCCAACCCGTCAAAGGCCGATATAGAGGCGTCGGTAGTCGCCGCCATGGCGGCCGCCTGACATGGCGCGCGCCAATCCCCTGTCGATGTGCGCCGGCATCATGCCGGAGGCGACGCCGGTCCAGCTCGTCGAGTCCGCTGCTTATGGGGGCTTCGATTATAGCGGCATGTGGTTCGAACCGGACCAGTGGACTGCCGCCACCACCCGCGAGGTAAAGGCGGCCATCGCCGCGACCGGCGTGCCATTGCTCGATATCGAGGTTGTCTGGATACAGCCGGGACCGCCCAATCCCGACCATCTACGCCTGATCGATATCGGCATGGAGCTGGGCGCGCTCAATGTGCTCTGCGTCAGCAGCGACCCGGACATGGGGGCAACGCGCGACAAGCTCGCCCTGCTCATGGAGCATGGCGCGGCTGGCGGCATTCGCGTCAATCTGGAGTTCGGCCTGTTCAGCGAGATCAGGACGATTGGCGAGGCCTGCCGGATGCTGCGAGAGATCAATTCGCCCTCTGCGGGCCTGTTGATCGATGCCCTCCACTGGACCCGCCATGGCGGCACGCTGGAAGAGATCGCCGCCGTTCCGCGCAAATGGCTGAGCTATATCCAGCTTTGCGACGCGCCCGCTGTTGGCGCTGACCCCGCTGATCCCGATGCGATATTGGTTGAGGCGCTCGATGGCCGCATGCCGATGGGTCATGGCGGCCTTGATCTGCATGGGATCATGAGCCTGATGCCGGAGGGCATTCCCGTGGCTGTCGAGGAACGATCCCTCCGTCTCCGGGAGGATTTCCCCGACCTGAAAGCCCGCGCTGCCGAACTGGCGCGAACATCCCGCGCCTGGCTGGAAGTGCACGGGGCTCAGATTTCGGCATAAGCCCAGAAGATCGACCGCGCATGGTCGATGAAATTGCGCTCGTCGGCCAGTGCTTCCTCGGCGACCTCCGGTCGGCTGAGCTGCGCAACGAGCGCCGGAACATCGGGAAAATATACTTCCACGATGCCGTCCAGCGTAGATGGCTGGACGCTTGCGGCTTCGGCAATTTGTGCGGAGAGACCAGGATCGGCATGAAGCTGGTGATAGCTATGGGGCGGGATCAGCCTCCGTCCAATCGCCGCGTGCCGGTGCAGCCAGTAATCGTGGAAGGCAGGCAAGCTCAACCGTTCCAGTCGCCGCAATCCGAAAAACAAGCGGATGGCGTCGCGGCCGGGTAGCACTGCATGGCGCCGCACCACGACCAGCGATGTCTCGGCGGAGAGTGGCCGCATCCGCTTGGCCAGATTCGCCATTGTCCTCGCCAGATCAGAGTCATGCTCCGCACATGACGAAACGATGCAATCAGGAAGGTCCGGCGCAGCGAAGGCGGCATGAGCCAGCGAAGGCAGCGCCTCGTCGGGCAGGCGACGGGCCACCGCAACATCGTCGGATTTTCCGGCACGCGCCATTTCGGCGAACAGGTTGGCGGCGAGGCCCGGCTTGGCCTTGAGCAGAAGCTGGGCCTCGATCATCCTGGGTCACCCCACCAGCAGCTTGGGTTCCTCGATCAACCCTTTCAGCGTCCGCATGAATTCCGCGCCGACCGCGCCGTCGATCGCTCGGTGATCGCAGGACAGGGACAGCTCCACGATCGTCGCGAAGGCCAGCGCATTGCCGATCTCGATAGGCTGCCGCACGCCCGCACCCACGGCGAGGATGGCGCCCTGCGGCGGGTTGATGATCGCGTCGAACTGATCGATGCCGAACATGCCGAGGTTGCTGATCGAGAAGCTGCCGCCCTGAAACTCCTCAGGCTGCAGCTTGCCCGTTCGCGCCTTCTCCACCAGCGCCTTCACCTCGCGGGATATGGCGGCGACTGACAGCGTATCCGCGCCCTTCACAATCGGCGTGATCAGCCCCTTGTCGGTCGCGACCGCCACCGAGATGTCGGCGCTGCCGAAGCGATGTATCTCATTGCCATGCACCTGCACATTGACGTCGGGATGCCTTGCCAGCGCCAGGCCGCAGGCCCGCACGATATAATCGTTGATGCTGGGCGCTTCGCCGGTTGCCGCCTTCGCCTGCGCCCGCAGGCCAAGGATTGCGTCGATCCGTACCTTCGACCGCAGGTAGAAATGCGGGATGGTCGACTTGCTGTGACTTAGCGCGCGCGCAATGGCCTTGCGCATCGACGACATCTTGACGATCTCGGCCGTACCGGGAGCGGGCCGGGCGAAAGCCATTGGCGCAGCGGCGGATGCAGGAGCAGGCGTTGCCGCCTGCGCAACCGGCTCCGGCTTGACCTTGGCCAGCACGTCCGCCTTGCAGATGCGCCCCTTCGGCCCCGTTCCCGTCAGCGAGGAAAGGGCAACGCCATGCTGCACCGCCAGCCGCTTGGCGAGCGGACTGGCGAACACTTCGCCCAATGTCTCGCCAACCGGTGCAATGTCGACGGGCGATCCGCCAATGCTCACCGGCGGCAGGCTGGCCTGTAACACGTCCTGGAACGTGATGCGCCCGCCTTCGCCGGACCCCGTGATGCCGGAAATATCGACGCCCTTTTCCTCGGCCAACGCACGCGCGGCCGGGCTGATGTTCGCGTCGGCGGCAATGCTGACTTTCTTCACCGGCTCGGGCGCAGGTTCGGCCTTTGGCGCGGCCGGGGGCGGAGGCGTCGATCCCCCTGCCTTGGACGCAACAGCCGTATCGGCGGGCTTGAACCCACTGACAAAGGCCGAAACCTCGTCAGCCGAGGGCGTCTCGTCCGCGCCCGCCAGCACGGCGATCAGCTCGCCGACCTGATAGGTGCCGCCGGTCTCTGCGACCAGCTTCGGGAACATACCGTCGGCTTCCGCCTCGACCTCATTGGTGATCTTGTCGGTCTCGATCAGGGCGATGATATCGCCCTTCTTGAAGGGGACGCCTTCCTTGACCATCCATTCGGCGACGACGCCCTCGGTCATCTCTATGCCCCATTTGGGCATGGCGAATGCGCGCAGATTAGCCATTTCGCTTAACCCCGCCTGTAGGACATGGCCTTGACCGCAGCCGCCACGATCTTGTCGGGGGAGGGGACATAGGCGGATTCAAGTTCGCGGGCGAACGGCACCGGGCTGTGCGGCCCCGTGACCATCTCGATCGGCGCTTTCAAGGATGCAAACGCCTTGTTGGCGACCAGCGCCGACAGGTCGGTGGCAAAGCTGCAGCGGGGCGGCGCTTCGTCCACGATCAGCAGGCGGCCGGTGCGCTCCACGCTGTCCATGATCGCTTCCTCGTCCAGCGGGCTGGTCGTGCGCAGGTCGAGCAGATCACAGCCGATGCCGTCCTGCGCCAGTTGCGCCGCCGCCTTCTCGGCAAAGCCGACCATCATGCCGGTGGCCAGGATGGTGACATCATCGCCCTGCGTGACCTGACGCGCATGGCCGAACGGGATCAGATATTCGCCGTCCGGCACTTCGCCCTTCAGGCCATATAATGCCTTGTGCTCCAGAAAGATGACGGGGTCGTCGTCCCGGATCGCCTGGGTCAGCAGGCCCTTGGTGTCGGCCGCGGTGGTGGGCATCACCACCTTCAGGCCCGGCATCGCCGTGACCATCGCATGGATCGACTGGCTGTGCTGGGGGGCTGCGTTATATCCCGCGCCATAGGGCATGCGGATCACGATGGGGCATTTGGACTTGCCACCGAACATATAGCGAAACTTGGCCACCTGGTTCCAGATCTGGTCCATGCACACGCCGATGAAGTCGGCGAACATGATTTCGGCAATCGCCCGCTTGCCCGTCAGCGACGCGCCTGCGGCCGCGCCGATGATCGCGCTTTCGGAAATCGGCGTGTCGATCACCCGGTCCGATCCATATTTGGCCCACAGGCCGCCGGACGTGCCCCAGATGCCGCCGATAGCCTCCGGCCCACCGGCTGAACCCATGCCCCCGACAATATCTTCGCCCAGCATGATGACGCTGTCGTCGCGCGCCATTTCCTCGTCGATCGTGTCGCGAATGACGTCGCGGATCATTTTCTTTGCCATGATTTTATCGATCCCTGCGATCAGTAGCTGATGTAGACGTCTTCAAGGACGTGTGCGGCTGTGGGGCGGGGCGCGGCCTTGGATTCCGCCACGGCGCGTTCGATCAATGCCTCGACCTCCGTGTCGATGGCGTCGATATCCTTGCCTTCAAGAAGCTTTGCCTCGGTGACTTTGGTCCGGAACACTTTCAGGCAGTCGCGCTCCTCGCGCAGCCGGTCCAGTTCGCCCTTGCCGCGATAGCGCTGCGGATCGCCTTCGAAATGGCCGTAGAAACGCTCCGTATCCAGTTCGATCGACGCCGGGCCGTTGCCCGCCTTGCAGTAATCAATCAGCTCCCGCATCGCGTCATAGACGGAGAAGAAGTCGATGCCGTTGGCCTTGATCGCCTTCATGCCGAAGGCGGCCGAACGCACCGTCATGCTTTCCGCGCCGACGGCGTAGGACTCACCGGTATGTTCGGAATAATGGTTGTTTTCGAACACGAAGATGACCGGCAGCTTCAGGACGACCGCCATGTTCATGGCCTCGAACGTCGTGCCCTGGTTGCACGCGCCGTCGCCGGAAAAGGCGATGGAGACATTGCCGGTGCTCTTGGCGGTGATGCCCGCGCCCACAGCGATCGGCGCGCCCGCGCCGACGATCCCGTTCGCGCCCAGCATGCCCTTGTTAATGTCGGCAATGTGCATGGAGCCGCCCTTGCCCTTGCACAGGCCATCGCTGGAGCCGTAAATCTCCTTCATCATACCCACCACGTCGCATCCCTTGGCAATGCAGTGGCCATGGCCGCGATGGGTGGAAATGATGTAGTCGGCGGGGCCGAGATGCTCGCAAACGCCCACGGCGCAGGCTTCCTGGCCAGCATAGAGGTGCGTGAATCCCGCGATCTCGCCAAGGGCGATGTCGTCATGCAGACGCTCCTCGAATGCCCGGATCGTTTTCATCTGGCGATAGGCCTGTATCAGCGCTTCGCGGCTATGCTGCATGTCGTCCGTCTCCGTTCAAAATTCGTCTCGCGCGGGGGTCAGAGGCCCAGCACCGTTTTCGCAATGATAGTCTTCTGGACCTCGTTCGTCCCGCCGAAGATGGTCCATGCCCGACTGTTCAGGTAACGGGGGGCTGCGACCTGCGCCGCCTTGTTGTGCAGCGGTTCGGGCGCGCCATTGCCATAGAGCGGCCGCTGTTCCTCCAGCGCCAGACCGGCATAGCCGTAAAGCCGCACGGCCAGATGATCGACCTCCTGACGCAGTATGGATGCGACCATCTTGCAGAGCGAAGTTTGCGGCCCCGGCGGCAGGCCCTTGGCCATTTCTGCGAGGATGCGCAGCTCCGTCATCTCCAGCGCCTGCGCCTCCAGTTCGACCTTGGCCAGCGCCGCCATGAACGCCTGATCCCCGGCCATCGATCCACCCAGGCCATCCGGCTCATCCTTCGCCGCCGCGCGGATCTTATTCAGATCGGACAGCAATTTGGGCGCATGGCATGCCCCGCCGCGCTCATTTTCCAGCAGGAATTTCGCGATGGTCCACCCGCCGCCTTCCTCGCCGACCAGATTGTCCAGGGGCGCGGTCACATCGTCCAGATAGACCTCGTTCACTTCATGGTCGCCGGCCAGACCGATGATCGGACGGACTTCGACACCTGGCTGGTTCATGTCGACAAGAATGAAGCTGATGCCTTTCTGCGGCTTCACCTTGGGGTCGGTGCGCAGCAGGCAGAAGATGTGCGTCGCATGATGCGCATGCGTCGTCCACAGCTTGCGGCCATTGATCAGCCAATGATCGTCCTTGCGTTCCGCCCGGCTTTTCAGGCTGGCGAGGTCGGAGCCGGAGCCGGGTTCGGAAAAGCCCTGGCACCAGTAATCCGTACCATCCAATATGCGGGGCAGGATCGTCGCCTTCTGTTCGGGCGTGCCGAACTTGCAGATGACCGGGCCAAGCAGCTTGAGGCTCAGCACGGGCAGGCTCGGCGCATCGGCCAGCGCGCATTCCTTCTCGAAGATATAGCGCTGCACCGTGGTCCAGCCGGTGCCGCCGCAATCGACCGGCCAGTTATAGGCCAGCCAGCCCTTCGCATGCAGGATCGCCTGCCATTCGCGGCCGATATCCGGTTCGACGAATACCGATGGCGTCGCTCGCATGCCCGCGCGCAGATGTTCGGGAAGATTGGCGTCCAGAAAAGCGCGCACTTCCTGGCGGAAAGCTTCGTCTTCGGGAGAAAAATGCAGATGCATGAGCGGTGCTTTAGCGTTGGAGGATAGTGACGCCGGAAATGCCGGGCGCGCCATAGACATGGGAGTAGGCGGTCTTGGGATCGCCGGGGACCTGCCGTCCGCCGCCAAGCCCGCGAAGCTGGATGACATTCTCATAGACCTGGCGCAGTCCGGATGCGCCGATCGGCTCACCGCAGGCGAGGCAGCCGCCATCGGTATTGACCGGCAGCTTGCCGCCGATCCGCGTCCAGCCCTCGGCCAGCCATTTTTCCTGCTCGCCATCGGCGCAGAAACCGTTCTCGGCCATATGCATGATCTCGGCGCCGGATTCGGTATCCTGCAATTGCGCAACGTCGATATCGCTGGGGCCAAGCCCGGCCATCTCGAATGCCGCCTTGGACGCAAGCAATGTCGGTGCGCCACCGCGCGCGATGTCGATGCAGGGGGCGAATACCTCGAAAGATCCCGGCGGCCGGGTGCGAACTGCGGCCGCCTTTATGCGCACCGCCGTCCGGCCCAGTTCGCGCGCCTTCTTCTCATTAGCCAGTATCAGGGCGACGCCGCCTTCTCCGGGGGAGCAGAACATATATTTGGTCAGCGGATCGTTGATCATCTGGCTGTTCAGGATCGTGTCGATGTCGACCGGCGCCCGCCGCCAGGCATGATCGGCATGGACGGCGTTCTGGAACGCCTTTTCGGCGACCCGGCCCAACGTCGTGCTGCTGATGCCGTGCGCAGCCATGTAGCGCTGCAGCTTCATCGCGAAAAACTGCGTCGTCACCATCATGCCGACCTCGCCATACCAGTCGGGCAGGCTGTATTCGGCGGGCATGGCGTTGAACGCGCCGCGCGGATGCTTGTCGAAGCCTAGGGCGACGCCAACATCATATTGTCCCGACGCAATGCCCTGCCATGTGCCGATCATCGCCGATCCGCCAGTGGCGCAGCCATTCTTGACGTTAATGATGGGAAGCCCCGTCAGGCCCAGCTCATTGACGATGGCGTCCGCATTGCCCGAAGCGTCCGACCCGCCAAAGCCGAACTGCATGTCGTTCCAGTCAAGCCCGGCGTCCGACAGCGCCTGGCGCACGGCATAGGCCCCTTGCTGCAGGCCGGAAAGCCCGTCCGTCCGTCCGAACGGATGGATGCCTACCCCGACGATATAGACATCAGTCATGACCGGAGCTTCCTGTTACCGGAGTGAAGGCATAGCTTGTCACGGTGCGGCCCTGCGCATCGGTGGCGTGGGGGACGATGACCGTTTCCACCTCCATGCCGATCTCGATGGCGTCGAATGCGATATTGACCATCGGCCCCTCGACGATCACCGCTCCGGGCAGTTCGACATAGGCGATGGCGAAGGGCTGAAACGCTTCCGGCCCGGTATAGGGCGGTGATTTCGGCCGGAACCGCTGGATCGTCCAGGACCAGACGGTTCCCCTGGGCGGCAGCGGCTCCGGCGTATAGCGCGGGTCGCCGGCGGGGCAGGGAAAGACGAGCCGCCCGGTCTCGCCGTGACGGCCGCCGATCAGGCGCGGCTGCGCGCCCTCGGTGAAAAGACCTTCGGCTATGGCGATCATGTCGGAAATGGAACCTGCTCCTGCGTTTCTCTGTCCCTTGCAGTTATGAAAATGCGCAGCGGCAAATGCTTCTGTAAGAAAGCATAGGTTATCGATACTCGCAGGTTCAGGAACCGGCTGGCCCTGGGGAGGGCGGGATTGCAAGGCGCGGCATGGAAGCCCGCCAAAAAAGAACGCGCACGGGTTGCCCCATGCGCGATCCTTATCTTTCTAGTCTGACGAAACGGATCACTCGATCATGGCCCCGTCATGATGTTCGCCATGGCCGCCGGTCATGACCGCCGCCACGCTGCCCAGATAGCCAAGCTGCGTCGCCTTGAACACGGTCTGGCTGCGGTTCACCGCCTCCAGCTTGGTAGCGGCGTTGTGGATGTGGAACCGCACCGTGGCGCAGCTCCGGCCAAGGATCATCGCGATCTCGACATCGGTCTTGCCGACCGCCGCCCAGCGCAGGCATTCGACCTCGCGCTTGGAAAGGCGGCAATTTTTGGGAATCCAGGGACGATGGCTCGTCACCCGCGAATATCCGCCGATGAAACGCCGGCTGTGATATTCCAACTGGTCGGCATAAAGCTCGAACTCGCGGGACAGGTCCTTACGGCCATTGTCGAGCGGGGAAAAGCTGACCACGCCAATCTGGCCGAAGGGCAGGTGGATCGGTACTACAATAACCGACTGCGCATTCACCAGCTCGTCGAAATGCGACAGGTCGATCTGGTCGAGCAGCGGATTGGGCGCGCGGGTGTAGATGCCTGCGGCATTCACCCAGAAGGGATCGCTTTCATAGCGGCATGCGAAGGGCAGGGGAGAGCTTAGCGCCAGGAGTGGCTTCTTCCACCATTGCTCCTTGGATGTCGGCCATCCGAATATGCTATGCGCCAGCACATTGCCGTCCGCGTCGCACATCGGCATCTTGGATGCGATATTGGCGCAGGCCGCGACCTGGAAGTTCCCTATGTCGCGCGCTATGTCGCGCAGGGCCTCCGCGGCGGGCCGTATATCGGCCGGCGTCGCAATAGCGGTGGGGACATGCCTGCTAGAAGGGATATCGGCGCCGGCTGTGGCCTGTGTCGCACTTCCGTCCATGCAGGCGGTGAGTGTATCGCCTGAACTCTCCATGTGGATTAAGATACGCCTGACCGGTTAACGTATCAAGTCATCCAAAACCTCGGACTAGTGCTAGGTTTTTCGGCTGACCGATGCGCAAACTATCGGAAAAAGCAGGACGCCGATGTCCGCGAGCATGCTTATCCCTTCACAGGAACGATGCGGCAGCGCCCATTGGCGACCGCCGCAATGCTGTGAGGGGAACAGGAAGTTGAATTTCGATCTCAGCGAAGAGCAGGGGCTGCTGCGCGATCTGATCGAGAAGTTCGCCGGCGATCGTTATGATCCGGTCCGCCGCCTGGCCTATGTCCGCGAACCTTCGGGCTTCGATCCGGCAGGATGGGCCACCCTCGCCGACATGGGCGTTCTCGCCTTTCCCTTTGGCGAGGAGCTGGGCGGATTTGGCGGCGGCGGCGTCGAACTGATCACCATCATGGAGGCGATGGGCCGGGCGGTCGCGGTCGAGCCGCTGTTGCCGGTCGTCATCCTTGGCGGCGGACTGCTGGAACGGGCGGGCACAGAGGAACAGAAAGCCGAATGGCTCCCGCGCCTGATCTCTGGCGAGATTTCGGCGGCATTCGCGCATGGCGAGCACAGCGCGCGTTTCAATCAGGACCGGGTGACCGTGCGCGCCATGACGAATGGCGGCGGCGGGATGATCCTGGACGGCGCGAAGCATGCCGTTCTGGGCGGCGCTTTCGCCCAGATATTGCTGGTCTCCGCAGTCGATGCATCGGGTGACGTAGGACTCTATATGGTGCGCGGCGATGCGGAGGGTCTGCGCCGCCGGGACTATCGCCTTTCCGATGGGTCCGTCGCCAGCGACATCAGCTTCGTACATGTGAGGGCCGAGCCGATGGCCGGGGACATGGCGGCTATTGCGGCGACTCTGGGCGACGGACGCTTGGCCGTTTGCGCCGAACTTGTCGGCCTGATGGGGATGATGTTCGACGCCACCCTGGACTATGTGAAGACGCGCCAGCAATTCGGGCAACCGATCGGCCATTTCCAGGCGATCCAGCACCGCATGGCCGACAATTACGCCCGGCTGGAGCTTGCCCGGTCGCAGCTTTACCGCGCCGCCGCGCTCGATGCATCCGATCCCGCCCGCGAAGCGGCCATAGCTGGGGCCAAATCCTACATCAGCGCCAACGCCCTGTCGCTGGGCGAGGATGCGGTGCAACTGCATGGCGGCATCGGCACGACCGAGGAATTGATGGTCGGGCAGGCGTTCAAGCGTGTGCTGATGCTGACATCCCTGTTCGGCGACAGCGATTGGGAACAGCGCCGCTATCTCGCGCTGACCGGCCGGGCATAACGCCCGGTCCGGCCATCGCCGCTCAATCCGCCAGCTTCACCATCACCTTGCCGACATTGCCGCCGGAAAACAGCTTGCCATAGGCGGTCAGCGTATTTTCCAGCCCCTGGGTCGTGTCGAACGCCATGCCGACCTTTCCAGCCTCCAGCCAGGGCCGGGTCAGCCGGTTGATCTCTCCGCCCCGGAAATAGAAATCGGGTGAGAAGAAGCCAGCAATGGTCAACCGCTTCATCAGGATCAGGTCGAAATTGCGCGGTCCTTCGCGCTCCGCCTTGTCATAGGTGGAAATGAGGCCGCAGACCGCCACCCGCCCGTTCATCGCCATGTTCGGCAGCACAGCGTCCAGGATCGGCCCGCCCACGCAATCGAAATAGCAGTCGATCCCGCCCGGCGCGATCTCCGCCAGCGCGCGCCCCACATCCTGCGCCTTATAATCAATCGCCGCGTCCAGCCCCCATGTACCGGTCAGCAGCGCGCCTTTGTCCGGCCCGCCCGCAATGCCGATGACCCGGCATCCCATCGCCTTGGCGAACTGCGCCGCCAGCAGGCCGGTCGCGCCGGCGGCGGCGGATACCAGCACGGTTTCGCCCGGCCGCACCTTCCCATATTCGGTCAGGCCGACATAGGCGGTCCATCCGTTCGGGCCGAGCACGGCGAAATGCTGCCGCATGTCGGCTATGTCCTCGACCACCCAAATGTCGCCCATGTCGGGATAGAGCACGGAATAGTCCGCCCATTGGCCATAGGCGCGCACGATGTCGCCTTCCTTGAACCCCGCATGGCGCGACTGAACGACCCGGCTGAGGACGAAGCCGATGATCTTGCTGCCCAGCGGCGTGGGGTCCATGTAACTGTCCGTGCGCGGGGTCAGCCACATCCGCGTACCCGCATCGAGGGAAAGCCACAGATTCTCGACGAGAAGCTGGTTCTCGCCGATTTCCGGCATCGCCTCCTCCTGCAAAGTGATGCCGGAAGCGAAATCGGTCCCCTGCGGATAGGCAGTAAGCTGCCAGAAACGGTTTATGCCCAAAGGTTCATCCTCTTGTGGTCGTCATGGGTTGTCTTGATTCCACCATGGTTGGTCCGGCGCGCCAAGACAGCTATGAGAAGCATCAATTGTGGACAGCGGCGCTGGCGGCCACAGCGATGGCAAGAATAGTAGGCGGATTGCGTAGCAGGCTATGAGCGAGACATATCACAGGGTTATCGAAGCTTCGGCTGTCGAGGAGAAGGCGATGCTGCCCTTCATCGTCAATCGCTGGCCGGTATTTCTGTGCCGCGAGGAAGGGACGATCCACGCGATCATCAATCGCTGCACCCATGCCGCCGCCGAACTGGCGCCGGCTGGCCGCGTCCGCCGGGGATCGGTCATGTGCCCGCTGCACGGCGCGCGGTTCAAACTGGACAGCGGCGAATGCCTTGGCGGCGTCAATTACAAGCCGTTGAAAATCTTCCCCTGGCGGGAGACGGAGGACGGCTGGATAGAGGTCGCCGTGCCGGATGAAGCGCCCGGCATGGAGCATCTGCCGGTCAAGGCGCTGGTCTAGGCCATATCTCCCAAGGCTCCCGCTCACACGGGCCGATCCCCTCCGGAAAGGGACGTAACGCATATGGCGGTTGCGTGTGCGGAGCCATGGCGACAATAAAGATGGATGAATGCGGACGAAACATCGGGTCAGGCGCGCGACCGCTATATCCAGACCTTCGGGGACGTTGCGGCCCGTGACTATCTTCCCACCATCGCCGGACGCATCGCGGCCCTCCTTTATGTCAGTAACGGTCCTGTCAGCTTCGGCGCGCTGGAGCGGGAACTGGGCGTAAGCCGCGGCTCAATCAGCACGAATACGCGGCTGTTGGAGGAACTGGGCACGATCGAACGGGTCGAGGTGGAGGGCGCTCGCGGCCATTATTTCCGCGCCGCGCCGAATGCGGGCGCTCGAACGGCGGAATATCATCTTCAGAGAACCGAGACGGCTTTGGATATGATCCGGGCCGCCAGCGCCGAAATGAGGACCGAGGGCCAGGACCTGTCGCCCGAAATCCTGGGGAAAATGCAGGCGATCGAGATTTTCTACGAAAAATGGGTGAAGCATCTCCGGGCATTTCGCGACGAGATGGCGGCCGGCGATCCCATCACACCGCCCAGCGCAGGGGCAGGGACTCGCAGGAGTTGATGAGGCTGGTCGTAAAGACGGGCGGATCGTCTGGATCGAGCGTGAATTCGGGAATGCGGGTCAGCCATTCCTGCAGGAATATCGCAATCTCTCGCTGAGACAGCACACGGCCCGGACAGGCATGAATGCCCGTACCCCAGGCGGTATGGCGCGGCGAGGCGCGGGCGAAATCGACATCGAGCGGACGTTCCGTCGCATGGTCGTCCAACCCGCCAAGCGCCATGGGCAGCAACACCATGTCATCCTTGTGGAATGTGACGCCGCCATAGGCGACATCCTGTTTCACGATCCGGGCGATATTGCTGATCCCGAAACGCCTTGCCAGTTCCTGGACGGCGTTGGGGATCAAGTCCGGCTGATCGCGCAACTGGCGGCGGTGGTCGGGATGGGTGGCGAGGAAATGCGCGATGAATGCCATCATCGACGCCACGGTATCAAGGCCGCCGGTCAGCAGCAGCAGGCACATGCTGAACACATCCTCATCCGAAAGGGGGGCATCCCCAACCCGGCCGTGGATCGTCGCGCTCAGTGGGTCGTCGCCCGGCCGGACCCGTCGCTCGGCGATCCAGTGGCGGATATAGCTGGACAGCGCCTCCCACGCTTCCGCGCTGCCCGGATAATGGGGTTTTGACGCCAGTACGGCGTGACTGCGCAGCATTTCCAGATCATCTTCCGGCAACCGCATCATCGTCAGGAATGCGATGATCGGCATGGTTCCTGCGAAATCCTTCACAAACTCGCAGCCGCCCTGCGGCTTCACCCCTTCGATAAGGTCGATCGCCACCGCCCGCGCCTTCGCCTCGATCTCGGCCAGCGCGCGGGGTATGAAGAACGGCATCATCAGGCGGCGGTATGGCGTATGTTCGGGCGGATCGAGCTGCAGCGGGATCAGGCGCGGAACAACGCCGCGCGGGATGACGAACTCCGCATTGGAAAAATGCGCGCTGTCCGCCTGGATGGCGATCAGGTCCTCCAGGCGGGTGACGACCCAATGGCCGCCATGCCGCGGCGTCCAGAAGATCGCAGGGCGGTCGTCCTGCGCGTTTTCCTTCCAGTAACGGTGAATGTCGCCATCCGGCCGGTCGCATCGCGCCATGTCGAAATCGATCACCAGCCCGTCCGGGACATGATCGGGAATTGCGGTGCTGACGGCGACTTGGTTCAACATCCTGATCCTCTCTCAACCACGAACGGCAATTTTGTTTAGTCATGACTAAACAATATGATCCAGCAAGTCCAGGGAGATTGTCAGGATTGCATGCATTGTCGGATTTTTGACCGGATTTTGCACGACGCTAAATGCACGGAAAGCTATGCATGTCCTACGATGGCCCGCACATGTTACGATGCTTCGGTTAAAGCGATATCGGGGCGCATATGGTGAAAATAGCTGCCATAAACTCTCTTGAAACTGCCATTAAGAGCATGATTTTTTACAATGTGGACGCGAGAGAGGGGCGGCCGGGCAGGGGCTTTTGCGGCAGTCGGCCCGGATACGATGGCAACCCGCAACTTCCGCAACTTAGGAGGATCATTCTGCGCCGGGGGCGTCTTGGGTGTCCACTGGCCTGTTGAATGATTGCATGCTTATATGCCGGTTCGGAGTGGCGTTCATGATCCCGGCTTTCCACGGATTGGGGGTCAGCTCATGCAGAAATCCTTGAGCGCCCGCGCATCATGCAGGGCGTTATGCGGCGTCTTGCTGTTCACAGATGCGCTGAACCCGGCCGCATTGATCAACTCCAGCCGCAGGCCGTTGATCGTGATCATATTCGCGGGACTCATGACCAGAAGATGGCAGAAATAGCCCAGATCATCGGGCCAGTCCGCGACGATCACCGGGTCGGGATCATTGGCCAGATAGGTCTCGATATATTGCGCTGCTTCCACCCTGCTCAACTGATGATCGACGCCCGGAGGCACGAACCGCAGATAGGGGATGACGTTCCGCTCGACCCAGCTATGGATTTTGTCGGGCAGGGGAAGCGAGGTGTAGAATTCCTGGTCGCCATATTCGGGCACGAGAGCCAGGCTGATCAGTTCGCCGCCAAAACCGTTAAACTCTGTATCAAGGAAATATCGCATGCCCGCCGCTATGGAGACGCCCGCCGCGACCGTAAACCCTTCATCGCCCGGTGCCGGGATCGACGCGCCTAAATTGCTTTGGCGATGTCCTTCGAGGCGCTAGCAGCCTTGCGTCCCATTCCTTCAATGAAAGTCCTGCCGTCATGCAACTCCGTGAACTGATTGGATCGGCCCAGGTCCCCGGCGGAGAGGAATTGAGACTCTACCGGCGGGGCAGGGACTTCATGATCGTGCTCGACCGCAACGAGCTGATGAGCAGCCGGATGAGCGGGTCGGAGGAGGCGCTGGCCGACATGACCTTTGACCGGCTGGCGGGGCGCAAGGCGACCCATTGGCTGATCGGCGGATATGGCATGGGCTTCACCCTGCGCGCCGCGCTCGCCAGATTGGACGGCGGAGCGCAAGTCACGGTAGCGGAACTGGTCCCCGAAATCCTCCAATGGGCGCGGGGACCGATGGCGGAACTGGCCGCAGGCTGCCTCGATGATCCCCGCGTCCGCATCGTTCAGGATGATGTGGCGGAGGTCATCGCTGCAGGGCGCGGAGCATATGATGCGATTCTGCTGGATGTCGACAATGGCCCGGATGGCCTGACGCGGCAGGGCAATGACCGGCTTTATTCGGCGCAGGGGCTTTCGGCTGCCATAGCGGCGCTAAAGCCGGGCGGCGTGCTGGCGATCTGGTCGGCCGCGCCGGACAACGCCTTTGCGCGGCGTCTCGCAAATGCGGGTCTGGCCGTCGAGGAAGTCGGCGTCCGCGCGCGCAGCAACGGCAAAGGTCCGCGTCACGTCATCTGGTTCGGCACGAAGCGGCGATAGAGGGATATGGCAAAGAAAAAGGCCGCCCGGTCTCCCGGACGGCCCTAATTCTTTCACGGTCGATGAAGCGCTCAGGCTTCCTCTTCCGAACCTTCTTCCTCGTCGGTGCGCGCAGAGGCGATCTCGCCCGGCTCGGCGTTGGGATCATAATCCTCGGTGAAGCCCGACTCGTCCTTTTCGAACAGGCTGGCCATCACGTCCACGCCGTCCTTCTGCAACTCGGCTTCTTCCGGCGACCGCGCGACGTTCACCTGGATGGTGACGGCGACTTCCGGGTGCAGCGCGACCTTGACGTCGAACAGGCCAAGCGTCTTGATCGGGCGCTCTAGGACGATCATCGCCTTGGTCACGATCTTGATGCCTTCGGCGTCAAGCGCTTCGATGATGTCGCGGACCGAAACGGAACCGTAAAGCGCGCCGGCATTGGACGACTGGCGGATCAGTACGACCTGCTTGCCATCGACGCCCTTGGCTGCTGCTTCGGCGTCGGAACGGCGGGCAGCATTGTCGGCTTCGATCTTCGCCCGGTTGGCCTCAAACACCTTCTTGTTGGCGTTGTTTGACCGGAGGGCCTTCTTGTTGGGGAGCAGGAAGTTGCGGGCGTAACCGTCCTTGACGGTCACGATGTCGCCAATGGCGCCGAGCTTCTCGATCCTTTCGAGCAGAATGATTTCCATGGGGTCTACTCCCTCACTTCACGATGTAGGGCAGCAGGCCGAGATGCCGGGCGCGCTTGATCGCCTGGGCGAGTTCGCGCTGCTTCTTGGTGCTGACGGCGGTGATGCGGCTGGGAACGATCTTGCCACGCTCGGACACGAAGCCCTGGAGCAGACGAACGTCCTTATAGTCGATCTTGGGCGCATCCTTCGCGGCGAAGGGGCAGCTCTTGCGGCGGCGGAAAAAGGGGCGTGCCATTGTCTCTCTACTCCTTATTCGCCGATTTCATCACGGTCGCGGCGGGGGCGATCCCCACGATCTTCGCGCGGGCCGCGCGGGCCGCGGTCGCCACGATCTCCGCGGTCGCCACGCTCGCTGCGTTCCTGCTTGCGCATCATCGCGGACGGGCCGGTTTCCAGCTCGTCGACCTTTACGGTCATATAGCGGATGATGTCTTCGTTGATCTGGGTCTGGCGCTCCAGCTCGGCGACCACGCCTGCGGGCGCGTCGATGTTGAGCATCACATAGTGCGCTTTGCGGTTCTTGGCGATCTTGTACGCCAGGCTGCGCAGGCCCCAGGTCTCGGTCTTGGTGACCTTGCCGTTATTGTCTTCGATGATCTTGGTGGCGGTTTCCGCCAGCGCGTCCACCTGCGCCTGTGCCAGATCCTGGCGCGCAAGGAACACGTGCTCGTACAGAGCCATGCTGCTTTCCTTCATCTTGGCCGATCGCTGACGCCGCCCGATGCGAACGCCCCTCCGGCTATCGTCTCATATTTTCGCGCCCGGCAAAGTCTCCCCGCCGTTTGCGAAGGCGCGCCTATGGCTGATCTTGCCTCCAAATGCAAGCGCCTCCGGGGATAATCCCGGAGGCGCATGGCATTGCCGGCAGACCAATCAGCGCAGGACGTTTCCGATAACCGCGCCGATGATGCCGCTGGTGATCGCCACCAGCACCGCGTCATTCCCCGACCGCACCCAATGATAGCCGCGCGGCGCATTATAGAGGCGATAGGCGCGGGGATTGTTGATCACCGTATAGCGGCTGGCGTAGCGGCGATCGAACCGCTCGCCCTTGCGCCAGCTACGATAGTCGCTGCGGTAATCCTTGCGGACGACGGTCGTGCGGTGAACGCTGACATTGCCGCGCGGCCCTTCGCGGACTGTCTCATGCACAACGCGGCGGGGTTGGGCCGCTTGCGCTTCGGCCAGCGGACTCAGCACGGTGGCGGTGATCATGGCGGCAGTGGCCAGCTTGATCAGAAAGGACTTCATGGCTTTGCTCCTTGTTCAAAGGCGCCTTTCGGTCGGCGTCTGATCATGGAGATAGGCGGCAACTGTCGCGGGACTGTGCCAAAGAGGCTGGGGAATTGTCGAAAAGTGTAACCGTGTTCAGGCCGCGAAATCGGGCGAGCCCGCCTGCATGACCCTCTCCCAAGGGCCAGATACCGCCAGCGTTTTGCCAGGTGCGTAGATGTTGAGGAACAGTATCCGCCCGTCCGGGGAGAAACATGCGCCGGTCGGCTCCGTGCCGCCCCTTATCCTGCCGAGCGTATAAACCCTGCCGCCCTGCGTCACGCCTCGCAACATATTGTCCGCAAACGGCGTCTTGTTGTCCTCGCAGACGATCAGATGGCCCCAGGGCGCGACGGTGATATTGTCGCCATAGTTCAGCACCTGCCGGTCGTCGGACTCGACGAACAGGCTGAGGCGGCCGGGTTCGTCCTTCTCGCGCGTCCGCCCTTCGAATGGGGAGGGTATGTAGCGGAATATCTGGCCCAATCCGGCTGCGCCGCCGGAGGTGCACATGAAATGCACCTGCCCGTCGCCGAAATATATGCCTTCGCCGCGTGCAAAGATCGCCGCGCCATCGGCGTGGCCGCGGTTCTTGAGGTCGTTATGGGGATTATCGACACCGTTCAGGTCAATCCAGCGGGCAAGGCGCATATCGCCGACCGCCATGTCGCGCCGCTTCCAGTTCCGGCTGTCGCCGCCCTCGGACTGTTCGATAAAGCCCAGCGCCTGCAGCCGCCCGCCCTGATGCAGCGCGCCCGGCCGGTCGGGCAGGAAGCGGTAGAAGAGCGAATCCTTTTCGTCCTCCGTCAGATAGAGAATGCCGGTGCGCGGATCGATGACTGCGCCTTCATGGTTGAAGCGGCCGAGCGCGTGGATTGGCGCTGGTTCGACCAGGCCCCTCGCGTTTGCGGGCACCTCGAACGCCAACCCATGGTCCCTGGCGATCCCATCCTCGCCTGCGCGGGTCAGTATCTCCTCGCAGGACAGCCAGCTACCCCAGGGCATGACGCCGCCAGAGCAGTTGCGAATGGTGCCCGCGAGGCTCAGATGCTGCCGCTCGACCCGCCCGCTGCGCAGATTATAGACGATGTTGCTTGTCCCACCGGGCAGGGCGCCGCCGTCCGCATACCGGTCATAAGCGAGGGAAATCACGCCCTTTGCCCCGCGTGCGCGCTGGTCGGGCAATAACTCATGATTGCGCACCAGCACGACCCGGTCGGCATCAAGGGGAAAGCAGCCCATCCCGTCATGGCAGCAGGGCACCGTCAGCCCGTCGTCCATAATATCCCCGGCGCTGGAAATGACGCGATAGGAAAAGCCGTGGGGCAGGTCGATCAGCCCGGCCGGGTCGTCACGCAGCGGTCCGTAGCCCGGCACCTGATTATGATAGCTGGTTGCGGCCGCAACGCTGGCGAAGCGGGACAGGCCGGCAAAGGCGGCCAGACTAGCGCCGCCCATGGCGAATTGTCGGCGGCTGATGGTCATCGGCGCATCGTCATCGGCTGGTTCATGAACCGGCCCAATGATGCAGCTTGGCTACGTCCTCATGACTTTTCCGCTACGCCAATGTTACATCGTCATTCGTGGCGCAGCGCATCGATGGGGTTGAGCGCCGCCGCCCGGCGCGCCGGGAAATAGCCGAACACGACGCCGATCGCCGCCGAAAACAGGAAGGCGATCAAATTGACCCTGACGTCGAAGATGAAGGGCACCTGCATCAGCGGCGCGATGGCGATCGAGGCGATAAGGGCGAGGAACAGACCAATCAACCCGCCAAGGCAGGACAGGACGATCGCCTCGACCAGAAACTGCATCAGCACCTCGCTGGCCACTGCGCCAATGGCGAGGCGAATGCCTATCTCCCGCGTGCGCTCCGTTACCGACACCAGCATGATGTTCATGATTCCGATGCCGCCGACCAGCAGGGAAATCGCCGCCACCGCCGCCACGATCTGCGTCAGGATGGTCGTCGTGCCCGTCAGCGTGTCGGATATCTGCTTGGTGTCGAACACGTTGAAATTATCCTGATCGCCTTCCTTTATCTTCCGGCGCTCCCGCATCAATTGTTCCAGGCTGGCCTGCACCGCCGATGTCTCATAGGCGTCGTCGACCGCCACCAGGATCATGCTGATGTCGCGGTCGCCGGTGAAACGGCGCTGCACGAACTTGATCGGCATGACGACGGTATCGTCCTGATCCTGAAAGCCGCCCTGGCCGCGCGTTGTGAGCACGCCGATAACCTGGCAGGAAACGCCCTTTATCCGGAACTGCTTACCCACCGGGTCGATATTCCGGAACAGGTTCTGCCGTACTGTATTGCCGATGATGCACACAGCTTTGCCCGCTTCTTCCTCCTCCGGCATGAACAGGCGGCCGGAATCGAGCTTCCACTGCTGCGCCTCGAAAAAGGCGGCGGTTGTGCCGTTGACGGTCGTTGACCAGTTGCTGCCTTCGTAGATCGCTGTGGCGCTGGTCTGCGCTTGCGGGGCGACAGCGCGGACGCCGGTCAACTGATTCTCTATGGCGGTCACATCCTGCGGCTTGAAGTTGGGCGGGCGCGGGCCGCCGCCGCCCCGGCCGAACCCCTGGCCCGGCCGGAGCTGGAGGATATTCGCGCCCAGCGAGGAAATCTGCTCGCGCACGGCGGCCGTCGCGCCATTGCCCAGCGTGACCATTGTCACCACGGCGGCCACGCCGATGATGATGCCCAGCGTCGTCAGGAAGGAACGCAGCTTGTGGCGCATGATCGCCCGGAAGGCGAGGGTGATGGTGGTGCCCAGCATCAGTTGCCCTCACCCTTCCTGATGCCCTCGACCAGCCCGTCCTTGAACGTGACGATGGTGCGCGCAAATGCCGCCATCTCCGGCTCATGCGTCACCATCAGCACGGTGATGCCGCTATTCTTGTTGAGGTCGGTCAACAGCTCCATGATCTCGACCGAGCGTTCAGAATCAAGATTGCCTGTGGGTTCGTCGGCCAGAAGCACGTCAGGTTGGGTGACGATGGCGCGCGCGATCGCCACGCGCTGTTGCTGGCCGCCCGACAATTCCGCAGGCGTATGGTCCCACCAGGGCTTAAGGCCGACTTTATCCAGCGCCGCCATACCCTGTTCCTGCCGGGTTTTCCTGTCCTCACCCCGATACAGCAGCGGCAGCTCGACATTTTCCAATGCCGTGGTGCGGGAGAGGAGATTGAACCCCTGAAATACGAAGCCGAGATATTTGCGCCGCAGCAACGCCCGCTGGTCGCGGTCGAGCGTTTCGACATGATGCCCCTTGAACAGGAAGCTTCCGGCGCTGGGTACGTCCAGGCAGCCTAATATGTTCATCGTCGTCGACTTGCCCGATCCCGAAGGCCCCATGACCGCGACAAAATCCCCCCGCGCAATGTCGAGGTCGACGCCCTTCAACGCCTGAAACGCTGTCGGTCCGCTGCCATAGACCTTGGTCACGCCGCGCAGGCTGATGATCGGATCAGTGGGCATTGCTGGCCGCTGCCGGCTCTTGCTGGCGGGCATCGCGCCTGTCGCTGGCCGCCGCAGGGGCCGGTCCATGTTGCCGGTCGTTCTGGCGATCGCCACCTTTGCGCTGACCACCGTTGCCGGATCCGCCGTCATCGCGTTCCTCCGGCTGTTCCTGACCCGCGGCGAGTTGACCGGTGATGACCTTCATGCCTTCTTTCAGGCCGCCGCTGACAATCGCGGTGCGGGCGCCGTCGCTGTCGCCAATGACCACCTGGATCGCCTTCGGCTTTCCATCCTCATCCACGACATAGACCGTCTGGCTGCTGCCGGCGCCGAAAGTGACTGACCGGGTTGCGCGATTGCCGAAACGGCGGGGGCCGGGCACGATCTGGCTGGTGATGCCGCCGCCCTTGCCCGAACCGGCCGAAGGGTTGAACCGCAGGGCCGCATTGGGGACGAGCAGCGCATTTTGAAGCCGTTTCGTGACGATGGAGGCAGTCGCCGTCATGCCCGGCCGCAGAATCTCGTCAGGATTATCCACGGCCAGCACTGCGGTATAGGCGACGACGGTGCCTGTGCTGGTACTGGTTGCTGTTGAGGATGATGATGAGGACGTCGAGGCGCTGTTGGAGCCGACATTGACCCGCGTGATATGCGCCGGGAAATTCTGTCCCGGAAAGGCGTCGACTGTGAAGGTGGCCGACTGGCCGTCCTTCACCTGCCCGACATCGGCCTCATCGACCGAGACCTCCACCTCCATGCGCGTCAGGTCCTCGGCGAGCGTAAACAGTACGGGCGCGTTGAGGGAGGCGGCAACGGTCTGGCCCGGCTCTATGTCGCGGGACAGGACCACGCCATTCACGGGCGAGACGATTTGCGCGATCGACAGGTTGGTCTGGGCGGTGGAAAGCTGGGCGTTGGCGACCTCCACCTGCGCGCGGGCGGATTGCACCGATGCAATCGCCTGCTCATAGGTCGCGCGGGCGCTGTCCAGTTCCGTCTTGGCCGGCACGCGGCCGCCGGAAAGCTTGTAGACCGATTCCTGCCGGTCCAGCGTCGCCTTGGCGAGGGCGGCCTGCGCCTGCGCCTGCGCGACGCCGGCTCTGGCCGCCGCCACCTGAGACCGGTTCTGGGCGATTGAGTCCACCAGGCGCCTTGTGTCCAGTTCCGCCAGCTTCTGTCCTTTGGTCACGCGGTCGTTCACATCGACAAAGACCTGCGTGATCTTGCCCGATTGTTCCGATCCCACATCGACCTGATTGACCGGCTTCAGGTTTCCGGTGGCGGATACGGTGACGGTCAGGTCGCCCGTGCGGACGGTGCGTGTTGAGTAATTCGGCTCGTCGCTGCCGGAGAAGCAGCGGCCAAGCAGCAGGATCAGGATCAACAGGGCAAGACCGATTGCGCCACGGATGACCCATTTGCGCCAGGGCTTTGCTGGCTGAACGCCAAGGAAGTCGTCCAGATTGTCGCTGTTGCCGGTCGTCGTCTCGTCGGTCATTGCGGCCGTCCATCCATAGTCTGCCATCCGCCGCCAAGCGCGCTGTAAAGCTGCGAGACGGCCAGAACCTGATCTGATTGTGCGCCAGCCAGGCTGTTGCGCGCGGAAAGGAGCGTCTGCTCTGCGGTGAGCAGCGTCTGGAAATCGGTAAGCCCCGCCTGATATTGGCTGCGGGCCAGAATGGCGCTGTTGTTCGACGCTTCATAGGCGATGGCGAACTGCTCCGCGCGCTGCCGCGCAGCGCTGAGCGCCGCCATGCCATTTTCCACATCTTCCAGCGAAGTCAGCACCGTGCTCTTATAGGCGGCGAAGGCGGCGTCGGTGGCCGCCCTTTGTGAACGCACCTGCGCGCGCAGGCGGCCGCCGTCGAAGATCGTTTGCGCGATCCGGCCGAATACGCCGCCCGTCACGATATCGGTCAGGTCGCGGAAAGCCGTGGCGCTGGTGCCGATATTCCCGCTGATGCTGAGCGAGGGGTAGAGCGCCGCCCGCGCCACGCCGATCCGCGCGGTGGCGGCGGCCAGAATGCGTTCGGCGGCCCGTACGTCCGGCCGCTGGCGCAACGTATCGGCAGGGATGCCTATGGCGATATCATTCTGCGCGGCGGGGATGGGCTTCGCCTGCTCCAGCGCGCGCGTCGCTTCGCCGGGCGCTTCACCGGTCAGCACGGCAATGCGATTTAGGGCTGCCCTCACGCTGTTTTCAATCTGAGGGACAGTGGCGGTCGTCTGCGCCAGTTGCGCGCGGGCCTGTTCCTGATCCAGCGAGGAGACAAGGCCAGCCTGCAGCCGCCAGCGGGCGATGTCATAATTATCCTGCTGATTGGCGAGGGTTTCCTTTGCGATGCGCAACTGCTCCTGGCCCAGTCGCGCTTGCACATAGTTGGACACCAGCTCGGAAATAATGGCTGTTCTCGTACTGGCGAGGTCAAAGCCGCTGGCTGCATAGTCGGCACGCGCCGCTTCGGAGGAGCGTCGGATGCTGCCGAACAGATCGACTTCCCAGCTTGCGTCGGCGCCCGCCGAATAGGCGCTGCTCCACCGGTTGGCGGAAGAACCGATCACATTGCCATTGCTGTCGAGTTGGAAGCCGCTTGTGCCGCTGCGGTAATTCTTGCCCGCGCTGCCAGAGGCGTTGATCTGTGGGAAGAAGGCGGCATTGGCCTGCACCAGCGCCTCGCGCGCTTGCCGGAGTCTGGCCTGCGCCTGTGCAATGTCCAGATTATTGGCGACGGCCTTCTGTATGAGGCCATCGAGCGTAGGATCGTTCAGCCGGGTCCACCATTGCGCCAGATCGGTATCGCTCGGCGCGGGCGTGGCTCCCTTCGCGTCGCCATAATAAGTAGCAGGCACCCCAAGCGAAGCCGTTTGCGGTGCGCGATAGTCCGGCCCCGCCGCGCAGGCGGAAAGGACGGTGGCCGCTCCCAATATCAATGTAGCGGGATAACGCACTGTGGATCGAGGCTCCTGTCTTGATCAGGACTTGCATCAACATGCGCAGGGGGAACTTGCGCGCGGCTGAATGCCTGTCTAGGTCCTGCCGAAATTGGGGCGGAGGCTCAACGGCTTTTCTGTCTCAAAGTGTATCAACCATGTAATGCGCTGGAAATCGCGCTTTTCGAGAGGGTTTCGCCATGAGGGCATTCCTGTTTCCCGGTCAGGGGAGCCAATCGGTCGGTATGGGCAAGGCGCTGGCCGAAGCCAGCCCGGCTGCAAAAGAGCTGTTTCAGGAAGTCGATGACGCGCTGTCGCAGAATCTGTTCCGCATCATGGTCGAGGGACCGGACGCCGATCTGACCCTGACCGAAAATGCCCAGCCTGCGATCATGGCCAATGCGTTGGCCACGCTGAAGGTGATGGAGAAAGAAGGCGGGCTGCGGCTTTCCGAGAAGGCGGATTTTGTCGCTGGCCACTCGCTTGGCGAATATACCGCGCTGTGCGCCGCCGGTGCGATCGACCTGTCGACTACGGCGCGTCTGTTGAAGCTGCGCGGCAGGGCGATGCAGGCCGCCGTGCCGGTGGGCGAGGGGGCCATGGCCGCACTGCTCGGCGCAGATATCGATAAGGCGCAGGCTCTGGCCGATGCAGCGGCGGAGGGCGAGGTGTGCGCTGTCGCCAACGACAATGATCCGACCCAGGTCGTGATCTCCGGCCATCGCGGCGCCGTTGAGCGCGCGGTAGCGATGGTGAAGGATCATAGCATCAAGCGCGGCGTGCTGCTGCCGGTGTCTGCGCCGTTCCATTGCCCGTTGATGCAGCCTGCGGCCGACGCGATGGCTGACGCGCTTGGTAAGGCGGATATCCGTGCGCCGCTGGTCCCGGTCTATGCCAATGTGCTGGCCGCGCCGATCGCCGCGCCGGATGACATCCGGCAACGCCTTGTGGAGCAGGTTACCGGCCGCGTGCGCTGGCGCGAGTCCGTCGCCGCGATGTTCGCCGCGGGCGTCACCGATTTCGTGGAAGTGGGTGGCAAGGTGCTTGGACCGATGGTCAAGCGCATCGCCCCGGACGCAACAGTGACCAGCATTGTCACGATGGACGATATCGAAGCGGCGCTCGGCGCGCTCTGAAAGGAAAAGACATGACCATGTTCGATCTCAGCGGGATGACTGCACTGGTGACCGGCGCTTCGGGCGGTATCGGCTCGGCTATTGCGAAGGCGCTGGCGGGGCAGGGCGCGCGCCTTGCCTTTTCCGGCAGCAATGAAGCGAAGCTCAGGGATTTTGCCGCCCAATTTTCCGGTGATCACGTTATCCTGCCATGCAACCTTTCGGACGCGGCGGCCGTCGACCCGCTTGTTCCGCAAGCCGTCGAGGCGCTTGGCGGGAAGCTCGATATCCTGGTCAATAATGCCGGGATCACGCGCGATAACCTCATCATGCGCATGAAGGACGAGGAATGGGCCGATGTCATTTCGGTCAATCTGGAGGCCGCCTTCCGCCTTGCCCGTGCCGCCGCCAAGCCAATGATGAAGGCGCGTTTCGGCCGCATCATCTCGATCACATCGGTTGTGGGCGTGACCGGCAATCCCGGACAGGCGAACTACGCCGCGTCGAAGGCCGGAATTATCGGCATGTCGAAGGCGCTGGGGCAGGAATTGGCCAGCCGCAACATCACCGTCAATTGCGTTGCGCCGGGCTTCATCCGGTCCGCGATGACCGATGCGCTGAACGACGCGCAGAAGGGCGCGATCACTGGCCGGATTCCCGCCGGAACGCTGGGTGAGGGAGAGGATATCGGCGCCGCCGTCGTCTATCTCGCCAGCAAGGAAGCCGGATATGTCACCGGTCAGACCTTGCATGTGAATGGCGGAATGGCCATGATCTGACCCAGTTTGTGGGGGAATTGATGCAGGTTTTCGCGGCAGGCCGATCGCTGCGCCGCAATATGCCTTGCCTCTTGCCTCCCTCGCAGCTTCGCACTAGGGCAAGTGCCTGAACGGATATTCATACCCGCATCTACCCAAGCAGAAGGACCACCCATGAGTGAGACCGCGGATCGCGTAAAGAAAATTGTCGTGGAGCATCTGGGCGTCGAGGCCGAAAAGGTCACGGAAGATGCCAGCTTCATCGACGATCTGGGCGCTGACAGCCTCGACATTGTTGAGCTGGTTATGGCGTTCGAAGAAGAATTCGGCGTTGAGATTCCTGATGACGCCGCCGAGAAGATCGGCACGGTCAAGGACGCCATCGATTACATCGACTCCAAGCAGTAAGGAGCCGATCCGCTCGCCGGCCCGGCCGGTGGGAATGGACCAGGAATAAGGGAAACGGCTCTCCGGCCCCGGTACGTCCGGCGGAAGGAGAGCCGCTTCCATTTGAAGATTATCGGAAAAGTTGGACGGAGCTGGGAATATGCGTCGTGTGGTCGTGACGGGCCTGGGCATGGTTACGCCGCTGGGCGCGGACGTGGAAACTGCCTGGAAAAACATCATCGCCAGCAAATCGGGTGCTGCAACCATCACCCGTTTCGACGCGACCGACTATGCTTGCACCTATGCGTGTGAGGTAAAGCCCGCCGACCACGAATATGGTTTCGATCCCAACAAGCGCGTGGATCATAAGGTCCAGCGGCAGGTCGATCCCTTCATCATTTACGGCATCGACGCCGCCGGACAGGCGCTGGAAGACGCCGGGCTTACCGATATGAGCGAAGCCGAACGCTATCGCGCGGGCTGTTCGATCGGTTCGGGCATTGGCGGCCTTCCCGGCATCGAGAGCGAATCGCTGGTGCTGGAGCATAAGGGGCCGCGCCGCGTATCGCCGCATTTCGTCCATGGCCGCCTGATCAACCTCATCTCTGGCCAGGTTTCGATCAAATATGGCCTTATGGGTCCCAATCATGCTGTCGTCACAGCCTGCTCGACTGGTGCGCACAGCATAGGCGACGCCGCGCGGATGATTGCGATGGATGACGCCGATGTGATGCTTGCGGGCGGCGCGGAAAGCGCGATCTGCCCCATTGGCATCGCTGGCTTCGCGCAGGCGCGCGCGCTTTCCACCGCGTTCAAGGATGCGCCGGAAAAGGGCAGCCGCCCCTATGACATCGACCGTGATGGCTTCGTCATGGGCGAGGGCGCAGGCGTCGTATGCCTTGAGGAATATGAGCACGCAAAGGCGCGCGGTGCGAAAATCTATGCCGAGGTGATCGGCTATGGCCTGTCTGGCGACGCCTATCATGTGACCGCCCCGCATCCCGAAGGCTCCGGCGCGTTCCGCTCGATGGAAATGGCGATGCGCAAATCCGGGCTTTCGCTGTCGGACATCGACTATATCAACGCGCACGGCACATCGACGCCGCTGGGTGATGAACTGGAGCTGGGCGCTGTGCGCCGCCTGTTCGGCGATGCGATCGGCGGGCTTTCCATGTCGTCGACCAAATCGGCCATCGGCCACCTTCTGGGCGGTGCGGGCGCCGTGGAGAGCATCTTCTGCATTCTCGCCCTGCGCGACCAGATCGTGCCGCCGACCCTCAATCTCGACAATCCGTCGGAAAATTGCGCCGGGGTGGACCTGGTCCCTCATGTCGCGAAACAGCGGAGCGTGAAGGCCGTTCTGAACAACAGCTTCGGCTTTGGCGGCACGAACGCCAGCCTCGTCATGAAAGCGGTCTGAGGCTGACGCTATGCGGCGCGCCGGTTGCCTGATCCTCATCATCGGACTGGCGATCGCGGCGTTTTTTGCTTTCCGCTTCGTTCATGGCTGGACGGGCGAGGGGCCAACAACCGCTGACCGCACCTTCGTCGTTGCGGAGGGCGCAACGCTGACCAGCGCAGCAGTCGCGCTGAAGGAGGCGGGCGTCATCCGTTCGGCCGATGCCTTTCTGGCGCGCGCCAAGCTTTTCGGATCGTCCGATCCCATCAAGGCCGGTGAATACCTGATCCCCAAGGGGGCAAGCAACGCCGACATTCTCGCCATATTACAGGGCGGCAAAGCCGTCGCCCGGATGGTGACGATACCGGAGGGCATGCCGTCGATCCTGGTTCATGAGCGGCTGATGGCGCAGAAGGAACTCACCGGATCGATCCCCGTACCGGCAGAGGGCAGCATCCTGCCCGACAGCTATGCTTTCGATAAAGGCGAGACTCGCGCCGCAGTCGTCAAGCGCATGCAGGCCGCCATGACCAAGGCGTTGGCGGAGCTTTGGGCGCAGCGCAGCCCTACGACCGTCGTCAAGACGCCGGAACAGGCCATCATCCTCGCCAGCATCGTGGAAAAGGAAACGGGCGTTCCCACCGAACGGCCGACGGTCGCGGGCGTCTATTCCAACCGCTTGCGCACCGGCATGATGCTGCAGGCGGACCCGACGATCATCTACCCGATCACCAAGGGCAAGCCGCTTGGGCGGCGCATCCGCAAATCAGAAATCGCGGCGGTCAATGATTACAACACCTACGCCATGACCGGTCTGCCCAAGGGGCCGATCGCCAATCCAGGGCGGCTGTCCATATTGGCGGTCCTGCAGCCTGCGCAGACTCGTGCGCTCTATTTCGTTGCCGACGGGAAAGGCGGCCACATCTTCGCCGACACGCTGCAGCAGCATAATGAGAATGTGCGCAAATGGTTTGAGATCAGGCGTCAGCGCGGCGAGCTTTAACCGCTATTTGATGATGCCCTTGTTGGCCAGCGACCGGGCGTAGAGCAACTGGACAACGCCCATGATGAAAATGAAAAGAGGAAAAGCGGCCGCCATGACGCCTTTCACCGCCAGCAGGTCCGTGCCCAGAAAGCTATAGCCAAACTGGATGACGACTGCAGCGAGCGAGATCGCGTACAGAGGCACGGCAAGCCTCCGTTTCATCAGCAGCAGGATCGTGGCTATTGTCGTCCCCCACACGGCGACGGCATAAGCCGACCAGGCCCATTGCGGCATTTGGGCGAATGTGCGGGCCATATAAGGGTCGGTCTTGGCCAGTTCCGACAGGTTCATGGTGACCTGCATCAGATAGGCCGCGCAGCCCATCAGATTCCACAGCAGGAATATGATGCCGATGACGATGAAGGATCCCGCTACTTTCACGATCGACCTCTCCGGTACGTTGCCACCTTTCCCAATTAGGGCATATCCTACTCCAACATCCGCATCCCCGCCATAGGGCGCGATGAAAGCTGTTGGCGCTGCGTGATGGCCACCAAAAAGGAGCCTGTATGATCGGACGTCCGATACCTGACGTAACATTGAAGACCCGCGTGCGCGACGAAAGCGTCGGCGGCCCCAATCCCTTTCGCTGGCAGGATGTGCAGACCGGCGACCTTTTCCGGGGCAAGCGCAATGTCGTGTTCTCGCTGCCTGGCGCGTTCACGCCGACTTGCTCAACCGAGCAATGCCCGGCATTTGAGCGCTTTCACGAGGATTTCAAAGCCGCAGGCGTGGATGAGGTCTATTGCATCTCGGTCAACGACGCTTTCGTCATGTATCAGTGGGGCAAGCATCTCGGTATATCCAAGGTAAAGCTGTTGCCGGATGGATCGGGCGATTTCACGCGCCGCATGGGCATGTTGATCAAGAAGAATCATCTTGGCTTTGGCGACCGTAGCTGGCGCTATGCAATGGTTGTTGATGACGGCAGGATCGTCGCCTGGTTCGAGGAGCCGGGCATCAATGATGTCGGGTCGGACGAGGACCCCTATGAGGAAACGCGGCCGGAACCCGCCCTGGACTGGGTGACGGCGCATCCCAGGGCATGATCGGGAACGCCGCGCCTATCATCCTGACGGCAACGATGGGGGCGGCGGACTTTGCCTGGGCGGACACGCTGCGCCGCGCCCATTTTCCTGCCGGGCGCAACAAGGTGCCCGCGCATATCACCCTTTTCCACCACCTGCCGCCTGGCCTGCAAAGGGAATTGATGGATCGTATGGCCGTGATTTGCAGGGGGAAAGCGCCGGCAGCGCAGCTCGCGGGATTGCTCAACCTGGGGAATGGCGTGGCTTTCCGGGTCGAGAGCGCGGGTCTGGACGCCATACGCGCCGAACTGGCCGACATGTTTCAGGGTTTGCTGACACCGCAAGATCAGGCGAAGCCGCGCTTCCACATCACGGTGCAGAATAAGGTCAGCAGCGACCGCGCCAGACTAGCGTTCAATGAACTGAACGCCAGCTTCCGGCCGCGACCGCTTGTGATTTCCGGACTGGCGGCATGGCGCTATATGGGCGGCCCCTGGGAGCCGATCCGCGCTATGCCGTTCAGGGGTTAGGCCAGGTCCACTTCCTTGAGCGGCCGTGATGCGTCCGCCAGTTGCGCCTGATCCAGCACGGCGCCGGAAATCACATGGGCGCGGCCCTGAACATAGTCCTTGACCATATTGACGCAGTCGAGCGCGATCAGCTTCCCGGCCTTCATATACAGGACGGAGAAACTGCGCGTGGCCGGGTCGCCGCGCAAAATCGTCTGATCGAAGCCGGTCGACAGGCCAACGGTCTGCAGCTTCAGATCATATTGGTTGGACCAGAACCAGGGCACCGCATCATATTCGGTTTCCTGGCCCGTGATATGCTGGACCGCGACCTTTGCCTGATCATTGGCGTTCTGAACGGATTCAAGGCGAATCTGCGCGCCCCGCGCATAGCCATTGGCGTGCGCTGCGCAGTCGCCGACCGCATAAATGTCCGGCAAGCTGGTGCGGCAATAGGCGTCGACATCAACGCCATTGCCGCCAGTTGCGCCTGCGGCGATCAGCGGGGCGGTCTCCGGAATGATGCCGATGCCGACAATGACCAGATCGGCGGGAATGCGCTCTCCGTCCGCTAGGATGACGGCGCTGACATGGCCATCGGTCGCCTCGATCTTCTCGACCATCGCGCCCAGGCGCAAATCGACGCCATGCGCCCGGTGGTCCGCCTCATAGAAGCGGGACAATTCTTCCCCGGCGACGCGCGCCAGCACCCGGTCGAGCGCCTCCAGCAGCACCACCTTCTTGTCGAACTTGCGCAGGACGGCCGCCGCCTCAAGGCCGATATAGCCGCCGCCGATCACCACAACCTGATTGATCTCATCGAGCCGCGCCATGATGGCGTCCACGTCATCGCGCCGGCGCACGCCGTGGATGCCCTTGGCGTCGGCCCCGGGGCAGGACAGCATGCGCGGCGTGCCGCCCGTGCACCAGATCATCTTGCCATAGCTTACTTCGCTATCGTCGGTCAGCGTGACGAACTTGCCGACGGGATCAACGGCCTTCACCCGCTTGCCGAGCAGCATTTCAATATTGCGCTCGGTCCAGAAGGCGACGGGACGGATCAATATGCGCTCGAACGTCTTTTCGCCCGAAAGATATTCCTTGGAGAGGGGAGGCCGCTCATACGGGACTTCGCGCTCGTCGCCGAGCATGGCGACGCTGCCTTCGAAGCCCATCTGGCGTAACTGGATTGCCGCCTGTGCGCCCGCATGACCCGCGCCGACGATCAGGACGTCATAATAGCTCATTGCCCGTACACCCTCCATATATTCCCGCTTTTTCGCGCCTTGGCCTGCTTTGCCCGACATGGCAAGAGGCGGTCGGCTGATCTGGGTTCAAACCACTGGTTGACCAGTCCAAAAAGCCTTCGTATAGGGCGCGCCTCACCGAGATTGCTTCTCTGCGGAAGTCCCCGGTGGCCTCTTGGGGCGGAGTAGCTCAGCTGGTTAGAGCAGCGGAATCATAATCCGCGTGTCGGGGGTTCAAGTCCCTCCTCCGCTACCAAAATTTCCTTTGTATAATCAGTATCTTGAGCTGATCGTAGGCCTCGAAATCGGTGGCCTTTCAAGTGCAAACTTGCATCAGGATTTTCCACGATTTTCCGCCGTTTTCTCCGGTGTTCCCGCGGCTCCATGCAACACTGATGCAACATGGAATAATGGATGCCGGCTCTGCTGTCAGGCTACTAAGTCGACATCATCTACGTGTTTCGAATCTAGCGCACGGGCCTTTCGCGCAAAATCGGCCCCTGCAGCGAGGCGTAGACGCTTCTCGCCAGGATCGATGCAGTTTTCTGCCTTCTCGATTTCTTCCAAGGCACGCTTCTCAAAATAAGCGCGGTCAATGCGATCGAACACTCAGCTCTCCAGCATTCGCGTTAGGTGCCGGGCTACCCGTGCGGCGCATATATTGATCGCGATCGCGATAGTTCAAGGGCCATTGCATCAACTTGCGAAGCGACCCTACAATACGCCAGAGTGTTGGCTACCAAATAGCACTTGGCAAAAAAGAGAGGTTGCTAATCTAATTGTAATCCGGAGGATTTTCCTTGCCCCATAGTCCATCTACGATGTCCGACGCGGAATTGATTATGGCGTATGACCGAGACACTATGACCAGCTGGGAACGAGCCGTAGTGGCGGAGATGGAAGCGCGCGGCATCGAATTCTAACTTCACTACAGTGCCGAGCTCTTTTCGCTTAACGAAGCTCCGGCAGTCGATCACCTTGACCCTCGAGAGCGTCTGACCACCGGAATGATCGGAAAACGGTCGTTTCACCGCTTCTTCCACCACTTCTGATCATCAGGCATGTCTGCGTAGATAGGCTGACGCGAACGCCAATCATCCTCGTAATCGTCTACAACCGTGCTTCCGGCGCCTTCGCCGATAACGATCTCGATCCTCTGTGCCGGCAAGTCGATCGTGATTCGGGCGGTTTGAAAACCAACAGCCTTCACCGCCTTAAGTACACGCTCAACATCAGATTGAAGGATTCGCGTGCCTTTCATAACTCTATCTCCGGCGCTGGGCTGGGCCTGGTCTCGATGGTGCCATTGGCAAAGTCCAGGATGACGCGACCGGACTGCGCGTCGGACCACTTCACCGTCCTCAAAGCTGCTCTGATTTTCGCCGTGGTGATGCGAGCTGACTGGGTCACGCTGTGGGCGGGAACATTGGTTCGCGACGACGTTTTGCTCGTGCGATATTGGGCCGGAACGTCGTCGCTGACGAGCTCATGTCCTCGGAGGGGGCACCGACCTTAACTCTCGTCGCCTCATATTTTTCAACGTCGACAGCCAAAATCCGAATAAGGTTCCCGACACGGAAGTGACCCAACTCGCCGGAATTGATGACTTTTCGAACCATGCTGGGGCTGCACTCCCAACGTTCGGCGACAGTTTCGACCGTCAGGGGGCGTGGCCCAAGATTGTAGGGCGACCAATCGCGCTCAGCCACCTGGCCGACTTTGCCTTTACTCTCGTCATTCATCGTTGCCCCTCCATCAGTTATCCCCGTTCAATTCGAGATGAAGTCCGCCTCCTCGACCGTCAGTATGCGGGTTCCATCAGACGGATCGGTACCGCCACCGCCGGCGACCTTGTACACATAATATCGTGTCGGGATCGCGCGATCGATGAAGCCCTCGATGCCGCCGGTCTCCAGAATGCGCTGATCAGTAAAAATATCAGCGGCCTAGCCGAGTGCCATCTTGGGCACACAAGATATGATGGGTTCGCCGTCGAAGGTTTCGACCAGGATGGCCTCACCGGTCCATTCCATGGCTTCCCAGTCGGTTATGAGAGAATCGTCTGTCATCCAGTACGGTACCGAGTTGCCGGGGAGAGGAAAAGTTGGAGCGATAAGCGCACGCATCGATCAGCTCAATGTTCCGTAAAGATTATCGCCGTGGCCATGAAATTGTATCGTAACGAAACATTAACCACTTCCTTTAGCGACCAACCACCTTGAATCCCAAACCGGGGCGCTCAATCGCGGTTAATCGGGTTGCAGAGAAAGGTGATTCGTGAGGATACTGGCGCTGTCACTCAGGTGCTGAACAACCAGTATCGCGGTGGCCACGGCAACATCTGAATGTATCCAAACAGGATGATGGGCGGATAGATTGACGCCTCCGGCCAGGATGGGATCCCCCTTCCACAAGGAGAACCTACGTACGTCGTCTATCCGCTGCTGTGATCCTAGCGGTCTGACCAACCGCTTCAACAACAAGTTAAGGTCACCAAAAAAGGTTAATACCCATTTTGGGACAATGCCCAGAGTTGGGACCGGTGCTTCACACATCTGAAAACAGCGACCCATTTGCATTATGGGTCGGTCGGTGGCTTTACGATTTTAGGCGCGCCGCGTATTTATCTGCCCGGTTAAAAGCTCCCTCGATCCGGCGTTGCGTTGCTTCAATAGCTTGCTTTAGCGGTGCGTCCGAAGACTGCTTTGGAAAGCGAGAGTCCTCAATCGAGTTGCGAACGGTTTCCAGCGATGCACTCAGCTTCGTCATTCACCGTCTCCCTTGCCATGCCGGCCCATACGATCGAAGAACCGGGAATTCAACTCGGGTGGAAAGTAATGTTTCCGCTTCACCCACACAAAACCCTCTGCTTGAGAAATGACCGCGACATCGATCGGACCGCCCACGGTTTCCATTCCACGAGTTACCCGACGCTTGATCGATGTAAGATTGACGAGCGCTTCTGCCATCCTTGCCATCTCAGGCTTCGGCATGAATTCTACCATGTCCTCAATCTCAGTTCGAGACTGCTGGCGTATCGCTTCAAAGCTATCCTGCTTCAGCCCGTCGAGAAATGCCGCTTCTGCCTCTTCCGCTACGCTAGCGAGCGCGGCCTTTTCTTCGGCAGCCATTTCCAGGTGGGCTAGAATACTTTCGCTGATTCTCGGCACCGCACCCCGGCAGAAATTGGACACGTCTCGCTGAATGCTTTCATCCAGACCGTACAGAAAACGCTCGACCATTTCACGCTGTGCGAAAGGGATCACGCGTGCACGATCGCCATCTCGATCGATATCGACAAGATTGGCTCTCGCAAACTTTAAACACCCACAAGGGGCGCCGAGGAGTTCAAATGATACGAGAGTAGGGAAAAGATCATCTCGACCGTATCCCGCGATTACCAAGCCAGTCGAGGGTTGAAACGGTGTATTCCTCTCTAGTGCCAGCCTGCAAATAATCCCGGCATCTTCCATATGAATTGCGTCCAAGTCCGGCAAAATCGACTTGGCGAACTCCAGAACCCAAACCGCAAGGACATCATCTACAGCCGGCACCGCATTTCCGATGAACTCTGCCGCGGGCTGGGACTCCAAATAGCTGCGCATCACCGCCAGTTGCTCACGCAGCGTGTCCGATCTGGCGCGCGCATAGCCGTCCTCGCCGGCGTATTCCTGGCTGATGCCACCCTCATCACCGAAATATCGATTGAGGTATCGATCATCAAATCGACTTTTTACGACATTGAGGATCGGCCGAAGAATATTGCCAAAATCCTGTTTTTGAACCTCTGCAGATGCGGTTTCTGCGAAGGAATTTAGATAAACAAGGAGCGCCTCGGCCGCGTCCGTGACGCGTCCAAAGCTATCGTTCTTGGCCCGGAATTTTTTAATGAGAACCGCCAACGGAATTTGCACGAAGTGCATTCCGCCATTCACCATAGCGCCAATCGCATCCAAGCTGCACAACTCGAACAGCTTGTCGGCAGAATCGTAGATCTTCTCCTGGTTACTGCCGGCTGAGATTGTGACTGCGCTGTCGGCAGCTAATGCGACAGCCGTCTTATTAAGAATCGCGATTTCCGCAGTCATGAGCCCCCCCCGGATTGCAGTGGTCTCGCAAATCGATATCTGCGCCGCAACGATCGAATCCACCAAAATGGCAGGATAACTGGCGATGGACTCGAAGTTCTAACAAACCGACTGAGCCAAAACAGAATTATCGGTTAAAAAAGGGATCCCCCACCGCTTCAATTCGTAGGGAAGCCCCGTAAGGACCGTAAAAATTTAAGCTAAAAATAATAGTGATTTAAGCGAAGCATTTCGACGGACCGCTTGCATCGCAGCCTTCCGCGAGTGACCGGTGCACACAGCCTATGGGGATGGCGTCGTCCGCGTGCGGAGGCCCGGCGAAGCCAATCCAATTGATGCTGTAGCTTACGCGGAGCCAAGGGAAGCTCGGCAGGATCTGCGGAAGAAGGCGAGAGCACTTATCGCCGCCGATATCAGCGAAAAATAGGCCGGTCGCTACCAAGGGGGGGACGCGACCGGCCCGGCGTGTGCCCTAAGCGTCTTCTCAACGGCGTCAGGCTACTACATCTCCGACACGAGAATCTGAGATCGATCCGTTTTCGATCTTTTTCTCTGGCCCCGCCGTCAGCTTGCCGTTTCTTCCTGAAAACAGGTAATGCATAGGCGCGAAATCAAAGGGGGTCACTTGAGTATCAAGCGCCAGGTTGCTCGCGGCAGCGTATGGATCTCAGCTGCCCGCCTGCTGAGCAATGTGCTGACCGCACTGAGTACCATCGTGCTTGCGGCATACCTTGCCCCGAGCGATTTCGGAATCGTCGCCATTGCGACATCGGTACTTGCCGTGTTTGGTGCCTTTACCGAGCTTTCCCTCGCCAATTCGCTGATCGCGATCAAAGATCCGGACGAGGACCACTACTATACCGCATGGAGCTTAGGCGCCGCGCGCGGCCTGGCTCTCTCTATCGTCCTCGCTGCAGCATCGCCATTTGTCGCCAAGGCATACGGCGATCCTCGCTTAGAAATGGTCATGCTGGTGGTCGCACTGACGCCGCTGATCACGGGGCTCCGCAGCCCCCTTATCTCAAAGCTGCAGAAAGAGCTTCGCTTCCACCAGTCTTTCTACCTGGATGTGGCGACCAGCCTCTCCACCGTCGTAGCATCGATCGCACTCGCAGCGATCTTCCAGTCCTACTGGGCGATAATTATCGGAACGTTGGTCGGGCAGGTCGTAGGCGTCGCCATTTCCTATGCTGTGAAGCCGTTTATGCCTCGCATCAGATGGCGCAAAGCTAATGAAATGTGGCGGTTTTCTTTGTGGCTGTCCCTCGGTCAAATCATTTCGACCATCAATTATCGCGTCGACCAGCTCCTCGTCGGTGCCTATCTCGGCAACGTTTCGCTGGGTCTATACACCGTGGGAGGTAGGCTGGCCCAAATCCCCGGTCGCGAGGTTGTTCGACCTCTTACGCTTCCCCTATTCCCTGCTTTTTCGATGGCGGTCGACTCGCCAGATCGACTGAAGTCGATGTACCGACGCGCGCAAAACCTAGTCACGGCGGTGGCGCTCCCCATTACCGCGGGCCTTTCCGTTCTTGCGGGTCCGACAGTCCACGTCCTGATGGGCGACCGCTGGACCCAAGCAGTGCCGGTCATCCAAATCATGGCGGCCGTCACAGCCTTCGAAACGCTAGGCACGCTCGTCACGCCGTTGGCGATGGCGAAGCACCAAACGCAAGTTCTGATGGTCCGCGAGATCCAAAAATTCGCGGTTCGACTGCCGCTCCTGCTCGTTGGCATTCTTCTGGGCGGCTTCCCCGGCTTAATCGCCGCGCGTGCAGTCGCGGCATTGTTGGGCACCACCGTCGACATGTGGATGGTCCGGACTTTGATCAACTTGCCGCTTTGGACGCAGCTCGCTGACAACTGGCGCAGTCTGACCGCCACGGGTGTGATGGTCGGAGTGGTTTGGACGGGCCAACATTCAATCGCGATGCCGACTGAGCGCTTCGAAGCGGCAGGATGGCTGGCAGTTCTCACGGCACTTGGCGGGGCGACCTATCTTACCGCCAGCCTGGTCCTCTGGCGTATGTCGGGCCGGCCGAATGGTCCTGAAAGCGAAATGCTTTCCGGCCTCAGGGATATACGAAATTTAGCTCGAAGTTAGTTGATCCTGTGGGGGGAAAAATGGCTTTAAAGACGCACTTGAAGAAATCGCTGTATCGTCTCCGACGCGTCAAATGGATGTTGGATGCAACGCATCGTCGTCGACTCGTCAGCGTCTCAACGAAACATATTTCCGGGCGACGGCAGATCCCGGCGACGAAAGACGATGTGATCGTTGCATGCCTCGTGCGCGACGGCAGCCCATACATCGAAGAGTTTCTGAGCCATTATCGGTCGCTCGGCGTCAAGCACATGGTGTTTTTGGACAACGGCTCGACCGACGGCACGAGAGAGAAGCTGGCGCGGCATCCCGACGTTACGGTGCTCCAGACCAACGTCTCCTACAAGAAGCTGAAGATGGAGATGAAGCAGCACCTTGTGCACCGCTTCGGCAAATCCAGTTGGGTGCTGTGCGTCGATATCGATGAGTTCTTCGATTATCCTGGCCGAGACGGCAGGACAATTGCTCCACTGGTCTCGTATCTGAACGCTCGCGACTTTTCCGCGGTTGTTGCCCAGATGCTGGACGTGTTTCCTGACAACCTGTACGAGCAGCAGGCGAGCTGGCGCGATACCCATGTCTATTACGACAATCGCCATCTGGAACGACAGCCGTACTCCCACGAATTCCTCAACGAGAACAAAATGCCTTGGCCGGCAATTGAGGCCTACTACGGTGGGATGCGGAAATCGAAGTTCGATGTCAGCGTGCACCTAACCAAGCACCCGTTGGTGTTCCCTTCGAAGGGTGTGGACTTCTACCACCATCACCGGGTGCGCGGGGCCTATGTGTCGGACATCACGACCGTTTTGCTTCACTATAAATATGTCGGTGACTTCCGGGGCTCGATCGACACAGCTGTTTCGAGGGGCACCCATTGGGGCGGCTCAGCGGAATACAAAGCCTATGCCAGTGCCTTCAATGACAATCCGGCACTTTCGCTCTTCGATGGCGAAAGCCGTCGAATTGAGACCATAGAACAGCTCGTCGACGAAAAGTTCTTGGTTGTCTCAGACGATTTTAAGAATTTCACTGCTGCGTAGCGACGATGGCCTGTGGATCATTTCCACACGGCCTTTACTAACCGCCTTCGGGCGGTTTTTATTTTGCGGAAAGTCGAAGTTCTAACAATCGGCGGGAAGTAAAATGCTAATTCGTTTTGAAAATGGGGTCCCCCACCGCTTAACACTTCGTCGCATCCGGGTAAGGACCCGTGAATTTCCCTAGCATTTCCGTGTGTTTCATGAGTTTATCGAACGTCATCGATTGCTCCAGGCCGCTATCATGCTCGTCGCCTCGTCTTCACCTCCTCGCTTTCATCCCGCTCTGATGAAGCAGCCCCGCGAACTCGCCCACCTGTTCACCGCGTGGTCCGGAAACGTGCCCGCAGACGGTATCATGGCGGAGGAGAAGCGTGACGGCATTCGTGCCCTCTACATCGATGGTCGACTGCTGACCCGAGAAGGCAATGAGATCCACGGCGTCACACACATCATTCCAGTGCTTCGGTTGATGGAGGAGAGGGCAGGGCACGCGCTATTCATCGATGCCGAGTTTCAGGTCGGTGATAGCCTTCGAGATACCATCGGTCATTTCAAGCGTGGGCCAGCTGCGCCCGATGCAGGCACGCTGTGGGCCTTCGACTGCATCCCTCTGGACCAATGGCGCTCTGACAGCTGCGAGGATCCCCTATACCGGCGCAAGGCTACCCTGCAGCGCCTGTCGGCGGCTGCGATAGAGGAGATGCAGTCTGACGCCTGGACATGGCCCCAGCGCTCCTATGGACGGCGTACGGGGGGCGATAGTGTGGTTGTCATACCGGATGTGTGGCTAGGCGATGTCGCAGCGGTGTTAAGTGAAGCACACCGGGTCTGGGCTCGCGGTGGTGAAGGGCTCGTTCTGAAGGAGTGGGACAGTGCATATCGGCGCCGGCGGACCAGCGACTGGCAGAAGGTAAAAAGGATGATCTCAGATGACTGAGCTAGAGATGGAGCAAGGCGGCACAATGGTGGCCACAATTTGGCTTCCATCACCTTGGCCGGTGCCTGCGTCGCGCCGGATCGTTGGCATGGCAGGGCAAGACTGCGTATTTATAATCACAGCGCAAAGTGATGGCTCATTAAATGTAGCCACGGTCGATTTGACCACTGAAGCCTTGTTTGTTGAAGCTTGGACTCCGGAGATCAAAATTACTGGCGTCGGCCTCGGAGTGATCGTGCTGACCGCGATTTTTAATAAGATGGCTAGATCGCTGCTGCTAAGGATCAATGGGAGTCCAGTAACATCTGATGATGATTGTATCTTGCTGAACGCACGGTCCTACCCTGGTGAGCCGTTAGGGCCACTTACTGAGGATGTCGATGGTTTGAAACGTGCGCTACGTAAGCGTCAGGATCGACTGCGAAATTACAAAAGAGAAGGCCTCGATCTTCGACACAAAGCGAGGCGTTGGTCGGACTTAGAGACTGAATGCCGGTTATTGCATGAGGAAACAGCCAGACTACGCGATGGCAATCTCGACTATGTCCGCCCGGTTAGTTTGAACTTACGAAAAATTATCGGTGACGGCCAAGGCAACCATCTTCTCCAAGATTGCGCGTCATTTCTCTCTCTCCCGATTGGAGTGTGGCGGAGACCAATCATTTTAACCGGCGAAAGCGCTATCCCTATTGTGACGGCTATCTCAGCAATCCACGGCGCTGCGGAGCCCGTTCTCAATCTCACAGAGAAGACAGATTTAGACATCTGGTTGGACGATGAATGTGACATCCTATTTGGGAAGAAGTGGACTAATCTCGAGCTGATACGGGAAATCAGCGACCGGGTGGGCGCCCACTCAGATATGTTTAATCGCGCTGTTGCTGAAGAGCTTGAAAGCCACTTTGCTTTCGATCGCACATTATTGGCGACTTATTTGATAAGCCTTGCAGATTTGGTTTTGGCGCTGATGGCGCGCGTTCAGTCAGCACGTGGTCGAGGCGACGCTGGATGATCACCGCTTTAAACCGGTGCACTGATGACGACCAGTTTAATCTTGGAACGTGGCTAAAATGCTGGAAGAATGTCTAGCGAGAGTCGAAACGCGCGGAGTAATAATGGTCTCCGGGTTCGCTCATTTCCCTCTCCATTTATCGATGGTTTTACGGGACGCAATGCCGATCGACATTGATGCTGTTAAATAGCAAGACCGGCCTCGATTCGAACGATCGCGGCGTCAATCGCAGCAATGTCGTTCTGGATCCTGACGAGCCTATATTCGCTAAGGTGCGATCCCCTTCGCTTCGCATGGAACGTATCGATCGCGTCGATGACCGGCGACGTCTCGCCTTTGAGCTGGCGAAGGATTGCGGCGCGAGAACGGCGCAACGATGCGATATGAGATTTGGCTTCGAGTGGGTCGGCTGGTTGGGGTCGCATAATGATCCTCAAGAAATGACAAGCGGGCGCCGTTGTCGTGGTGTGATCACGCCGGCGCCCCAGGGTCATACCCGTTTTCACGGGCTATACCTTATCAAACGAACTGGCTGACCATAGCAGCAGCGCGGGCGTAAAGCTTATAGACATTCGCCACGTCTTCGCTGACCAGCGCGGCGCCCCAGCAGCGCAGGAACCCTTTGTTTTGATTGGCGCCGCCCCATTGCGTACCAGTGCTGAGGGCGACGCTGGCGATACTGCTGGTGTTGATGGCAGTCCCCGCCCGATACAGCTGCATGACGCTGCTGCTGTTGCGCAGCAGTCGCCACCATGCCCGACCCATTGACGCGCCAGAGTTCGGGAGGTTGTAGCTTCGCGCCGCCGCCGCCGTGACCCGATAGGTGCCCGACGATCCGGAAGTGCGCGGTACAAGGTTCGTCACGCCAGCGACGCTGAATTGGGTATTCCCGGTATTCACGTCCTCCATGATCTCCGCCATGACGGTGACACTGTCGCGCAGCATCCCTTCGCCGCCGGATGCCGGCGCGTAAGTTGGCCAGTTCACGCGGTTCGTCGACACGCTGCCTGCGCTCTTGAAGGAGCCAGTCGCAGCTTCCCAGGTGATGCTGCCTTCGATAACGCCATGATGGCGGTTGAGGGCATCGCGGACGGCGACTTCCTGGTTCCAGCCATAGCCCAGAACAAAGACATCCTGCTTTGTCCGCAGATTGAGCTCGTCCAAGCTATTCTGGAACATGTCGACGAACCGGCGCCATTGCGTGCTAGGGGCGGCCGATCCGAAGCTGGTCATGAACGCGGTGGTCGCGGCGTTCTCATTCGAGCCGTCATGGATTGCTACGACGACCGTTTTTTCTTTGAAGGTCGGACCCATGTAGCATTGCCATGTTTTCGGGTCGTCGATGTCCCCAGGCTCCCCGGTCAGCGGGTTGATGCCGAAAATCCCATAGACGCCGCGCACCGTGAACTCGTGGATCGGTTGCGTCGAATAGGAGAGGGCAGATGCGACGCGAATTTCCTTCGTCGTCTGGTCGATTGTGAAAGCCGGGCTGCCACTGACGATACGAGCGAACCCACTCCCTTCCGCAAAAACGATAGTGCCGATCGCAGTGCCGACCGCTGTACCCTGCGGAACGACCAGGCCATTGAAGCCGGGCTTCGGCACGATAGTAAACTCGCTGGTCGGAAGCTGCGGGTCCCAATAGATCGTAGCGCCGCCGGTGTTTACGCCGCCCTCGCGCTTGATCCAGACCATATCATCTGGAATTTCCCACTTGTCCCAGCCGTTCACCTCCAAGCGGATGCCGCCCTGCGTCGAAGCCTTGTAATCCAGGAATGTGCGGCAGAGGCTTGCGGCGCAACGCATGCGACTGTCGTTAAAGATGACACGCTGGTTCGTGACATTGAGGCCCACAAAGAACATTGCATCATTGGAGCCATTAACGCCTGTGGGGCGGCGCGGCTCTTCAATGGTCAGGCGGTTATAGGTATTGGGGTTGTTGAAGCCGGTATTGCCCCAATCCTTTAGAGCGCGCTTGCACCATTTGATGTGAACATCGTTGAAAGTGCTCTCAAGAGCCTTGTGATCCAAGCCCGCATCGGCGCAGTTCTCGAAATACCCTGTGTTGATGACAAGCCTGCGCGGTCCCTGGCTATTATCGGCCTTGCCGCTGTCGGCGTCGATGCCGTCGCCGTTATTGTATACCGCATTGTTTACCTGCACGCTGTTTTTGCAGGTGACATTGTTGAGTGTAATATCCGACCACTCATCCAGTCCATCGGCGCGCTGACTTTTGAAAACCAGCATCGCTTGCCAATCCTTGCCCCAACGGCTGTCGCCGTCGAGCACCATGTTGCTCATGGTGACATGATTCACGCCATACTGCAGTTGAGCAAAGCCGCGTTCAGCCCGCAGCAGTTCGATGTTATCGCACTCGAAATGGCTGATGCGGGCAGCGCCTTCATCGCGGTCGGTCGTGTCGCCGACGCTATCGGCGGGCTTGCTCTTGGTATTCTCGATGGTGCGATAGACATTATAGCTACGGTGGTTGAAAACGCCCCAATGCTCGATCGGGCAAGTCACCAGCCACACGCCATTGCCATAATGATCGTGATCGATGTCGTAGAACCAAATGTAACCCGAGCCTGGGGACAAGTTTTCAAACCGGAGCCAATTCGGACCAGTCCCGCCCGTCGATCCATTCGCGGCGTTCGGCCGGTTGCCTTTGAACTTGGCGCGCCGGGGCGTTAGGCCATCAGCCTTCATTCCGCGAAGGGAGATGCCTTTTGCGGGGTTGGTGGGCAGCTGATCTATGACACCAGCAGCATTGCCCTGCTGTTGATAATCGCCTGAGTCCGCGTCGACGAGGATCGTAACGGGCACATCATCCTGGATGCCGCGCTTTATAAAAGTCGGGATCGCGGTGCGGTTGGCCGCATTGGCATAGGAACTGCCATCCTGGGCACCGCGAGCGGTCGGCGCAATCCAGAACGTCAGCTCGTCGCCGACGACCACCCCGTCATCCAGCACATTGATGGAGAAGGTCCATTCGTCCTTGTTGCGCTCGGGGCTGAGTACCTGGAAATTGATCGTCGCAGGGGAGCCGCCCAGGTCGTTGTAATTCAGGTAAAGCTGATTGCCGACGAACAGGCCATCGCGGGCCACGGTCCCATATTGGCTGTTGACCTTGACGCGCATCGTGAACGGACGATCGGCAACGAACTGCCGCGAGAAGGCGCTATTCTCCACCATGACGGCGGATCGCTGCTCAGTAGGAACAACCGCTTTGGCGGTGTTCGCGAGATTGACATCCCAATGGATCACAGCGTTGGTATCGGTCAGCCCGGTGATGACCGATCCGTCGCCGGAATAGGCTTCCCGGTCCGCCTGGGTATTGATCCACTGCCCGTTATATTTGAGGCCATTATGAGCGACGCGCAGAACGAAGCTGTTGCCTTCGACGCCGATGAGAACGGCGCCAGCGCAGCCGGGTAGCGCCGGGTCGTGGATGGCCTCGCATCCGCTCATCCATAGCATGTCCGCCCGGCCGATGCCGCCGTCATATATGCCCCAATGGATCGGGATCGTACCGCTGGCATGCGGAGGATTGCGCTTTGTCGTCGGGTTGATCGACTTGCAATTTTCGAATGTTTGCCAAGGATCTTCGCCCAAAATGCTAACGATCCAGCAGCGCCAGTTGCGCTTGTTGTCTTCGCAGATGACGTTGCGATAATGGGTCTTGCGGCCTTTGTTATCGATGCCCGCATCAGTCATGCCGCTGATACGGACGTTCTCGACCAAGCCGTTGTAGATATTCTCGTTGCCAGTGATGCCGTCGCCGTTCTGGTAATAGATGCCGGGGATCGGCCGGGGGTCCATGCTGCAATTCTTGAGGTGCATGAAGTTCGGCGAATTAGGATCGGTCTCAGTCCCGCGAATAGTCCAGTTCGTGATGGTGCCGGTAAGGTCGAAAATCTCCTGCCATGCCACGGTGCCCGTGCTGTCGCCGATCTGGCGGCCGGCGTTCACCGGGAAGTCTTCGATCAGCAGATCAGTGACGGTGCCGTTGCAGCGCACGGCGGCACGCGAGCAGCCGATGCCCGTGCAATTGCGCACTGTCATTCCAGCGACGGTGCTCCCAGACGCCTGCTCAATGAAGCGCTGGACGTCGAGGAATTTGCAATCCTCCCATACCAGCTTCGCCATGTTGGTGCTGTTTTTGACGACCCAGCCAAAGTTGAAATGGCTAAGATCGAACCCCCGAAAAGTGAGGTTGCGGCTACCTTGGACCGTAATGAAAGTGTTTCCCGGACTGCCGCCCAAGTCATATTCTTCATCCAGATAGGTCAGCTGTTCAGGGTCGTCCGGAAGCTCCCAAAGTGTCCCGTTGCGCATGCGCCGCATGCCGAACGGCTTGACGCCCAGCGGCTTATAGGTCCCCTCGCTGTCGGTCGACTGCACCAGCGTCTGATTTGTGCCAGTGCTGCCCGTGCCCGCCACAGTGGCCAGATTGGCGGCGGTGATCGTATATTCGCCTTCGACGATATTAACGACGCCGTTCTGTCCCGAATTGGCGACCTGGGATGCGATTTGGGCCAGTGGCGCCGCATTTTCAAAGCTGGTGCCGTCCTTCGTCCCGCTACCGAGCATTGTAACCCAGCGCGGCGACGCAACTGCGCCTTGCACAACTGTGAAGGTGCGATCGATGCCCGACCCCACGATCACGCCGGACGCATTCAGCAGGTTGATATGCAGATCGATGGTATAGGCGACATTGAAGTTTACCGACCCGGTCAGCCGGACCTCATTGACGTTCGCGACGCTGAACAGTCCCAGGCCGCCGCTTACGCTAATGGAATATCCGAGCTCGAGCCCGGTGACCGTGCCGACCGTTTGAGACGCATAGGTCGCGGACTGGAGAATATCGCCCTCATATCCCGACGCCGGGACATAAGCGAGAGAAGGGGTAGACACTGCCAGAATGTCGGCCGGCAGCGAGGCGTCGGTCGTTTCGCCGCCGGGGCCGGCCGCGGTCACCTCCAGCACAAGCGCACCGACGTTCATCGGGACCACCGTCGTCCCCGTTCCGACCGACGTGCCGTTCAGCAGCCAGCGACGGCCCGTTACCGTCCCGTGACTGACGGTACCGTCGTTAGCTGTGAATTCAGTGACACCGGCGGTACCGGAGACCGGCGAAATGCTGGGCGGCTCGCCGAATATCGGTGCGGGATCGGGTTCCGCCACCAATGGCGTGATACCGAGCATGTCTTGGATTGCGGAGATGGCCTCGGGATTTTGGTCCTGAAGAGCGGCGGCGATCTCGGCAGCATTAAGGACGGGCATGGTAAGAATCTCCAGGCGAGCCGCCGGCACACGCCGCGGCTGGTGTGGCCAACTGGCCATTTGCGATCGGGAGATCCTGCCGGGTCACGCTGGTCAGGATCGTGCGGTTCGATGTTGAAAGGGGCCACCAGCTCCGCTGCCCTGGTGCCCCCCAGCGCCGCGATAGGGGGGTCGCGCGCTGAGATCAGCGGCGGGAAAGGATTCCGCCGCTGATTTCCGATTTATCTATTGAGCCTGAAGTGCGCGGCCAGACTATAATCCGTCGGCGCGCTGGGCGCCGCGATTTCGGGCGGGATCGGATACTTGATGATCTGCAGTGCCGGCACGTCGTTAAGGGCGACGATCTCCTTTGGCGTTTCAAGCGGCGATCTGGACAAAAATCCCGCCTCGATGCCGGTTCCGACGATGTCAGAGAGTGCGCGCCGCAATGCATCAGCCTCGTGCGACGTTGCACAATTCGCAAGAGCCGCGATTTGTACATAGCATTGCGCCAATAGGCTGAAGGCTTCGGACGCGTCGACGCGCAACTCGTCGACCAATGGACCAAAAGCTTCGCCAATCTCTCCAATTATTGGTGCCGCGACATTGTACAGCTCGCGACCAGCCTGTTCAGCATTGAGTTTCAACCCCTTGAGTATCAGCAGATAGCGCTCCCTCTCCTCCTCCAAATCTGAGATCGATTTCGGTGGCGCGGTGCCGTCCATCATCGCCTTGGCAACTGCGGCTGCGTTATCCCCAGCGCGCTCAAGGTCGATGATTTCTTGCCGGATCTCGACAAGACGCGCGTTGGTGGAAGCGATCGCATCCTGGATCGCGGCCTGCGACGAACGGAATTCTTCGCGTTTCGCGATCGTCGCGGCGGGATCGATCGTGATCAAGCTCTGGTAGACAACCGATAGCGCCGATTGATCGAGAGTTGAATGGTTCTGGTCACGGCCCAGAAGCCGGTCGAAAGCGTTCATGCTACGAGCCCACGGTTTGAATTTGCTTGGCGGGCTCGATCCCACACGCTGGCGGCCTTAGGGCGCCTGGTGGAGATTTGCGCCGAGATAACCGCAGGTCGGACGCCCGCGGCCTGATTTGCCGCTCTGGCTTTCGTCCAGATCGCTTCGGCGCGTGCCGCTTTTGGGTCCTTGGGCTTGTTGATCGCCGGTCGAGGGTCGCCACTGGCTAGCGCGGCATTGGAGGCGCGTGCGCGGCTCCAAATCGCCGCCGACCGGGCTTGGCGCTCCTCCGCAGCAAGCTCTGCTTTGGCCTGGGCCACCAATTCGGCGACATGGGCCTTACGTGCCAAATCTTCCGCGGCGGGCTGAGTTGGGGGAACCGCTGCCTTAGCAGGTGGCGCCGCTGGGACCGGCTTGTCGGTACCACTGGCCGATTCTTCACGGTCGGGAGAAATTGATTTGCTGCTGATCCGAAGCGCGTCGGGGCTGCGCGCGTTAATCGCATCCCGCCGGTCGTTCAGCTTTGCAAAGCGCGGGCCAGTTGCTGGCGACGCGCCGATTATGGTGATGTCAGTCATGAGAAAACCTTTGCTTGTGAATGAATTCCTTGAAACGGCGGCGACTGGTGTTGCGGGTTTCGTTCGAGATCTTCGCGAAGTGCTTTGCTGCCGCTGCCGATCGGAGCTTCCTTGCGATGCCGGCGTCCTGCGCCGCTGTAAGCGCGACGAACGGGGCAGGTCGGATCTCAACGATGGGCACAATCACCGCATCACCGCCATCGCATCCAGCGTCTGGTCTATCAGCGCGGGAAGGGGCGCGGTCTCGGCCAAAGGGACCGGAACGGACTCTGTCGGCGTGACGGACGTGTCGGATGGCGGTTCGATGCCCGCGGCGCGAAGTGCGGCGGCGAGGGTGAGGCGGTCGGAATAGTCGATCATGGTCAAGTCCTTCGATTAATGGTCGTCACGGCTTCGGGGGCCGGGGGTGGTCACGTTCCGTCAGCCCAGCCGGGAACGGTATCGGGGCTGTCGGGATGATCGGGATCGAACAGAGGGGAGAGGGCCTCCAAGGGGGCCTCTCCCTCTTTCGTAGAAAGAGGGTGTGTGTTTCCCGCAGTTTCCCGCACATTTCCCGCAAGGATTTCTGCGGTTTTTGAAACTGTTTCCCGCATTTCCCGCAGGGTATTTCCCGCAGCATTTCCCGCACCCGATTTTTGGCTGATTTCCGCCGGATTCTTCGTGTCGGAGGCCAAATCGGTCGATGGGTTTCCCGCAGGTTTCCCGCACGTTTCCCGCAGCCCAAAAACGGGCTTTCGATCAGCGCCTCGCCACAGTTCGGAGCGCTCGATTTTGCCCAAACGGAACAGCCGATCCATTGCTTGCTCCAGACGCCGGCGACCTATGTTTTTGCTTTCCGGCATCTCAGAAAAAACGAGAGGCGCAAAGTTCCGGCCGCTCAGTTCAGATACTGCTCGTTGCTGGCGTTTCCGCTCTGTCAGGCATGCCAGGAATAGCTCATTGTCGATCGACGCCTGTGCGATCGCGACTAGGTCATCACGTTTGTTTTCCGGCAGATCTTCATCGCGAACGAAGGCGCCTTCCAACCATCGGAATGTAATGGCCTCCCCTCTGGCGGCGTAATTTGATTTTGACCGGGAGAGGCTTCGCAGATTCGGATCGATTGGCCCTTCCAAGCTGTCGGGGAATGACAGAAATAGGCGATTGCGGACCTGGTTTTCCCATGCCGTTGATCCGCTGAATTCGGCTCCGGCCTTGTTAGGATGGCCGATCAAGATCATAGGACCGTCCATCGCCATCGAGAGGCTGTCCATGAGGCCCAGGAACTTCGCTACAGCATGTCGCGAGTTCTCGTCGCCATTCAGACCATGACTGGCATTGTCGAACGCCATGGCGCCAATTGCGTGGGCGTCGATCGTTTCGAGGAGCTGCCGGTAAAGCGGTTCAATCCGCAACCGGCGATCGGTATCGATGGTCGCGAGGGCGGTGTCAGGGCTGCCTTTTAGGCTGAGAAGGAACAGCCGTCCCGCTAAGTCCTGCATCGAGCACCCAAGGCGATCGTTGATTGCTTCCTGCCTCCGATGAAGCTCGTCCAGGTCATCCTCAGCAGTGACGTAAAGAGATATCGCTGATCGAACGGCCAACCCCATGAACGGCGAGCCCCGTGCGATGCATGTAAGCAGCTGCTGGGTCATGAGCGATTTGCCGACCGACCCTGGACCGGTCAGATATGTGGTCGAGAGGAGGGGTATCCAGTCCTTCGCGGTCCATTCACGATCGGGGGCGGACAACCCCTGCCACTGACTGGCGTCGACTACAGGAAGGGACGGGGCGGCACTTTCCACTCGGGCGGCCATGCTTTGGTGATCACGCGGCACTGGAGCGAAGCTTCCGTATCACAATGCCGGGCAACGGCTTGGGCTTGCTAAGTGCTAAACGTACATATCGTGCCGTGACCGCGTCGGTTTCAATCTCTGGCGCAAGGAACAGCTGGCTGACCTCCTGCGCTTCGTAGTCGAGGATGCAGATGCCTCGGCAACCATTCTGGAGCCAGGAGAGCGGGGTGTCCCAGATCTGAAGGGGCGCCATATCGAAAGTAGGCCGGCAAATTTGCTCCGGAGATAGGCACCAGCCTTGACCAACTCGCCAATACCAGCGCGTGGGATTTGTCGGTTTGAAAGCGACAAGGTCGACTATGCCGTTGCCCTCCCAGACCGCAAGGACGACATGAATTTCACCCTCGTCGCTCGGTTCGAACAACTGTCCGGGAAGGATGCTGATGGGACCGACACCAAGCGGGGCGTATGAGCCCAACTGCGCTATCGTCTCGGTAGAGATCCCATAGGCGACAAGCCGATCGACGTGCTCGACCATCCCCATCGCGAAATGCTGGGTTTCTCGTTCGAGATCGATCATCCGATCAGACACTGGACAGTCCTGTGCGATCGAAGATGCGCCATCCGCGCGTCGTGCGGAGGCCTTGGGCCCAGCCGAACGCTTGTTGATAAGACTGGAATTCAGCGTCCAGCGGTTCACCTACGACTGGGGGGCACACACGGACGTCAAAGCCGGCGCCGAAAGGCTCATGAACGATTTCGATGGTGCGCTCGGCGGTCGGACGCATAAATCTACTCCGATTGAATCAAAGCGAGCATGTCGTCGAAAAATTAGCCGTCAAATTCGCCGTGGCGAGGATTTGGCGAACTTGGCGAGGGCGCAGAAATCAGCCATTTTTCGCTTTTTCCCATGCCGGTCGGAACATGTCCGCGCGAGAGTACGGCAAGAATTGCGGCAGCTTCCCGAACTCCTTCCACGCCTTTTCGGAGTTTTTGTCCCGCCCTCTGGCACGATAGGCAGCGCACCAACTGATTGCGGCTGCGAAGTCCTGTTCGGTTGTAGTAATACGACCTACTTGGTTTGCGGCTGCAGGGGACTCGGCAAAGCGGAGTAGCAGCGCAGATGCTTCCTCACGGTCTACCGTGACGCCGTAGGCACGGCTGACGGTCATCGAAGTCCGAGATCCGCCGCCAGTCACTGTTACCGCCGCGAATGATGCAGTGGTCCAGTCAGCTGAATAGGTCGCCCGATTGGTATATGTTCGATCGCTCAGTTCAACGATGCGATCGCCATCATGTGTCCAGTGGTTGCCCCAAAAGCGTTGATCTAGCGGGTGGTTGAGCAAGGATTTGGAGGTGGCTTTTTGCCAGGTGCTTTCGCAGAAGTATGTTGTGGCGATCGCTGTCAGCACGCCGGAGTTTAGCTGCCCCACGATCCAGAGCCGCGCACCGGATCGACCAAGAAAGCGCTCAGCAGCGAGCACCACCTCTGACAGACTGATCCGCTCCGTCATTGGGGCGACCTCGGATCATATTCCCGACCACCGGGCGCAAAGTCGCCGATCCGCTGAGCGCGTTGGACAAGGATCATCAGATCATCGCGCAGGTCCCAGAGCCAGGCGACGTGATCGGCGTTCGCCATGTCGATGCCGAATGCCGGCGCTATGCCGCGTTCGTTGAGCTGGGTCTGCTCATGCAGCCAGTGGGCGGCTTCAGCAATGCGGCCAAGGTGACGGCAAGCCGATACCGTCGTGGCTGGCATGGGCGGGGGGAGAGAGGCGGAGGCTATCATCCCGCGCCGCCTTGGCGATACATCGCCAGTTGGTGTGCCCTAATCGCCTCGACCTCGTTAACGGGTCCGAGGGTCTGATCTACGCCATATCTCGGAGGGGCTACCAAGATTTCGGTGTCAGCCTGAGCTTCGCCAAGGTCGAGCGGATCTCCATCTTCGATGTCGGTGTCCTCAAGGTCTGGGTCCCCATCAAGGGCGTCGAGCAGATCGATCGCCACTGTGATGAACGAGGCGAGGGCCCGGCGGTCAAAGCGGCCCAGGATCTGCACCACGGCCGGCAGGGATTTAGCGTGAAGCTGCGTCGCCATCATGCATCATCTTCCAAACGACGGAAATCTTCGAGGAGGACCTCCATTACGTTACGGGTCATCAGAGTCGTGTTGTTCAGCTCGTACTTTTCGATCAGCTCGACCTTGATCGGGATGCCATCGAGATCAGGCGAGGGGGTCAATACCACTTCGATTGCTGCCATTTCTGCAGGCTCGTCGAACGCCTCCAGTTTTGCCTTCTCTGCCTCATTCATGGCAGCGTCTGCATGTTCCAGCATTAGCCGACGCGCCGGCTGCGTAAGACCGGGCAAACGGTCGATGCGCTGCTTTTCACGCTCCCAAAGATCATTGGCTTTTGCCCATTCGCCAAAATGGTACTCGGCCTCGGCAAGCGCGGACAGTGCACGCCATCGGGAAAGCCGATGGCTCCAGAGCTGCCGATCGGGCAGAAATTCCGATATGGTCATCGCCGGCCCCCTTCTTTGGCCAGGCGAACATCTTCCACGTGCTGAGCAAGCCCGATGAGGGAAGAAATCCCGGTCAACGCGTCGGAGACCAGTCTGGGATTAATCGAGAAATAATCGGCGACTGTTTGTCCGCCGGCGTCGTCGGCGATTTCATAAGACTGGGCCAAGACGGTGAGCAGAGCGAAGGCTTGAGCGAGGAAGGGGTCTGAGTCGCCTGATCCGAATGGGCATGTGCCAGCGATGCGAAGTTCTTCGATCTCGGGCAGCGGTTGGGTGGATGCGGTTTTGACGCGCGGTGTCGATCCCGCTATTGCAGCGTGGTTCATTGGATTACCTTCTCGTGAATATGTCGGCGAGGTCTGGTGGCGACCGCCTCGTCGACAAATCGCCAGCTGGGCGCTGGCTCTCCGTTATCCGTTGGCAATTTGTGGCTGGAACGCAGCGTCCAGCAGCGACTTTCGTGAGTGAATTTTGCCGCCGATTTTGAATGACGGAATCTCGTTCTTGTAGATCAGGTGATAAGTAGCCCGCTCGGTTTTCCCGATGTGATGGGCAATCGCTGGCACGCCCGTTAACAAATCCTCAGAAAGACTCATCTCATTAACCTTTCCGTTGTACAAGAATATCCCTATTCCCATTTCTCATACGATTTGCATCCCGTCAATACAAAGAATATCCCTATTCCTAGTTGAGTGCGGAGTCGCAATGCATCTTTCTTATCGCCACGTCGAAGACCTGATTGCCGAGTTGCACGGGATACCACCGTCGCGGCGAACAGCGTTATTGGGCCGCTTCAAGCATTTCAAACGGCTCGGATTTCCTGCGGGTGTTAACACAGGTAGGGGTAAGCCCGCGGATTACGATGTGAGCGCGGTGCTTCGGCTTCTCATAGCTTTTGAGCTTCTGCAGTTAGGGCAGACGCCGGAGAAAGCTATCGCGCTAATGAAGCTGATCGGCTTCCTTGTACTCGATGCTGCTGGGTATGCCGGTCTCAGGCTCACTACGGGGCCTGATCCCGATCTTGTTGGATCGGAGTCAAAAGGGGGTGAGGATTACTACATCGTTTTTGACCCAGTGGGTTTAAGTTCTCTGGCAAACCCTTACGACGAGGGCGAAATGGCTATGAGCACCATTTTCGGAACGCGCCAAGTTGACCTAGATGATTGGCAGGTGAATGGAGGGCGTAGGTTCGCCATCATAAGCACCACAAGCCTTCTCTCTAAAGTCTCAATTCACCTTAGGGACGTCGAAGGCATACCCTGCGCCGAGTTCGGAAATGAACTTCTTAAGTGGGCGTATACCCTCGAATGGCAACCAAGAGATGACTAGCGTCCGCAAACGCACCTGGACGGCACCCAACGGTGAAGCCAAGACTGCATGGCTTGTCGACTACACAGACAACGCCGGCAAGCGCCGCGCTAAGCAATTCGCCCGCAAGAAAGACGCCGACGCCTGGTCGGTCGGTGCTTCTTGGCAGGTCAGCCAAGGCATCCACACCGCCGATTCCCAATCGGTGACGGTATCTAAGGCGGCGGATCTCTGGATTGCGAAGGCTGAGGCCGACGATCGCGAGCGCTCGACGACAAAGCGCTACCGGGAGATCGCCGACATCCATATCATCCCATTCCTGGGTAAGTCGAAGCTATCGAAACTGACCAAGCCCATCATTGAGCAGTACCGGGACGACTTAGTCGCGACTCGGTCGAAGGCGATGGCAGGGAAGGCTGTCCGAGCACTATCCAGCATCTTATCCGACGCCCAACGCCGTGGCTTGGTCGCCCAGAACGTCGCCAAGGACGTCAAAGTGGTCCGCAGGAGCCGTGAGAAGGGCAGGGTAGTCGTCCCTTCTCGTGAGGAGCTGAAGGCGATCCTGAAGGCTGCTACGGACGATGAAAAGCCGCTCATGATGGTGGCGATGCTTGCTGGTCTGCGATTTTCGGAGTTGGCAGGCCTACGATGGGCGGACATCGACTTTGCGAAGGCCACCATCTCCATCAACCAGCGGGCGGACCAGTGGGGTCAGATCGGGCCTCCCAAGAGCGCTGCCGGGTACCGGACGATCCCGATATCGTCGACCTTGATCACTACCCTGAAGGCGTGGAAGCTACGGGCAAAGCCGTCGGATAAGGATTTGGCATTTCCGAGCGCGACCGGCGGCCCTCAGCGCTACCAGAACGTCCTACGCCGCCTCTATATTCCTCTGCAGGTTCGCGCAGGCGTCAGTTTCCCAAAGCTTGATAAAACGGGCAAGCCGATGCTGGACGATGAGAAGCAGGTCGTCATGACCGGGAAGTACGGTTTCCATGCCCTTCGTCATGCCGCCGCCTCAAGCTGGATTGCTCAGCGAATCGATCTGAAGCGCCTGCAGGTCTGGATAGGGCATGAGAACATCCAGCTCACCATCGATACCTACGGACATCTGATTGTCGACGCTGGCGGCGACGCTGAACTGATAGCTGCAGCGGGAGCGGACCTCGCATGACGGAAGTTGAGAAGGTGGATGACGACAGATTTGGAACGGTCTGGATTCCAAAGTCGTTTGACGAACTAATCGCGCTGACGGTTGACGCCGAAGGCGGGATAAATTCCGTTAGAATGTGGCGTGGGCAGGCTGATCAATCTTGGTTGTTACACAGTGGAATTTATCGGAAACTGATGCGAGTGAAACCCCCGGTCGCGGAGCAGTCGGTTTCTAGTCATGAAAAGCAGCTGCTTCGCGCTGCGACCCATAGGGGTTATCGACGGGTCGAGGGTCGGAATCTCACAGATTTCGAGTTGCTCGCGAGATTGCAACATCACGGTGCCGCCACGCGCCTAGTTGACACAACTCGAAGTATGTTGATCGGTCTCTACTTTGCCTGCTCAGAGCAATTTGACCGTGATGGCATGCTGTTCGGTATCCATACATGGCACCTAGGTGGTGGCGAGGGGGGCGCTTTGACCGAACCATATGACGTTCATGTCAAATCGCTTGCGAAATTTGACTACCCTCAAACGTGGGAACCACCAGCTGTTTCATCTCGCGTCGCCGCCCAGCATTCGCAGTTTGTTTACAGTAAGATCGTTGCTGACCAGACGCACGGTAGCCTTGCACTTGCGGATGCAGTCAAATGGCTACTGGCAATCCGCATTCCGGCATCCGATAAAAAGCGCTACCTCGGAATCCTCCAGGGCGCGTTCGACATTCATCCATTGACGCTATTTCCCGACCTCGATGGTTTTGGTCACGCCTTCGGTTGGTCAAGAGGTCCATACGACAATAGCAGGTGGTGAGTGCAACACCGATGCAACATGAGGCCAGAAAATGGCTAAAAGACGTGCTTTTGCGACGGAATCATAATCCGCGTGTCGGGGGTTCAAGTCCCTCCTCCGCTACCATTTCCATCTCGCTTTAATACTCGCCTGCGGGCGGATGGATGCGGCGCCTTCCTGCGCGGCTGCGCCGGCGTGCATCATGTCTGGCGTCGCCTGCTGCAAAAAAGGCCGCCCCCTTGGGGACGGCCTTTAAAGTGTGTTCGACGCCTGATGCCGGTTCAACCGGTTCAGGCCGCCGCGATTTGTTTAGCCGTTCAGCTTGTCCTTGAGCGCCTTGGCGGGCGTGAAGGCCAGCTTCTTGGACGCCGCGATCGCAATGGTCGCGCCGGTCGAAGGATTGCGGCCTTCACGGGCCGGGCTGTCCTTGACCTTGAACTTGCCAAATCCGGCCAGAGAGATTTCCTCTCCCTTGACCGCCGCGTCGCTGATTGCCGACAGTACGCCATCGACAATCTTCTTGGCGTCGCTCTTTGCGATGCCCTGCGCGCCGGCTACGGCTTCCGCCAGTTCGTTGGTATTCATGTGCGAATCTCCTTTTAGCAGGACGCGCCATGCCAATAGCTGCCGCGCGCGTCGAGAAACATTTCGCGGAATGATCGATTTCGACGTCCATTCCTGTCGCTTTGCCGCTTTTTCCAGCCATTGCGGCGCTTTTTCCGGGGGCATTTCCTATCCGGCTCAGCTCCCCGGCGTGGCCGCGTTTCCGGGCTGGCCGGGGATTGTTGCTGTCACCGGCATATCCGGGTCGTCGCGAAGCTTCAGATATAGCCGCCCGTCTTTCGGCCGTGGAGCCTCGATGCTGCCGCCCGTAAAGCCCTCCGCGACCTGGGTCGCATGCGTGAACTGGGCATCGTCGGACAGGCTGGCGATCAGGAACAGGCCGGACCCTGAAAGCGCGCACCCGCCATCTGCGCCCTGACAAACGAGAGACTTCAGGCTGGGAAGCCGAATCAGTTTACCCAGCGGTTGCCAGTCTCCGGCGCTGTCATCCCGGACCAGGCGGAAGCGGAGAAGGCCAAAGGCGGATGGCCCCAAATCCTTTGCAGGATCGAGCCGGGCGTGGGCGATCTGCGTATTTTCCAGCCGCAGCCCTTTTCCTCCGTCCAGCATCACTGATGCTGACCCATCGGCCGTGGCGACTTCGATCCTGTCTTTCGCCGTGAATTTGGTGGTCGCGTTCGCCTTGATGGAGAAGCTGAGCGCGGCATCGCCCGGAATGCCGTCCGTCCCCGCCAGACTTATGGAAATGGCGTCGTTTGCGCCGCCGGACTGTATGCTCTTGGAAAGCAGCGTGACGCCCGGCCGCTGGGGGGCGTTGGATTGCAATACAATGGTTGAGGGCGCGGAGACGCCGAACTGCTTGATAAGCAAGGTGGCGGTGCCCGCATCGGCCAGCGGCGGCACCTCCACCGCGATGCTGCTGGCGTCCGTGGCTTTCCAGACGATTGCCTGCTCCTTGCCAGACGATTGGCGGATCGCCACCCGTTCGACGCAGGCGCTGCCCGCCCCTTCAACTCGGAGAGTGGCGGCGCGTCCCGCGGTAAGGGCGGGATTGCCGGAAGCCGCCCGCCAGCTTTGTCCGCCGGGATTTTGAAGGCGAAAGCTTGGCCCCTCGAAAGGCCGGAAGCCCCAAAGGCCGTGCAGAACGCCATCCACCGTTTGATCGAAATCGAGCGGATTGAGCGCCCCGCTGTCGATGGTGAAGCCGCCTTTGTCCGCGCGCGCCGTGACCGGGATATCGACGGTTTTTCCGTCCTTCGTCTTGACCCGGAAGGCCATGCTGCGCGCATACTGGGTCGAGTAGATCAGCGGCGCGCCCTCCACGGGCAGCACCATGTCCGGCCGGGTCAGGCATGCGATCCTTTCCCCCATCGCCGCGCGCAAGGGGGGAACATGCGGGGCCTCGATAGCGGGAAGGGCCGTTACAAGCACCGATTGCGGCTTGCGGAAGGATGGCGCGGCGTTAAGGAGGAGCGCCATGCCGTCATTGCGGCTTAGCGCCAGCGCCGGGATATATTGATAGTCGGCGGTGCGGAACGCGCCTAATATCTTCGCCAGATCGCGCACCGCGCCGATATAGGGGCTGTAATAGCCCATGCCGCCCTGGGGCGTTGCCGCCAATTGCAACGCCAGATCGGTCGGCGCGCCGGTCAGCGCTTCAGTGAGGGAGGTGCTGTGCATGTCGCTAAGCACCAGAGCCTCTCTGTCCTGCGTCAGGCAGGCGGCTTGAAGGTTCGCCGGCTTTTCCAGGCATTCCGCGTTGAACTTGATGGCCAGGCTGCGGGCGAGAAGGGGCGAAACGGTTTCGAGTTGCGCCGGGCGCTCCGAATCCTGCAGCCGGATGCCGTTCAGGAAGGCGTCGAGGCGGGAGCGGTCAAGCGATGCCTGATTTAGATCCTGCGATGCCCGCACGAACTCCCCCGGCCGGCCGCGCACGGCATTGACCAGCGCGTCAAAATCGCCACCGGTCTCCGGCGCCAGAAAGAGCACGATCTGCCGTGCGCCCTCCGGCACGGTGATCTTCAGCATATTGTCTTTGGCTTTGCGCTTCCATGTCTCCGCGCCAAAGACCCAATCCTTTGGCGGCGGATTGGTCGCCCCGCGCAGGAACGCCGCGACCAGCAGATAATGCGCAGACTGATCCTTGGTGAAATCGGCCTTGATCGTCAGTTGGTCGCCCGCCGAAAGGTCAGGCACCTGAGAGATGGGGAGGGTCGCGCCAGCGCGCGTGACCGACACCTGCAGCGATGGTCCCACCAGGTCGAACGGCGCGGTGTCCGCAGACGCTTTTCCGGCAAGAAGGCCGATCGTCAGGCAGGCAAAAAGAGGGCGAAGTTTCATGGCGCGGATCGTCAACAGGCTGGAGGGGGGAGGTCAACCCTTGCTGCGATGCATTGAACCCTACGTGAACCGTACCGTTCCCTCCGGTCAGGGATTTCTGCTCAAGGGGATCACCACCGGCGCGCCATCCGCCTGTCCCAGCCATGCCCGGACGCCATATACAGTGGCCAGATTGCCTGCGTTCAACACATCCGACGGATCGCCGTCCGCGGCGATTTCGCCCTTGTTGAGGAGGAGGATGCGGTCACAGAACCGCGCGGCAAGCGTGAGGTCGTGCAGGACGGCGATCACCAGGGTCCCGCTTGCCGCCTGGGCGCGGAGCAACTCCATAACCTCCAACTGATGGCCGGGGTCCAGGGAGGCGAGCGGTTCGTCGGCGATAAGGACCGGCGCTTCCACCGCCAGGGCCCGCGCAAGCAGCACGCGGGCGCGCTCACCGCCTGACAATTCGGTCGCGGTCCGGTGACGGAGCGCTTCCACGTCGGTCAGCGCGATTGCCTTGTCGATGGCGGCCTGATCCGCACTGGAAATATCGGAGAAGGGGGCGAGGTGGGGAAGGCGGCCAAGGGCGACCAGCCGCTCCACGTCCAGCGGCCAATGCAATGTCTGCCCCTGCGGCAGATAGGCGATGGTGCGGGCAATTTTCGCACGGGGCAGGGCGCTGGTCTCCACAGCGTCGATCAGGACCCGGCCCTGTTCCGGCTTCACCAGCCCCAGAATGGCCCGCGCCAACGTGGATTTTCCGGCTCCGTTGGGACCAATGATGCCGATCAGCATGCCGCCATCAAGCGACGCGTCGATGCCGCGCAGCGCCGGATGCTTGCCCAGCGAAATCCGGAGGCCTTCTATAGTGATCGTTACCATAGCCGCCGTTCCCGCATCAGATGGATCAGGAATACCGGCACCCCCAGAAAGGCGGTCACAACGCCCAGTTTCAATTCATTATTGGTGGGGATCAAGCGCACGAGCACATCGGCGAAAGTCAGCAGCGCCGCGCCGCCCAGCGCAGAGGGCAGGAGCACTGCGCTGGGTGACCGGTCGGTCAGCGGACGGACGATGTGGGGAACGATCAGGCCGACAAAGCCTATCGAACCGGATACGGCGACTGCGCCGCCCACGCCGCATGCGACGCCCAGCATCAACCGCAACCGCATCTGGCCAAGGTCGACGCCAAGCGCCTGTGCGCCGTCCTCCCCTAGCGTCAGCGCATCCAGCGCCCGCCCGTTCCACAGCAGCAGCGCCACGCCGGCGGCGATACAGGGCAGGGCTATGAGCACATGGTTGAAAGACCGGTCCTCCAGCGATCCCAGCAGCCAGGTTGCGATTTCCATGGCTGCGAAGGGATTGGGCGACAGATTGAGCGTAAGGCTGATGCCCGCGCCGGCCAGCGTCGCGATGGCGATGCCGGCAAGAATGAGCGTGAGCGGACTTTCCGAAGCGCCGGAAAGCAGGAACAGCGCGCCCAGGGCGGCGAATGCGCCTATCACCGCCATCACCGGCAATATGGCCGGATGCAGCGCGGCGAAACCAAAATAGAGGGCGATCACTGCGCCCAAGGCGGCGGCGTTGGATACGCCCACCACCGACGGTTCGGCCAGTGGATTGCGCAGATATCCTTGCAGGGCGGCCCCGGCCACACCCAGCATCGCTCCAACGGAAAGTCCCAACAAGGCGCGAGGCATGCGCAGATCGAACAGGATGATCCGCGCCACGGGGTCCCCGTCGCCGGTCAGTGCAGCGGCCATGCGCGAGAAGGAAAGCGGCGCGGTCCCGATCCCGATGGACAGCAGCACCGCCGCCGCGCAGCATGCCAGCAACAACCCCAGCAGCAGCGCGCGCGGCATGCCGCGAGGTCTCCGCATGGCGCGTTCATTCTTCGATGCCTTGTGCGGCGGGCCGGTTCCGGTCATGGCGTCACCGCAACAGCGTGGAGAATGAATGAGAGATGGGTGCCATCCTGCGCCTTTGCCTTCTGTCTGTGCTTTTCGCCAGCCTTTCCGGCGCGGCGAATGCAGAATCGCGTCCGCGCCGCATTCTTTCGCTCAACATGTGCGCGGATCAGCTCTTGATCGCTCTGGCCGATCCCTCGCAAATCCTTGCCCTCACCCAGTTCGCGCGGGACAGGGGCATGTCGGCTGAGGCGGAGCGCGCCGACCATTTCGCGATCTCGCGCGGCACATCCGAAGACGTACTGGCGCTGGAACCGGACCTCATCATTTCAGGCCCGTTCCATGCCATCGGACCGCAGGTGAAGAAGCGGAACTACCGCATCATCAATCTCAATCCGGCGGAGAATTATCCGGCAATCGTGACCCAAATCCGACAGGTTGCGGCGGCGGTCGGACATCCCGAACGGGGTGAGGTCATGATAGGCCGCATGGATGCCGAGCTTAAGGGGCTAAGGCGGATAAAGGGGGCGCCCATCGCCGCATATTATCAGCGGCGCGGCTATCTCACAGGAACCGGCACTCTGGTCGATGACCTGATGCAGCGTGTGGGTCTGCGCAATCTGGCGACGGTCATGGACAGGCCGGTTCTCTCCCGCATGTCGGTGGAAGAAATGGTGGTGGCGCGTCCCGACTATCTGATCGTCGAGACCGACAGTGACCGGGTCGCGGATCAGGGCATGGAAATGCTGAATCACCCAGCCTTGGCCGGGATACCGCGTCTGCGTTTGCCCCAGGCATGGACGGTTTGCGGCGGCCCGGCCTATGTTCGCGCAGCAAAAAGCCTGTCGGAACAGTTACGGGCGCACAGGTGAGGCCGGGGAGGGGGGGCGCAGAACCGTTGTCAGCGGAAAGCCAGGAACAGCGCGATGGGGACAGCCACGAGCCGGGCCAGAAACTGTTTCCGTGACAGGTAGCTGGAATTGGCGGGGATGGTGCTTGCTTCTATCGTGATCCACGCCAAAGCGCGCGCATGATATTCCTGCCAGTTCTCGCCTAGCATGGGGGGGATGCCATCGACCGTGAAGGCCGGCGTGGGAGCATATGTATCGATCAGGTAGAAGTCGTTTTCCACCTTTTCCGGCGGGGAAATTCCCTTCAGGGACGCCTCGCGCCGAGAGCGATTTTCAGCCACCTCTCTGTCCTCTCCATCGCTGCCGGGGGTCAGCGAGTCGAGCTATTGTCCCATTTTGAGACAGCGATTTCCATCCTGTCCGCGACTTATCTACAGAAAAGCGACTTGTGTCTGAAATCTCTTGACAATCATCGGTCGATTCTGGGCCGAAACGCTTCCTTGAGGGCCGCTTTCCCCAAAATTTTATGTTTTTGGCTGAAATGGGCGAATTATCGGGCGTCGTGAAACAGGAAGCCTGGCCGAACCAATGATGATTGCCGGCGCGGCCCTGCACGGGTTCATCTCCGGCTCTGGAGTCGCCTGAACCGGGCAAAATCGATTGCGGCGGTCATCTGCGCTTTTTCCGCTTGCAATCCGCGCAACCACTTGCAGTAATGTTGCGGCGCACAACGCCAACGCCCCGATCCAAGAGGGAGACGCCATTGACCTTCTACGAAATGCTCGATCAGGCCGGTTCGGTCCGCCCCTGCTATGCGGAGGTGCAGAACTGGGTCGAACGGACGGGCATTTCTGGGCTGAACCGGCGGCTGGAGGAAGCGGAGGCTATCTTCCGGCGGATCGGCATCACCTTTGCGGTCTATGGCGAAGGCGGCGACCCGGAACGGCTGATCCCCTTCGATCTGCTTCCCCGCATATTCACGGCGCAGGAATGGCGGGTGCTGGACAAGGGCATCCGGCAGCGGGCGCGGGCGCTCAACGCTTTCCTGCATGACGTGTATCACCGCGGAGAGATTGTCCGGGCCGGGATCATGCCCGCTGACATCATCTACCAGAACAGCGCCTACAGGCCGGAAATGGTCGGCTTCTCGCCGCCTGGCAAGGTTTACAGCCATATTGTGGGCATAGACATTGTGCGCACCGGCCCTGACAGTTTTGAGGTGCTGGAGGATAATTGCCGCACGCCATCGGGCGTGTCCTACATGCTGGAAAACCGCGAGATCATGACGCGGATGTTCCCGGAGCTTTTTGGCCAGGGCGTGGTTGCGCCGGTGGATGATTATCCTGCCGAATTGCTCAAGAGCCTGAAGGAAGTCGCGCCGCCGGCCTGCAAGGGCGATCCGGTTGTGGTCGTGCTGACGCCGGGCGCGCTCAACAGCGCCTATTATGAGCATAGCTTCCTCGCCGATCTCATGGGTGTCGAACTGGTCGAGCCAGCGGACCTTTTCGTGGACGAGGGCAGGGTCTGGATGAAGACGACCTCCGGCCCCACGGCCGTGGATGTCATCTACCGCCGGATCGACGATGAATATATCGATCCCCTGACTTTCCGGCCCGACAGCCTTCTGGGCGTTCCGGGTATCTTCAACGTATATCGCAATGGTGGCGTGACGCTCTGTTCGGCCCCCGGATCGGGCATTGCCGACGACAAGGCGGTCTATGTCTATGTGCCGGAGATGATCCGCTTCTATCTCGGTGAGCAGCCCATCCTGTCGAACATCAAGACGTGGCAGTGCGCAAAGCCGGACGAATGCGCCTATGTGCTGGAAAATCTTGCCGATCTTGTCGCCAAGGAGGTGCATGGTTCCGGCGGATACGGCATGTTGATCGGGCCGAAAGCGACCGCCGAGGAGGTGGCCGCCTATGCGGAGCGGATAAGGGCCAATCCGGCGGAGTTTATCGCGCAGCCAACGCTCGACCTCTCGACCGTTCCGACGCTTGGCCCCTCCAGCATTGTGGAGCGGCATGCGGACTTCCGGCCCTATTGCCTGGTCGGCAAGCAGTTGCGGCTGGTGCCGGGCGGCCTGACCCGCGTCGCGCTGACGGAAGGGTCGCTGGTCGTGAACTCCAGCCAGGGCGGCGGTGTCAAGGACACCTGGGTCATGCAGGATTGATGCGATGCTGAGCCGTACCGCCGAAAATCTCTACTGGATGGCCCGCTACATGGAGCGCGCCGAATCCACCGCCCGCCTGCTCACCATGGGGCAACGCATGGCGATCCTGCCTGGCGCGCATCATCGGGACGAGTGGCGATCCGTCGTTCGCGCTACGGGCGCGGAGGCCAATTTCCCGGAGGACAGCCACGTCAAGGAAACCGACGTGGTCGCCTATCTGATGCTGGACCTCGACAATCCCTCATCGATCCGTTCCTGTCTCGCCAAGGCGCGCGCGAATGGCAAGTCGGCGCGCACCATGCTGACCCAGGATATGTGGGAGGCGTTGAATGAAGGGTGGCGCAAGCTGGACAGCTATGACGTTGCGGAGGCGCGGCAGCAGCTTCCCGGCCTGATCGACTGGGTAAAGACCCGCTCCATGACCTTCCGGGGCGCGGCCGAGAGCGGTCAGTTGCGTAATGAGGGACATGATTTCCTGCGCGCGGGCGGCGCGCTGGAGCGGGCGCAGATGACCCTGCGCCTGCTTGACGTCAAATATTATGTCCTCCTGCCGGAGACCGAGGTGGTGGGCGGGACGCGCGACCATTATCAATGGACGTCCGTGCTGCATGCCCTGTCGGGAAGCCGGGCCTATCACCATGTCTATGGCGGCGCCTACACGCCGTGGCAGATCACCGATTTTCTGATGCTCAATCGCCTTTTCCCGCGTAGCGTCGCCTTCTGCTACGACCAGCTCGCCTATCGCCTCAACCGGCTGTCCGGCTGGCATGACGCCCGCGCGACCTGCGACGATACGGTGCAGGAGATGGTGAGCAGTCTGGAAAGTCTGGACAGCGGCGAAATATTCCGCCGTGGCCTGCACGAAACCGTGCAAAACGGCCTGACCATGACCAACCGGCTGGGTCTGGAAATCGCGCAGGCCTATCATTTCGGATAAGCCATGAAGCTCATCGTCCGTCACCAAACCTCTTACAGCTATGGCGCAGGGTCCAGCCGCGTGGCCATGCTCCTGAAGCTTATGCCGCGCCGGCACCATGGGCAGAGGGTGCTGGAATGGCAGGTGACGGTGAATGACGATCCCGTTTTTGGCTTCGCGCCAAATGGCTATGGCGATCTTGAGGCGCTGTGGATACGGCACCGCCATATGACCGGGGTCAATGTCGTCGCGACCGGTATGGTCGAAACCGGTGACACGAACGGCATCATTTCCGGCCTCGACGAACATTTCAATCCGCGCATTTATCTTCGGGAAACGGCGCTGACGGAGCCTAGCGCGGCGATACGGGAACTGGCCGGTTCGGTGCGGGATGGCGACCCGCTGGATCGCCTTCATGCCCTGTCCGCCGCCGTCCGCGACGCCGTCGCCTATCGGCCTGGCATCACCAAGCCGGAGACGACGGCCGGGGAAGCGTTGATGATCGGCGGCGGCGTATGCCAGGACCATGCCCAGATCTTCATTTCCGCCGCCCGGTCGCTGGGCGTGCCCGCCCGCTATGTCGCCGGCTATCTCGCGACTCAGGACGGGGAGGCGCTGCACGAAACCCATGCATGGGCGGAGGCTATGGTGCCTGGGCTTGGCTGGGTGGGCTTTGATACCTCAAATCGCGTGTGCGTGACGGACAGCTATGTTCGCCTTGCTTCCGGACTTGACGCGGATGACGCAGCGCCGGTCCGCGGATCGGCAATGGCCGCGGGTACGATCGGCATTGACGCGGACGTCCGCATCGCGCAGGCCAGCGATGACGAGCGTGAGCAGCAACTGCAGAAACAGCAGCAACAACAATGGACTCAGCCTGCGCGCGCCAGGGAATAAGTGCCGGGATTTGAGCATATGACTATGGGAGCCGGGGGGCGATGACCTATTGCGTGGCCGTGCGGGTCGATCAGGGACTCGTGTTGTTGTCCGATACTCGCACCAATGCGGGCATGGACAATATCGCCCGCTTTCGGAAGATGTTCACTTATGAAGTGCCGGGCGATCGCGCCATTGCGCTCATGTGTTCAGGCAATCTGTCGATCACGCAGGAGGTGAAGACCTGCCTCTCCCGCCAGATCAAGATATCGCATGACACGCCGGATACGGAGACGATCCTCAACTGCAAGACTATGCACAGGGTCGCCCAGATTGTGGGCGAGGCCATGCAGGAAATGCAGCACCGCTATCGCGACACCATAGAGATGCAGGGGGCGGGGGCCGATGCCTCTATCCTGATCGCTGGCCAGCGGAAGGGCGGAAAACCGCGCCTTTATCTCGTCTATTCCGCCGGTAACTTCATCGAGGCGACGGCCGACACGCCCTTCTTCCAGATTGGCGAGCATAAATATGGCAAGCCTATCCTCGATCGCATCATCAAGCCGGAAACGACGATCGATGACGCCGTGAAGGCGGTGTGCGTGTCGATGGATTCGACGCTGCGCTCCAACCTGTCGGTCGGCATGCCTCTGGATCTCGCCGTTATCGATACGGACGCCTTCAAATTCCGCGTCCGTCGCCGGATCGAACCCGATGACGAGGAATTTGCGATGATCTCGCAGGGCTGGTCGGCGGCGCTGCGCCGGGGGTTCGAGGCGCTTCCCAACGTGCTCGACTGAAAACCGCGCCGCATTCGCGCTATCGAAGACACAAGCAAAACTGCAGCGCCCACCGCCTTGCGCCGATGATGCGACCCATTATCTCCGTCTGCCAACGAATCGAATTTCCCCCGGAAGGATGCCATGACCGCCACCCACTCCACCCGCATGCTGATCCTGGGATCGGGACCGGCGGGCCTCAGCGCCGCCATCTATGCCGCGCGCGCCGGCATGGCGCCGATCGTCGTTCAGGGCATGCAGCCGGGCGGGCAATTGACCATCACCACGGACGTGGAAAATTATCCTGGCTTCCGTGATGTCATCCAGGGACCTTGGCTGATGGAGCAGATGCAGGCGCAGGCCGAGCATGTCGGCGCGCAGATGATGTACGACCAGATTGTCAGTGTCGATCTGTCCCAGCGGCCTTTCCGCCTGACGGGGGACGGCGGCACCGTCTATTCGGGCGACGTGCTGGTGATTGCAACGGGCGCGCAGGCCAAGTGGCTGGGCGTCGAGGGCGAAGAAGCGCTGGGCGGTAAGGGCGTCAGCGCCTGCGCAACCTGCGACGGGTTCTTCTATCGCGGCAAGAAGGTGGTGGTTATCGGCGGCGGCAATACCGCGGTGGAGGAGGCGCTCTATCTCACCAACCACAGCCATGACGTGACCCTGATCCATCGCGGCGATTCGCTGCGCGCTGAAAAGATCCTGCAGGAACGGCTGTTCGCCAATCCGAAGATCAGCGTTGTCTGGAACAAGCGGGTGGAGCGTTTTGTCGGCGGCGGCGACCCCGCCGGTCTTGTCGGGGTCGACCTGATCGATACCGTGTCGGGCGACAAATCCCATATCGCCACGGATGGCGCCTTCGTCGCTATCGGCCATAAGCCTTCGACGGAACTGTTCGAGGGGCTTTTGCCGATGGATGAGGGTTATCTGGTCGTGGAGAAAGGCACCACGCGCACTGCCGTTCCCGGCGTGTTCGCGGCAGGCGACGTCACCGACAAAATCTACCGTCAGGCTGTGACGGCCGCAGGCATGGGCTGCATGTCGGCGCTGGATGCGGAGAAATTTCTGGCGGAGGCGGATTACGAGGCGTTGGCGGCGGAATAAGGCTGCTGGAAAGCTTGCGGCGAAGGGCGTGCCAGATCGAAGGTGATCAAACCCCGTTCACCCTGAGCGAAATCGAAGGGTTCTGCCGGACGCAGTGAGGCGCTTTGTTTCGCTCAGCTTGAACGGAGATCTGGAAGGCGATAATTCTAAGCTCTTGCCGCCCGAAGTTCACACAAGAACTTTGCTCTCCGCAAAATCCACCAGCGTACCGAACGTCTCGAAGGTTTCCCCGTCAATATCGTCATCCTCGATCAGGATGCCGAGGCGGTCCTCCATTTCCGTAAGCAGGCCAGCGACCGCCATCGAATCCAGTTCCGGCAGCGCTCCGAACAGGGGCGTGTCGCGGTCGAATGCGTCGACCCGGTCCTGTTCTATCGCAAGTACGTCGCGCAGAACCGCACGCACGGTATCTTCCACGGTCATGTCGCCAGTCTGCGCCTGTTCCGGTTTCGTCCGCATGGTGCCAGCCTCTATCGCCTGCGCGCCTAGCCTACAAGCTTCGAAATGGCTGTTTTTGCAGCGGGAAGCCATGCGGATGAGAAACGGGGATTGAAGCAGTCGATGCGGTAGAGGGAGCGCTGCCGCTCCATCCACTCCGTCTTATAGGGGTTATCCCCCGTGCCATAATCGATGATCGCGGCCTTATCCTCGTCAATGGCGGATCGAAACATGTGGTGGCTCAGCAGGGTGCCGGGCGACATCTCGTCCGCGCCCTGATCATGGGCAAGCTTGTGGATCAGGGCGACGCCATTCTCTATCGTCCAGAACTGCACTGCGATGGGGAAGCCGTCCTCGCGGGCGAAGCCCAGCCGCAATGTCCCCGCCTTGCCCTCCTGCTCCGCAATCAGGCGCAGGAAATCCAGGTTCGGTTCCGATTGCTTCCAGCTCCGCTGGTAGACCGTGATATAATCGTCCCACAGCCGGTTGGTGAGCTTGTGATGGATTTCGAACGTAAGACTGGTTGATCGCAATTTCCGCCGCACCGTGCTGCGCAGCTTCCCCGGACGTCCCGCCCAATAGGTCTCAAAATCCCGATTATCCACGGTCAGATAGTGATTGACGCCCATCGGGCGCTCCACCGCTATCCATCCGGCCTTGCGAAACGCCTTGAGGAACAGCGCGTTCGCGCCATCGTCCGCCGTTACGGGATAGACGTCCAGTTGCGCGGCATCGGGCAGGAGATCGCGCGCGATGCCTTCCATCAGGCGCAGTTTCTGTTCCGGTGACGGATTTCCCGCAAATACTGGCTCAAAGGCGAAGCTGTACCAGTTCGCAATGGCGACCCGCTTGTTCTTTCCGCTTTCCGCCAGAAACAGCCAGGCCCGGGCCTTGCCGTCCACAGCGGTCAGGATGTGCGGCGCGCTGTCCGGCATGCACAGGCGGTGCAGCGGTTCCAGCCATGCGATGCGGTTGAACAGATGCGGCTGGGCTTTGCGGCTGAGCGCCGGGATCTTCGCGGCGCGCAACGCGGTGAGCGCCGAGCGGGTTGCCGTCGACGGAAAGGGGATTGGACTTCGATATTCCCCTTGACCCCGCAAAGGACTATCTCCCGCAAAAGATGTTCTGAACTAGGGGGAATTTCTGGACATGGGGTTAATCGACCCTCCAATTCTGCCAATCGACCATGTGCTCCGCAATGGCGATCCGTCGCGGCCCGCGCTTGATGGACGCGCTGGCGCGCTGGACTATGCCGAGTTGGAGGAAAGCCTGGGGCGTCTCGCTGCATGGTTGAAGGGGTTTGGATTTGAGGCGGGGGACCGTGTGGCGAGCTGGGTCGCCAAGGGCGTGGTCGCCGCGCTGATGCCGCTGGCTGCGCCGCGCGCGGGCCTTGTCCATGTTCCCGTTAATCCCTTGCTCAAACGGGCGCAGGTCGCCCATATCCTGGCGGACAGCGGAGCGCGGCTGTTGATCGGAACCGGCGCGCGCCTCGCCACGCTGGAACCGGGCGACATGCCGGCCGGTTGCGAAGCGCATAGCGAGGATGATACGGCCTGCGCGCTTACGGGCGGCAAGGTCCTCCCGCCGTCTGATGCCGATCCTGATGCGCTGGCGGCCATTCTCTACACGTCCGGTTCCACGGGACGTCCCAAGGGCGTGATGCTCAGCCACGCCAATCTGTGGCTGGGTGCCGTCTCGGTCGCGGATTATCTGAAACTGACGCCCAATGACCGGACCTTGTGCGTTCTGCCGTTCAGCTTCGACTATGGTCAGAACCAGTTGCTATCCACCTGGTATGCCGGGGGGTGCGCCGTACCGCTGGATTATCTCACACCGCGTGATGTCATCCGGTCGGTGGAGCGCAGGGAAATCACGACGCTGGCGGGCGTGCCTCCGCTCTGGGTGCAGCTTGTCGAGCTGGAATGGCCAGCGGAGGTCGCGGCCCGGCTCCGGCGTCTCACCAATAGCGGTGGCGCGTTGACTCGTCCGCTGGTGGCGCGCCTTCGGGCCTTGTTTCCCAATGCCGATCTCTATCCCATGTATGGCCTGACCGAAGCATTCCGGTCCACCTATCTGCCGCCCGCGCTGGTCGACACGCATCCTGACAGTATGGGATCGGCCATTCCCCACGCGGAAATCCTGGTCGTCCGGCCGGACGGCAGCCTGACGGACGATGGCGAGCCGGGGGAACTTGTCCATTGCGGCCCCTTGGTGGCGCAGGGCTACTGGCAAGACCCTGACCGCACGGCGCAACGCTTCAGACCCTCGCCTTCAGCATCGCATTATGGCGGCATGGCGGTGTGGTCCGGCGACACGGTCCGGCGTGAGGCGCACGGCTTGCTCTATTTCGTCGGCCGGGACGATGCGATGATCAAGTCCGCCGGCAATCGGATCAGCCCGACCGAAATAGAGGAGGCGGCGGTCGCCGTGGACGGCGTGGCGGAAGCGATTGCGCTGGGCGTTCCCGATACCCGGCTGGGGCAGGCGGTGAAGCTGCTGCTGCGTCCAGCCGGAAAGAAGGATGGCAACGCACTGGAGGAACGGGTACGCGCCACGCTCAAGGCTGAACTACCCAATTTCATGCAGCCCGCGGAGATAGTCGTGCGGAAGGATTTTCCCCATAACGCCAATGGCAAGATCGACAGGGCTGCCCTGATGGCGGAGGCCGTCGCATGAAGCCGATGGGACCTGTTCCGCCCTGGTTCGCTGCAGAGGAAGGCATGCTGCTCATCGGCGGCTGCGGCGCGGCCTCGCTGGTGGATGAAGCGGGGGACACGCCGCTTTTCGTCTACGACATCGATATTGTGGCGGCCCAGGTGCGCCGGTTGCGTGACGCCATGCCGCCCGCCCTGTCGATCCATTATGCGATCAAGGCCAATGCCTTCGCGCCGCTTCTGGAGCGCATGGTCCCACTCGTCGACGGGTTCGACATCGCCTCGGGCGGAGAACTGGGCTACGCATTGAATGCCGGCATGGCGCCTGACCGGATCAGCTTTGCCGGGCCGGGGAAGCGCGACGATGAACTGACCGCCGCCATTTCGGCTGGCATTACCCTCAATCTGGAATCGGAAGGGGAGGCGGACCGGGCGCTCGCCATTGCCGCGCGCCTTGGGAAAACGCCGCGTCTTGCGGTGCGCGTAAATCCCGATTTCGACTTGCGCGGATCGGGCATGCGCATGGGCGGCGGGGCCAAACCCTTCGGCGTCGATGCGGATCGGGCGGCGGCATTGGCGAAGCATGTGATCGATGCCGGGGCGGACTGGCGCGGCTGGCACATCTTTGCCGGGTCGCAGGCGCTTGATCCTATGGCGCTTATCGAAACGCAGGCCGCGACGATCGGTCTTGCGGCCCGGCTTTCGGACGAAGTGGGCGCATCGCCGCCGCTGGTCAATCTGGGCGGCGGGTTCGGCATCGCCTATTTCCCCGGAGATGAGCGGCTGGACATCCGCCCGATCGGCGTCGCGCTGGATGACGCGCTGGAGAAGCGGGCTGACATCCTCAAATCCTCCGAGTTTGCGCTGGAGCTTGGCCGCTGGCTGGTCGGCGAAGCGGGGGTCTATCTGACCCGCGTCATCGACGTGAAGCAGAGTCAGGGGGAGACTTTCGTGGTCGTGGACGGCGGTCTCCACCATCAACTGGCGGCCAGCGGGAATTTCGGCACTGTGGTTCGCCGCAACTATCCAATCGCCGTCGCCAACCGTTTCGGCCGCGAACCTTCCGCCGAGCCTGTCAGCGTCGTCGGTTGCCTTTGCACGCCTCTCGACCGGCTCGGGGACAAGGTTGCCTTGCCGCCGGTAAAAGTAGGCGATCTGGTGGCAATTTTCCTTGCCGGAGCCTATGGCGCGAGCGCCAGTCCCGCGGCTTTCCTGGGCCATCCGCCGCCGCGTGAACTGCTCGTCGGCTGATCCGCAGTGCCGCAATAGGCTAATCCTAACGGTATTTTCACCCTTTCTCGCCAAAGAGGGCGCGGGATGTTGTGCGTCCCGTGCCCGTCGCTGCGTGCGCCGGGCCGGTTTGCACGGCCGGGCAATTGAGGGTGATACAGATGGCGTTCGCGCGGATTTCCAAGGTTTTTCTCGGAGCTGCACTGCCAGCGATGGTCCTGTCGGGCTGTGCGGGCGGCAAGGGGCCGGAACTTCCCCCGGCATCCTTCGTGTCCAACCAGGCGGGGCCGAGCGAGGAATATGTCATCGGCCCGCTCGACCAGCTTACCATTTTCGTGTGGCGCAACCCGGAACTGGGCGCGAAGGTTCAGGTCCGTCCTGACGGCCGCATCACCACGCCGCTGATCGCCGACCTGCCCGCCGTGGGCAAGACGCCCGCTGTCCTCGCTGAGGATATCAAGGCGTCGCTCAGCAAATATATCGAAAATCCGCTGGTCTCGGTGATCGTTGACAATTTCTCCGGTACCTTCAGCCAGCAGGTCCGCATCGTGGGTGCGACGGAGAAGCCGGCGTCCATTCCCTACCGTGCCAATATGACACTGCTTGACGCGATGATTGCGGTGGGTGGGCTGTCCGAATATGCGGCCGGGAATCGCGCCCGTCTGGTCCGTTACGACAAGGCTGGCGGCAAGCAGAAGGAATATGCGGTTCGCATCAACGACCTCATCAAACGGGGCGATACCAAGGCGAACGTCCTGCTGGCCCCCGGCGACGTGATCATCATCCCGGAAAGCATGTTCTAAAAAAGATATCAGGGAAAACCCGCGCTTATGTCCGGTCTCTACGACGAACTACAGATCGCCCTCCACGGCATATGGAACCGCCGCTGGCTTGCGCTGGCGACGGCCTGGGGCATCTGCATGCTTGGCTGGCTTGTGGTCGCGCTGATCCCGAACAGCTATGAGTCCAAGGCAAAGGTCTATGTCGAGGCGCGTTCTATCCTTCCCAACCAGATGGGCGTTTCCCCCATCGAGCAGCAGCAGGATGTGGACCGTGTCCGCCAGACGCTGACCAGCGCCGCCAATCTGGAGAAGGTCGTGCGCTCGACCGACCTCGCCCAGACCGTGACCACGGATCGCGAGATCGCCGGCAAGGTCTCCATGCTGCGCCAGAAGATCAAGATCGTCGCTGATCAGGACAATCTGTTCGACATCACTGTCGCCATGTCCGACAGCAGCCTGTCGGACGGCGGCAATGCCCGCGTCGCGAGCCAGGTTGCGCAGAAGCTGGTCGAGCTGTTCCAGCAGGCCGACATCCTCAACGACCGTGACGAGACCAAGCAGAGCCTTGGTTTCCTCAATTCGCAGGTCGAGCAGCGCGGCCGCCAGCTTCAGGAAGCCGAACAGCGCCGCGTCGCGTTTGAGCAGAAATATATCGGCCTGCTGCCGGGCGTCGGATCGATCAACGATCGCATGAATGCCGCGCGGACCGAGATGAACCAGATCGACCCGCAACTCGTCGCCGCGCAGAGTGCGCTCGCGTCAGTGAATGGACAGCTTGCCGCCACGCCTGCGATGATCGCGGGTGGCGGGACGGGGACGGGTGGCCTCAGCGCGCTTGCATCCGCTCAGGCAGACCTTTCGGCTGCGCGTGCGCGCGGTTGGACGGAAAATCATCCTGACGTCGTGGCGCTGCAGCGGCAGATCGCTGCGCTGCGGGGGCAGGGTGGCGCTTCCGTGTCCGCTGGCGGCACCCCGAACCCGGCCTATATGTCGCTGAAGTCGATGCAGGCGGAGAAGGCGGCGACCGCCGCCGCGCTGTCGGCGCGCAAGGCGCAGCTTCAGTCGGACCTCAACACCATGATCGCCAAGCAGGTCGACGAGCCGGGCGTCGCCGCCGAGCAGGAGCGGCTGGATCGCGATTATCAGGCGATCAAAGCGCAATATGACAAGCTGGTCGCCGACCGTGAGGATGTGCGCCTGCGCGGCGATGTCCAGTCGGAGACCGACGCCGTCAAGTTCCGCGTCATCGATCCGCCCAGCATGTCGTCCGTACCCGCATCGCCCAACCGGCCGCTGCTTCTGGTCGGCGTCCTGATCGCCGGGATTTTCGGCGGCGCGGGCGTTGCTTTCGCTATCGGTCAGTTGCGCACGACCTATCCGACCGTTGCGCGGCTGGAGAAGGCGGCGGGCATTCCGGTCATCGGCGCCATCACCGAAACGCTGACCTCGGCGCAGAGCGAAACCCGGCGTCAGCATCTGCGCTGGTTCGCGGGGGCCAGCGGCGCGCTGGCAGGATGCTGCGTGCTGCTGATCGCGGTCGAATTCGTCCAGCGCGGCATGGCCTGAGGGGAGCCATAGAGATGAATAAGCCCACAGGACCTTTCCCTGACAAGGCGTCGCTGCTTGAGCGGGCGCAGGGAATCTACGATTTCGATGATGCATTGCGCGGCCGCGTTGCGCCGCCGATCGACGCTGGTTCGCTGCCTCCGCCGCCGCCTCTGGCTGAGGCAGGTGCGCCGCTGGCGCGCCCCTGGACGGGACCAGTCGAAACGGTGGATCGTCTGGCTCTGGCTGAGGCCGGCTATGTCCTGCCCGATGGCCCGGTGACCGGGATTGGCGAGGAATTCCGCATCGTGAAGCGGCAGATCCTCTCCAGCGTGGCGGCGGGGGACAACCGCGTCCTCATCTGCTCGGCGCTGCCGGGCGACGGTAAGACCTTCTGCGCCGTCAATCTCGCGCTGTCTCTGGCGGCGGAAAAGGACATGGAAGTCCTTCTGGTCGACGCCGATTTCGCCAATCCCAGCGTATTGACGACGCTTGGCTTGCAGGGCGGGGCGGGCTTCATGGATGCGCTGGCCGATCCCACGATTGCGATCGAGGATTGCGTGATCCGCACCGATATTCCCGGCCTCGCCGTGCTGCCCGCCGGGCGGCAGACGAATAATGACACGGAGTATCTGGCGTCATCCCGCATGGAACTGGTTCTCGACCGGCTGGCTGCCGGGCGGCCGAACCAGATCATCCTGTTCGATTCCCCGCCCTTGCTCGCTGCCTCGCCTGCCTCGGTGATTGCGGCTCATGTCGGCCTGGCGCTGCTGATCGTGCGCGCGGACAAGACCTCGGAAAGCGCTCTGCGCGACGCGGCCGGGCTGCTGAAGGCGTGCCCGCAGGTTCAGTTGCTTCTCAACAGCGTCAAATTCTCCGCCAGCGGCCGCCGCTTCGGTGCCTATTACGGCAAGGGCGAGTGACAATGGGCCGCTCAACTTTCCTGAAAGCCACGACGGCGATTGTGCTGGCGGGCGCGGTCATGCCCGCGTCCGCGCGCGAGAAGCGGCTTGAAATCGAACCGTATCTGGAGGTCAATCAGACTGTCCTGACCGACATCAAGGGCGGCGACGGCGATGTGCTGGCCTATAGCAGCGCGGCGGTCGGCGTGGACGCCCGCGTCACCACCCGCGATGCAGAGGGGCAGGCCAATATCCGCTACGAACATCAGTTCGGCTGGGGCGGCAATGTCGGCGATCAGGATATTATCAGCGGCATCGCGCGCGCCCGGATCGATCCTATCCAGGATATTTTGCATTTTGAGGCAGGCGGCATCGCCACCCGCACGCGCAGCGACTTTGTCGGCGCGGGCAACGGCGCGCTTGCGGGCGCGGACGCCATCGCGAAGATTTACTCCGGCTATGTCGGTCCCACGCTCACCACGACTGCGGGCGATCTGACGATCAATGCCGCCTATCGCCTGGGATATACAAAGGTTGAGGACGATAGCGGCCTTGCCTTGCCGGGCGGACAGCGGCTGCGCTCCTATGACAGCAGCCTGTACCAGAGCGCCAGTGCGTCGGTGGGCATGCAGCCCGGCCCGCTGCCGGTTGGCTGGACGGTCAGCGTCGGCTATGACCGGGAGGACGCCGATCCGCTCGACCAGTTGTTTGAGGATAAATGGGCGCGGCTCGACCTGACCCTGCCGGTTTCGCCGACCACGGCGATTGTCGGCGGCGTGGGATATGAGGATCTGGAGATTGGCCAGCGCGACGTGCTGCGCGACGCCAATGACGATCCCGTCATTTCGCCGTCCGGCCGCCTGGTCACGGACAAATCCTCGCCGCGCCAGCTATCCTATGACTTTGACGGGCTGATCTGGGATGTCGGCGTGCTCTGGCGGCCCAGCCGCCGCACCTCGCTGGAGGCGCGGATCGGCGAGCGTTACGGCTCCTGGCGCTTCACCGGCAATTTCACCTGGCAGCCGGATCGCGACAGTTCGGTCAGCATTTCCGTGTTCGACGGCATCGACAGTTTTGGCCGCATGATGAACGGCTCGCTTGTCGGCCTGGGCACCAGCTTCAATGTTCAGCGCAATCCGTTTACCGGCGATCTCAGCACCTGCGTATTCGGCGTGCAGGGCGGCGGTCAGTGCTTCAACGATGCGCTTTCGGCCATCAGCGCGGCGAACTTCCGCCATCGCGGCGTCAACGCGCAATATTCGGCCGAGCGCGGCGCGTGGAACTGGGGCGTCGCCGCCGGTTATGCCCGCCGCAAGTTCATCGCCCCGGCAGGCGGCGTGTTTGACGAGGTCAATGGCGCGACGGATGAGAATTATTACGTCAATCTCATCGCGGGCCGAAAGATCGATCAGCGGTCGGGCGTGAACGGCACCATCTACGCCAACTATTATGACTCTGGCGTGGATGGCGTTCTCGATGTTCTGAATGTCGGCGCCTATGCCAGCTATTATCGCGACTTCACCCGCCGCCTGACCGGCACGGCCTCGGTCGGCGTCGACGGGGTGGACCCCAAGGGCATCGAGAGCATCATCAGCGCGCTCGCCCAGATCAGCCTGCGTTACCAGTTCTAAGCGTTCGAAAGAGGTACGAGATGTACGATCAGTTCTACGGATTGAAGGGGCGGCCGTTCCAGCTCACGCCCGATCCGCATTTCTATTTCGAGAGCGCGACGCATCGCAAGGCCTTGTCCTACCTCGGTTATGGTCTGGCGCAGGGCGAGGGCTTCATCGTCATCACTGGCGACATCGGCGCGGGCAAGACCACGCTGGTCGGCCATGTCATGGCGTCGATTGATCCGGCGCGTCTCACCGCCGTCAAGATCGTGTCCACCCAGGTGGAGGGCGACGATATGCTCCGCCTCGCCGCCCAGGCTTTCGGCGTGCAGGCAGATGGCGTGGCGAAGGCCGAAATCCTGAACCGGATCGAAGGTTTCCTGCATAGCCAGGCCCGTGCCGGCCGCCGTACCTTGCTGATCGTCGACGAGGCGCAGAATCTGCCGGTCTCCGCAATCGAGGAATTGCGGATGCTGAGCAATTTCCAGCTTGGCGGGCAGGCGCTGCTGCAGATTTTCCTGCTCGGCCAGCCCGAATTCCGCGACCTGATGGCGTCGCCGGGCCTTGAACAGTTGCGCCAGCGCGTCATCGCCACCCATCATCTCGATCCGATGCTTGCGGATGAAGTGCAGCCCTATATCGAACATCGTCTGGGGCTGGTCGGCTGGCAGGGCAATCCGCGCTTCACGCCGGAAGCTTGCGCCGCCATCCATGCCGCGACCGGCGGCATTCCGCGCCGGGTGAATGCCGTGGTGAGCCGCGTGCTCCTGCTCGGCGCGATCGACCGCCTCGATCTTATCGATACACCGGTAGTTGACGCTGTGGTCGCCGACATGAGCCATGAGGGCGAAGTGGCGGAGGCGGCGCCGCAGGCCGCACCCGTTTCTGCACCCGTGGCTACGCCGGTCCGCGCCGTGCCCGATAGTCCGCCCGCCGAAGCGGTTGCCGCGCCAGCGCCCTCGTCGGCCGACCTGCTCGATCTGCATCGCATCAAGGCGGAACTGGACGAGTTGCGCGCGGCGCTTGCGGACCGGAGCGGCGCCGGAGACCTAAGCGCCCTGTTCGAGCGGCTGAATGCCGTGGAGAAGCGGCTTGCCGTTTCGGAGCAGCGGGCCGCAGATCAGGACGCAGCCTTGCGCCAGGTTCTGACGCTGCTGGTCGAATGGGTTGAGCGCGAGGATGACGTTGCGCTTCACGCGCACGACCGGGCAGCCTAACAGGGGCAGCCCGGCGGGGCGGAGGACAGCGATGCGCAATGCCCTTTCTGTCGATGTGGAGGACTGGTTCCAGGTCGGCGCGTTCGAAAATACGATCGCGCGCGACGACTGGGCCGGACTGCCACATCGCGTGGAGCGCAATACCGACGCTGTTCTGGAATTGCTGGATGACGCGGGGGTAAAGGCGACTTTCTTCACGCTGGGCTGGGTGGCGGAACGCTATCCCGCGCTGATCCGCCGCATCGCGGAAAATGGGCATGAGGTGGCGAGCCACGGTTATGACCATCAACGGGTGTTCACCTTCACGCCATTCCGCTTCAGGGCTGATCTGAGAAAAGCCCGCGACCTGCTTGAGAATGCGGCGGGATGCCGGGTAACGGGCTATCGCGCGCCGAGCTTTTCCATCGACACGCGTACCCCCTGGGCGCACCCGATTCTGGCGGAGGAGGGCTATGTCTATTCCAGCTCCGTCGCGCCGGTAAAGCATGACCATTATGGCTGGCCGGACTCGCCCCGTTTCGCCTGGCATCCGGTCGAGGGTAGCTCGCTGGTCGAACTGCCCGTGACCACAGCCCGTTTCATGGGACGCACGCTGGCGGCGGGCGGCGGCGGGTTTTTCCGCCTCTTTCCCTATGCCTTTTCCCGCTGGGCCGTAAGGCAGGTCAATGGCGATTATGCTCGCCCGGCGATCATCTATTTCCACCCCTGGGAAATCGACCCGGATCAGCCCCGCGTCGAGGAGGCGCCCCTGCGTTCGAAAGTCCGCCATTACACCAATCTGCGTCTCATGGCGCCGAAACTCCGCAGGCTGGCGCGCGACTTCGCCTGGGGACGCATCGACGAACTTGTGGAGGCTGAGGCCGCCCGTCTGACGTCCACCCCGCTGGTGGAGCAGGCGGCATGAACGCCAGTTTTGATCCGGCGGCGGTGAGCGTCGAGGAAATCCGGCTGACGGATCGCGCGGCGGTGGCGGAGGTTGAGGCTTGGCTGAAAACCCGGCCGGAGTCCACGCCCTTTCACCGGCCCGCATGGATCGCGGCGGTGGCGCGCGCCAATGGTCAGCGCGCCATCCTGCTGGTCGCGCGCGATGTCGTCGGCGGGATCGCCGGCGTCCTGCCGCTTGTCCTGATCCGCTCCGCTCTGTTCGGCCGGGCGCTGGTTTCCAGCGGATTCGCCGTGGATGGCGGCATATTGGCGCTCAATCCGCGCGCCGAGGCGGCTCTGGCCGATACGTGCTGGCGGCTGGCGGAGGCGCATGGCTGTTCGACGGCGGAATTGCGCGGCGGGCCAGCGCCTGAAGGGTGGACGGTGAAGGCCGACGCCTATCTGGGTTTCTCCAAGCCGCTGGAGGCGGATGACGAGGCGCAGCTTCTGTCCATACCGCGCAAGCATCGCGCAGAGGTGCGCCGGGGTATCGCGAACGATCTGACGTTCGAGATGGGTTCTGACCGCCGCCTGCGGGACATCCACTACCGTCTCTATTGCGAGAGTGTGCATCGCCTGGGGACGCCCGTCTTTCCCCGCGCGCTGTTCGATGAGGTGCTGGACGCCTTTGGGCCGGATGCCGACATCGCGCTGGTCAGCAAGGACGGGACGCCGCTATCCTCGGTGCTCAGCCTCTATCATGGCGATGCGGTCATGCCCTATTGGCAGGGTGCGGCGCTGGCGGCGCGGGCCGAGCGGTCGAACGAATATCTCTATTTCCGCCTGATGACCTCGGCGCGGGAGCGGGGATGCAGGATTTTCGACTTCGGCCGGTCGAAAGTCGGCACCGGACCCGCCGCATGGAAAAAGACATGGGGTTTTGAAGGCGTGCCGCTCAGCTATGCGCTACGTGCGGCCGACGGGCAGGCCCTTCGGGACGTTAATCCGCTCTCTCCGCAATATCGGCGGAAGGTGGAGATGTGGAAGAAACTGCCCCTCCCCGTCGCCAATCTGGTCGGCCCCTGGCTGGCGCGGGGGCTGGGATGAAAGACGGCGGGATCGGCGAGATCCTGTTCCTCTGTCATCGCGTTCCCTTCCCCCCTGATCGCGGCGACAAGATCCGCTCGCACAATCTGCTGCGCCGGCTGTGCGATATCGCGCCGGTCCATGTCGGCTGTTTTGCCGACGACGCGCGGGACATGGGGTTCGCCACCGAACTTGGCGACATGGCGGAAAGCCACAAGGTCATCCCGCGCAATAACAGCCGGATGCTCGCGGGACTGAAGGGCTTGGCCAATGGCCAGCCGATGCTGGTCGCCCTGTTCGATCATCCCGCCATGCATGACTGGGCGCGCATGATCCTCGCCACGCGCCCCATATCGGCTGTGGTCGCCTATTCGGCGCAGATGGCGCATTTCGTGCCGGTCCTCACCGCGGGCCAGCGCTTCGTCATGGATTTCGTCGATCTCGATTCGGCAAAATATACCGCCTATGGAGAAGGACAGGGCGGCCCGCTTGGCTGGATCAACCGGCGCGAGGGCAGGGTATTGCTCGATTTCGAGAAGGCGGTCGCCGCGCGGGCTGATGTCAGCACCTTTGTAAGCGAGGCGGAAGCTTCGCTGTTTCGCGCCGTCAGCGGTCTGGGCGTGGACAAGGTGCGGCCGCTCGAAAATGGCGTGGCGCTCGACTATTTTTCGCCTGATGCGCAGTTTGAGCATCTGTCTGCCGATGAGCGCGGGGCGGAGCCGTTGCTCGTTTTTACCGGCCAGATGGATTACCGCCCGAATATCGAGGCGGTGGACAGCTTCGCCAAGATCAGCATGCCGGTCATCCGGGAGGCTTATCCCGACGCCCGTTTCGCGATTGTCGGCCGCAGCCCGACGCCAGCGGTCGAGGCGCTGGGGGTGCTTCCCGGCGTGGTCGTGACCGGCGGCGTTCCGGACGTCAGGGGCTGGCTTGCCGCCGCCGATGTCGTGGTTGCGCCCCTGCGCATTGCGCGCGGCATCCAGAACAAGGTGCTGGAGGCGATGGCTATGGCGCGCCCGGTCGTCGCTTCGGCGCAGGCGTCGGAGGGGATAGATGTGCAGTGGGACCGGCATCTGCTGGTCGCGTCGAATGCGGGGCAGGAGGCGTCGCTCGTCCTCAAGCTGCTTTCCGATCCCGCCAAGGCGGCGGAACTGGGCCGGGCGGCGCGCGCCCGTATGGTCGAACGCTATGACTGGAGCGCCACGCTTTCGGGCCTGCCCGCATTGATCCGCGGATGAACCGCGCATTCCCCATGCCTCGCACGTCGTCCATCGGAGAGCGGCTTGATGGCTGGCGCGGACATATTTTTGCGCTTGGCTCCGTCTCCCTCGCCATCATCCTTCTGTTCGTCCGCGACGTAACGGACATGGCGGCGATCTGGTGGGGGGCGTCCACCTATGGCCATTGCCTTTTCATCCCGTTCCTGATCGCCTGGCTGGTGCAGCAGCGGCTTGGCGGCCTGCGCAGGCTTAACCCGGTCGCCTGGTGGCCGGGCCTGCTATGGCTTGGGGCGGGGGCATTGTGCTGGCTGGCTGGCGACGCCGCCAGCGTTGCGCTGTTCCGGCATCTTGGCGTGGTGATCATGCTGCAGGGGGCCGCCATCGCCATTCTGGGCGCGAATGTCTCGCGGGCGCTCGCCTTCCCAATCTTCTATGGCTTCTTTCTGATTCCCTTTGGGGAGGAAGTGGTCCCCACGCTGCAGTTGCTGACAGCAAAGCTGGCGGCGGGGCTGTTGGGGATCGCTGGCGTGCCCGCGCATCTCGACGGCATCTTCATCTCGACTCCGACCGGCTATTTTGAAGTGGCGGAGGCTTGTTCCGGCGCAAAATTCCTGATCGCCATGACCGCCTATGCAGTGCTGGTCTGCAATGTCTGCTTCCGCTCTTGGGGACGCCGGATCGCCTTCATGATGGGCGCGCAGCTCTTGTCGATCCTTGCCAATGGCGTCCGCGCCTTCGCCACCATTTACGTCGCGCATCTGACCACGGTGGACGCGGCGGTGGGGTTTGATCATGTCGTCTATGGCTGGGTATTCTTCGCCCTGATAATGACAGTCACCATGGCGATCGCCTGGCCTTTCTTCGACCGGAAGCCCGGTGATGCGGTATTTGATCCCGCAATGCTGCAATCGCGCTTTCCAGGCGCGGGACAGCTTGCTTATGTCGCGCCCGCCGCGCTTGCCCTCGCTGCATTCGCGCCCCTCTGGTCCTACGCCACGGCTGCGCGCGCCGAACCCGTGCCGTCAAATCTCGCATTGCCGCAAGTGCCGGGCTGGCAGAGGTCGGATGCGCCACAGGCTTTCCCATGGATGCCGCGCTTCGACGGAGCGGACCATCTGGCGCTTGGCCGCTACCACGATTCGCATGGCGTCACCGTCGATCTCGCCATCGCTGTGTTCGACCGGCAGGAAGAGAAGCGCGAGCTTGTCGGCTTCGGCCAAGGCGCCATCGATCCGCAGGGGCAATGGGTCTGGTCCTCGCCCGCGCGTGCGCCGGCCGATGCGCGCGGCGAACAGATCACCGCGCCGGGGCCGGTCGTCCGCCATGTCGTCAGCTTCTATGCGCTGAACGGCGTGGTCACGGGCAGCGCGGGCAAGGTGAAGCTGGAGACGCTGAAGGCGCGGCTGCTGGGCGGCGACCAGCGCGCCGTCGCGATCCTGGTGTCGGCGGAGCAGGCGGACGGCGCGCCCGCAGACGCCGCGATAGCCGCATTCCTGCGCGATCTGGGGTCCATAAAGGAACTGGCTGACGCAAGCGCAGGCATCCGCTAAGGCCCCTTCTTATGTGCGGCATTGCGGGCATCTTCCACCTTGAAACGGCGAAACCGGTCGACCCTGCGCGCGTCCGGCTGATGACTGACGCCATCGCGCATCGCGGGCCGGACGGGGCGGGCGTTTGGACCGCGCCCGGCGTGGGCCTCGGCCATCGCCGCCTGTCGATCATTGACCTTGGCGGCGGCGCGCAGCCGATGCTGACGGAGGATGAAAGCCTGGCCGTCACCTTCAATGGCGAGATCTACAATTTCGCCGCCGTGCGCAAGGAGCTGGAGGCGAAGGGGCATCGCTTCCGCACCAACAGCGATACCGAAGTCATCCTGCACGGCTATCGCCAGTGGGGCGAGGAGTGTGTGAAGCGCTTCGACGGCATGTTCGCTTTCGCGCTGTTCGACCGGCATGCGCAGTCGCTCTGGCTGGTGCGCGACCGGCTGGGCGTAAAGCCGCTTTATTATGCCCAGGTGTCGGACGGCAGCCTGCTGTTCGCGTCGGAACTGAAGGGCCTGCTCGTCCATCCGCTGCTGCGCCGGGAGCCGGACGTCCGCGCTGTCGAGGATTATATGGCCTATGGCTATGTCCCCGATGACGTCTGCTTTGTCGCCGGCGCCAGGAAATTGGGCGCGGGGGAGACGCTCCGTCTGGTGCGCGGCAAGGGCCTGCCGGCACCGCAACGCTATTGGGACATAAGCTTCGCCGACCGGACGAACGCCCGCGAACCGGCGCTGGAGGAAGAACTCGTCTCCCTGATGCGCGCCGCCGTGCATTCGCGCATGGTCGCGGACGTGCCGCTGGGCGCATTCCTGTCGGGCGGCGTGGACAGCAGCAGCGTCGTTGCCCTGATGGCGGAGGCCAGCCCGCGCGCGGTCAAGACCTGCACGATCGGCTTCGACGTCGCCTCGCTTGACGAGACAGCCTATGCTGATCGCATCGCCCGGCGCTTTGCCACCGATCATCGCACGCGCATTGTCTCGCCGGACGATTTCGGCCTGATCGATCGCCTGGCCCACCATTTTGACGAGCCCTTTGCCGATGCCTCCGCGCTGCCAACCTTCCGGGTGTGCGAACTGGCGCGCGAGGAGGTGACGGTCGCTCTGTCCGGCGACGGCGCTGACGAGGCATTTGCCGGCTATCGCCGCCATCTGTTCCAGCATCAGGGAGAGCGAGTCCGCTCCCTGATTCCCGCCTCCCTGCGTGAGCCTGTGTTCGGAAGGCTGGGCCGCTGGTATCCAAAGGCCGACTGGGCGCCGCGGTTCCTGCGGGCGAAATCGACCTTCATCGAACTGGGGCAGGATGGGGCGGAGGCTTATGCGGCGTCTGTCGGCGTCACCCCCCACGCCATGCGCCAGCGTCTCTACAGCGACTCCATGAAGGCCGCCCTTGCTGGTCATCGCGCCGAGGACCGCTATGTGCGGGCGATGCGCGACGCGCCGGCGCAAGAGCCGCTCGACCGCGCGCAATATGCTGACATGAAGATATGGCTGCCCGGCGATATCCTGACCAAGACCGACCGGATGAGCATGGCGGTGGGGCTGGAGGCGCGTGAGCCGTTGCTGGACCACCGATTGATGGAATTTGCGGGGCGCTTGCCGGTCAACATGCGAATCCACGGCAACAGCGGCAAATATCTGATGAAGAAGGCGATGGAGGCCTATCTGCCGCAGGATATTCTCTATCGCCCCAAAATGGGCTTCGTCACACCGATCAGCGACTGGTTCCGGGGCGCGCTGGCGAAGGAGGCGGCTGGCATCGCCGGAGGGTCGGCGCTGGCGCGGACGGGTTGGTTCGACCTGAAAGCCGTTGCAACGGCTGCGGCGGATCACAAATCCGGCATGTCGGATCATGGCCGACTGCTGTGGCAATTATTGATGCTGGACAGAGCGTTAGGCCGCGTTTTCAATCTCGGCTGAGGATATGGTGTTACGCAATCGCAACGACGATTGCGTTTGTTGCAATCGTATTACTGATCTTCGCAATTGCGGTAGAAAGGGACATCCCGCAAAGAGAATGTGCCTTTCAGGCATCCTCTCCTAAAACTTTTCGGGCTGATCTTCGGATCGGCCCTTTTTTTTGGGCTGAGATTATACTAAAGGCCGGTTGCTGCTGCCGCGCCGAACTATAAAAAGTATTTGGAGCGGAGCCGCCGGTAAGACCGGCATGGCGAGGCTGCGGCATGGGGGATCGAGCCGCGTCACGCGCTCTCCCCCATCCCCTTTTTTCAAGTCCATCGGCATTTGGCTCCGAGCGGCCAGAAAGCGCAACGTGCTCCTGCGAAAGCAGGAGCCCAGTTTCGCCGTCTGATCTCGTCTCCTGCTTTCGCAGGAGCGCGCCCGTCATTTCAGTCGCACCGATGCCTAATTGTCGTAACGCGCGCTCATGAAATAAAGGCCGTCCGGCGGCGCGTTCAGCCCCAGTTCCGCGCGATCCTTCGCCGCCAGCGCGCGCGACAGGTCCATGCCGGTCCACTTCCCGGTTCCGACCAGAGCGAGACACCCGACCATCGACCGCACCTGATGATGGAGGAATGAGCGGGCGGCGGCGGCCACGATCACGCTTTCGCCCTCTCGCCGGACATCCAGCCGGTCGAGCGTCTTGACCGGGCTGGCCGACTGGCAATGCGCCGACCGGAATGTCGTGAAGTCGTGCAAACCCACCAGACTCTGCGCTGCGTCATGCATCGCCGCGACGTCCAGCGCCTGCGTTACCCGCCACGCGAGGCCGGATTCGAAGGTCAGCGGCGCACGGCGATTGACGATGCGATATTCATAGGCGCGCCCGATGCAGGAAAAGCGGGCATGCCAATCGTCAGCGACGGCTTCACAGCCCAATATGGCCACCGGGTGCGGGCGAATGGTGGCGTTGATGGCTTCCATCAGGCGAAAGGGCGTGATCGGTTTTTCGATGTCGGCATGGGCGCGCATCGCCCGCCCGTGGACGCCCGCATCGGTGCGCCCGGCGGCATGGATTATGGCGTTCTCGCCTGTTACGGCATGGATCGCATCCTCTATCGCCTGTTGCACCGACGGGCCATGTGCCTGCCGCTGCCAGCCCATGAAGGGGCGGCCGTCAAATTCCACCGTGAAGGCGAATCGCGTCACTCAGTCATCCACCCGCGTTCCCGCCGGCATGTCGAACCCGCGCAGCAACTCGCCTGCGCTCATCGCTGCCTTGCCAGCGCGCTGGATAAGCGTGGGGCGAATGCTGTGACGCCCGCAGCCCAGCAACAGGCTGTTGTCCAGCAATTCCCCCGCTGCGCCATTCGCATCCTCGCAATGCGCGGCGAGGATACGGAACCGCTCGCCGCCATATTCGAAAAAGGTGCCGGGCGCCGGGTTGAACGCCCGGACCTGCCGCTCGACCTGATGCGCATCCTGGGAGAAGTCGATGCGGGTTTCAGCCTTGTCGATCTTCGCTGCATAGGTGACGCCCTCCTGCGGTTGGACCACGGGGGGATGCTCATCGAGGGCGTCGAGCACGTCCAGCATCAGTTCGGCCCCCGCCACTGCGAGTTCAGCCGTCAGCGCGCCCGCCGTCTTGCCCTCGACCGGGGTGACATGCTTGGCGCGCATCGGCCCGGTGTCGAGGCCCGCCTCCATGTCCATGATGGTGACGCCGGTCACATTGTCTCCGGCCAGTATCGCCCGCTGGATCGGCGCAGCGCCCCGCCAGCGCGGTAGCAGGGAAGCGTGGATATTAAGGCAGCCATGGCGCGGCGCGTCCAGAATCGCGCGGGGCAGGATCAGGCCATAGGCGGCGACCACGGCGACATCGGCGTTCAGCGCGGCAAAGGCGGCCTGGACTTCCGCATCCTTCAGGCTGACCGGCGTGCGGACCTCTATGCCCATCTCCTCCGCCCTTGCATGAACGGGGGAGGGGCGCAGCGCCTTTCCACGGCCCGCGGGACGCGGCGGCTGGCTATAGACAGCCACGACCTCATGCCCCGCCGCCGCCAGTTGTTCCAGCGCCGGCACCGCAAAATCCGGGGTTCCCATATACACTATCCGCATGCCGCCCTCTCAAGACCTTGCGGGGGCGGAGCGCAAGACCTTATGTGCAGGATATGGCGTCCCCCGAAATCGATGCGCTGACACAGGCGCTCTCCCGGCTTCCCGGTCTTGGTCCCCGGTCCGCGCGGCGGGCGGTGCTTCACCTGCTGAAGAAGCGGGAGGCGGCGATGGCTCCGCTGCTGCGCGCGCTGGAGGCGGTGAATGACCGGCTCTCGACCTGCCATATCTGCGGCAATGTCGATACGGTTGACCCCTGCGGCGTCTGCACCGATCCGCGCCGGGACAGCCGGGCGCTGTGCGTGGTGGAGGATGTGTCGGACCTGTGGGCGCTGGACAAGTCCCGGCTGTTCCCCGGCCGCTTCCATGTGCTGGGCGGGCGCTTGTCCGCGCTGGATGGCGTGCGGCCGGAGGATCTGGCCATCGATTCGCTGATCGGCCGGGTGTCGGCCGGCGGCATTGATGAGGTGGTGCTGGCGATGAACGCCACGCTGGAGGGGCAGACGACTGCGCATTACATCGCCGAACGGCTGGAGGGCTATCCCGTCCGCCTGACCCAGCTCGCCCATGGCCTGCCCGTGGGCGGGGAGCTGGATTATCTGGATGAAGGCACGCTGGCGCAGGCGCTCCGCGCCCGGCGGCCTCTCGGCTGAACGATGTGCTCCGTCGATCAGTGTGACCGGAACAAAGCGCGACCGGATGACTTGATATTCCGCCGCCTTTCCCATATTTTCCCGTAATATATGGCTATTCTTCCTATCATCGAGACACCGGACCCTCGACTCCGCACCATCTCGACGCCCGTTGAGGCGATCGACGATGATCTTCAGCGCCTGATTGACGACATGTTCGACACCATGTACGACGCGCCGGGCATCGGCCTTGCCGCCATTCAGGTGGGCGTGCCCAAGCGCCTGCTGGTCATCGACCTGCAGGAGCCGGAGGAGGAGGGAGGCGATCCCGTCAAACATCCGATGGTGTTCATCAACCCCCAGATATTGGAAGGGTCGCAGGATCTGTCCGTCTATAATGAGGGCTGCCTGTCCGTCCCGGAACAGTTTGCGGAGGTTGAGCGCCCGGCAAGCATCCGGGCAAGCTGGATGGACCGCGACGGACGCATCCGCGAGGAACGGATCGACGGGCTTCTCGCCACCTGCCTTCAGCATGAGATGGATCATCTGGAGGGTGTGCTCTTTATCGATCATCTGTCCCGCCTGAAGCGCGAGATGCTGCTCAAGAAGCTGACCAAGGCGCGCAAGGCGGCCTGATCTTTCAGGCTGGTCAATATCAGTATCAGCCGTTCGCCCTGAGCTTGTCGACGGGCTGTCCTTCACTTGAAAAGAAGTGCAGCCCCCTTCGGCGAAGCTCAGGGCGAACGGGTGTGCGCTATCCAGATGGGATTGATGTTCAGCTCTGACCTTGCCAGCGAAGCGCTGCGCCGGTAAGTTCTCATTTCGTTCCTGTTTTGAGAGCTTGCCCGGATGGACCCTGTAACCCTAGCGTTGATCGTCCTTGCCGTATTCGTCGCGCTGGGAATCGGGTGGTTCCTGGGCGGCAGAGGGTCGGCCGCGCTCATCGCCGAGAAGGCGGACCTTGCTGACCGGCTCGAAAAGACGACCGAACAGCGTAATGCGGCGTTTAAAGACATAGCTGTAGAGCAGGAACGCGCTGGGCAGGCCGCTGCCCTGCGCGACCGGCTCGATACCGTGCAGGCGGAGCGGGAGGCGGCCCTGCGCGAACTGGCGGCGCTCCATTCCGACCAGCGCGCGCGCACCGAAGCGTTCGAGGCGCAGATAAAGGCGCTGACCGAGGCGAAGGAGCAGCTTTCCGCGCAGTTCAGCGAGATTGGCGGCAAATTGCTGGGCGAGGCGCAGCGCCAGTTTCTGGAGCGCGCCGATCAGCGGTTCGGCCAGGCCCATGAAAAGAGTGAGGCGCAGTTGAAGGCGCTGCTGCAGCCCGTCAACGAAACCATCAAGCTGTACGACCAGAAGGTCAGCCAGATCGAGCAGCAGCGCACCGAAGCCTATGGCAATCTCACCGGCCTGATCGAATCGATGCGGGTGGGGCAGGAGGCGGTGCGCAGTGAGGCGCAGCGGCTGGTCAATTCGCTGCGCGCCGCGCCCAAGGCGCGGGGCCGGTGGGGCGAACAGCAGCTTCGCAATGTGCTCGAAAGCTGCGGCCTGTCCGAACATGCCGATTTCCAGACTGAGGTCAGCGTGGAGGGCGAGGATGGCCGTCTGCGTCCGGACGCGATCATCCGCGTGCCCGGCGGCCGGGCGCTGGTGATTGATGCGAAAGTCTCGCTCAATTCCTATCAGGACGCTTATGGCGCGGACAGCGAGGAGGAGCGCCGCCGCCACATGGCCGCTCATGCCGCGGCGATGAAGGCGCATGTCGATACGCTGGGCCGCAAATCCTATGCCGACCAGTTCGACGAAGCGCCCGACTATGTGATCATGTTCGTGCCGGGCGAACATTTCCTGTCGGCGGCACTGGAGCAGGAGCCTTCGCTTTGGGACTTCGCTTTTTCCCGCCGGGTGCTGCTGGCGACGCCGACCAACCTCATCGCCATCGCCCGCACCGTCGCTGCGGTGTGGCGGCAGGAGAAGATGGCCGACGAGGCGAAGCGCATCGGCGCGCTGGGCAAGGAGCTTTATGAGCGCATGGCCGTGGCCGCCGGGGCGCTGCGCAAGCTCGGCAACCGCCTCAACGGCGCGGTGGCGGATTACAACGCCTTCTCCGCCAGCTTCGAAACGCGGGTGCTGGTCACGGGACGCAAGTTTCGCGACCTGAATGTCGAAACCGGCGGCAAGGAGATCGAGATGATCGAGCCGGTCGACGCGCTGGCCCGCATGCCGGGATCACCAGAGGGGCTGCGGGCGCTCCCGGATCTGGCCGAACCGGGGGCGGAAGCCGCGGAGTAAGGGGCTTCTCGGATCCGCTGGCTGTGGTGGATTGGATGTGATTTTTCCGCTTGGAATCGGAAGGCGATAGCATCCGTCACGCCTGAGCAGGCAGGCATTCCGCTTGGATGTGCGATCCGATGGATAGAGCGGGACCCCTGCCTTCGCACGGGTGACGGTTATCCTCCGGGCGGCGGGATCTACCGCTCGACCCCCTTCGCCTTCCCCCATGCCCGCGCCGCCGTATAGCCCAGATACCCGGTGCCAAACAGCGCGTAGAGGGGCTCCGGTATGCCAGCGAGATAAGCGTTCATGCCGCGCGCGATCGCCTCGGCCATGTCCGGCCGCGCGCCCGCGATCAGGCCCATGGGTATCGCCCAGAGCAGAAGGGCATACATGACATAGAGGAATGCGGGCCGGGCGCGGCTTGTCCACGGATCGGCCGATTGCGCCTCCGCCATGATGGCGGACAATTGCGTGCGGATGGCCTCCATCTCCTGGCTGCCCTCCAGTTTCAACAACTCCAGCTTTGCGCGGTCACGCGCTTCGGGATCGGGAATGATCTTGTCGATCAGCTTGGCGACGGGACTGATAATGCCTTCGAGAAGGGACATGCGCATTCCTTTCCGGAAATAGGGAGAGAGTTAACCGATGCGGTTGGCAAGCCATCCGTAGAGAAAGGCTTCATTGGCCGGGCGGCGTTCGGCCAGGTCGATATAGCGTTCACCCTGCAACGCCTCCATCGCCTTTAAAAGCACTGTCTCCCCGCGCGGACCGCGCAGTTTCAGGAAAGCAGTCAGCGCCGCCAGCGTCCGCGCGCCCACCTTCTGGTCGATGGAGAGATCGGCATAATCCCGGCCGTTGCGGTTAAGCGCATTGAGCGTGCGCTGGAGAAATCCCGCCGCCACGCCCGGTCCCATATTGACGCCCGTATCGAAAAGCTCGGCGGCGACAAAGGGCGCGATTTCCGCGACAAAGGCGAAGGCCGGGCGGTCCCAATACAGCGCGCGATAAATGCGGACGGCGGTAGAGCGAGGGAGGTCGCGCATGTCGCCGCCATAGCTCTCGGCGCGGGCGACGGCCTGCGTAATGCCAAACTTCGTGGGACCGCCGCGGTCGGCCGGATGGTCGCAATAACCGCCCTCGCGGGCGATCACTTCGTCGATCAGATTGTCGATATTCATACATGCCTCCCAGCATCGGAAGGTCAATGAATTATCCCATATGGTTATATGTAGGACAGGGTTTTCATCGACCGGAGACTAAGCAGAGAACTGTGAAGTTGCGCAAGTCGCGAAGGATGCACCTTCAAACGGCTTGAGGAGGCGGGGAAACCGAGACCATCGTTCATCGTGCAAATGGTACGGTTCATTCGACTACTTCGTCTTCGTGCTGCTCTAGCCAGCTTGGGATAAAGGCACCATCGAGCAGACCGACATCATCAAACTTGTCGAGAACCTGCGCCGGTGGGAAGATGATGGCACATGGGACCGGGCATATGCTCGCTGACGGTGAGCCAGCATGGCTGGTAGCGTGGCGGGAAGCGCAGCCTTGCCATCCACCGAGGTGCATTGCTAGCTCGTTAGCATGTCACGAACACATATAGTCCGCATAATAGCAGTAGCTTTGGCGATATTCGTTATTCAGATTATCATTCTTAAAGCAACGGATCGGAAAATCCGGCTGTCATCGGTACTTACGCGAGTTTACATCTATGAGGGCGATTTAGTGTCGATCACTCCTCCGAAAAATGCCGACGAGGCATCAAGGACTGTGACAGCAGATTGGCTAGTTTGCCGATATTGGAATGGGATAGTCGTCAAAACATTCCTAAGCCCAGCAATGGAGCCCTGCCCGATAATTACACCTTAGTCCCCGATGACTAGATTTACCTGCCTCGCGCCTGCGCCTTCGGGCGTTGGGTGCTACTATGATCAGGGCAGCAGCTTGTGGCGAATGATGATGCTACTCACCGCTTGCCAGCTATCTGAGCCGGTATAGCGCAATGCCCGAATCAGATCAGGACGCTCACGCTCTAACTTCAGGTATGTACCGAGCCCACCTGTTGAAGCTGGGGGCGGGGACTTTGCAAAGTCGTCCTTGATGTAATCGACAATCTCAATCTCTGCTTCAGCTTTGTTCATGTCACGGCTCCTCATCGCAATTATTAGGGGAGGAGCGATGCCAAGCAAGGCGTAGTGTGGGCAGCTTATGGTCTGCTTATGGGCTGCGCGCGCAAGGGTGCGAGCAGCTTTCGCTGCCTACATAACCCATTGCAAATGTCAGTGATTTTTTGGTCGGGGCGAGAGGATTCGAACCTCCGACCCCCACACCCCCAGTGTGATGCGCTACCAGGCTGCGCTACGCCCCGACCGGAGGGCGGCATTTAGGCGGATGTCTTGTCACATGCAAGGGCCTTGGCAGCATCAATCGGCTGCCCGGACGCCAGGCATGAAAAAGCCATGCGGGGCGATCGCCCGGCATGGCCCGGAATCCTGCAAAAGCGGAAATCCCGCGAGAGGATGGCTGACGAAGGCGTCAGCCGATCATGTCGGCGACGATCTTGCGCAATTCGCTTCCCGACAGGGTGGGCGAGTGGCGGCGCGCCGCGGGGCGCAAGGCGCGGCCGGGCAGCGGCTTCAGATGGCCGATGGTGGAAATGGCTTGGCTGTTCATATCAATCTGGTCCTTCGGGGCGGCGTTTCGGTCCGCCGGCAAAAATCGGAAAATTATACAGGGTTCGCATGGGCGGCGGCTTGGGGCGGGCGGCGCATATGCCGTCTTCCGGTCCCCGGTTCGGGGCCGCCTCCATCCGCGCAATCCGCGAACGCCCTCTCTATGTAGGAATACATGGTTAATTTTCAATGAATTCACTCATGCGCCATAAGGCTGGCCGGGTGTGTGGGACGGTATGACCGCAATCCCCTTATCCCCGCGATCCGCCCAATGCTGTTGCCACCCGGCCCTGCTTTGTGTTAGCCGCGCGCCCTTGACGGCAAAGGGTGCAGACGCGCCCATAACGCCCATGGCATCGAAAGTTTCTCCATGTTCTCAACCCCTGCCTTTGCCCAGACCGCGGGCGCATCCGCTTCTTCCGGCGCCTTCATTGCGCAGGTCGCGCCGCTGGTCCTCATTTTCGCGGTATTCTACTTCCTGCTCATCCGTCCGCAGCAGAAGCGGATGAAGGATCAGAAGGCGAAGATCGACGCAGTGAAAAAGGGCGATCAGGTCATTACCGGCGGCGGCCTGGTCGGCAAGGTGGTGCGCGTCGACGAATTTTATGTCGATGTGGAACTGGCCGCTGGAATGAAGGTGAAGGCGGTCAAGTCGACGCTGACCGACGTGCTTGACCCGATGTCGGCCAAGCCCGCCAACGACTGAACGCCAGAGACGAAAGACCCGCCATGCTCGTCTTCCCGCGCTGGAAAGTGGCGCTGATCATATTGACTCTGGCTCTGGGCGTATTGTTCGCCGTGCCGAGCTTCCTGCCCGACCGCATCGTGTCGAAGCTGCCTGCGGCCATGCAGACGCGGGTCAATCTGGGCCTCGACCTCTCCGGCGGCAGCCATTTGCTGCTGGAGGCCAATCCGGACGATGTGGCCAAGCAGCGCGTCGAGAATATGGAGGAGCAGGTCCGCACCGCGCTGCGCCGTGATCAGCCGAGGATCGCCATCGGCGATATCTCGCGCAAGGACGGCAAGCTCAGCTTCATGGTGCGCGACAACAGCCAGGTCGACGCCGCCGTGGAGCGTCTGCGTCCGCTGACCCAGGGCGCGGGGATGACCGGCCAGCGCGACTTCAATGTCGAGGTTGTGGACGGCAACACCATCGTCATCACGCCGACCCAGGCGGGGATCGACAAGGCGATCAATGATTCGATGGATGTCGCGACGGACGTGATCCGCAAGCGCATCGACGAAATGGGCACGCGCGAACCGACGATCATCCGTCAGGGTTCGAACCGCATCGTCGTCCAGGTGCCGGGGCTTCAGGACCCCAAGGCGCTGAAGGACTTGCTTGGCCAGACCGCGAAGCTGGAATTCAAGCTGGTCGACTATGCCGCCAACCCTGCGGAGGTGGCGCAGGGCCGCGCGCCGGTGGGCAGCGAAGTGCTGCCCTATCCCGACAATCGCGGCGGTCCGCCGGTCATCGCGGTCAAACGGCAGGTCATGGTCAGCGGCGAGGACCTGATCGACGCGCAGCAGACCTATGAGCAGCAAAGCAACACGCCGGTCGTCTCCATCACCTTCAACAGCGCCGGCGGCCGCAAGTTCGGCCGGGTGACGTCGGAAAATGTCAATCGCCCCTTCGCCATCATCCTTGATGGGAAGGTGCTGTCCGCGCCCAACATCAACGAGCCGATCCTGGGCGGTTCCGCGCAGATTTCCGGCAATTTCTCTGTGGAGAGCGCCAATCAGCTCGCCATCGCCTTGCGTTCGGGCAAGCTGCCCGTCGCGCTGACGGTGGTTGAGGAACGCACGGTCGGGCCGCAGCTTGGCGCGGACTCGATCCGGGCGGGCATCCTCGCCTCCGCCATTGCGGCCGGGGCGGTCATCATCTTCATGTTCCTCAGCTACGGCCGGTTCGGCGTCTATGCGAACCTGGCGGTGGTCATAAACATCTTCGTCATCCTGGGCGTCATGGGCCTGCTGAACGCGACCCTGACCTTGCCGGGCATCGCCGGTTTCGTGCTGACCATCGGTACGGCGGTGGACGCCAACGTCCTGATCTATGAGCGTATCCGCGAGGAGCGGCGGCGGGGCAGGGGCGTCGTTCAGGCGGTCGAGTTCGGTTATAAGGAAGCCAGCCGCACCATCTTTGAGGCGAATGTCACCCACGCCATCGCCGGCGGCATCATGCTCGCGCTTGGTTCCGGCCCGGTGAAGGGCTTCGCGATCGTGCTGCTGATCGGCATCGCGACCTCGGTGTTCACGGCCGTCACCTTCACCCGCATGCTCGCCGCCCACTGGCTGCGCAAGGAACGCCCGGCTGACATCAAGATGGGCATCATGCGCATCGTGCCGGACGATACCAATATCGGCTTCGTCGCGATCCGCCACTGGGCGTTCGGCCTCACGGCGCTGCTGACGGTGCTGGCGGTCGGCGCGGTGGGCGTAAAGCATCTCAATCTGGGCGTCGATTTCGTCGGCGGCCTGATGATCGAGGCGAAGTTCGCCGAAGCGCCGCATCTGGACAAGGTGCGCTCCAGCATCGAGCGGCTGAATGTCGGCGAAAGCTCGCTGCAGCAGTTCGGTGATCCCAAGACAGTGTCGATCCGTCTGCCGGTGCCGGATCAGGGCGGTGCGGGCGCATCCAACCTGGTGGTGGAGAAGGTGCGCAAGGCGATGACGGCGGAATATCCGGGCGTCGTCTTTTCGCGCTATGACACGGTGTCGGGCAAGGTTTCGGGCGAGCTGATCCAGAACGGCATCCTGGCCGTGATGCTGGCGGTGATCGGCATCGCGATCTTCTCCTGGTTCCGGTACGAATGGCAGTTCGGCGTCTCTACCTTCGTTGCGATCATGCACGACGTGCTGATGACGCTTGGCTTCTTCGCGGTCACGCAACTGGAGTTCGACCTGAATATCGTCGCGGCGGTGCTGACGATCGTCGGCTATTCGATCAACGACAAGATGGTGATCGACGACCGCATCCGCGAGAATATGCGCAAATATCGCAAGATGGACATGAAGGGCCTGATCGACCTGTCCGTCAACGAAACGCTGCCGCGTACGGTGATGACCTCGGTCACGGTGATGCTGGCGCTGGCCGCGCTGCTGATCTTTGGCGGCCATGTGCTGCGCGGCTTCACGGCGGCGATGATGCTGGGCATCGTGGTCGGCACCTATTCCTCGGTCTATGTGTCCTCCTCGCTGCTCATCACGCTTGGCCTGAAGCCCCAGTTGACCGACAAGAAATCGGCCAAGGGGATCGCCGGGCAGGGTGAGCGGGTCACTGCGCGGGCCGCGGATGACGGCGCGCAGCCGTAAATGGTATGGAACTGAACCGCGACGAAGCGCCTGCGGGACCGATCGTCACCGGTTTTTCGGGGCGGGGTTTCCGGATACGCGACACCGTGTTTCCGGGCGGCCTGCTGCTGACGCCGGAAAGCGCTCTGCCGTGGGAGGATTGCCCGGCGGTGGAGGCGTTGACGCCGGTCGCGCTCGGCTCTCTCTGCGATATTGATCCAAAGCCGGAGTTCATGCTGCTGGGCACAGGCAGTGGTCTCATCCAGCCGCCCCGGGCCTTCGTGCGGGCGATGGAGGAGCAAGGCATCGGCGTCGACGTGATGGACAGCCGCGCCGCCGCCCGCGCCTGGGGCGTGCTGCGCGCAGAGCAAAGATGGATCGTTGCGGCGTTGATGCCTTTGTGAGTCTGGACGGAAGGCCAAATACCCTCCGTTCGCCCTGAGCCTGTCGAAGGGCTGCCCTTTCTTCAAGTAAGACAGGGCTTCGACAAGCTCAGCCCGAACGGAACAGGGAAAGCGATCTGCTCAACCCTTCCCCGCAATCCCCCGCAAATGCTCTAGCAGCCCATCGCCATTCGCCTGCCAGGTGAAGCGGAGCGCCGTTTCCCGCACAGCCGCCGGATCGGGCGGATTGTCGATCAGGGACCGGATCGCTTGCGCGATCGCCTCCGGCTCACGGTCGACGATATAGCCAGCCTCCGGACGGTCCATCAGTTCCCGCGCGCCGCCGACATCGCTGATGACGATCGGCCGCCCGCAGGCCAGCGCCTCGACCCAGGCATTGGCCAGCCCTTCCGATGCCGAGGGAAGCGCCATGACATCCGCCGCCGCGAACAGGCGGGGCAATTGGTCATGCGACACCGCGCCAAGGAAGCCGACGCGGTTCGACACGCCCTCCGCCTCCGCAAGCTGCTCGTAGCTGCGCCTGTGCGATCCCTGACCCACCAGCATCAGGGTGACGTCCGGCAGATGTTTCAGCGCCCGGATCAGCAACTCCTGTCCCTTGCGCGGGATCAGCGCGCCAACGCTCAGCACCACGGGGCCGGAAAGCTGAAAACTCTCCTTGGCGGAGGCGCTGTCGCCGGGCTGGAACCGGTCAAGATCGACGCCGGTATAATGGACCCGTATGCGCTCGCCATCCATGCCGAGCGAGATCATGGACCGGCGCATGGTCTCGGACACAGCAAGCAGACCCGCCGCCGCATCCGCCGCCTTCAGCACCGCCCGCCGGGTGGAGGGCAGCTTGCCCCAATAATGGATGTCGGCCCCGCGCGCCTTGACGGAGAAGGGAATGCCCAGCTTCTTCGCGATCCGCGCGGCAACCGGTCCGTCGGGATAGAAGAAGCTGGCGTCGATGACGTCGAATGGCTCCTGCCGGTGCAGCTTGCGCACCAGCGGCAGGATGGCGCGGGTCATGAAGGCCACGTTCATCGCGCCGCTGACCTTGGGGATCACGGTAAAGCGTGGGCGATAGACCGTCAGGTCGCGCCAGAACTCCATGCGCGGAATGTAGCGCAGCTCCTTGTACGGCGCGGCCATGGACAGGGGCCAGGGCGGAATGCCGATCGGCGCGACCACCGTCATTTCGACACCCGGCCTTCCCGCCAGCTCGCGCGCCTGCCGTTCGACGAATACACCGAAATTGGGTCTGCTCACATCCGGGAACAGGGTGGAGAGCATGAGGACGTGAAGCGTCATGGGGTGAGCTATACCAGCGTGGATCAACAAGCGTTAGATGCGCAAACGCAACAAGCCGTGCCCATGCGTCCTGTCATGGCGATTTTCTACAACCGGCGGACCAGCCGGGACACCACCGCAGCCCATGGCGGATCGTTCACCACCTGCTGGCGCGAACCTGCTTCGAGCGGCAGAAGCTGCAGCTTGTCGCCCTCCCGCCCGATCAGCCGGCCGAACAGGAACCGGCCGCCGGGGCGGGGCACCAGCATGTCGCGATTGAGCGCAGAGCCATAGCTGTCCGGCGCAAGCTTCTCGCACCACAATTCGTCGCCCGCCCGATATTCGCCCAGCGACGTCGCCAACCGGACGCCCACCATATCGGGCGCGGGGAGCGGCGGCGCCATCATCAGCGGCTGGGTAGGGGCCTTTGCGCCCTCCTGACCCAATAATGCCGCCACGGGCAGCGATTCCTGACCGGGCATGTCCACCAGATCGGCGGCGGTCACTTCAAGTGCGGCGGCGATGCGGTTCAGCCAGTTGACCGAAACGGTGCGGGTGCCGGTCTCCAGCCGTCCGATGGTCTGCGCGGTGGTGGGGGGATCGCATCGTTCGGCGACCTGCTCAAGCGTCAGCCCCTTGGCTTTGCGCATGTCACGGATACGTGTGATCATGATGATCTCCATAACCCATATGGTTTTTATTCTTTCCTACATTTTGCCGGGCGTGGCAAGCGATCTGCGGCGGATGGAAAGGATGGATGATATGACCCAATCGGCGCAGCATGTGGAACGCAGCGTGCAGGATCAGCAGGGGCAACCGCAACATGTTCGGGTCAATCTGGGTGAATCTCCGCTCTCCTGGCTCCATGCGCGCGGCAGGCTGAGCGATCGGCAGTTCCTGGCAGGGGAAGCGATACGGCTGGACTGGGAAAAGGCCGGGCTGGGGTCAAAGATAACGATGCGGTGGGATGCGGCTCCGCTATCAAAAGCGCGCCGTGGCGCCCCATCGGCGGCGGATCCAACATTGTCGCAAATGTCAGCGCGTAACCGGTTCGATGGCGCGATCGCGATGGCCGGGCCGAGGCTTGCCGATGTGCTGTGGCGTGTCGCCTGCGCCGGCGAAGGGTTGGCGGCGGCCGAAAAGGCGCTGGGCTGGCCGGCCCGCGCAGGCAAGCTTGTGCTCACGCTCGCGCTGGACAGGGTGGCGGAATTTTACCGGATACCGGATTAGCTTCCAGACCGAACAGGGTTTGCCATGTTCAGAGGGGGTGTGCTCCTGCGAAAGCAGGAGCCCAGTTCGGAGCTTGCAACTGGGTTCCTGCCTTCGCAGGAACACGCTACATTATCGGCGCGTCTAGGCAGGTCGAAAACGAGCGACCCATTTATACGTCGTCCCTCTATCCCGCCATGCCCTCCGCCTTCTCGGCCAGTTCCAGCCAGCGCTCCTCCGCAGCGTCCTTCTCTGCGCGGGCCTGCTCTATCGCCGTGGTGAGCGCGGCGAACCGGCCGGGATTTTTCGTGTAGAGTTCGGGATCGGACAGCGCCGTCTCATCCTTCGCGATGCGCGCTTCGATCTCCTCTATCTGCCGGGGCAGCATTTCCAGGTCGCGCTGGTCCTTATAGCTCAGCTTCGTGCGAGTTCTTACGGGCGCAACGGGTTCGGCCTCCGCCTTCTTGGCGGCCTTGGGTGCATTCCGCTGCCGCCGCTGCTTCACCCAGTCCTCATAACCGCCGACGACGATGTCGACATCGCCCGATCCGTCCAGGCCCAGCGTCACCGTCACCGTCCGGTCCAGGAAATCGCGGTCGTGGCTGACGATCAGGACAGTGCCGTCATAGTCGGAAATCACCTCCTGTAGCAGGTCGAGCGTCTCCAGGTCGAGATCGTTGGTCGGCTCGTCCAGCACCAGCAGGTTGGACTCGCGCGCAAATTCCCGCGCGAACAGCAGCCGCGACCGCTCGCCGCCTGATAGCGTCCCGATCCGCGCCTCCGCCAAAGACGGATCGAACAGAAATTCCTTCAGATAACCGTGCACATGCTTGCGTACGCCGCGCACGTCGATCCAGTCGCCGCCCTCGGCCAGCACTTCGCGCACCCGCTTTTCCGGGGCCATCAGGCTGCGCTGCTGGTCGATGAAGATCATGTCCAGCGTCTTGGACAGGGTGACAGTTCCGCTGTCCGGCTCCAGCTCGCCGGTCAGCAGCTTCAGCAAAGTCGTCTTGCCCGCGCCATTGCCGCCGACCAGGCCGATCCGGTCGCCGCGCCGCACCCGCAGGCTGAAGTCGCGAATGACTGTGCGGTCTCCGAAACTCTTGCCCGCATGCTCGGCGGTGATGACGCTCTTGGTTTTCGATCCGTCGCTCGCCACCGCGATCTTCGCCGTGCCCTGCGGCCCGACCATCGCCGCCCGTTCGGCCCGCATCTCATACAGCTTCGACAATCGCCCCTGGTTGCGCTTGCGCCGGGCGGTGACGCCGCGCTCCAGCCAGTGCGCCTCGATCTTCAGCTTCGCGTCCAGCTTCTCCGCCGCGCGCGCTTCTTCGGCATAGACGGCCTCCATCCACGCCTCGAACCCGCCAAAGCCGATCTCGTTGCGGCGGATGCTGCCCCGGTCCAGCCACAGCGTCTGTTTCGTCAGCCGCGTCAGGAACGTCCGGTCATGGCTGATGACGACGAATGCGCCGGTGTAGCGGTTGAGCCAGCTCTCCAGCCAGTCGATCGCCGCAATGTCCAGATGGTTGGTCGGCTCGTCGAGCAGCAGCAGGTCCGGTTCACTCGCCAGCGCCCGGCAGATCGCCGCCCGCCGTCGCTCACCGCCGCTCGCCGTCGCCGCCTCGCGCGACAGGTCGATGCCGAGCTGGTCGGCGATCGCCTCAATCTCGTGCAGCGGCGGCGCGTTGTCGCCGGACAGGGTGAAGTCGCGCAGCGTTGCGAAGGGGCGGACGTCCGGGTCCTGTTCCAGCGTGATGATGCGCGCGCCCGGCTGGACCGACCGCGTGCCCTCATCCGCCTCTATGCTGCCCGCGAGCAGTTTCAACAGCGTCGTCTTGCCCGCGCCGTTGCGCCCGATCAGCGCCAGCCGGTCGCGCTGGCCGATGAAGATGTCCAGTCCCCTGAACAGCCACTGGCTGCCTTGATTAAGGCCGAGATTTTCGAAAGAGAGAATGGGTGCCGCCATGCCGGAGCAGCTAGGCGTTTGGCCGGTGCGGGGCAAGTACCACCCTCGCATTCCCCTTCGCTTTCGCAATGCTGCAAGGACGGGTCAGCCGCCATTCAGCCGTCATGACGCTATGGCAATGAAACTTCCACGGCCGGTCGAGGGTTCGGGCGGCTGGAAGCCTGTAAGGAGTCGATGAACATGAAACTGGCCGCATTCGCCCTTTGCACCGCGGCGCTGGGCGCCGCCATTCCGGTCGCCGCGATGGCGCAGACCAGCGTCAACATCGCTGATCAGGGACCGGTCGTGACGCTGAACGTCACGGAAAGCGTGGAGGCCGCGCCCGATGTCGTCAATGTCGGCACCGGCGTAGAGACCCGCGCCCCGACCGCGAAGCAGGCGATGGCGGATAATGCGCAGCAAATGACCGCGCTGATTGCCGCCCTGTCGAAAGCCGGGATTGCGAAGAAGGACATCCAGACCAGCGGCGTGCGCCTGAACGCGCAGTTCGACTACAGCCCGCGCAACCCGGACGGGACGCAGGCCCCGCCGAAATTCATCGGTTATGAGGCGTCGAACCAGCTTTCGGTCACGCTGCGCGATGTGAAGAAGGTCGGCGACCTGCTCGACCGCATGGTGGAGGCGGGCGCGACGACGATCAGCGGGCCGAACTTCGCCATTGACGATCCTGCGCCGTTGCTGGTGCAGGCGCGCGGGGCGGCGCTCAAATCCGCCAGGGCGCAGGCCGATTTCTACGCGCAGGCGGCAGGGTATCGCGCGGCGCGGCTGCTCACCATTTCGGAAAGCAACAGTGGCGGCAATCCGCCGATGCCGATGATGGTGCGCAGCTTCAAGGCGGACGCCGCCGCCTCGACGCCGATCGAGCCGGGCCAGGTCTCGGCATCTGTGACGCTGACGGTGCAATACGCGCTGGAGAAGTAGGTCCATAAACCGCGTCACCCCTGCGGAGGCAGGGGTCCCGCTATCTTTGCCAAGCCGGAGAAAAGCGGGATCCCCGCCTTTGCGGGGATGACGGGGTTGGGATTAGGTCGGCTAAACTCACCACCCAACCCGCGCAATGCTCCATTCACCACCTGTTCAATGCCGCGCGGCTATGCCATTCACCATGTCCATGCCCGGAAAACTCCTGATTGGCGGTTTCTTCGCCGGCCTTTTCCTGACTGCGGTGTCGCCGCAGGCGGATGCGCTCGGCCGCCGCGATGAGCAGGATGAAGCGCGCCGCGCGATGCTGGATGGGCAGATCATGCCCTTTTCCATCCTCAAGCGCAGGGCGGACGCCGCCATGGGCGACGCCACCTATCTGGGACCGGAATTCTTGCCAAATAACCGCTACCGCCTCAAATATGTGAAGGACGGCCAGGTTGTCTGGATTGATGTGGACGGACGCACGGGCGATATCATAGGCCGGGCGCGCTGACGCGGAACCGGTGAAAATTGAAGGAAAAGGGGCCATATGCGGCTGCTGATCGTTGAGGATGAGCCCAGTCTGGGCCAGCAATTGAAATCCACGCTGATGGGGGCGGGCTATGCCGTCGACCTGGCGACGGACGGAGAGGATGGCCATTTCCTCGGCTCGACGGAAAATTACGACGCCATCGTCCTGGACCTTGGCCTGCCGGAAATTGACGGCCTGACCGTGCTGGATCGCTGGCGCAAGGAGGGCAAGACCTTCCCCGTGCTCGTCCTGACGGCGCGCGATAGCTGGTCGGACAAGGTGGCGGGGCTTGATGCGGGCGCCGACGATTATCTCGCCAAGCCGTTCCAGAGCGAGGAACTGATCGCCCGTCTGCGCGCCCTCATCCGCCGCGCTTCCGGCAATGCGTCGAGCGAGCTGATCGCGGGTGACGTGCGCCTCGACACCCGGTCGGGCAAGGTCACGCTGAACGGCGAACCGGTAAAGCTGACCGCGCAGGAATATAAGCTCCTGTCCTACCTGCTCCACCACAAGGGCAAGGTGGTCAGCCGCACCGAGTTGATCGAACATATTTACGATCAGGATTTCGATCGCGATTCCAACACGATCGAAGTGTTCGTCACGCGCATCCGCAAGAAGCTGGGGCCGGACGTGATCACCACGATCCGCGGCCTCGGCTACAGCCTGGAAGAACCGGCGCATTAGTCGCCCACCTTTCCCCGTTCGTCCCGAGCGAAGTCGAGGGACGGGGACTAGGCGCAGCGTGTCTCGACTTCGCTCGACACGAACGGCTTGATGAACGATTCCGTCGAAAATCCCCCCGTCAAATCCACCGGCTCGCTCAGCCGGCGGATGATCGGCATCGCCGCGCTGTGGATCAGCGTGCTGCTGATCGGCGGCGGCGTGGCGCTGGACCGGGTGCTGGCGGATGCGATCACCCGCAATTTCGACGACGGCATGAATTATGTGCTGACGGCGATGATCGCTTCGGCCGAAATCGGGCCGGACGGCGAAGTGCTGTTCAACCGCGCCCCTGCCGACCAGCGTTTTCTGGAACCGAACAGCGGCCTTTATTATCAGATCAGCGCGCCGGGGCATGAGGACTGGCGCTCCCGCTCCCTCTGGGACCGGGCGTTGAAGGTCAATGCCGACCATATCGACCGGGATTTCCACGCCTATAACAGCAAGCAGTTTCCGGGCGAGGACCTGCGCGTCATGGAGCGGACGATCATCCTCCCGGGGTCGCAGTCCCGCTGGACCTTCATGGTTGCGCAGGCGCGCTCCAGCCTGGACGATCAGATCGCGGCGCTGCGCTCCACCCTGTTCGAAAGCTTCGCACTGCTCGCGCTCGGCCTCATCTTTCTCGCCGGGGTTCAGACCGTCTACGGCCTCCTACCGCTGCGCAAGGTGCGCAAGGAAATCGTGCGTATGCGCGGTGGTCAGCAAAGCCGCGTGACCGAACCGATGCCCGCCGAGGTGCTGCCGATGGTCGAGGAACTGAACGCGCTGCTCGCCCATAATGAGCGGCAGGCGGAGGAGGCGCGGACCCATGCGGGCAACCTCGCCCATGCGCTGAAAACGCCGCTGACCGTCATCATGAACGCCGCCACCGCGCAGTCGCCCGACTTGGGCGACACCGTGATCCGAGAGGCGACGACGATGCGGCGTCAGGTCGATCATCATCTCGCCCGCGCCCGCGCGGTGGGCCGCCGCGGCGCCGCGCAGAGCCGGGCAGAGGTCTGGCCCAGCCTGCAGGCGGTGGAGCGCGCCGTCGGGCGGCTCTATCCCGAAGCCCGCATCGACATGGATGGCGACAAGGAGGCAAGCGTGCGCGTGGAGCGGCAGGACCTGGACGAACTGCTCGGCAACCTCATCGAAAATGCCGCAAAATATGGCGGCGGCAGCGTGTTCGCCACCGTCACACCCGCCGACGATATGGTCGAGATACTGATAGAAGATGACGGCGCAGGCATCCCCGCCGCCGACCGCGTCCGCATCTTTGACCGCGGCGCGCGGCTGGATTCGGGCAAGCCCGGCACTGGCCTCGGCCTCGCCATCGTGCGCGACGTGGCGGAAATCTATGGCGGTTCGGTCACGCTGGAGGAAAGCGAGGATCTGGGCGGGTTGATGGTGCGGCTTAGGTTGCCTGCGGGGTGAGGGGCGCCATTCGGGGGCGTGCGCGGGCGAGAAGCGGCATTCTCATCATCGTCATCCCAGCGCAGGCTGGGATCTCAGGCCCAGTGGCGCATCATCTCTTGAGATGGCGAAGCGAGTCTCATGCCTCGCATCGCCCTGCGCTGGCATGACGAGGAGGGTAGAAAGCTGACACCATCATGTTAAGTGTTTGTCGCCCCAGTCGGAGACGGAAGCGTGATCGTTATCATGATGCTGGCCAGTATCGGTCGCTGTGCATCCCCGGCGCTATGCCCTACTGATGCGGAGTTAATAACTGCCGTGCGTGGTCGCGACAACGCAGCGGTACGGGCCGTCTCGGACCAAGCATATCAAGACGATCCTAGCAGCGTATACCTCGTGCATTCCGAGCGCATAAGGCGTATTTCCGACGTAACCTGTGGCGATAAGCTGCCCAATGAGCAAGACACCAAACTGACGACGATCAACTGCAAGTTCACCGTGCGATATTGGAGCCGGAATGCTTATCAAGTCGCTCGATTGATCTTTCGGGACGGCAGTTGGGAAATCGCTGATGCTCTCATCGTGACACGGGATCGGCGCTAGATTTGATGTCCGCTCTTGGCCGCACCAAGCCGTTCGCCCTGAGCTTGTCGAAGGGCTGCACTTCCCCCGTTCAAGAAGAACAGGGCTTCGACGAGCTCAGCCCGAACGGAAGATAGTGTCGCAATACAACCCCGCCCTTGCGCGGCGGGCCTTGCCATTCCCCTGTCCTACATCCCGGCGTTCATGCTTCACTGCCGCGCATGAAGCCGCACGCCGGACCTGCCCTGCATTCCCCTGCGCCGATGATCGGGGGGCGCTCGGGATACGACCCGGCTACGACGCAGGCGCGACGCGCATGAGACGTACATGCGACCTACATGAGACGCATATGCGACGTACCTGCGACGTAGATGCGAAGCACATGGGACTCACCTGCGACGTAGATGAGACGCACATGAGACGTGGATGCGACGCAAGTGAGACCAACATGCGACTTTCGGGCAAAACCGCGTCACAACCCGCAACTTCCGCAACTTAGCCCCCGAACAGCGTCGCCGCCGCCCCACTGGCCGGGATTACCCCTCCCGCATCCTCTCATGATGCCGGATCACCTCGTCGATGATGAAGCGCAGGAATTTCTCGGTGAAGTCCGGGTCCAGTTTCGCGTCCAGCGCCAGTTGCCGCAGGCGGGCGATCTGCCGTTCCTCGCGGCCCGGATCGGCGGGGGGCAGGGCGTGGGTCGCCTTATATTGGCCCACCGCCTGCGTGACCTTGAATCGCTCCGCGAGCATGAAAACCAGCGCCGCGTCGATATTGTCGATGCTTTCGCGGTAGCGTTGCAGCGTCTCGTCCAAGGCCGTCTCCGTCGTTTCGCCCGGCTTTTTGCCGGATATGGCCGCGCAGGCAAGCTATTCCGCTTGCCTAATGCATTTTGCATCGCCACATCGCGTCGATATGACCGCTACGATCCATCGCCTTGGCCGCGATCAGGCCCCTTCGCTCGAACCCATGATGGCGCTGGTCGCGGAGGATATGAACAGCGTCAACGCCGTCATCCTGGACAGGATGCAGTCGCGCATTCCGCTGATTCCCGAACTGGCCGGTCACCTGATCGCGGGCGGCGGCAAGCGGATGCGGCCCATGCTGACGCTCGCCAGCGCCCGGCTGCTCGACTATTCCGGCACCCGTCATCACAAGCTGTCCGCTGCCGTGGAGTTCATCCACACCGCGACCCTGCTGCATGACGATGTCGTCGATGGATCGGGCCTGCGCCGCGGCCGCAAGACGGCGAACATCATCTGGGGCAACAGCGCCAGCGTGCTGGTCGGCGATTTCCTGTTCAGCCGCTCGTTCGAGCTGATGGTTGAGGACGGCTCTCTCAAGGTATTGAAAATCCTCTCCAATGCCTCGGCCGTGATTGCGGAGGGAGAGGTCAACCAGCTCACCGCCCAGCGCCGCATCGACACGGATGAGGAGCAATATCTGGAGATTATCGGCGCCAAGACCGCCGCGCTTTTTGCCGCCGCCTGCCGCATCGCCGCCGTGGTGGCGGAGCGCGACGAGAAGCAAGAGCAGGCGCTCGACGCTTATGGCCGCAACCTCGGCATCGCCTTCCAGCTTGTCGATGACGCCCTTGATTATGAATCGGACGGCGCGACCATGGGCAAGGATGCGGGCGACGACTTCCGCGACGGCAAGGTGACGTTGCCCGTCATCCTGGCCTACGCGCGCGGCAACACGGATGACCGCGCATTCTGGAAAGCTGCGATCTCAGGACATCGCATATCCGACGAGGATCTCGCCCACGCCACCGGCCTGCTGCGCAGCACGGGCGCTATCGCCGATACGCTGGCCCGCGCCCGCCACTATGGCCAGCGCGCCATCGATGCGCTCGGCATGTTCGGCAACGGCAAGGCGAAGGCGGCGCTGATCGAGGCGGTTGAGTTCGCGATCGCGCGGGCCTATTAACGCCACCGCCTGTTTGGGAGAGGACATATGCGCCAGGCCGAAGCCTATGAACGCTTCAGGGCGCTTCACGACCGGCCTGGTCTTTTCGTCATGCCCAACGCCTGGGATGGCGCTTCTGCGGCGCTTATGGCGCATGAAGGGTTCGAAGCGCTGGGCAGTTCTTCGCTTGCTATCGCCTTTGCTCTTGGCCGCCGCGATGGCCGTCACGCCATAGATCGCGACATGGCGATCGCGAACGCAACCCTGCTTGGCGATGTCAGTGGCCTTCCGGTCAATGGCGATCTGGAGGATGGCTTTGGCCCAGATCCGGAAGATTGCGCGGCTACCGTGGAGGCCGCTATCGCAGGAGGATTGGCTGGTCTTGGCATAGAGGATACGACCGCCGACCCCGATCATCCAATTCATGATTTCGACATTGCCGTGGCGCGTGTCCGCCGGGCGGCGGAGGCAGCGCGGGGCCGTATCCTGCTCACCGGGCGAACGGACAATTATCTGCAGGGGCGTCCGGATCTCGACGATACCATACGCCGTCTGGTGGCTTTTGCGGAGGCGGGCGCCGATGTGCTTTATGCGCCCGGTGTTCCCGACATGGCCTCGATCAGCGCTATTGTCCGCGCCGTGGCGCCAATGCCGGTAAACATCGTCGTGGGGCCTGGCGCTACGCTCGCCGAGCTGGAAGCGGCAGGGGTGAAGCGGGTCAGCCTGGGCGGCGCGCTCTATCGCCGGGCCATGGCGTCACTGGTCGATGCCGCCGCCCTATTGCGTAACGGCGACATTGCCGGGGCGGCGCGGGGCATTCCCTCTGCGCAGATCGATGCGCTCTTGCCCCCTGAGCGTCCGGCTTGAGGCATTGGCGTTCGACCCCGTCGGGTCTATGAACCGGCTGAAGGAGAGGTCATGCACGTCAAATCGCTGGATCACGTCAATATCCGTACCACACGTTATGACGAAGCGGTCGCATTCTACCGTGACTCCATAGGTTTGCAGATCACGCCTCCGCCAACCGCAAAGGACATCAGCAACAGCGCCTGGGTCCACGACGCTAGTGGCCGTCCGATCATTCATCTGGTGCGTGCGGGGCAGGTGGTCAGTGCGCTTGGATCAATGGAGGTGGACGATGACGCGGCAGTTGGCACAGGCCCGTTGCATCATGTCGCGCTGGACTGCGCGGACTATGAGAATTTCCGTAACCACCTTGAGGCGTCGGGCCGGGAACTGCGCTTCAACGATATCCCGCAGGCAGGGCTTCGCCAGATATTCGTGCGCGATCCCAATGGCCTGCTGGTCGAGCTGAACTTCCGTTAGGATGCCATGCCGCTTCCGATAGAGGCCGTTCTTCCCGATATCCGCGCTGCGCTGCGCGCCGGGTCGAACGCCGTGCTCGTCGCGCCGCCGGGCGCGGGCAAGACCACTGCGGTTGCCCCGGCATTGCTGGACGAGCCGTGGTGTACGGGGCAAATCCTGCTGCTCTCGCCCCGCCGCCTTGCCGCCCGCGCCGCCGCAGAGCGCATCGCCGAGCAGATGAGCGAACAGGCCGGGGGTCTGGTCGGCTATGCTACCCGTATGGACAGCCGCCAGTCGGCCCGCACCCGCATCCTTGTCCTGACCGAAGGCATTTTCCGTAACCGGATACAGGATGATCCCGAACTGTCCGGGGTATCGGCGGTGCTGTTCGACGAAGTGCATGAGCGCAGCCTGGACAGCGATTTCGGCCTTGCGCTGGCCCTTGACGCACAAGGCGCTCTCCGTCCCGACCTGCGCCTTGTCGCCATGTCGGCGACGCTGGACGGCGCGCGCTTTTCCACATTGATGGACGGCGCGCCGGTCGTGGAGAGTGAAGGCCGCATCTTCCCGCTCGACCTGCGCCATATCGGCCGGGCGGGGGAAAAGCGGATAGAGGATGACATGGCCGCCGCCATCCGCCGCGCTCTGGCCGAAGAAGGGGAGGGTGATCTGCTCGCCTTCCTGCCCGGCGTGGCGGAGATCGAACGGACGGCCGAGCGTCTGGACACGCTGCCCGGCACTGTAGTCATCCACCGTCTGCACGGATCGCTCGACCCTGCAGACCAGCGCGCCGCGATCCGCCGCGCCGCGCCGGGCGCGCGCAAGGTGATATTGGCGACCAGCATTGCCGAAACCAGCCTGACCATCGATGGCGTCCGCATCGTCATCGACAGCGGTCTCGCCCGCCGTCCCCGCTATGATCGCGCAGCAGGCGTCACCCGGCTTGTCACGGAGAAGGCCAGTCAGGCGGCCGCTACGCAGCGCGCGGGGCGCGCGGCGCGGCAGGGGCCGGGCGTCGCCTACCGCCTGTGGGAAGCGGCGGCGACCAGCGGCATGCCGCCCTATGATCCGCCTGAGATATTGGAGCGCGACTTATCCGCCCTGCTCCTCGATTGCGCAGGATGGGGCGTGGCCGATCCGGCAAGCCTGAGATGGCTGGATGCGCCGCCAGTCGCCGCCGTCGATGAGGCGCGCAGGCGGCTGCAAACGCTAGACGCGCTCGATTCGGATGGCCGCATTACCGCGCATGGGCGGGCGCTGGCGGCTTTGCCCGTTGAACCCCGCATCGGCCATATGCTGGTGCGGGCAGGGGAGATGGGCCTTGGCAAAATGGCGGCGGAGGTCGCGGTATTGCTAGGCGAACGTGGCCTTGGCGGCAGCGATACCGACCTGACGGCGCGGCTCCAGCGCTGGCGGCGGGAGAGCGGCAAGCGGGCCGAGGCGGGCAGGCGCCTTGCCCGGCGCTGGGAAGCCTTGGTCGTTCAGCCCAACGCGGATGCCGCATGGACATCGAACGGCGTAGGCATGGCGCTCGCGCTGGCCTTTCCCGACCGGGTGGCGAAACGCCGTTCCGCCGATGGGGCCGACTGGATCAGCATTGGCGGCCGGGGCTTCCGTCTCGATCCGCTAAATCCTCTCGCCCGTGAGGCGTGGCTTGCGGTTGGCGAGGTGCAGGGCAGCGCCGCCGGCGCACGCATCATCTCGGCCGCGCCATTGGATCAGGCGGCCGTCGAAAGGCTTTTTGCCGGCCGTATGGAGGAGAAGCGCATCGTCCGCTTCCGCCCGGAAACACTTGGCGTGGAAGCGGTGCGGGAGCGGCGTCTGGGCGCGATCCGGCTGTCCTCCGGGTCTGACGACAGGCCCGATCCGCAGGCTGTTTCGGACGCGCTGCTGTCCGGTGTCCGAACCGGTGGCCTCGACTTGCTCCCCTGGTCGGAAGCGGCCCAGTCGCTGCGCATGCGCGCCGCCTTTGCAGGGATAGCTGCCCTGTCCGATGCGGGCTTGTCGGAAACGCTGGAGGAATGGCTCCCGCCCTTGCTTGCGGGTATCCGCCGCTTATCGGATATCGACCGCTCGGCCCTGTCGAACATGTTGGAGGGCGTGATCGGCTGGGATGGCAAGCAGCAACTTGATCGTCTGGCGCCCGTCAGTTTCACATCGCCGGCCGGGAGCAGCCACGCCATCGACTATGCGGCGGAGGGCGGGCCGCGCGTCGAGCTGCGCCCGCAGCAGCTTTTCGGGCTGACCGAGCATCCCTGCGTCGGCAGCGCGCGCATCCCCCTTGTCCTCAGCCTGACCTCGCCCGCCGGACGGCCGATCCAGACGACGCGGGACCTCCCCGGCTTCTGGGCCGGGAACTGGGCGTCGGTGGCGAAGGAGATGCGGGGGCGCTATCCACGTCACCCCTGGCCTGACGATCCGGCAGGCGCGGCGGCGACGATGCGGACCAAGAATGCCGACGCCCGTCTTTCCGGCAAGGCTTGACGGGACTCGGCGATTTGATGCAACGCAGCGAAAGACGAACCGGAGAATGATCGTGGCCGCCCGTATCTATCAGATTCAGAAGAACGCGATGCAATCGGGTAAGGCGCTGACCCACAAATGGGTGCTGGAATATGTGCCTGCCGAGGCGAAGAAGCCTGATCCGCTGACCGGTTGGGCCGGGTCCGGCGACACGAAACAGCAGTTGCGCCTCACCTTTCCCAGCGCCGATGCGGCCAAGGCTTATGCTGAGAAGGAAGGCATTGCCTACACTGTCACGGCGGCCGCACCCAAGACGCTGAAGATTCAGGCCTACGCCGACAATTTCCGCTAAAGATTAAGCCGGGCATCAAGCTAAAATCCGTTCGTTTCGAGCGTAGTCGAGAAACGGATGCGCGAGGCTTCTCGACTACCCTCGAAGCGAACGGGCGTGGAATATGGTTATGGGATGTAATTCCTAACCCACCATCCCCACGCCAAGCATCAGCAGCATCTTGACGTCGATCGCATATCCTTCGTCGCGCTTTTGCGACAGGAAGGCGGGCAGGGCGTCCAGTGAAACGCGATGAACGCGAATATCCTCGTCGTCCACGCCGCCGCCATCTCCGATTTTGGTCAGCCCTGAAGCCCTGAACAGGGTGAAGCTTTCTGACACCATCCCAGGCGAGCTGTAATATTCGCCCAGATTTTCCATCGCCTGTGCACTGTACCCGGTCTCCTCCTCCAACTCGCGCAGGGCCGCGACGGATGCATCCTCATCCTCGCCATGATCGCCGACGAGACCTGCGGGCAATTCGATGCAGCGCTTGCCCAGCGGCACGCGGAACTGGTCGACCAATATGACATGGCGGCCATCCGCGGTTTCCTCGATGGCCAGGATGACGGCGGCCCTGATGCCCCGGCTGCGTCCCACATATTCCCACCGTCCGCGCTGCTTGGCGGCGATGAACTTGCCCTGCCACTTCACTTCTTCAGGCAGGGTCATTTCAGCTTCGCTCATAATTCTATCAACCTGTCCGGCAATTCGTTGCGATCGTCCGCGCTGCGCGGAAAATGTTCGGCCAGGACTGCGCCGACGCTCGCCACCGCCTGCGCCAGTCCGTGTCCCGCCCGGTCGGCGCGCACCTGTTCGATCAGGGCGGCCATGATGTCGCCCCAGGTTTCGGGCGCAACCCTGGATGTGATCGCTGCGTCCGCCACAATCTCCGCCCGGTGCTCGTCGAGCGAAAGGTAGATAAGGACCCCGGTGCTGCCACGCGTACGGCCCTCCGCCGCTGCCCGGAAAAGGGTGATCGCCCGCCGCCTGACGCGCCGCGCCTTGGTGGATTTCGGCGTCAACGCCATCCGCAGCGGCATCCACGCCAGCAGGTAGCGCACGAAAAGGAACTTCAGGATCAGCGCGCAGAGCAGCGCCGTCAGGAACATGCGGTCGGTCAGCTCATGCTCCCATCCACCCATGATGGCCAGGATCAGTTCCCGGTAAAAGCCAGGGAAGGCGGCGTAGACCGACATGGCGAGAAAGACCGTCCCGATCGCCCAGTGCAACCCGGCGTCATGATAGGAATCCGACCTGCGCGCCACGATCGTCACGATCTCGCCGTCGGTCGAAAGCTCCGCCTGCGCCACGGCGGCCGTCACCAGATCATGATCCGCTTCGGACAGGGAGGGGAGGGCGCTCATCACCAGCCCCCCGATGCGCCGCCGCCGCCGAAGCTGCCGCCGCCGCCCGAAAAGCCGCCGCCGCTGCCGCCGCCCCAACTGCTTCCACCGCTGCCCCAGCCGGAGCCGCCGCCTCCGCCGATCGTCGGTCCCCAGATGATCACCGGCCCCGATCCGCCGCGATAGCGCCGCCCGCCGCGCCGTCCGAAGATCATCGGCAGAATGATGAACAGCGCGATGGCGATCCAGAAAATGACCATCACCGAATTGCCGTCATCCCCGCGTTTCCGTTCCGCTGCTTCGGCCTGTTTGGCGAAGGCATCCGCCTCATCGGGGGGCAGGGTCAGTATCTTGCCGATCTGGTCCGCGCCTGCATCTATCCCGCCGGGAAAATCGCCTGCCTTGAAACGCGGCGTAATGTCGTTGCGGATGATACGGGAGGACACGGCGTCGGTCAGCACGCCTTCCACGCCATAACCAACCTCTATCCGCACCTTGCGGTCGTTCGGCGCGACGATCAGCAGCGCGCCGTCATTTCTCTCCTTGTCGCCAATGCCCCAGGCCCGGCCGAGGCGGTAGCCATAATCGGATATGTCATAGCCCTGCAGATCGGGAATGGTCGCCACGACCAGTTGCCGCCCGCTCTGCGCCGACAATGCCGCCAGTTTCGCGGTCAGCGCCTGCTCCTGCGCGGGGTTCAGCAGGCCGGCCTCATCGACCACCTGCCCCGACAGCTTGGGAAAAGTCTGCGCGGCGGCCAGCGGCGCCCACAGGAGCGCCGCTAACGCCAGCAATGCGCGCAGATAGGGTGTCACGGCTTTGGCCTCAGGCGCCGAAGTCGACCTTTGGCGCGTCCTCAGCTTTCGGGCTTTTCGCCTGATAGGGCGTCATGGGCTTAGCCCCGTGGATCAACTTTGCGCCGATGGCATCGGGAAAGGTCCGGATGCGCGTATTATAAGCGCGAACCGCATCATTATAGTCGCGGATCGCGTAGGCAATCCGATTTTCGGTGCCTTCAAGCTGCGATTGTAGGTCACGGAAATTCTCGTTGGATTTAGTTTGGGGATTAGCCTCGACCGTTGCGATCAGCCGACCCAACGACTGATTCAAAGTCGTTTGCGCCTGTTGAAATTGCTGAACTTTTGAAGGGTCTGACAAGTCGTCAGTGTTGATTTGAATCGACGTAGCTTTCGAGCGCGCTTCCGCGACGCGGACAAATGTGTCTTGCTCTTGTTTGGCAGCGGCTTTCACCGTTGCCACCAAATTGTCGATAAGATTGTAACGCCGCTGATATTGCGCCTGAACATCCGCCCACTTCGCCTTGGCCTCCTCCTCTGCGGTAGGGACGCTGTTGATGCCGCATGCGCTAAGCGAAAGCGCAGCCATCGCCGCCAATATCGCAGGTGCAAAGCGCCGGAAAAAACTGCCGGAGCGGTGGGCTTGGGTCATGGTCGAACATCCTCCCATTTGGCGCGGTGACGCCGTGCGTGACGCATTGAATAGGGATTGGCCGACCTTCCCGCAACTGGACATCGCGTGGTTAACATTCCAAGATACCGGCTCAACAGGAGGAGCCGGTCATGGGAATCGTGTCGGAATTCAAGACTTTCATCGCGCGCGGCAATGTTATCGACCTGGCTGTCGGCGTCATCATCGGCGGCGCTTTCGGAACGATCACCAAGTCTTTGACGGACGACATCATCATGCCGGTCGTTGCTGCGATCTTCGGCGGCGTGGACTTTTCCAGCCACTTTATCCGGCTCGGTGAAATTCCCGCCACGTTCAAGGGCGATCCCTCAAGCTATGCCGATCTGAAGGCTGCGGGCGTGGCGATGCTGGGGTGGGGCGAATTTCTCACCGTCTTTGTCAACTTCGTCATCCTGGCCTTCATCATCTTCCTGATGATCAAGGCGATCAACAAGATGATGCCGCCCGAAGCGCCCGCAGCCGAAGCCACGCCGGAGGATGTTCTGCTGCTCCGCGAAATCCGGGATTCGCTTAAGAAATAGGTAAGGGTTGCGATGAGCCGAGCGGAAATGGGGAACCATCCGCCTTCCTGCCGGTTGATGGGCGTCAAGCGGCGACTGGGATTTACCCCTGCGCCGCTTGTGTGCAGATCGTCAGCCCACCGGGGCGTAACAGGAGAATGAGCCGTGAAGATCGCCATCAAGACCACCGCAATGATGCTTGGTCTTTCAAGCCTCGCAGTGCTCGCCGCATGCGATTCCAAGCAGGAAACCGCTGTCGAGAACGCCTATGATAATCAGGCGGCCATCATCGACAACCAGGCCGACAATGTGGAGGATATGGCGGACAACATGACCGGCAACGCCGCCGTCGCGGCGGAGAATGCCGCCGACGCTCTGGAGGATAAGGCTGACGCTGTGCGCGCGGCTGGCGAGAAAGCTGGCGATGCTGTCGAAAACAAAATGAAATAAGCCCCCGCGCCCGTCATGGGCGCCAGGCTTCATGGAAAGGCCCCGCCATTGCCAATGGCGGGGCCTTTTCATTTGCCTGTATCGTCTACTAGCGCTGATATGGGGTGGCTTGGACTACGCCCGGACAGCTTTCCTTGCGCCGGTCACTTTTCATTCATGCGCAATGGCCTATATAGGAAGGTGCCGGAGCAATCCGGCTATGGTGATAAAGTATGCCGTGTAATAGACGCAGCGGACGCGGGGGCAGTACCCGCCGGCTCCACCAAAAGCCCTGAGCGATCAGGGTCTCTGACGGGGCCGAACCAGGATCGACGTGTGTTCAAAGACGGTGTTTTTGCCCGGCCCGAGTAAGCCGTGAAACTGTTCAAAACCTACAAGTGCCAACGATAACGAGGCTCTTGCTCTAGCTGCGTAATTGAGGGGCTCACGCCCTGACATTACACAAATAGAACGCGGTTGGACCCACCGGGCAACAGAAGGGATTCCAGCGGTACGGGGAGCACCGGGCAACAGAAGCTCCCCACTTCCTCTCAATCATGGTCTTTTATGCGATGTTTTTCCGCTATTTGGCGGGGAGGCGCGTCTTTCGTGCGCGCATTGCGGTCATATTACGACCATCGAATCAGATGCTTGTATGACCTGTTATTTGTGTTACAGTTTGATGACACAAACCCGAATATCTCCTAAGGATCTGAAAAACAACAAAACTTAGTTTTGTTACACTGGTCCTCTCCATCTTGTCGTCATGTCATTAAAGTGAAATACTTCTCGCTATAGTAAGAAGTTTTTTTCGTTGGAGGGTGACATGGTTCGCGCTGTTTCTGCATCTCTGGGTATCCTGCTTGTCGCAGGGGTTTTCGCAACTCCCGCGCTGGCGGGCGGGCCGAGTGAGGTAGGGTATCGCCAGGGCGCGCTGGGCGTGTCCGCCATCAGCGCCGCTGACTATCGCACTGCCGAGGCGCAGCTCAATCGGATGGATGGTGTTGCGGCAGGTGATCCCCTGCGGCTGATCAATCTCGGCAATGTATATGCTGGCACCGGCCGGATGTTCGACGCCGAAAAGGCCTATGTCGCAGCGCTCAACGCAGAGTCTGTGGATGTTCTGACGGCGGACGGTGCGGAAACCAACACGCACGCTGTGGCGCGCAAGGCGTTGGGCCGGGTGCGTGCGGTGGTCGCCGCGCGCTAAACCGCTTTTGTAATGTAAGGAGAGGGCGGCTTTTTGCCGCCCTTTTTCGTGTCTTTCTCGATGCCTATCCGTCTGTGTCACACGTTCGTCATCAATGACATAAAACAGTAATTTTTCTGTCATTCCAAAGACGCACAAACACAATCTGATTGTCATGCCCCGCCTCTAGTGGCCCGTCCCAGGGGAAACGGGGGGCAGCGACGATTCGCCTCTCTTGCTCCGATCACTGTTCACAACCCGGCGTTGCCGGAGCGGAGAAGATATGGCTAAGATTTCGCGCATTTCCAAGATGTTGCTCGCAAGCTGCGGCTGTGCGGCGCTCGCCGCATGCGGCGCTGACGACGTGGCATCGCCAGGGGAAGGCACTGTCGTCATTCCCGCACCCACGCCGACCCCCACCCCGACCCCGACCCCCACGCCGACCCCTGGCGCGGCAGTGACTCCTGCTTCGGCCTGCCCGACCATCGCCGGTCCTGACCAGCTCACCAACCTCAGCACGATCACAGACGGCACCAACACCTGGCTCAACTGCCAGCTCCCGGCGCGCTTCACGGCGTCGACCGCGCTGGCCAAGGTTGCAGGCGTTGTCTATTCGCTCGGCGGCCGCGTTGATGTCGGCACGGACCAGGGCGCTGCAAGCACCAGCAGCGTCGTGACCCTGACCATCGATCCCGGCGTCGTGATCTTCGGCGGCACGGGCGCTTCCTATCTTGCCGTCAACCGCGGCAACAAGATCAATGCCGTCGGCACCGCATCGCAGCCGATCATCTTCACCAGCCGCGACAATGTCCGCGGTCAGAACAATGATCAGTCCTCCGGTCAGTGGGGCGGCGTCGTGCTGCTCGGCCGCGCCCGCATCACTGACTGTCTCGCGCCTGCGGCTGCGCCCGGCACCACGGCGTGCGAACGCGATACCGAGGGCACCAGCAACGCCCTGTACGGCGGCGCCAACGACGCGGACGACAGCGGCCGCATGAGCTATGTGCAGATCCGCTATTCCGGCTTCGTGCTTGCCAACAATTCGGAGCTTCAGGGCCTGACCCCCAGCGGCGTCGGCACCGGCACCCGGCTCGACCATATCCAGATCCACAACAGCTCGGACGACGGCATCGAAATCTTCGGCGGCAGCGCCCACCTGAAATATCTGGTCCTGACCGGCAATGAAGACGATCAGCTCGACAGCGACGTCGGCTATCGCGGCACCGCCCAATATGTGATCTCGGTTCAGCGCGCCAATAACAACATCGGCGACACCTTCACCGAAACCGACTCGAACGGTTCGACCGTGAACACCAACGCCGGTGAAGACGCACTGCCTCGCCAGTATCTGAAGGTGGCCAACTTCACGCATATCCAGCGGTCGACCACCGGTGCCGACCTTGCCAGCATGATGATCCGCGGCGGCGCCGACCTGACGATGGTCAACGGCATCGTGGTCAGCCCCAACTATCCCTGCATCAACCTCGCCAGCACCGCCACGAGCCGCGCTGCCGACGGCGCGCTGCAGGATGCAGGCCCGCCCAGCTATCGCTCGGTCGTGATGCAGTGCTCCAGCACGCCGTTCCTCGGAACCCGCGGCGTCACCAATGCTGAAGTGCAGGCCATCTTCGCCGCCGGCGCGAACAGCAGCTTCGCCTACACGCCGTCGCTGACCAGCCTGTTCATCAATGGCGCAACCGAAACCGCCGTAGTCGCGACCGATCCGAAGACGATCGACACGAACTTCGACACCACCAACTATGTTGGTGCGGTGAAGGATGCGACGGACACCTGGTATGCCGGCTGGACCTGCAACTCGGCCACCGCGACCTTCGGGACCAGCAACGGCAACTGCACGGCCATCCCGACCACCTGAACTCTTGTTTGACAGGGCGGGGCGCGCGGCAACGACCGGCGCTCCGCCCCCATTTTTATTAACCTCTCTGGGGGAAATTCCATGTCGAAGTCGCTGACTCTGGCGAGCCTGCTTCTGCTCTCATCTGCGCTGGTCGCTCCTGCGGCTCTCGCCCAGTCGGACGTCTCTGCGCCCGCCGATGGCGCGGCGACCGGCACGACCAACACCGGCGCTGCCAACCCCGGCATGCCGACGGCGGCGGAGGAGGCTGCAGACCAGTCCGGCAATGTCGACGTGTCCATTCCGGGCGCGGACATCGTTGTGGTCGGCCGTCGCGGCGCCAATATTGAGCGCGCCGCTCCCCAAGTGGTCAGCGTTCTGTCCGCAGCCGACATCAAGCGTACGGGCGAAGGCGATATCGCCGGCTCGCTCCAGCGCGTTACCGGCCTCAGCGTTGTTGGCGGCGGCTATGTCTATGTCCGTGGTCTTGGCGATCGCTATTCGCTGGCGCTGCTCAACGGAGCGCCTCTGCCCAGCCCCGAACCGCTGAAGCGCGTTGTTCCCCTCGATATCTTCCCGACCAGTGTCATCGCATCGACCCTGGTCCAGAAAAGCTTCTCGCCCAACTTCCCCGGCGAATTTGGCGGCGGCGTGATCAACCTCACGACCAAGGCGATCCCGGCGGAAAGCTATCTGGAAATCAGCGGCGGCGTATCCGGCAACAGCGAGACGACCGGCAAGCTTGGCTACACCTATTTCGGCAGCGGCTCCGACTGGACCGGCTTTGACAGCGGTTCGCGCGACGTGCCGCCGCTGCTTCAGTCGGTATTCGACGATCGCGTCCGCCTTTCGGACCTGTCCCTGACGGAGCAGCAGGCCATTGCGATGCAGTTCAAGAATGCGCGCACCACCTTGCTGCAGAAGAACAACAATATTCCCGTCAACTGGTCGGCGAGCCTGAATGGCGGCACCGCCTTTGACATGGGCGGCTCGACCCTGGGCGTCATCGCCACGGCGTCGATCAGCAATAAGTGGCGGACGCGCGACGCTCTGCAGCAGGCGTCGATCGACCTGACGCAACCGGCCGGCAAATCGTTCGAGCAGGTTACCACCGACAATGAGATCACGGTGAACGGCCTGGTCGGCGTTGGTCTGGAATCGGATGTCGCAAAGGCGCGCTGGACCGCGCTTTACATTCGCGACACGTTGAAGCGCGGCCAGCTCGCCGTGGGCCAGAATGACGGCGGCCTCATCGGCGCCGACTATATGCAGCAGAACACTGCCTGGTATGAGCGCCAGCTTCTCGACCTGCAGTTCACTGGCGAGTTCAAGCTGTCCGATCCGCTCTCGTTCAACGTCCGCGCCAGCTATGCGAATTCGCAGCGTGAAGCGCCCTATGAGCGCGAGTTCGAATATGTCCGCTCCAATCAGGACCTGGCGATCGATCCGGTGGGCAACCGGTTCATCAACCGCCTGGACCGTCAGCGCGGCGACGCCTCGGTCACGTTCAGCGATCTGAATGAAGACCTGATGTATGGCGGCGCAGACCTTACCTACGAACTGACCCCGGACATCAAGGCGACGGTCGGCTACGCCTATCAGAATACTGAGCGCACCTCCTCGCGCTACGAACTGCACTATGACGCGACCAATCTGCCGATCCCGGTGCAGCAGCAGCGTCCTGATTATCTGACGTCGGACTATACGATCCAGTATTTCGGCCTCCGTCTGCTCGACTTCTCGGACAATTATCCGATCTACGAAGCGAAGCTTCGGGTGCATGGCGCCTACGGCCAGCTTCAGGCGCAGATCACGCCGGAAATCGCGCTGAACGGCGGCGTCCGCTTTGAATCCGGCCGTCAGGAGGTCACGGGCCGTGACATCTATCTGACCGGCACGGTGCCATCCAACACGATCAGCAAGGAATATTGGCTGCCTGCGGCGACGCTGACCTGGGAGTTCCAGGAGAATATGCAGCTACGCTTCAGCGGGTCCAAGACGATCGCCCGTCCGCAGTTCCGTGAGCAAATCGCCCAGATCTATATCGACACGGAATCCAGCCGCGCCTTCCGCGGCAACCCCTATCTGCTCGACAGCACCTTGTGGAATGCGGACGCGCGCTACGAATGGTATTTCGCGCGTGATCAGCGGGTGTCGATCGCCGGCTTCTACAAGAGCATCAAGAACCCGATCGAAGCCTATACCACGATCAACGACCGTTATGACGTCGTGACCAGCTTCGCCAACGCGCCGAAGGCGACGCTGTACGGCGCGGAAATCGAAACACAGAAATATTTCGATCTTTCCGACTGGTCGAGCAGCGGTTTCTTCGCCAGCCGCCGCGCAGTGCTGATCGCGAACTATACCTACACCCAGTCGAAGATTAAGGTTGGGGATACGGATACGACGATCCCTTATACCTTCGATCCCGCCAACGGCTCGGCGCCTCCTCTGGCGTCGGACTATTTCATCGATGGCCGTCCGATGACGGGCCAGTCCGATCACCTGGTCAATCTGCAGATCGGCCTGGAGGATACGGATCGCCTGTCGCAGCAGACCCTGCTTCTGACCTATGCCAGCAAGCGCGTCACCAGCCGTGGTCCCAACCTGCAGCCGGACATTATCGAACAGCCCGGTCTCAGCCTGGACTTCGTGGCGCGTCAGGGCATCGTTCTGGGCGGCGTGAATGCCGAACTGAAGGTTGAGGCGCGCAACATCACTGGCCGGAAATATAAGGAATTCCAGAGCCTTGGTGACAACCGGGTCTATTATAACCTGTATGACATCGGCACGTCCTACGCCGCGTCGCTGTCCGTCAACTTCTGACGAACCCTGCCGTCACCCCGGCGCAGGCCGGGATGACGGCGTGGCGCTGCTCAGCCCCAGGGCCGCTCCCGGAACCATTTCGTGATGATATATTTGGCGCCCGCCCGCACCTTCATGCCGTGATGGATGGAGGCCGGGTTGGGTTCGCCGGTCGGCAGGCGATTGTTCCACGCCAGCAGCTTGCCCGGCTCCGGCTGGATGATCTTGTTTACCTTGGTGAAACGGGTTGCGCCGCCAGCGCCGGGTTCATTCAGATAGATCATGAAGGTCCATGTCCGGTTGCCAGCGACCGAACAGAAGCGCGCGAAATCCTCGCCCTTGGGATCGAAATAGTCGGTATGCGCCTTGAACTCCTGTCCGGGGGCGTAGCGCTGTCCCTGGATCGGTTCGCCATGTGAGGGAGCGATCCCGGCATAGGCGGCGATCTTCGCGTCGATCGCCGCGACAAACGGATCGTCAATGCTGAGGTCGCATGTCTCGCTGGTGCGGAAATAATGGTCGCCGTTGGAATCCGCGATTGTCGAGGGACGGCGGTTCGCATCGATCCGTTCGATCAGCCCCATGCATTCATCAGCGTCCAGAAAATCGCGCTGGATAAACAGGGTCAGGTCGCGGTTGGGGAATCGCTGCACACGCCCATGCCCGGAAAGGCGAACGGGGTCGGCGTCAGTTGCAATGGGAATGACTGTTTCCATGATGAAAGACGCCTAACGCCGACCGGCCGTTATGCAAACATGGTAAAGCGACACTTGCATGACGTAATATTTTCGTCACAAATTGGTCATGCAAGCGTAAGAAGGCGTGCCTAGGCCCCGTCATGCGAACGCGCCCTGGGAGGGCCGATCAACCGGGACATTTTATTTCAATGCCCATGCCGACATTCGACACGCTGCGTGGCCGGGGAAGCAGGACGATTGCGTCCGGCCGCTGGCTGTCGCTTGTCGAACTGCTGCTCCTGGCGCTCCTGGCGATACAGCTCGCGCGGCTGGTCTGGGCGGTTGTGACGCCAGTGGGCAGTTTCGGCGACTGGCGAGGGCGTCAGGCGGCGATTCCGGCTCCGGCGGCCCGTCAGGCGCTTTTTGCGGCGTTCGATCCCTTTTACCGCACGGCGGACGGCGCGCAGCCCGGCTCGGTTGTGACCTCGCTTGCCCTCACGCTGTACGGCACGCGCGTCAATGAGGGGTCGGGCATCGGTTCGGCCATCATCGCGACGCCCGATGGCGTACAGAACAGCTTCGCTGTCGGCGATGAGATCATGCCGGGCGTCATCCTGAAGGATGTGGCTTTCGACCATGTGGTGATCGACCGGGGCGGGGCGGTGGAGAATATCTTCCTGGACCAGTCGGTCGCCGCGCCGGTTGCCGACCCGGAGAGTTCGGGTGCCGCTGCCCCGGAATCGGCCGTTCCGCCCATTACGCCGGGCGGTGGAGAGCCTGCCGCTGCGGAGGGCGCACGCCGTTCCCCCAACGTCGCATCGATCAAGTCGGATATCGGGTTCGCCCCCCGGCTTCAGAATGGCAAGGTCACCGGGCTTGTGCTTTCGCCCAAGGGGCCGGCTTTCCAGTCGGCAGGGTTCCAGCCTGGCGACATCATTGCGCAGGTCAATGGCCGGCCCATTTCTTCGGCCGCCGACGTGCAGGCGCTCCAGTCGCAGCTTGCTCCCGGCGCGCGTATTTCCCTTTCCGTTGAGCGCGGCGCCGCCGTCGTGCCCATCGCTCTCATCCTGCAAGGCCAATGAAAAGCAGAACCCTTCTTCACGCCGGCGCTGCCGTCGCTCTCATCCTCTCGACGCCGTTCCTGCCTGCGCCTGCCTTCGCGCAGCAGACGTTGAACGTGCGTGACGCCGATATTCGCGCCTTCATTCAGGATGCGGCGCGCGTTACCGGCCGCACCTTCATCATCGACAACCGGGTGCAGGGGAAGGTGTCGGTCGTCACCGACCGCCCGCTCAGCAAATCGGAATATTTTGAGATCGTGCTGTCCACCCTGCGCGCCAACGGCCTGATCGCCGTGCCCGCGCCGGGCGGAGCCTATCGCATTCAGCCAGCCGATGGCGCGGCGGGCCAGCCCAGCGCGGTCGGCGCGGGCGCGACGCGCAACCAGTTCGTGACGGAGGTTTTCCGCCTGCGGTCCATTGACGCCGCCTCTGCTCTTGAAACGCTGCGTCCGCTGGTCAGTAAAGACGGCTCCGTCACCGCCAACCGGGCTGGCAACAGCATTGTCGTCGCTGACTATGCCGACAATATCGCCCGCATCCGTCAGGTGATCGCGCGGGTTGACCGGGACTCCTCCTCCACGCAGATTGTTACCCTGCGCAACGCAGGCGCGCGAGAAATCGCGCAGTCTCTGCAGGCGCTGGTCGGCGGCGGCGCGGGCGAAGCGGGCAGTTCTGCCGCAGCCGCAACCGTGGTTCCCATCGACAGCAGCAACAGCGTCGCCATTCGCGGCGACGCAGGCACTGTGGCGCGGCTATCGAACATCGCCCGCGATCTGGACAAGCAGGCGGCAAGCGGCACGGAAATCCGGGTCTATTGGCTTGAACATGCCGATGCGGAGAAACTGCTCCCGGTTCTCCAGCAGCTTGTCGGCCAGACACCTACGGTGTCCGGCGTCAGCTCCTCTGACGCGTCCTCCTTCATCACATCATCGTCATCCGCGGCGCGCGGCATGGGCGGCAGTTCTGCGGGCAACGCTAGTCCTGTTCCCGCGCCGTCAGCGGCGCCCTCGGCTGCTCCCGCCGCCACGGGCGGCTCAGGCGGCGGCATCGCCACGCGCGGGCCGGCGATCGTCACGCGCTATGAAGGCGCGAACGCCATCATTGTCGCCGCCAACAGTGATGTGCAGCGGATGCTGGGCGAAACCATCCGTCAGATCGACACGCGCCGCGAGCAGGTGCTGGTCGAGGCGATCATCGTCGAGATCGGCGATGTCGCCGCCAAGAATCTGGGCGTCCAGTTCCTGATCGGCAGCACCAAGACAGGCTTTGCCGCAACCAACTATTCCAACGCCACGCCGAACCTGCTGACGCTGGCCGGGGCCTATGGCGCTACAAAGCTCGGCAATCAGACGACGACGGTCGTTGCGGCGGACGGCACCACGACCACTACCACCGTTCCGCAAAGCGGCGACCTCGCCACCAATCTGCAGGAGGCGGCCTTCAACTCGCTTACCTCCGCGACTGGGGGCATCGCGGGGCTTGGCGGACAAATCGGCAAGAACGGCATTTTCGGCGCGATCATCAATGCCGTGAAGTCGGACACCGGCTCCAACCTTCTGTCCACCCCGTCCGTCATGACGCTGGATAATCAAAAGGCGTCGATCCTTGTCGGGCAGGAGGTTCCGGTCACTACCGGCGAGGCGCTCAGCCAGAATTTCGACAATCAGTTCCGCACCGTTCAGCGCCAGAATGTCGGCATCCAGCTCGACGTGAAGCCGCAGATCAACACGGGCGGTGCGATCAAGCTGTTCCTGCGGCAGGAGGTTTCCAGCATCGCCGGCCCCGTATCGAACAACAGCAATGACCTGATCATCAACAAGCGCGAGATTGAGACCACCGTCACCGTCGACGATGGCGAGATCATCGCCCTTGGCGGCCTGCTCGACGATAATGAGCGCAAGACGATCGAGCGCATTCCGCTCCTGAGCGATATTCCCGGCATCGGCGAACTGTTCAAATCGCGCAGCCGCAGCCGCAGCAAGACCAACCTGATGGTCTTTATCCGCCCGACCATATTGCGCAGCCGGGAGGACGCCCGCGCGCTCACTGCTCAGCGTTACGGCTATATCCAGAACCAGCAATTGCTGCGCAGCCCGGACCGGGAGCCGACGATCGACGAACTGTTGCGCGACTATATGGGCGTGGAACCGCCGGTGTCTCCTCCGGGCGCAGCCGCTCCGCCGCCTGCGGCTCCAGCCGCTAGCGCTGCCCCAGCCCAGGGACAGGTCATCACGCCGCAGTCACGCCAATCCTCCACAGTCGTCCGCCCGGTCGATGTTCCGCCCAGCGAGAAACCGAAATGAGGATGGCAGACGGCTCCCCACATCCGTTCGCCCTGAGCCGGTCGAAGGGCTGTCCTTTCTTTGAGACCTGTTCTGGCAAAGAAGTGCAGGGCTTCGACACGCTCAGCCCGAATGGTTTTATAAGTGCGCCTCCAATTAATGGTGGCCAATCATGAAAAAGGGCTCCGAAATCAAGCCTGAGGCTCCAAACGAGCAAGAGAGCGGCTTTGCGATCACGCCGCATATCGCCCCCCGGTTGATCGACATCCCCTATGCATTCGCCCGGAAATTCGGCGTGGTCCTGATGAACGGTACGGATACCGGCCGTCTCGCCGTCGCCATGCGGGAGGGGGGCGATCCACGCGTGCTGCTGGAGGTGCGCCGTCATCTCGCGCAAAGCTTCGACATCGAATTTGTCGATGCAGCGCAGTTCGACCGGCATCTGTCGGATCATTATGCGATGGATGGCAGCGCGGCGGCGGTCGCCGGTACGCTGGCGGTGGGCGCGGATGAGCTGGACATGCTGGCGAGCGACCTGCCGACGGCCGACGATCTGCTCGACAGCGCCGACGACGCGCCCGCCATCCGCCTGATCAACGGCATCATTGCGGAGGCCGCGCGGCAGGGTGTGTCGGACATCCATATCGAACCCTATGAGACTGGCCTTGTCGTGCGCATGCGCATCGACGGCGTGCTGCGCGAGACGCTGCGCATGCCGCCGCACGTCGCCCCCGTCGTCGTCAGCCGCATCAAGGTCATGGCCCGCCTGGACATTGCCGAGCGGCGCGTGCCGCAGGATGGCCGCATCGGCCTGACGCTTGGCGGCAAGCTGCTTGACGTGCGCGTGTCCACGCTCCCCAGTCGCGCGGGCGAGCGTGTTGTGCTGCGTATCCTGGACAAGGAGAATGCGGGCATTTCGCTTGACGTGCTCGGCATGACGGGCGCTGCGGACCGCATCTTCCGTGAAGCGCTGGCCGAACCCAATGGCATCATCCTGGTTACGGGTCCCACCGGTTCGGGCAAGACCACGACCCTCTATGCGGGCCTGCGCAACCTGAATGACGGCAGCCGCAACATCCTGACGGTCGAGGACCCGGTCGAATATGCGATTGAGGGCGTCGGCCAGACCCAGGTCAATCCCAAGGTCGGCCTGACTTTCGCGGCTGGCCTGCGCGCCATTCTGCGTCAGGACCCTGATGTCGTGATGGTAGGCGAAATCCGCGACCGCGAAACCTCCGAAATCGCCGTGCAGGCGTCGCTTACTGGCCATCTTGTGCTGTCCACCGTTCACACCAATGACGCGGTGGGCGCGATCACGCGCATGCGGGACATGAAGGTGGAGCCGTTCCTGCTCGCTTCCACCCTGCGCGCCGTCGTTGCCCAGCGCCTCGTTCGCCGCCTCTGCCAGCATTGCCGCGAACCGCATCAGGCGGACAAGTCGGCGAGCGCGCTGCTTGGCTTCGACCCCGGCACCATCGTCTATCAGGCGAAGGGCTGCGGCGAATGCAACGGCACCGGCTATAAGGGCCGGATCGGCGTGTTCGAAGCGATCCGGGTGGACGACACCATCCGCCGCCTCATCAATGATGGCGGAGACGAATCCCTTATCGCCCGCCACGCCTTCCTCAATGCGCCCAATCTTGGCTCGGCCGCTCGCGCGCTCGTCCGCGATGGGCAGACCACGGCGGAGGAGGCCATCCGCATTTCCCGTCGCGATGCGATGGATGTCCCGGACGAGGTTCTGGGTGATGCCTGATTATGACTATCTCGCCATCGACACTGCCGGACGGGAACGCCGGGGTAGCGTCAAGGCGGACAGCATGGACGCGGCCAGGGCGCAGCTCGACAGCCGCCGCCTGTTCGTCGTCAAGATGGATCCCGGCCAGGAAAAGGCGTCAAAGGGCAGGGCGCTTTTCTCGCTTGGCGGCAAAAAGCTTTCGCCCAAGGAATTGACGCTTTTCACTCGCCAGCTTTCCACGCTGATTCAGGTCAGCCCGCTTGAGGAATCCCTGCGCACCATTGGTCGCCAGAGCGAGACTGAACATGTCCGCGCCATCGTCGGCAGCGTGCATTCCGGAGTGATGGAGGGCCGCCGTCTCGCCGAGGCGCTGGGCACCCAACCGCGCAGCTTTCCGCCGCTCTATCGCGCCATGATCTCCGCGGGCGAAAGCTCCGGTAGTCTCCCCACGATCATGGAGCGTCTCGCTGAGTTGATGGAGCGGCAGGCGGTGATCCGGTCGAAGGTGATGACCGCCATCGCCTATCCGTCCGTCCTTGCCGGTTTCGCGGTGTTCGTGGTCGCCGCGCTGATGATTTTCGTCGTGCCGAAGGTTGTGGAGCAGTTCGACACGGTGGGCCAGACCCTGCCGCTCCTCACCCGCATGGTCATGGCGGTTTCCGCCTTCCTGGCGGGCTGGTGGTGGGCGTTGCTGATCGTCATTGGCCTTGCCGGGTTCGGCGCATGGCGCGCGTTGAAGGTGGAGAGCATTCGCCACCGCTTTGATAGTTTCCTGCTGCGCCTGCCGATCATCGGCCGTCTGATCCGCGACCTCCATGCCGCCCGCATGGCGCGTACGCTGTCCACCATGATCGCCAGCCGCCTGCCGCTGATGGAGGGCCTCGCGCTCACCGCCAACACCATCCACAATCGCGCCTTGCGCCGCGCATCGGATCAGATCGTCGAGGCGATCCGGGGGGGGGGCAGCCTCTCGGCTGCATTGCGCCGCGCGAATATCTTCCCGCCGCTGCTCGTCTATCTCGCCGCCAGCGGAGAGGCGGCGGGCCGCCTCGACACGATGCTGGAGCGCGCAGCCGACTATCTGGAGCGGGAGTTCGATTCCTTCACCTCGACCGCGCTCGCCATGCTGGAGCCAGCGATCATCATCCTGATGGGCGGCATCGTCGCCGTCATCATCCTGTCCATTCTGCTGCCGATCCTGCAGCTTCAAAGCCTTACGGGTGTGTGATGCTTTCTGTTTTTTCCTCTCTAGTCCGTCATGCCCGCGAAGGCGGGCATCCCGCTGCCTTTTATGTGCGGGGAGAGAAGCGGGACCCCTGCCTCCGCAGGGGTGACGGAGAAGGCGCAATTCCCGCCCGCCGCTCCGCCGAACACGGCTTCACGCCAGTGAGGCGTTCCGCCGAACACGGCTTCACGCTGGTCGAGCTGATGGTCGTTATCGTCATCATTGGCCTCCTTGCCACCATCGTCGCCATCAACGTCATCCCCGCCACTGACACGGCGCGGGTGGAAAAGGCGAAGGCGGATATCTCCACCATCGAGCAGGCGCTGGAGCAATACCGGCTCGACAATCTGACCTATCCGGCCGGCACTGACGGTCTGCAGGCCCTGCTGACGCCGCCGCCTTCGCTGGCGCAGCCGCAGCGCTACCGTCGCGGCGGTTATATCAAGAAGCTGCCGAAGGACCCCTGGGGCCGTAACTATAATTACGCCGTTCCGGGCAGAAAGGGCGCGTTCGACATCTACTCGCTGGGCGCCGATGGCCAGCCGGGCGGGGACCAGGAAAATGCCGATATCTATTCCAGCGATATCTAGGAACCATCCGCTCCGGATTGACCAGACCTCCGTTGGTAAAGGTCGCACGGCTCATGAGGCTGACAGTCCGTGGCCCTCACGCGCCACCGAACGCGGCTTCACCCTGCTGGAACTGATGGTCGTGGTGGCGATCATCGGCTTCGTGTCGGCCGCCGTCGTCCTCGCCATGCCCGATCCGCGCGGACGGGTGATCGAGGATGCGGAGAAATTCGCCGCCCGCGTGTCCGCCGCGCGCGACAATGCCGTCATTCAGGCGCGGCCTATGGGTGTGTGGATTTCAGCCTCCGGCTATGGCTTTGAACAGAGGGGCGCTGGCCGGTGGATGCCGCTGGAGGATCGCCCCTTCGCCACCACGCAATGGCGGCAGGGCACGGGCGCGCTGGTGGGGGAAAGCGGCCGCGCCCAGATCAGCTTCGACAGCACCGGCCTGCCCAGCGAGCCGCTCGTCATCCGCCTGGTGCGCGAGGGGGAGCGCGCTTCGGTCAGCGTCGACATGGCCGGAAAGGTGATGGTCGGTGGCTGACAGGCGGTCCGAGCAAGGGTTCACCCTCCTTGAAATGCTGGTCGCGCTCGCCGTTTTCTCGCTCGCCGCGCTTGCGCTTATCCGGCTGCAGAGCGTGACGGTCCGCACCGCCGCTGATCTCGACAGCAAGGTTATGGGCCAGATCGTCGCCCATAATCTGATGGTCGATATTCAGGGCGATCCGACGCCACCCAGCACTGGCGAAGAACAGGGCGAGGTCGATAATGGCGGCCATCGCTGGCGCTGGACTCGGGTCGCGACGGCGACCGACGATCCCCGCCTGCTGCGCGTCGACCTTGTCGTCAATGGCGGTTTCGGACAGTCGCCCGCCGCGCTCACCTTCATGCGGGCCACACAATGATGGGCATGGACCGCACACGCCATCTGTTCTCCTGCGAAAGCAGGAGTCCAGGGACGAATGAACGCGGCTTCACGCTGATCGAGCTTCTGGTCGCGCTGGTGATCTTCGCCATGCTTGCTGCGGCGGGCGTGCTTCTGCTCGGCAACAGCGTATCGGCGCAGGGCGCCATTCGGGGCCACCTCGATGGAATGGCGGCGATTCAGCGCGCCAATGGCGCGCTGACCGCCGATCTCGCCCAGGCGGTTCCGCGTATCAGCCGCACTGAAAATGGCCTGCTCGCCCCGGCCTTCTTCGCGCAACCTCAAGGGGAGAATGCCCCGGTCATGCAGTTCGTCCGGGCCGGATGGACCAATATGGACGAGTCGCCGCGCCCGACTCTGCAGAAGGTTGAATATTGGGTGCGGCAGGGGCGTCTGGAGCGGCGGACCTATCCGCTGGTCGACGGCGCGCAAGGCGCGCAACCCGCAACGCTTCTGGAAGGGGTTGATGGCGCGGTACTGCGCTTTCGGGACGCGCGCGGCGACTGGCGAGAAAACTGGGCGTCGACCCAGCCGGACCTGCTGCCACGCGCGGTGGAGCTTGTGCTGCCCCGCGCCGGTGCGCCGTCGCTCACGCTCAAATTTCTGGTCGGTCCCGGTCCTGTCGAAAAACAGGATGAGGCGGAGGCTCCCGCCAATGGCTGACCGGCCGCAGAAAGACTCTGCCTCCGGCGAGTCGGGCATGGCCCTGCTCACTGTGCTGCTGCTGGTGGCGGTGATGGCCATAGTCGCCGCGACAGCGCTTGAGCGCCTGACCATCGCGACGCGCCTCACCGCCAATGCGGGCGCCTTGGATCAGGCGCGCGCCTTTGCCGAAGCTGCGGAGAATGTCGCGCGCCTGCGTATCGGCGATCTTGTCGCCGCGCAACCGGGCAAGGTCACGCTGCAGGGCGGGTGGCTCGGCGCGCCGCAGCCGCTGCCTGTCCCCGCCGGCTCCGCGACGGCGCGAGTCACGGATGGCGGTAACTGCTTCAACCTCAACAGCGTCGTCGCGGCCAACGAAGGCGAGGGGGAGGAGAATCTGAAGGTGCGCCCGACCGGCGTGACCCAGTTTCAGGCGCTGATGCGGCTTCTCGGCATTGATGACCGGCAGGCGCAGACAGTGGCGGCGTCGCTCGCTGACTGGATCGATACCGATACGGTGCCGCAGCCGGGCGGGGCGGAGGATGAAACCTATGCCCGCGCCCCCACGCCCTATCGTACGGCCAATCGCTTCATGGCGTCGGCCAGCGAACTGCGGGCGGTAAATGGCGTTACTCCGGCCATTTATCAGACATTGCGCCCCTGGATCTGTGCGCTGCCGACGGCCGATCTGTCGCCTATCAATGTCAATACGCTGCTGCCTGCCCAGGCGCCGTTGTTCGCTATGCTGCTGCCTGGTCAGTTGACTGTCGATCAGGCGCGGCAAATGCTGGCGCGCCGCCCTGCCGATGGCTATGGCAGCACCGTTGCCTTCTGGGCGCTTCCCGCGCTTCAGAAACTTACGCCGATGGGCGATGTGCAGGCGCAGACGAAACTTGTGACCCGCTTTTTCCGGGTAGAAATCTTGGTGGACCTTGGGGGCACGGAATTGAACGAGACCGCGCTGATAGACGCGCAGCCGCAGAAGCCGGCCCGGCTTGTCAGCCGCGAGTGGGGTGAGGGCGCATGACCGCGCGTGAGGGCCTTATCGTTACCCTGCCGGAAACGGCCGAGGGTCAGCCGCTATGGATGCGCGTCATTGACGGAACCGTGGTGCAGGGCGGTTCCGGCACCCACTGGCTTGACGCCTGCGGTCTTTCCAGCCTGCCGGACGGGTGCAGCGTCATGCTGGTGCCGCCGGCCGGACTCACCACGCTCCATTGGATATCCAATGACGGCATGCCCGCGCGGCAGGGCAGGGCAGCGGCGCGCCTGGCCGCCCTGTCGGACAGTATCGACCCGCCGGAAACCCTGATCGCCGCCGCCAATGAGAATGACGATCCCGCACGGCCGCATATCGTGGCGGTCGCCGCGCGCGCCGACATGCAGCATTGGCTGCTCTGGGCGCAGCATAACGGCCTGGACCCCGATTTCGTGGTGCCGGCTGGCTTGATCCTGCCGGAGCCTGATGAGGGCTATGTCATGGGCACGGTGGGCGGGACCAGCCTGCTGCGGGGCAGGGAGGCTGCGCTCCCCGCCGACGAACCGATGGCGGAACTGCTTGTGGCCGATGCGCCGGTGGCGGTTCTTTCGCCCGAAACGGTCAGTCGCGCTGCCATCGCCATGCTCGCCGATCCGGCGCTCAACATGCGTCAGGGGGATTTCGCCAAGCGCGCCCGCCGTCCGCTTGACCGGCAACAACTGACCCGCATCGCCATCTGGATCGGCTTTATCGCGCTGGTCAGCCTGCTTCTCTCCCTGATCGCGATCATTCGGTATAACGCCGCCGCCAGCAGCCTTGACCGGGATAGTATCGCCCTCGCCTCTACCGTCCTCCCCGGCGTCACGGACCCGGAACGGCTGGAGCCTGATCTCGACGCCCGCCTGGCCGATCGGGGGGCGGGCGCCTACACTTTCTCCGGGCCGGTGGCGGGCCTGTTCACCGCCATGCAGCGGACGGAGAATGTCAGCCTGACCAAGCTTGGCCGAAGCGCGGATGGCATGTTGACGGCCACGCTCGCCAGCGCGCAGGCGGCTGACATCAATGTTGTGCTGCTCGCCCTGCAGGATGCTGGCTTCACGATCACGGCAACATCCTCACAGGGCACTGACGGCCGCGTGCTCGCAGACATTACGGTGAAGCCATGATCGCGAATCTCGCCGCCTGGTACAAGGAACTCAGCAAGCGCGAACAAGTGCTGGTCGGCATCATGGCCGTGCTGCTTGCGATCGTCATCCTCTGGCTCGGCATTGCCCGCCCCGTCGAGTCCGGCCTGAAAAGCGCGATAGAGCGGCATGGCGCGGCGCTGGACCGCAATGCCGCCGTCCGCGTCAAGGTCGCCTCGCTGAAAGCCCTGCCGCGCGGCGCGGCCGCTCGTCCCGCTGCGCCGATTGCCCAACTTGTCAGCCAGAGCGCGGGTGAGGGCGGCTTCACCCTTGAGCGCACTCAGGAACAGGGGCCGGGCCGCGTCGATATCGCGATCGCGTCGATCAGGCCAAAGGCGCTGTTCACATGGCTTTCGAGCCTTGAGGCGCAGGGCGTTGTGGTGGAGACCTTCTCCGCCCAGCCTTCGGGGACTGCGGGCGCAGTCTCCATGCAGGCGGTGCTGAAGGCGGCGGGACAATGATGGGGCTTGCGCTTTCGCGCCGCGCCCGTCTCGGCCTGCTCGCGATATTCCTGATCGCGCTGGTCGCCCTGTTCCCGATGCGCCTGGCTTTCGGCATTTTCGGCATGGACCGCTACGGCCTTGCCGCCCGCTCGGTGACGGGAAGCATCTGGTGGGGCCGCATTGGCAAGCTCAGCCTCAGCGATGTGTCGCTCGGCACCGTGGATGCCGGTCTGTCCCCGCTTTCGTTGCTCATCGGCCGCGCCCGCATAGGCGTCAGCCGGAAAAATGGGCAGGCGGACGATATAGAGGGCGCGTTGACGGCGGGTTTTGGCCGGATTGGCATAGACGACGCCACCGGCATGCTGCCGCTGGGCGCGGCCGCCGCGCCCCTGCCGATCGCCTCGGCCGATCTCAGCGACGTGTCCGTGCGCTTTTCCGGCGGCCTTTGCGGCGCGGCGGAGGGGCAGGTTCGCGCCCATCTATCGACGCAGATTCCCGGCCTCAATCTGTCGCAGGGTTTGAGCGGCGCGGCCCGGTGCGAGGGGCCGGCTCTGCTCCTCCCGCTCGTCAGCCAGTCCGGCATGGAAAAGATCACCCTGCGCATCTCGCCCGATGGCCGCTATGCCGCCGAAATGCGGGTGACGACGGCTGATCCCGCGCTTCAGCAGGCTCTCGGCAATCAGGGGTTCGCGCAATCGGGCGACGCTTCCGTGATCAAGGTCGAAGGCATATTGTGACGCCTCTCGCCTTGCCGCTGCCCATCTGGTCCTTATCGGGCGGCGTGCTGGGGGCGATTGTCGGCAGTTTTATCGCGACATGCATACTGCGCTGGCCGCAGGGCCGCTCGGCGCTCGGCGGCCGCTCGGCCTGCGACGGTTGCGGCAAGACGCTCGATCCCGTGGAGCTGTTCCCGCTTCTCAGCATCCTTGTCCAGCGGGGGAAATGCCGGTCATGCGGCGCGCGTATCGATCCGCTTCACTGGCGGGTCGAACTCGCCTGCGCGGCTGCGGGCGCCATTCTTCTCGCCCTGATGCCAAACATAGCGGGGCTTGGCTCCCTCATTCTCGCCTTTTTCCTTATTCCGCTCGCCATTCTCGACTGGCGGCATTTCTGGCTGCCGGACAAATTGACGCTCCCGCTCGCCTTCCTCGGCCTGACGCTCGGCCAATGGGTGACGGATGTATCGCTGCCAGGCCGGATCATCGGCGCGGCGGCGGGCTATCTCAGCCTGCTGGCCATCTCGCTTGCCTATCGCCGCCTGCGGGGCCGGGAGGGGCTGGGGCTGGGCGACGCCAAGCTGCTGGGGGCGCTTGGAGCCTGGTTCGGCTGGCAAAGCCTGCCGTTCCTGCTGCTCATCGCCAGCATTCTCGCCCTGCTGACCGTCGCCGTCTCGGCGGTCATGCACAGGTCGGTAAGTATGACCACGCGCATCCCGCTCGGTACCTTCCTCTGCCTGGCAGCGGTGCCCGCCTGGCTGACGGTGCGGCTGATGCTCATCCCCACATGACGATTTTGTAATGCTGCGGTCAGCACCTGGCTGGCCGCGCTGCGCTAGGACGGTTCTCGCCGATCTTATGCTCCTTCGACCGGCAGACCCAGGTGGCGGTCGCCGGCTCCTCTCGGCGGCCGCCATCTTTGCCTTCTGGGATCAGGGATGCACCGTCCGGTATTCTATGACGAGAGCGGCCGCCGCAAGCGGCTGACCCTGCCGCTGGTGTTCGCGCTGATCCTGCTGATCCTCGCCGCCGCAACTGCCTTCGCCATCACGATCCTTGACGTGCCGACACCCGCGGCGCTCGCCCTAGATATGGAGCGCCCGCACCCGGAGCCGCTGGCGCAGCAAGTGGGAAGCATCGGCCACGCCCTGCGCAAGCGCGCTCATTCGGCGGGGCAGACGCTGCGCAACTGGCTTCCCGCATTGTCCGCCCATCCGGTCCATCCGGTCAGCGTCGGCTTCTATGTCCCCTGGGATGACGCAAGCCGCTCCTCGCTGCGCCGTCATGTCGGCGCGCTCGATTGGGTTGCGCCCTCGCTCCTGTCGGTCACTGGCCCCGCTCACCAGCTTCGCGTGACCCGCGATCCGCAGTTCGACGCCATCGTCCGCCACGGCGCGCGCCGTCCCCGCATCCTGCCGGTCGTCCAGAATGTCGTCGACGGCGCGTGGGAAGGGACGAACATGGCCGCATTGCTCCATTCCCCCGCCGCCCGCGCAACCCTGCTCGACCGGCTGGTTCCGGTCCTGACTGGAATGAAGGCGCGGGGCGTGGTCTTTGATTTTGAGGCGCTGCCCGCTTCCGCCCAGCATGACTATCTCGCCTTCCTGAACGAAGCGGCCGCCCGTTTCCATCCGCATGGCTGGCTGGTGACCGCCACGGTCCCGGTCGACGATATGGACTGGAACCTGTCCGCCTATGCCCGCGCCGCCGACCGGCTGTTCCTGATGGATTATGACCAGCATTATATCGGCGACGCCCCCGGCCCGATCGCCGCCCAGCCATGGTTCGTCGCCCACTTGCGCCACGCGCTGGAACAAGTGCCCGCCGCCAGGGCGATCGTCGCTATCGGCAATTACGGCTATGACTGGACGGACGGACAGCCCGCCGCCGATGCGGTTTCGATAGAGGATGCATGGCTGACCGCCCATGATTCCGGCGCGCCGATCCGGTTCGACGCCGCCACCGGCAACGCTGCCTTTGATTATGCCGAGGACGGCCACACCCACCATGTCTGGATGCTGGACGCCGCCAGCGCCTGGAACCAGATCCGCGCCGCGCGGCAGGCGGGGGCGGGGGGCGTCGCGCTCTGGCGGCTGGGGTCGGAGGATCCCGGTTTCTGGCCAGCGCTCAAGGATCGCACGGGCGCCATCCCGGCCGAAATGAATCGCCTCACCAGCCTCAATTCCGTCGATGTGGAGGGCAATGGCGAGATACTGCATATCGATGATGTGCCGACCACCGGCAACCGCACCCTGCGCCTCGACCATGGCCTGGTCACAGATGAGCGATATCGCGCGCTGCCCACGCCCTATGTCATCCGCCGCACCGGCTATCGTCCGGGGCAGGTCGCCCTGACATTCGATGACGGTCCCGACGCGGTATGGACGCCGCAGATACTGTCCATCCTGAAGCGCGCGCATGTGCCCGCAACCTTCTTCGTCATCGGCGAAAATGCGATGCCGCATCCCGGCCTGTTGCGCGCGATCCTTGCGCAAGGCAGCGAGATTGGCAGCCACAGCTACACGCACCCCAATCTCGCGCAGGTTTCCCCTGAAGGCGCGCGGATAGAGCTGAACTCCACCCAGCGCTTGATAGAGGCCTATACCGGCCGTTCCGTCCGCCTGTTCCGCGCACCCTATTTCGGCGACGCCGAACCGACGACTGCGGACGAGATCGGCCCGGCGCTGGAGGCGCAGAATGCCGGTTATGTGAATGTCGGCCTGCATGTCGATCCCGGCGACTGGACCCGGCCCGGCGCAGACGCCATCGTTTCGCGCACCATCGCGCAAGTGGAAGCGGGCAACGCCGAACGCTCCGGCCAGATCATCTTGCTCCACGACAGCGGCGGAGACCGGGCGCAGACGGTGGCCGCGCTCCCCCGCATCATCGCCGCGCTCCGGGCGAGGGGCTATCAGTTCGTCCCCGTCTCCAGCCTCGCCGGGCTTACCCCCGCTCAGGTCATGCCGCCGGTCAGGGGCGCGGACCTGCTCGCCGTCCGGGTGGATGTCGGCATATTCCTGACCTTGGCGGCCATTTCGGTCGCGCTCAAATGGCTGTTCTTCGCCGTCATCCTGTTCGGCATGGCGCGGGCGGTGATGCTGGCCGCGCTGGCGCTGGGCAGCCGGATGAAGCGCAACCGCGTCACGCCGCCGCCGGTTGATACGGGCCTGTTCGTCTCCGTCCTCATCCCCGCCTTCAATGAGGCAAAGGTGATCGAGGCGTCGGTGCGCCGGGTGCTGGAAAGCCGGGACGTCTCGCTGGAGGTCATTGTCGTCGATGACGGGTCGACGGACGGCACCAGCGATATCGTCGCCGCCGCCTTTGCGAACGAGGACCGGGTCGGCCTGCTCACGTTGAAAAATGGGGGCAAGGCGGCCGCGCTCAACGCCGCGCTCCAATATGCCAGGGCGCCGATCATCGTCGCGCTGGACGCCGACACCCAGTTCGAACCGCTCACGATCGCGCGTCTCGCCCGCTGGTTCGCCGATCCGGATATCGGCGCAGTGGCGGGCAACGCGATGGTGGGCAACCGGGTCAACCTTGTCACCCGCTGGCAGGCGGTGGAATATGTAACGGCCCAAAATCTGGAACGCCGTGCGCTTGCCCGGTTCGACGCGATCACGGTCGTCCCCGGCGCGGTGGGCGCATGGCGCAGGGCCGCGCTGGATGATGTCGGCGGCTATCCGCTCGACACGTTGGCGGAGGATCAGGACCTCACCATCGCCATCCAGCGTCAGGGCTGGCGCATCGCCTATGATACGGAGGCGGTCGCCTGGACCGAAGCGCCGGAAAGCTTCCGCGCCCTGTCCAAACAGCGGTTCCGCTGGGCCTATGGCACGCTGCAGTGCCTGTGGAAGCATCGCGGCATCTGGCGAAACGGCCGACCGGCCGGCCTGTCATGGGTAGGATTGCCCCAGGCATGGCTGTTCCAGATCGGTTTCGCCATGATCTCGCCGATCATCGACCTTGCGCTGGTCCTCAGCATGATCGACACGGCCGTCCGCGTGCATCAGCATGGCTGGGCGCAGACGCAGAGCGACCTGCTGCGCATGGCGCTTTACTGGCTGGCCTTTACGGCCGTGGATGTCGCCTGCGGCTGGGTCGCCTACCGGCTTGAACCGCGCGCGCCCCGCTATCCGGCGCTGCTGCTCGTGGCCCAGCGCTTTATCTACCGCCAGATCATGTACGGCGTCGTCATTCGCGCTGTCGCTACCGCGATCGGCGGGCCATGGGTGGGCTGGGGCAAGCTGGAGCGCACAGGACGGGTCGCGCAGGCGCAGTCGCCGGACCGGCTGGTGAAGGCGTGAATATCGGCGTTGATTAGCGCCTTTAGTTCGTCATCCCGGCGAAAGCCGGGACCCAACACGCCTCCGGCAAGCTGCTTATATTGAGGCGATATGGGTTCCGGCTTTCGCCGGAATGACGAATGAAGGAAGAATGGCGGACCTTCCGCTCCTCTGTCCTACAGTCCGGCCATCCTGTTATTCCATTGCCATGCTTCAGCCCGTCTCAGCCATATCGACCGCGCCTCTGCGTTGCGTCCGTGCGACGAAATCAAGACCTGACTGGGACTCGACTGCGACGTGGATGAGACTCAGGTGCGACCAACATGAGACTCAGATGCGACGCAAGTGCGACGCACATGAGACTCAAGTGAGACGCATATGCGACGAAGGTGAGACGCACATGAGACCTACATGCGACCTTATTGCGACTTTCCGGGTCAAAATGCGTCACAACCCGCAACTTCCGCAACTTCGTTGGAATTGCAGCATAGCGTTGCGCCGAAAAACTGCCGGTTCAGTCGCGCGCGGCCGCCAGCTCCTTGTTGGCCCGCAGCGCCACCAGCGTACAGATCGCGCCGGACAGCAGATAGGCACCTGATGAGAACAGCCCGAAATTGCTGGACAGCCACAGCGCCCAGAAGGGCGCAAAGCCCGCGCCGAACATCCATGCTAGGTCAGACGTCAGCGCCGATCCGGTATAGCGCGTCTGTTGCGAGAAGTTCGACGCGACGACGCCGGACGATTGGCCAAAGGACAGGCCGAGCAACATGAAGCCCAGCACCATGAACGCCACTTCGCCCAGATCGCCGCCATTGAGCAGCAGCGGCGCGAAGATGCTGAACAGCGCAATCCCGCCCGCCGACCAGCCAAGCAGAGACCGGCGGCCGATCTGGTCTGCGATAAAGCCCGATGCAACGATGGCCAGCACGCCCACAGCGCCGCCGATGATCTCGATGATCAGGAAGCGTTCGATCGATTCCTTGGTGAACAGCGCCACCCAGGAGAGGGGGAACACCGTCACCATATGGAACAGCGCAAAGCTCGCCAGCGGCGCGAATGCCCCGATGATGATGTTGCGCCCTTCCGCCTTGACCGTCGGGATAACGGGGGAGGGAACAAGGTCCCTGCTCTCGAACAGCCGCTCAAACTCATGCGTCACGACGATGCGCAACCGGGCGAACAGCGCCACCACATTGATCGCGAAGGCGACGAAGAAAGGATAGCGCCAGCCCCAGTCGAGGAAGTCGGCGGGCGAGAGCGTCGACCAGAAATAGGCGAACAGCGCCGCCACCACGGTCAACGCCAGCGGCGCACCAAGCTGCGGCATCATCGCATACCAGCCGCGCTTGTTCTGCGGCGCGTTGAGGGAGAGGAGGGAGGCGAGGCCGTCCCATGTGCCGCCCAGCGCAAAGCCCTGCCCGGCGCGGAACAGGGTCAGCAGCACGGCGGAGGCATGGCCGATTGTCTCATATCCGGGAAGGAAGGCGATGGCGGCTGTCGATCCGCCCAGCAGGAACAGCGCGATAGTCAGCTTCACGCCCCGGCCATAGGTGCGGTCGACCCACATGAAGAAGAAGGACCCCATCGGCCGCGCGACGAAGGCGATGGCGAAGATGGCGAAGGAATAGAGCGTGCCCGTCAGCGCATCGACATAGGGAAAGACCAGCCGGGGAAAGACCAGGATGGAGGCGACGGCATAAACAAAGAAGTCGAAAAATTCGGACGTGCGGCCGATGATGACGCCGATGGCGATCTCGCCGGGCACCACCTGCTTGTGCCGCGCGGTGATGTTCCGGGCGTCGCGCTCCATGTCGGTGGAGGAGGGGGCGGCAATCTGGGCGCTCATGGGGCTGATCAATCCTTGCGCATATGTTAGGGTCGAAACGATCCTGGGTCGCGTGCGTTGCATACTACCAAACCGACCCGGCCATATAGCAGCATATGGGGGCCGATTTGCCAGATGACTGTGCCAATGCACTTTTCGCGCCTGCAGCGTGATTGGACAAAGTGTCCAATGTCGATAGCCGTGCGCAGCGGCTAGGCGGCAGGCATGAGCACCCGCCCGATCCCTGGCCAACCTTTCGTCCAGCGCCGTTCCATGCGGTTTCTGGCTCCCTTGCTGCTGCTGCCCCTGTCGGCTTGCAATTGGGTCGTGATGAACCCGGCCGGCGATGTTGCGGTGCAACAGCGTGACCTGATCCTGATCTCCACTGGCCTCATGCTGCTCATCATCCTGCCGGTGATGGCGCTGACGGTGCTGTTCGCATGGCGCTACCGCCACTCGGCCAAGAACCCGGATTACGACCCTGACTGGGATCATTCGACCAGCCTGGAGCTGATCATCTGGTCCGCGCCGCTGCTGATCATCATCTGCCTTGGCGCGGTCACCTGGACCAGCACGCATCTGCTCGATCCCTATCGCCCGGTTGAGCGCATCGATGCTGGCCGCAAGGTTGCGCCCGGCGTCAAGCCGCTGGAGGTGCAGGTGGTGGCGATGGACTGGAAATGGCTGTTCATCTACCCGGAACTCGGCATCGCGACGGTCAACGAACTGGCCGCGCCGTTGGATCGACCGATCAGCTTCAAGCTCACCTCCTCGACGGTCATGAACTCCTTCTACGTGCCCGCGCTCGCTGGCCAGATCTACGCCATGCCTGGCATGCAGACGGTGCTCCACGCCGTCGTCAACAAGCCCGGAAATTATGAGGGCTTCTCGGCCAATTACAGCGGCGCCGGATTCTCCCACATGCGTTTCCGCTTCCACGCGCTGGATGAAGGCGGTTTCGACCGCTGGGTCGCGGGCGTGAAGTCCGGCGGCGGCGCGCTTGACCGTCCTGCCTATCTCGCTCTTGAAAAGCCGAGCGAGAAGGACCCGGTCCGCCGCTTCTCCACCGTGGACGCCAGCCTGTTCGACTCGGTTGTCAACCTCTGCGCCCGGCCCGGCCAGCGCTGCATGTCAGAACTGATGCACATTGATGCGATGGGCGGGGCGGGCAAGGAATCGGCCCATGACACGCGCGGCCTGCGCCATGATGGTCCCAATGGCCACGACCCTCTCGAACGCGGCGCGCTCCAGAAGGAGCCGGAGGAAAAAGGCGCCTCGCCGCATCTCATGAAGGATGGCGACCGGCCGCCGCCCGGCAAGACGCCCACGGGTCATCAGCACGATAACCGGGACATGACGATGGACATGCCCGCCCGGCCAGCCGCCCCGCATCATCCCGACGCGCCAGCGCCGGCCCACGCCCACACATCGTAGAGGCCGTCAGAGATCCCTATGTCCGACTCCTACACCCTGGCGAAGATCATCTTCGGCCGCCTCACCTGGGAATCCTTTCCCATCCACGAACCGATCCTGATCGGCACCTTCATCATGGTGCTGATCGGCGGCATCGGCGTCGTCGGCGCGATCACGAAATACAGGCTCTGGGGCTATCTGTGGACCGAATGGTTCACCACCGTCGATCACAAGCGGATCGGCATCATGTATATGATCCTGGGCCTTATCATGTTCCTGCGCGGCTTTGCCGACGCCATCATGATGCGACTTCAGCAGGCAATGGCCTTCAACGGGTCGGAGGGCTATCTCAACGCCCATCATTACGACCAGATCTTCACCGCGCACGGCGTGATCATGATCTTCTTCGTCGCCATGCCGATGGTGACGGGCCTGATGAACTATATCGTCCCGCTGCAGATCGGCGCACGCGACGTCAGCTTCCCCTTCCTCAACAATTTCAGCTTCTGGATGACCACGGCCGGGGCCGTCACCGTCATGATGTCACTGTTCGTGGGCGAATTCGCCCGCACCGGCTGGCTCGCCTATCCGCCATTGTCCGGCATAGCCTATAGCCCGGATGTCGGCGTCGACTATTATATCTGGGCCTTGCAGATAGCGGGCGTCGGCACGCTCCTGTCCGGCGTCAACCTGATCGCGACCATCGTGAAGATGCGCGCGCCGGGCATGAGCATGATGAAGATGCCGATCTTCACCTGGACCTCGCTCTGCACCAACGTCCTGATCGTCGCCGCTTTCCCGGTGCTGACCGCCGTCCTCGCGCTGCTCAGCCTGGATCGCTATGCCGGCACCGCCTTCTTCACGAACGACTTTGGCGGCAACGCCATGATGTATGTGAACCTCATCTGGATCTGGGGCCATCCGGAGGTCTACATCCTGATCCTCCCCGCCTTCGGCATCTTCTCGGAAGTCACCTCGACCTTCTCGGGCAAGCGGCTCTTTGGCTATACCTCCATGGTCTATGCGACGGTGGTCATCACCATCCTGTCCTATATCGTGTGGCTCCACCACTTCTTCACCATGGGGTCGGGGGCCAGCGTCAACAGCTTCTTCGGCATCACCACGATGGTCATCTCCATTCCGACCGGCGCAAAGATTTTCAACTGGCTTTTCACCATGTATCGCGGCCGCATCCGTTTCGAGCTGCCGATGATGTGGACGGTCGCCTTCATGCTGACCTTCGTGGTCGGCGGCATGACCGGCGTGCTGCTCGCCGTGCCGCCCGCCGACTTCGTGCTGCACAACTCGCTGTTCCTGATCGCGCATTTCCATAATGTGATCATCGGCGGCGTGCTGTTCGGCCTGTTCGCCGGGATCAACTACTGGTGGCCCAAGGCGTTCGGGTTCAAGCTCGACACGGTCTGGGGCAAGCGTAGCTTCTGGCTGTGGGTCGTCGGCTTCTGGTTCGCCTTCATGCCGCTCTATATCCTGGGCCTGATGGGCGTCACCCGCCGGATGCGCGTGTTCGACGATCCCTCGCTGCAGATATGGTTCATGATCGCCGCCTTCGGCGCATTCATGATCGCCGCCGGCATCGCCTGCATGCTGATGCAATTCTATGTGTCGATCCGCGACCGGGAGAAGCTGCGCGACACCACGGGCGACCCGTGGGACGGCCGTACGCTGGAATGGGCGACCAGTTCGCCGCCGCCCGACTATAATTTCGCCTTCACGCCGGTCATCCATGATGGCGACGCCTGGGCCGACATGAAGAAGCGCGGTTATCAGCGGCCGGTGGAGGGCTTCCGCCCGATCCACATGCCCAGCAACACCGGCACCGGCATTATCCTTGCAGGTCTCAGCGTCGCCTTCTCGGTCGGCATGATCTGGTACATGTGGTGGCTTGCGGCGATCAGCTTCGTCGGCATCCTCGCCGTCGCCATCGGCCATACCTTCAACTATAAGCGCGACTTCCATATCCCGGTCGAGGATGTGGTGCGCACGGAGGGCGAGCGCACGAAGCTGCTCGCGACGCAGGGCTGACCGGCATGTCGACAGAAGCAACAGCAATGCCGACAGGCGCCAACCCGGTCTTTCACCTGGCCGAGGAACCCCATCATCCCGAAGGGAGCAGCACCGCGCTCGGCTTCTGGATGTATCTGATGAGCGACTGCCTCATCTTCGCCTGCCTGTTCGCCACCTTCGGGGTGCTGGGCGGCAGCTATGCGGGCGGGCCGGGGCCGAAGGACCTGTTCGACCTGCCGCTCGTCGCGCTCAACACCGCGATGCTGCTATTCTCGTCCATCACCTATGGCTTCGCCATGCTGGCGATGGACAAGGGCAGGGTGGGCGCGACCCAGGGATGGCTGGCCATCACCGGCCTGTTTGGCCTGGCCTTCCTGTCGATCGAGCTGTACGAGTTCGCGCATCTGATCCATGAGGGCGCAACGCCGCAGCGCAGCGCTTTCCTCTCCTCCTTCTTCACGCTGGTCGGCACCCATGGCCTTCACGTCACCTTCGGCGTCATCTGGCTGGTGACGCTGATGGTGCAGGTGGGCAAGCATGGCCTGATCGCCGCCAACAGGCGCCGCCTGATGTGCCTCAGCATGTTCTGGCACTTTCTCGACGTCATCTGGATCGGCGTCTTTACCTTCGTCTATCTGATGGGAATGCTGCGATGAGCGCTGAACAGCACACGCACCACGATCAGGGTCATCACGGCCACGATCACGACGATGGCCACGCCCATGGCACGATGGGCGGCTATATGATCGGTTTTGGCCTGTCGGTGATCCTGACGGCCATTCCCTTCTGGCTGGTGATGACCGGCGCACTGGGCAATGCGCAACTGACCGGCTTCGTAATCATGGCGTTCGCCGTGGTGCAGATCGTCGTCCACATGATCTATTTCCTGCACATGAGCGCCCGGTCGGAAAGCGGCTGGACGATGATGGCGCTGATCTTCACCATCGTCATCGTCGTCATCACCCTCTCCGGGTCGATGTGGGTCATGTATCATCTCAATCACAATATGATGCCCGTGTCGGCGCATGACATGAGCCAGATGCCGTGATCCCCGCGGCCCTCCCAGCGGGGGAGGGGCGGCGGTCGCCACGGTCCGGCATGACGGTGGCGCTGACGGGGCTGCTTGCGCTGCTCCTTGTTGCGGGCTTTGTGGCGTTGGGCGTGTGGCAGGTGCAGCGTCTTGCGTGGAAACGCGCGCTCATCGCCAGCGTAGACGCCCGCATCCACGCCCCGCCCATTGCCGCGCCTGCCCCGGCGGAATGGCCTTCAATCACGGCGCAGGCGTCCGAATATCGCCGGATAAGCGCGCACGGCGTCTATCGCTTCGACCGGCAGACGCTAGTCCGCGCCTCCACGGCGCGCGGCAGCGGCTACTGGGTGATGACGCCGTTCGATACCGGCCGGGGCTTCACGATCCTCGTCAATCGCGGCTTTGTGCCCCCCGGCTGGAAAACGGAAAGTGGAAACCGGCCCGCCGCTGTCACCGGCTTGCTGCGCATAACGGAACCCGGCGGCGGTTTCCTGCGCGCCAATGATCCCGCCACAGGGCGCTGGTATTCCCGCGACGTCGCTGCAATCGCCAGAGCGCTTCGCCTAGACCGCACCGCCCCCTATTTCATCGACGCGCAGGCGGCTGGCGGCCCCGACGCGCTGCCGGTGGGCGGCATGACCGTCGTCTCCTTTCCCAACAATCATCTCGTCTATGCGATCACCTGGTTCGCTCTGGCCCTTATGACGGCGGGCGGTTACATGCTGTTCCTGAGAGAGGAACGCAGGCTCCGCACGGCGGGTGGAGGCGCGGGATGAGGGCGCTGAAGATCATTAGCCAGACACGACCGATTTTGCGCAACTGGCCTGCGGAGGCTGCCGGGCGCAAGAATATGCTGCTGCTCATCCAGCTTCGCTGGATCGCCGCCGCCGGACAGCTTTTCACCATTCTGATCGTGCATTACGGCATGGGCATCCGCCTGCCGCTGCTGGTCATGATGATCGTTCCTGTCGCCGCCACGGGCCTCAACCTTGGCAGTCTCGCGGTCCTGCGCCGCCGTCAGACGGTCGCGAATGCGGAGCTGTTTCTGGCCCTGCTTTTTGATGTGGTTGCCTTGACCATCCAGCTCTATCTCAGCGGCGGCGCGACCAATCCGTTCATCTATCTCTATCTGCTTCAGGTGGTGCTGGGCGCGATCCTGCTGGACACGCTTTCCGCATGGGCGATCGTTTTTGCGACCAGCGTGTTCGCCGCTATCCTCGCGAAATTCTACTGGCCGCTGGTTCTGCCGTCGGCGCTCGCCGAATCCCTGTTCGAAATGCACATCATCGGCGCGTGGATATGCTTTGCGCTGATTGCCGTGCTGCTGGTCGTTTTCGTGACCCGGATCAACCGCAACCTGCAGGCGCGCGACGCCCGCCTCGCCGATATGCGCCAGCGTGCGGCGGAGGAGGATCATATTGTCCGCATGGGCCTGCTCGCATCCGGGGCCGCGCATGAGCTGGGTACGCCGCTCTCCTCGCTGGCCGTCATTCTCAACGACTGGAAACGCATGCCGGCCCTTGCCGCTCAGCCCGGCATTATTGGGGAGATTGAGGAGATGCAGGTCGCGGTCCAGCGCTGCAAGACCATCCTCTCCGGCATTCTCCTCTCCTCCGGTGAGGCGCGGGGGGAGGCCCCCACGATCATTTCCATCCGCATCTTCCTTGATTATATCGTCAAGGAATGGAGCGTCGCCCATGCGGGCGTGGAGGTCGATTATGACAACAGCGCCGACGCCGGGCTGGAGATCGTTGCCGATCCGGTGCTCAAGCAGGTCATATATAATGTCCTCGACAATGCGTCGGAGGCCTCGCCCGACTGGATCAGCCTCTCGGTCGATCAGCAGGGGGATTTCCTGCGCCTTGTGGTGCGCGACGACGGCCCCGGCTTTGCGCCCGGAATGCTGGAAAATCTGGGCAAGCCCTATCAGTCGAGCAAGGGCAAGCAGGGCGGGGGGCTTGGCCTGTTCCTGGTGCTCAACGTGATGCGCAAGCTGGGCGGAGAGGTGACGGCCGAAAATGGCGTCATGGGCGGGGCGATCGTGACGCTGTTGTTCCCGCTCGACACGTTGGGCGTTCGCAGGGGGGATGGCGATGTCCGCTGATCGCCATATCGTGATCGTCGAGGATGACGAGGCGTTCGCCAATACGCTTGCCCGGTCGTTTGAACGGCGCGGCTATAATGTCCATCTCGCCCACAGCCATGAGGCGCTGGTCGAATTGCTGGCGCAGCATAGTCCCGGCTTCGCGGTCGTCGATCTGAAACTGGGCAGCGCATCCGGCCTCGTCTGCGTTCAGACCCTCCATGCCCATGACCCGGCGATGAAGATCGTTGTGCTGACCGGCTTCGCCAGCATTGCGACGGCCGTCGAGGCGATCAAGCTTGGCGCGTCCCACTATCTCGCCAAGCCGTCCAATACGGACGACATAGAGGCCGCCTTCGGCCGCACCGATGGCGATGTCACCGCCCCGCTGACTGAACGCCACACCTCGATCAAAACCCTGGAGTGGGAACGCATCCACGAAACCTTGGCCGAAACCGGTTTCAATATTTCGGAAACGGCCCGGCGGCTGGGCATGCACCGCCGTACGCTCGCGCGAAAACTCGGCAAGCGTCAGATTGGCTGAAAATAACGTTCGATATGTGAAACAGCGTAGATTGCGCACGGGATAGCAAATCTTCATTCGAACGGCATTGACCGATAATATCTCTATCACGTAAGTAGACATCATTCGAAAGGCCATGCGGCTTGCCCCCGTATGACCAGCCTCATCAGGCCGGATGTTCAGGGCACGCGGGTTTTGATCGGGATGCAGCTTGCTCCGCGTTATCAACGGCTAAAGCGCACGATGCTAAGGCGACCACGCCAGGGATCGTGTTCCCCCCAATGTAGGGGAAGTAACGATGCATAAGCTTCACTAAACACCGGATCGGGGGATAGGGCGGCTGCCGGTTGTCACCGGCCTGCAGCATCCTTTCGCGCGGTTTCCGTTGGCCAGTCCGCCCGCCGGTCGCCTGACTGCAGCCGCACTTCGACATCGGGAGATTGTCCCGTCGCGACAGGGTCGCGGCGAACGGGTCCTGCATGTCCAAGCCATCCGAAAAGCGCCCGGCGCCTTTCGGAAAGGAGGCGTCATGCCCGGTAGAATTCCATCCAAGGGCGCTTCGCCGCGCACCTATTCCGTGTCCCTTCAACAGGCTGCGGCCGCCATTTTCGGCGTCGCCCTGATTGATGGCGAACCGTCTCGCAAGCCCGCCCGTCCACCGCGCGGGGCGCAACATTCATAAAAGAAATCAGGGAAAAACAGTGACCTATAATGATGTTTCCAAAAGTGATCGCCTTGCCTTCCGGCGCTTTCTGCTCTCCGGCGCTTTCCTTGGCGTGTTGACGGCGACGCCGGGCATGGCCGCAGAGCAGCCCACCGTCGCGCCGGTGGCGGTGGCTGCAGGGGCCGATGCCGCGGATGCGGAAGCGGGCGGCGAGATATTCGTAACCGCCCGCCGCCGGGAGGAGGATGCGCAGGATGTCCCCATCGCTCTGAGCGTCGTCAGCGCGAACTCGCTCGAAAAGACCGGCAATTTCACTCTGGGCCAGGTGCAGCAGCTTGTGCCGAGCCTTCAGGTGTTCAGCTTCAACCCGCGCAATACCAATGTGAATATTCGCGGTCTCGGCTCCAACGTCGCGCTGACCAATGACGGACTGGAAAACGGCGTCGGCTTCTACGTCGACAATGTCTATTACGGCCGCCCCGGTCAGTCGCAGTTCGATCTGGTCGACCTGCAGCAGATAGAGGTGCTGCGCGGGCCGCAGGGGACATTGTTCGGTAAGAACACGACCGCTGGCGCGATCAATATCACGACCCGTGAACCGAGCTTCGATCCTGACTTTTTCGGCGAAGTCACGCTCGGCACCTATGGCTATCATCAGGTCCGGGCATCGGTTTCCGCGCCGCTGGTCGCGGACAAGGTGGCGTTCCGGCTGAGCGTTGCCGACACGCATCGCGACGGCTTCCTGACTAACCTGCATGATGGGTCAAAGGCGCAGGATTACGACAATTTCTCGGTGCGCGGCCAATTGCTGGTCAAGCCCACGGATACGCTATCGGTCAAGATCATCGGGGATTATTCCCATCAGAAACAGCATTTCGCGCTGAATATCCCGGTCAATTACTTCTCGACCTACGACAGCGGCATCACGATCGCCAACAACTTCCTCGCCCGTGTCGGACGCGCCGGATACACGCCGCTTCCCGCCGATCCCTTTGCGCGCAACGGGGATTCGGACGGCCATTACCAGGCTTTCATGAAGGGCTATGGCGTGTCCGGTCAGGTTGACTGGGACCTGGGGCCTGCCGCGCTGACGTCCATCACCGCCTATCGCTGGTGGGACTGGGATCCGGCCAATGACGGCGACTCAACGGGCCTGCCCGTGATCACCAAGGCGCAGCAGGCCAATCGCCAGCGCCAGTTCAGCCAGGAAATCCGCCTCGCCTCAACCGGCAGCAACACAATCGATTATGTCGTTGGCGCTTATTATTTCTGGCAGATCGTGCGCGGCTATGGCGCATCGGCCTATGGCTCGGCTGCGGCCAACTGGAATTTTCCGCCGCCCGGCGTGGCGGGGGCGACCGATCCGGTCATCGCCAACGCTGCATTGAACGGTTTCGAGGCCCGGTCGACATCAACGCCGGAGACCAAGAGCTATGCCCTGTTCGGCCAGGCGACCTGGAACATCAGCGACAGCCTCAGCTTCACCGGCGGCCTGCGCTATACGCATGAGAAGAAGAACGGGGCCTATAACCAATATTGGTACGCCGGGAATGACCTGTCCGGCCTGACCGCCGCTCAGGCGGCTGCGGCGCGCGCCATCCGCACCCGCTTCAATCCCGTCACCAGCTACACTGTCGGCCTCACCGACAACAGTGTTTCGGGCCTCGCCACGCTGAGTTGGAAGGTGACGCAGGATGTCCTGCTCTACGGCTCCTATTCGCGGGGCAACAAGTCCGGCGGCCTTAATCTGACGGTCCTGCCCGCCGGCGCGACCGCAGAGGTGGAGCCGGAAACCGTCGACAGTTTCGAAGTCGGCCTGAAAAGCCAGTTTTTCGACAAGAAGCTGACCTTCAACGCCGCGGGTTTCTGGACGGAGGTCAGCGATTATCAGACCGCGATCACCGTCATCCCGGCCTCTGGACCGGTCATCCAATATATCTCCAACATACCGAAGGTCCGCTCGCGCGGGCTGGAGGCGGACCTCAGCTATGCGCCGAGCAAGTGGATCAGTTTCTCCGCCTCCGGCTCCTATATCGAGACGACCTACCGCAACTATACCAATGCCCCCAATGCGCAGGAGCATAATCCGGTCGTCACGCCGGGCGATCCCACATCCGGCCCGACGCAGGACCTGTCCGGCGTGCAATTGGGCGGGGTGCCGAAATTCACCTACACGCTCGGCGTCGACGTCGCTCAGCCGCTGACGCAATGGGAAGGGCGGGGGGTCGAGATTTACGGCCATGCCGACTTCTCGCACCGCACGGGGTTCAACACCTCCTCGACCAACAGCCGCTATGCCGATGTGCCGGGTTATGGCCTGCTCAATGCGCGCATCGGTCTGCGCGTCGATGACGGGCTTTGGGACATATCCCTCTGGGCGCGCAACCTGACGGACAAGAACTATTTCCAGGCCCTGTCCCCGGGCGCCTTCGGTCTCGTCACCGGCACGATAGGCGATCCCCGCACCATCGGCGTCACCCTTCGAACGAAATTGTGAGGTCATCATGGCGACTGTTCTGCGAAGCACTGTCACGGCCAAAGCTGCGTCCGGTTCGCCGGGCAGGCGAAAGGGCGGCTCCACTGGGCAACTCAGCCCGTGGCGGCTGGCGGGCTTCGCCTCGCTCACCGTGCCGATCTACGCAGCGCAGATGCCGCTGGCGGTGCACCTGCCAGCGATTTACAGCCAGCATTTCGGTCTTTCGCTGGCGGCGATCGGCGCGATCTTCCTGGCGGAGCGGCTCTGGGGCGCTGCGGCGGACCCGTTGATCGGCGCGCTCAGCGACCGCACCCGTTCACGCTTCGGCAGGAGGAGGCCGTGGATCGTCGCCGGCGCCATCGCCTTCGGGCTGGCCGCGATAGCCCTGTTTTTTCCCGTTTTCGGCGTAACGCCCGTCTATCTCGCGGTGTCGCTGTTCATCATGTATCTGGGCTGGTCGATGATCCAGATCCCCTATCTTGCCTGGTCGGGCGAGATTTTCGGGGAATATCATGAGCGCACCCGGATCGCCACGTTCCAGGCCGTGGCGGGGGCGTCCTCGCTGCTCCTCGTGCTTGTCTTGCCCACGATCATCGATCAGGTCGATCCGCAGGATGGCGCGTTGAAACTGGGCGCGATGGGGGCGGTCGTAATCGTCAGCCTCATCCTGTCGCTGAATTTCGCGCTCCGCGCTTTCCCGGAAAAGCCTGCTCCCCTGACCCAGCCGGCCCGCCTGCCGCTGCGGGAAGCGCTTCGCGTGGTGTTCGCCGACCGCCTTCTGCTGCGCGTGCTGGCCTCCGACCTCGCCGTGACGACGGGGCAGGGCATTCGCTCCGTGCTGATCGTCTTTTTCGTCACCCATTATATGGGCCTGCCCCAATGGGCGAGCGGCCTGTTCCTGCTGCAATTCATCTTCGGCATCGTCGCCGGGCCGATATGGGCGCAGATCGGCTACCGCATCGGCAAGCATCGCGCGGCCGTTGCCGGAGAAGTGGTGCAGATCGCCATAAATCTCGGCCTGCTGCTCGTCACGCCCGGCAATCTCCCCTTGTTGCTTGGTCTTACCGTGGCGCAGGGTTTTGCGCAGGGATCGGGCAATCTGATGCTCCGGGCCATCGTCGCGGACGTCGCTGACCGCCACCGCCTGGAAACCGGGCATGATCGCGCCGCGCTCTTTTTCTCGGCTTTCAGCCTGTCGATGAAGGGCGGCATGGCGCTGGCGGTGGGCATCGCTCTGCCTCTGGTCGGCTGGCTCGGTTTCGATCCCACAGCGCCCGCCAACACGCCCGCGGCGCTGAACGGCCTTCTCTACGTCTTCGCCTTTGGCCCCGCCGTCGCCCACCTCATTTCCGCCGCCTTCATTCACGGCTTTCCGCTGGATGAGGCAGAGCACAGCCGAATTCGCCGGGCGCTGGATGAACGCGACCACGCGCTCCAGCCCGCCGAATGACCCCGCCAACCCCCAACCCGACAATCCCACGGAAGGACAATGCCATGACTGCTCAGATCAACAATTTCATCAACGCCGCCGATGCTGCCAGCCCGCTCGACATCGTGCCGGTCGCCGGACGGATTGGCGCGGAAATCAGGGGCGTTGCGCTCTCCGGGGATATCGATCCGGCGACGCTTGCCGCGATCCGCGCAGCGCTCGTCCGGCACAAGGTGATCTTTTTCCGCGATCAGGACGCCCTGAATGATCAGCGGCATGAGGATTTCGCTGCCCTGCTCGGCGAACCCGTGGCGCATCCGACCGTGCCGGTGGCGGAAGGATCGCGCTACCTGCTCGAACTGGACTCGAAGGAAGGCTATGCCGCGTCGAGCTGGCACACCGATGTCACTTTCGTCGAAGCCTATCCGCAGGCGTCGATCCTGCGGGCGATCACCATTCCGCAGGCTGGCGGCGACACATTGTGGGCGAACACCGCGACGGCTTATGAAGATCTGCCGGAGGCGTTGAAGCCGCTGGTGGACACGCTGTGGGCCACCCATTCCAACAAATATGACTATGCCGGCGCGCTCAGCATCAAGGACGCCAAGCGGTCCGAGGAATATAGCAAGATCTTCGCGTCGACCGTGTATGAAACCGAGCATCCGGTTGTTCACGTTCATCCGGAATCCGGCGAGCGCAACCTGCTGGTCGGCCATTTCGTCAAGCAGTTCGTCGGCCTTAACAGCGCGGATTCGCAGCGGCTGTTCTCGATCCTTCAGGATCATATCACCCGTCCGGAAAACACGGTGCGCTGGCGCTGGCGCGCCGGTGACGTCGCCATCTGGGACAATCGCGCAACCCAGCATCGCGCCATTGCCGACTTCGGTCTCCAGCGCCGGACGCTGCGCCGCGCGACCGTCGCCGGCACGGTGCCGGTCTCGATCGATGGCCGCCCCAGCCGCACGGTGAAGAAGGAGCGCGCGGTCGAATTGCAGCCTGCGGAATAACCGATCCGCCCGGCGTTCCGCGACGCTCCGGCCATTTTTGCCGCATCGGTCCAACATGACCGGTGCGGCCCTATATTCCAACAATCCAACAGGTGGATGATGCGACTGAAAAATATGCTCTACACCCTCGCGTTCACCGTCGCATTCCAAGCTCATGCGGCGGAGAAAAAGCCCAATTTTCTAGTGATTGTGGCCGATGACCTTGGCTATTCGGACATCGGCGCATTTGGCGGGGAAATCGACACGCCGAACCTGGATGCGATCGCGTCGTCGGGCCTTAAGCTGACTGGTTTCCACACAGCTCCGACCTGCTCGCCGACCCGTTCCATGCTCTTGTCCGGCACCGACAATCACCGCGCCGGTCTTGGCACGATGGCGGAACTGATCTCCCCGAACCAGAAGGGGCAACCGGGCCATGAGGGCTATTTGCGGCCGGAGGTCGCGGCGCTTCCTGAACTGCTCGTGAGCGGGGGATATCGCACCATCCTGTCGGGCAAATGGCATCTCGGCCTGACAGCGCAGCAGGACCCCCATGCCCGTGGTTTCCAGCACAGCTTCGCTCTGTTGCAGGGCGGCCATAATCATTTCGGCAATAATAGCGGGCCGAGCACCGCCACCTACACGCAGGACGGCAAGCCCGTCGCCAAGCTGCCGGACGATTTCTATTCCTCCGACTATTTTGCGACCAAGCTGATCGAGCAGCTCAAGGCCAGCGGCAAGGGCGCGGAGGGCAAGAAGCCGTTCTTCGCCTATCTTGCCTTCACCGCGCCGCACTGGCCGTTGCAAGCGCCAAGGGCCGACATCGCCAAATATAAGGGCCGTTATGACGCCGGTTTCGATGTGCTTCGCGCGCAGCGGCTGAAGCGTCAGGCGGAACTGGGCCTGATCGACCCCGCAAAGGCGGCGCATATCCCCGCACTGCGCAGCGGCGGCTGGGACTCGCTTAGCGCAGAGGACAAGCGCGTTGCCGCCCGCGACATGGAAATCTACGCAGCGATGGTCGACCGGCTGGACAAGAATGTCGGCCGCGTGATCGATGCGCTGAAGCGCAGCGGCGAATATGACAACACCGTCATCCTGTTCCTGGCCGATAATGGCGCGGAAGGGCTGGACGTTGCCCGCACGGAGATGGTGGGCATCAACAAGGCCGCGGCGGCAGCGGACAACAGCTTCGACAATCTCGGCGCTGCGACGAGCTATGTCAGCTATGGCCCCGGTTGGGCGCAGGCGGCGACCGCGCCGTCCTGGCTCTACAAGGCTTATGCGACGGAGGGCGGAACCCGCGCGGTGTCGTTCATCAGCTATAAGGGGTTCGAGCGGAAGGGCGTGAACGGCGCGTTCCTCTCCGTTGCGGACGTCAGCCCGACATTCCTCGAACTGGCGGGCGTGGCCGATCCGAAAGGCAGCTTCCAGGGCCGGAGCGTTGAACCCATTCGCGGCAAAAGCTGGGTATCCTATCTCAGCGGGAAGGCCGATCGCGTCTACGCGCCAAACGACAGTTTCGGGACGGAGCTGTTCGGCTCCCGCGCCTTGCGGCAAGGGGACTGGAAGATCACCGACATTGGCGATGGCAAATGGCGGCTGTTCAATATTGCGGAGGACCCGGGCGAGACCAATGACCTGTCGCTGGAGCAGCCGGACCGGCGCAAGGACCTGATCGCGGCATGGGATGTCTATGCCAAGGATGTCGGCGTGATCATCCCTGATCAGCGGATTTATCAGCCGTGATCATCCGCCGGTTGCTGCCCATAATCTCCCTCGTAGCGCTTCTGCCGCTCACCACCGCCGCCCTCGACCGGCCGGCCTATGGCAGCCTGTGTGAGCGTGGGGGAGACCAGGCGATATGGGTGCCCGCCGGAGAAGCCCTGATCGGAGACGATCGGGGCTATCCGGAGGAACGGCCCGCCTATCGGGTCAGGGTGCCGGGATTCTGGATCGACCGGCATGAAGTGACCAACGCGCAATATGCCCGTTTCGTCGCCGCTACCGGCTATGTGACGCAGGTGGAGCGGCAGGGGGAGTCGGTCATATTCCGGCCGCCGGGGCCGGGTGAGCGCCCCGTTGAACCAAGCCAATGGTGGCATATCGTCAAGGGTGCGGACTGGCGGCACCCTGAAGGGCCGGGCAGTGACCTGGCAGGCCGCGATGACTATCCGGTGGTTCAGCTTTCCTATGCCGACGCGCTTGCCTATGCGCGTTGGGCAGGCCGGTCCCTGCCGAGCGAGGAGCAGTTTGAGCGTGCGGCCGGGGGCGGGCAACCTGACACGCTGACGCAGCCGGGACCGGATGCGGCCAATAGCTGGCAAGGCGAGTTTCCCGTCCGGAATGACGCGGTTGACGGCCATAAGGGGCTGGCCCCTGTCGGATGCTATAAACCCAATGCGTTCGGCCTTCAGGACATGATCGGCAATGCCTGGGAATGGACGAAAAGCTGGTACCTGCCCGGTCACGGTCCGATGGTGTCGAATGAGGGTGCACCGGGCAATCCCAGTTTCGATCCCGCCCAGCCCGATGCGCGCACTCGCGTCATCAAGGGCGGTTCGTTTCTCTGCGCCCCCAATTATTGCGCCCGCTACCGCCCGGCGGCCAGGCACGCGCAGGACGAACTCTACGCGGCCTCCCATCTGGGGTTCAGGACCATCGACAGCGCGCGTGCAGGTCCGGCTCAGCCAGCAGTCCCGCAAGCCGGGCGGCACGGCATTTGAGGGCCTGAGCATTGCCCGCCGCCGGGCAAAGCTCAGGCTGCGCGGGCGGCGCGGCTATGGCTTGCCGGGCATGCTCATCAGGAAAGCGGTGAGATGGCCCACATCCGATTCCGATACGACATCGGGCACCATGCGCGGCATGGCTTCCGACTTCGGATTGCGGATCCATTCCGCGACCTGATCGCTGGTGGCCCGGCCTGATATGCCTGCGAGTTTCGGACCTGCCTGGCCTTCTCCCGCCGCTCCATGACATGCGGCGCACATGGTCTCATACAGCGCCTTGCCTTTTTCCGCGTCTGGCTTCTCCAGAACGGCAGCGGCCTTTGGCGTCGCTGCGGATGTGGCGGCCGCCGGGGCTGGCGCTGCGCCTACGGCATAGATGACCATCGTCGGAATGCCCGAAGCGCCGAAGGTCGACCGCGATACATTGCCTGAGGTCAGCGCCACATATTGCTTCTTGTTGACCTCATAGGTGACGATGCCGCCCGCCAGCGCGCCGCCCGTGGCGATCTTGCGAAGCACTTCGCCATTGGAGCTTCGCAGCGTGTAGAAATTCCCGCCCAGATCTCCCGCAAAGGTCACGCCGCCCGCAGTCGGCGTAATTGCCGAGACGACAGGGAAACCGGGTTTGAACTGCCACCGGATATGGCCATCATCCGGGTCGATCGCCGTAATGGTGCCGTCCGGCTTGTCGCCATCGGCCATCATGCGTCCGCCATAATAGACCTGGCCCATAACATAGGGCTGCGGCGCCAGAGTGATCTTGTGGCACCAGTCGACCGCGCCCGCGATCAGCGAGCGGTTCAGGCGGTCAAAGGCAACGCCATTCCATTCGATCCCGCCCAGCACGCCCGGACAGATGGTTATTCCTTCGGGCGTCGCCGTCTTGAACAGATTGTGCAACCGCACCACTGGCCGTTTAAAGACCATCTTGTGGCTTGTCCGGTCGATCACATAGACATGACCGTCCTTGTTGCCCAGCGCGACAAGCTTCCGCCCGTCCTTACCCTCGAACAGCATCGGTGGCGACGTCACGCCATAGTCGTGATTGTCCGATGGCCGGGTCTGATAGAACCATTTCAGCTTGCCCGTCTTGGCGTCGAGCACGACAATGGAATTGGTGTAGAGATTGGTGTGCTTCTTGTTCCCGACACGCGGGGCGGTATCCAGAACGGGGGCCGGATTGGCAACCGGAACGAACAGCTCGCCAGTATCGGGATCAAGCGCGTAGGACGTCCATGTGCCGCCGCCGCCCTGTTCATAGGAACGCCCCTTCCAGGTTTCGGTGCCGGGTTCTCCCTCCTGCGGGACAAGGTTGAACTGCCAGAGTTTCTCACCTGTATTGGCGTCGAATGCGAACATGCGCCCACGAATGCCGCCCTCGCTGTTGGCGATGCCGATGAACAGCATGCCGTTCCAGACGATCGGCGCTGAGGTGAACAATTCTCCCTTTGCCCAATCGATGGCTTGCTTTCGCCATATCTGCTGACCCGTCAGCGCATCATAGGCGATGATGCTGCCATCGGGCAGGCCACGGAAAAGCTTTTCGTCAGCATAGGCGACGCCGCGGTTTACCGGGATGCCCTCCTTGGCCATGGGCCGGTAGGTGCTTTTCCAGATGATCGCGCAAGTCGTCGGATTGATCGCCATCGTCACCCGGCCAATGGTGATATACATCATGCCGTTGGCCAGGACCGGGCCGGGGTAGAAAGAGCCAAGCTCTCCGACCTGAACGCGGCACACCTCCTGGATATTCGCCGCGTTGTCAGCGTTGATCGCGGTCAGATCGGAAAAGCGCTGCCCGCCAAGACTGCCATTGTAGAGCGGCCAACTGGTGACTTCGGGAAGGGGGGGAGGGCCCTCCATCGGGTGATGCCCGATTTCCTGCGCGGCCAGCGATGAACCGATCACCGACAGCGCGAAAACCGCCCCTGCGCCAGACATTATCGCGCCGCGCCAGCCGCTCTTGCGCTTGTATATTTTCATCACTTCATCCCCTCTTTATCCGGTGTGGCCCTGCCCACCGGCAAATGACTACATGGCCTGCCCGAAATCCTCGGTTTCCTTGTCGCTTTCCGGATTATGCGCCTGCGCCCGGATATATTGGCGCACAGCGGCCAGATCCTTGGCGGAGATATTATCGAATTTCGGCATATTGTTCGGCTGGAGAATGCCGTCCCGCACCACCGCGAGGAAGGTTTCCTCGGACAAGGGGATGAAGGACCGCCGCAGATCGGGCGCCATGCCGGCGGCCACAGCGCCAAAGCCGTGGCACAGGGTGCAATGCTGGGCGTAGATAGCAGCGCCCTGGCTGGCCAGCGCCGGATCCGGCCTGTAATCGGGATCAGCCGGTTTCGACCAGTCCGGCTCTACCTTGGGCGGCAGGACCGCTTTGCCGTCCAGCGCGAAGGTCAGGACGCGGCGCGCCATGGTGCGATAGTCCAGCCTGTACCGCTGAAGCATCGCCCCGCCGCTGCTGGAACTGGTGCCAAAGCCCGTGAGCACCGTGACATATTGCCGCCCCTTTACCGAGAAGGTGATGGGTGGCGCGACCGACGGGGCCTGCGTATCGAACGACCAGAGGCGTTTCCCATCGACCGCCGAATAGGCGTTGAATCTGGAGTCGATCCCGCCCTGAAATACCAGGCCGCCGCCTGTCGAAACCACGCCTGCGGGCACCATGCGGGGGGCCTGTACCCGCCACATTAGCTTTTGCTGGACCGGGTCCCAGGCGATGAGCGAGGAAGTGTAGTTGCGCGGTCCGCCGTCCTTCACCTTGAAATCCGCCGCAAATCCCGGCCCGCCGCCGACGGTGACGTCGGTTGGAGGCAGCCAGCCCGCGCCGGAGCCATCATCGGAGAGTCTGGCGGACAGCTCATTTGCCGGCAGATACACCAGCCCCGTCTTTGGGTTGTACGACATGGGCTGCCAATTATGTCCGCCAAGCGAGGTCGGGCGGACCACTGCCGGGTTCGCATAGCGCGCCTCAGGATTCTCGACCGGACGGCCCGTGCCCAGATCGATCTTCGACGCCCAGTTGACGTCCACGAAGGGTTCGGCGGAGATCAGCTTTCCGGTGATCCGGTCGATGATATAATAGAAGCCGTTCTTGGGAGCCGCCATCAGCACCTTGCGCGGCTTGCCGTCGATAATCAGGTCGGCCAGCGGCATGTCCTGAGTGAAGGTAAAGTCCCAGGTTTCGCCGGGATTTGCCTGATAATGCCACTTATATTTGCCGGTTTTCGCGTCGACTGCGACGACGGAGGCAAGAAACAGATTGTCTCCCTTGCCCTGGCTGCGGACCCGGTGATTATAGGGATAGCCATTGCCGGTGCCGATAAAGACGGTGTCGGTTTCAGGGTCGTAAGTGAATGCATTCCACGGCGTTCCTCCGCCGCCGAACTTCCACCATTCTCCCGACCAGGTTTTCGCTGCCATTGCCATGGCTTCATTCTCGAAGCCCTTTGCGGGATCGCCCGGAACGACCCAGAACCGCCACAGCCTTTTGCCTGTTTCGGCGTCAATCGCCGTCGCATGACCGCGCACCGCGCCATAGTCGCCGGAATTGCCGATGATCAGCTTGCCGTCGAAAATGCGCGGCGCGCCCGTCACATAGCTGCTGTCATCCTTGTCGAGCGTCGGCACTTTCCAGAGCGGCTTGCCGGTCTTCGCGTCGAGGGCGATGACGAAGCCGTCATGCGTAACCGTGTAGACCTTGCCGTTCCACCACGCGATGCCCCGGCTGCCCCATCCGGCATGCTGCTTGGGGCCTGCAGTCTTGTAGACCTCCGGGTCATAACTCCACAACAGCTTGCCGGTAAGGGCATCCACCGCATGCACAAAGCTGTATCCCATCGCGAAATAGATGACGCCATCCACTGCGATCGGTTGGGTGACCGTATTGCCTGCGGGCAGATCCAATGACCAGGCAAGGCCAAGGCGCTCTACATTGCCAGCATTTACCTGATCCAGAGGGCTGTAATGCTGCTCGCCATAGGTCCGCCCATAGCCAGACCAATCAGCGCCGCCGGAATTGTCGAGCAACCGCTCGCTGGGCTTGACGCCGTGCATGACGGACATGGGACTGGCGCCGACGATCATTGTCAAAAGCAGGGGGGCAGCAGCATATATTTTCAGAACTCGGCCCACATCCTTCTCCCAATATCATCCCGGCGATCCGGTCATTCCTCCTCCGCAAAATTGGGGAGGGTGCTGAACCAGACCCATGGCCGGAGCCGGACGGCGGAAGGTCAAAATCCGCCATGGCGCCTGCAGCCGCGAAATGTTTCGAGATGGGGAGTGACAAGGGTTCTGGCAGGGCGGGCGCGCCGTGCGAGAATGTCCGTCATAGATCCCCTCCCAGACTGTACCAAATCCACATGCCCGCTCGTTCTTTTGCCGCGAGAGGTGCGTCTGAAATTGGATGGCGCATGATCACAAAGATGCAGACGGAACTCTATCGCCCGTTGGGCAAGGGAGCCTTTCCTTTGCCGCATGCTGACCCGTTTTAGGGTGGCGAGCAGATTTTCGGTGACTGGTAGGTAACTGTTTTAACGTCAGAAATATCTGTTCAATTCTTCGGATTGGGCATGGGCAAGGCTCGCTTGCTCAACCGGCGATGGCGTTATCGATTTGTGGCTGTGAACATAATCCCGCCAATGCAAGCGCACCGCTCCCCACAAGAAGGAGCAGCGGGCACATATTTTGGGAGGGGGTAAATTGATGCTTTGCAAATTCTTGACGTCATCCGCAATCTTGACTGTGGCCATGCTGAGTGCAGCGGCCGCAAATGCTCAGGAGACGGGTGTCGCACCGCAGGACGCGGCCACTGATCAGGGCGCCAAAATCGAAGACATCGTTGTAACCGCGCAGCGGCAGGTATCGAGCGTACAACAGACGCCCCTGTCGATCACGGCTATCGGCGGTGACATGCTCAAAGATCGCGGCATCGCCAATCTCGATGCGCTGACGCGCGCAATTCCCAATGTCAGCTTCTCCCGCATCGGCGGCGACGGGCGTATCTTCATTCGCGGCATCGGCATCGAGGGGCTGGACGCAAGTACGGATCCGCGCGTGGCTGTCTACACCGATGACGTCATCAACGCCCGTTCGCAGGCTGCGTTGGCTTCTCTGTTCGATATCAACCGCATCGAGGTGCTTCGCGGTCCGCAGGGCACCCTATATGGCCGAAACGCCACCGCTGGTGCGGTCAATATCATCTCCAATGATCCTACCGATTCCCTGGAGGGCTATGCCTCGCTGACGGCCGGCAACTATAACCTGATCCGGGCGGAAGGCGCGATCAGCGGCCCGCTCTCCGATACGGTTTCGGCCAGGCTCGCTTTCCAGACCAACGACAGGGACGGCTTCGGCAAGAATATCGTAACCGGCAATCCCGTCGACAATGAGCGGAGCAGGGCGGTTCGCGCCAAGCTGCGTTTTGAACCGACCGACAAGTTTCACCTGACCCTGACCGGCGACTATCGCTGGGAGAAGGATGCTTCCGGCGGTTACGCCTACGTACGGCCGAACCCATTCCTTGCAGACGTCAATGTCGCAAAGGGCTTTGCACACGCCGCCAGCCGGCGTGACCGCGGCGGTCTCGACCAGCGGCTTTTCATGGAAAATTATGGGCTGACTGCGAACGCCACGCTGAACCTTGCCGATGATGTCGATCTTACCTCGGTCACCGGCTATCGCCATCTCGACCAGGTGAGCGCAGGTAATGGCGGCGATGACTCGACCGCGGTCAGCACGGCGATCGATCTCAATACCAAATCCGACCATTGGTCGCAGGAACTGCGTCTTTCGCTTAAAAAGGGTCCGGTGGACCTGGTTCTGGGCGGTTTCTACTTCCATGAAAAGAACAGCTTCTCGTTGAACGCTGGCGTCTCCCCACTCTTTTTCGGGGGCACAAATTCGCCAATTTATCAGAGCTTCGGTCAAGGCGGCACGCAAAAGACGAACGCTTATGCCGCTTTTGCTCAGGCGACCATCCACGCCACGGACAAGCTCGGGATCGATCTTGGCGCACGCTACAGCTATGAAAAGCGCGACATCAGCCGGTATAACCAGCTCGATTTCGTGAATCTCTACCGGCTCAACGCCCCCCGTGTCGTCGGTTGCGTCGCCCCCCCGATCACTGGTTTCGTGTTCGGCGTCACAAGCTGCAGCAGCAGCGGTGTAGACGGGGCTTCCTGGTCCTCTTTCGACCCGAAGGCCACGATCCACTATCAGTTCAGCGACCGGGTGATGGCCTACGCGACCTATTCTCGCGGCTTCAAGAGCGGCGGGTTTGATTTCACCCAGTTGAAGCCGGCCTTCAATCCTGAAAGGCTGACTAACTATGAGGCTGGCATCAAGGCCGACATGTTTGATCGCCGGCTCCGCGTGAACCTGTCCGGCTTCTACTATGATTACAGCAACCTTCAGATCACGATCGTAAACCTGGAACCGCCGACGCCCGGTCCGGTCACGATTAACGCGGCGAAGGCAAGGCTATATGGCGCGGAAGCGGAAATCACCGCTGTTCCGGTCGATGATCTGAGGCTCTCGTTCAATCTGGCCTGGTTGCACAGTGAATATCTCGAGCTTTTCGACACCAATATTTACACAGGGCAGGTCGAAAATCTCGCTGGCAACCAGCTCACCTCAGCGCCCAAATACAAGCTGGTGGGTGAAGCGGGTTACACCTTCCATGCGGGTTTTGCGGACATCACGCCGCGTGCGGGACTGAGCTGGACAAGCCGGGTCCAGTTCTCTCAGTTCAATTATGACTTCCAGTCCCAACCCTCTCGCTGGGAACTGAACCTGTATCTGGACATCGTGCGCAAGAATGATTGGACGATCAGCGCCTATGGCCGGAACGTGACCAACAAGCTCTACTTCCTGACGAACGTGCCGGATTCAACTTGGTCTGGCGCCGCCATGCTGGGCCAGGCTGCTCCGCCGGCGACATATGGTCTGTCCGTCACGAAGCAGTTCTGAACCAAGGACTAACCTGCCGCTGCCGGTCATGACCGGCAGCGGCAGGCGAATGTTGAAAGTACGTTACGGTGAGCCAATCAGCCAGATTGGCCATGATGGCATGCTTGGGAGAGAGTGGTGGGTTCACTCGAAGGCAGATGCGCGATTGTGACCGGCGCGGCCTACGGTATCGGTTTTGCCGCCGCGCAACGCTTTGCGAGGGAAGGCGCCTTTGTCGTCATCGCGGACATCAAGGGGCATGAGGCGGCGGCCGAGAGTTTGCGGGCGGAGGGTCTGAACGCGCTGGCTGTCTCGGTCGATGTGACTAGCGACGAAGATGTAAACGGCGTGGTCGCACAGATGATGGCGCAACAGGGCCGTATCGATATTCTGGTGAACAATGCCGCCATTTCCGCCGAATTGCGGCCAGCGCCGTTTGAAACGGCGACTGCCGAGCAATGGCACCGGATTTACGACGTCAATGTCGTTGGGGCCTTCCGGATGTGCAAGGCGGTGTCCCCGCATATGAGGGCGGCCAAATGGGGACGCATCATCAATGTGACGTCCGGTGCGGCCTTTGTCGGGTCGGCCGGGATCATGCACTATGTCGCCAGCAAGGGAGCGATCATCGCCATGACCCGCACGCTCGCCAATGAATTTGGCGTAGACAATGTGCTGGTGAATGCCGTGTCTCCGGGTTTTACCATTACCGAAAGTGTAAAATCGGCTCCCGAAATATGGGGGGACTATATGGCGCCAGCCATTGCGGCGCGCTTCATCAAGCGGGACGCGCTGGCACCTGACGTCGCCAATGTCATGCATTTCCTTGCTACCGAAGATGCTTCTTTCATGACCGGCCAGACGCTTACGGCGGATGGTGGCACGGTGATGCACTGATTTGGGATTGGCTTTGATGGCTGACCTGCCGGCGGACGGGAAGATTCAGGCCCGACATTATTGGCGGTCAGTACGACGATATATTGGCCAGATCGGTCTCGAAGCAGGAGCCTTGTAATGCAAGCCGATGTGGTGATTGTTGGTTCCGGTGCGGCAGGTTTGACCGCAGCCATTCTTGCGGCGCGCTCTGGCCTTTCGGTTCTCGTGCTTGAAAGCACATCGGTAATTGGGGGAACGTCCGCAATCGCCGGCGGCGGTATCTGGATCCCCAACAATCATCTGGCTGCCGCCACGGGTGTCGAGGACAGCAAGGCGATGGCCGAGGCATATCTCCGCGCTGTTCTGGGCAATCGCTATGATGCCGCCAAGATCGATGCATTCCTTGAGAATGCGCCGGATATGCTCCGCTATGTTCAAGATGCCACGGACGCCAAATTTATGCCCGTGGCGGTTGGCGATTATGTCCTCGGAATGCCAGGCTGGACGGCCGGCCGCACCCTCATACCTTGTCCCTATGATGGTAACCGGCTTGGGTCTCTTCTGAAAAAGCTCCGGTCGCCCATACCCGAAATGGGCCTCTTTAGCGCGATGCAGGTCACCTTTCTTGATCTGGGTATTTTACGGCACTGGAACCGGTCGGCATCGAATTTTATCGGCACAGCCTCACTTCTCGCGCGGTATGCATGGGATAAGCTGAGACATGGCAAAGGCGCCCGGCTGGGAAATGGCAATGCGCTGGTGGCCGGCCTCTTGCGTAGCGCCATCGATAGCGGCGTGGAGATCTGGACCGATGCTCCCGCTCAGGAACTGATCAAGGATCAGGGGCGCGTCACTGGCGTAGTTTGTTTTCGCGAAAACAGGCGCGAGATCATCATTGTATCCCGCGCCGTCATTCTCGCTACGGGCGGCTGTGGCGCTAATCCTGAAATGCGGCGCCGCTATATTCCCGACACGATATCCGACCTGTCCCTCCAGCCTGAAGGGTGCACCGGGGGTGGATTGACGATGGGAGAGGCCGCCGGAGGCCGCATCGAGCATGACAATGAGGATAACGGAATCTGGGTTCCCGTATCAGTGTCGCAACGCAAGGACGGCAGCATCGCCAAACTACCCTCGCTGATCCTGGAGCGTCATTGCCCCGGGTCGATCATGGTCGATGCGGCAACCGGCCGGCGGTTCGTTAACGAGGGGCTTAGCTATCAGCATTTCGGCCGCACGGCGATCAAGCATGACATAAGAAAGGCTTATATCCTGAGTGACGCCCCGGCCGTCAGAAAATACGGTCTTGGCATGGTCAAGCCCGCGCCCTTCTCCGTTCGGCCATGGGTGGAAAAAGGATATGTGATCGAAGGCGATACGGTCAGTGATCTGGCCAGCAAGATTGGCCTCGACGCATCCATCCTCAACAAGACGATAGCCGATTTCAACAGGCATGCAGTGAATGGTGAGGACCCGGAATTTCAGCGTGGTCAGGACAGCATATCGGCGGGCGCTGGCGATCCCGAACACAAACCCAATCCAGCGCTTGGGCCACTGAAGACCGGGCCATTTTATGCGCTGCCCATAGTGCCCGGCGACCTGAGCATCTTTGCGGGTCTGGAGACCGATGCACATGCGCGGGTCACGGACCGGACGGGGAACCCTATTCCGGGCCTGTATGCCGTTGGCCTGGACAGCAACAGCCTCTTTCGCGGCTGTTATCCCGGAGCGGGCGCCAGCATCGGTCCGGCGATGACCTTTGCCTATATCGCGGCCAGGGATATCGCCGCCGCCGCATGACGTTTTACATGGGAGTGGTTGGATGCGCTGCAATTCCCGCTCCCCGTATTGGAGCAAAGACATCATATGACTGCTGAGGCGCAGGAAATTCAGGGCAACAGGCTCTTAACACCGGTTCGGGTCGGTACAAGAACGCTCAAGAACCGCGTCGCCATTACCTGTCACGTCTATGGCCTGGAGGTCTATGATCCTGGAGAGAGCGGGGACAGTCACGCCGGTTATATAGCGCGCCGGGCCGAGGGGCCGGGTCTTATCGGCATTACCGGTATCGTTCCCCCGACAGCCGATGAAATCAGGCCGGGCATGCTCGAAGGTTTTGCCGAAAAATTCCGCCGGCTTGCCGACATTGTTCATGAACATGGCGGGGTCGCCGTCATCCAGATCCTGGGCACAGGCGCAAAGTGGCGCAGCGGCCTGTTCGGAAAACGGGTGCCATGGAAGGGGGAGGCGCTTTGGGCTTTTTCGCCGGTGCAATCCGATCTGGGAACTGAAGTGGCGCATGCCATGAGTTCCGGCGAGATCGAGTCCCTCATCGAGGGCTGGGGGGTGATGTCCGAAGTTGCCGTTGCCGCCGGTCTCGATGGGATCGAACTGCACGGGGCGCAGGGCTACCTCTTGCAGCAGTCGATCAGCCCCTGGATGAATTTCCGGAAGGATAAATGGGGCGAGCCCCTGGCTTTCTATAAGGCGGTCCTCGACCGGACGCGCGCGGCCATAGGGCCGGACGGCATTCTGGGGCTGCGTTATGCGACCGATGATCTCCGCCCGCCGGAACAGGGCGGCCTGGGGCGGGACAGGTTACGGGAAATCGCCGTCGAGCTCGTATCCGGCGGCCAGATTGACTATGTTAACCCCAGCGAGGGTTCCGCATCCTATCACTATTCCCATGCGATTGGCACTTATCGCCGGCCCCATGGAGATTTCCTGCCCGGCGCGTCAGCGCTGCGCCAAGCGATCGGCGCGAAAGTTCCTGTGATTGGCGTTGGACGCATTACCAACGTAGATCATGCTGAGGCTGCCTTGGCGCGGGGCGACTGCGATATTGTGGGACTGACGCGCGCCCATATCGCCGACCCGGACATTGTGAAAAAACTGTTCAGGGGTGAGCGTAATCGCATCCGGCCCTGCGTGGGCGCCAATACAGGGTGCATAGATCGCAACGCCCTGGGTCTGCCGGTGCGATGTTTCCACAACCCAGAGGCGGGGCGTGAAAGCGAGATAGAAGATCTTTCGCAAGTGGATGCGGCCCGTCGAATTTTGGTTGTTGGCGCTGGACCGGCCGGACTTAAAGCCGCTGAGATCGCAGCCCGCCGCGGACATCATGTGGTGATCATGGATAAGCGCACATATCCCGGTGGACGGCTGGCGACGATCACTGACAGGACCAGCGCTTACGAAATGCTGGGCGCAGTGCATTGGATCGGCAAGGAGCTGGAGTTGCTTGGCGTAGAGATGCGTCTAGGAACCGAGGTGAACGCCGCCTTCTTGGAGAGTGAGAAGTTCGATTCCGTCATTCTGGCGACCGGCTCCAAACCCGCTGAGCACCGGTTGGACACTGACGGCAGCGTTCCTGTTCTAAGCACCGATGAGGCGATGGAGGCGCTGTCCGACGGACAACTTACCAATGTGCTTGTGCATGACGTTTTGGGTAGTGAGGAAATTGCGGTTGTAGTGGAGCAATTCGCTGCAGCAGGTGTCAGAGTTACCACGACCACTCCCAACCCGTCAGTGGGGCAATTCCTGGGCTGGACCCATATGGGCGATCATGTGCCGCGCTTGCTGGCATTGGGCTGCGCTATTGAGGAGCGGACCATGGTAACGGGCATCGCCGATGGATGCGTGATGACCGTGGATCAACTCAGTGCACAGAAAAAGACCCGCCCGTTCGACGCTTTGATATGGGGGCATAGCCGTTTGCCAGATGTGTCGCTTGAAGATGCGGCGCGCCGGGTTTGCGGGGATGTCCACGTCATTGGCGATGCGAATGCGCCTCGCGACGCCATGCTCGCCTTCCTTCAGGGCGAAACCGCCGGGCGCGCAATCTGAGATTTTTGGACTTCGGGGTAGCTGCTTAGCATGGCCCATAAAAACGTGCGTTGCGGCAAAAGTTGACGATTAAGCGCGCAACGCACGATGTTCATGATGCCCCCAGAAGGGGCGCAGTTCAGGCGCGAAGCACCTGGACGGCTTTCTCGTCCTCCACCTGCCAGGTCAGATAGCTGTATCGCTGGATCAGACCGGAAGGCGCGAGGCGCGTGCTAATGAGGAAATAGCGGTTGGACGAGGGGCCAGTCACGAAGCCTTCGGCCATCACTGTGTCGCCGGACGCGACGAATTTGTCGACCTCATGGTCCTCCGCAAGCTGCTCAGGCGTAGCGGTTCGTTCATAGTCGTAGACGAGTTCGCTAAAATCCTGAAAGTTGAGCGCTTCGCCGCCACGCAGCGACGGGGAAATGATCATGGCGTCAGGCTCAAAGTGGGTCAGCGCCTCGGCGAAATGGCCGGTGTCGATCAGCCTCAGATATTCAAGCACATGGTTTGTGGACATATCTCAACTCCTATGATGCATGGAGGCTGCTGCTCTTCAGCGCCTCCTATTATGGTGCGGGTTTCGGCACCCAAAGTCCGTTGATTGATAGATAAGGCGTGAGCTCGCCTACGACCGATATCGCCCTATCCTCTGTGCCTTAGCCGCGCAGAATCTTGATGGTTTCGGGGTCTTCTACAGCCCAGATCAGAAAGCCATATTTTGTGATCAGCCCTTCCGAATTGTACCGCGCGCTTGTCATGTAATAGCGGCTTATTCCCGGCGCTTTGATGAAGCCTTCGATGATGCTGGCGCCTTCGATTTCAAACACTCTGTCGACTTCATGATTGCCGGCGCGCTCCTCAGGAGAGGCGTTCCGCTCATACTCATGGACGAATTCGCGAAACTCCTCGAAATTCATCGGCACGCCATCATTGAACAGCGGCGTGGCGATCATGGCATCCGGCGAAAATAGCTTCAGGGATTCGGTGAATTGCCCACTGTCGATCAGGCGCATAAATTCCAGCACCGGATTGGTTTTTGTGGCTGTGATGGTTGTCATGTGTGACCTCTCGGAAAATTGTGATCGGGCTATCTTTTCTTGGAACCCAGAGTGAAGTCTTTGAGCTGATTTGCGCGCTTTAATATTGCTCGTTTGGCATGAGAGCTTGGCCCGCCCGGCAATGCTGTTCTTCGGACCTGTTGAGAACGAAATATCCAGGGGCTTGCGCCATTCAGGGTCCCGTCTGTCATGGAGGCGCAGCAGTTGTGCGTCGGTAAGCGCTGATCAGGTGGCAGGGTCCGATGGCCGACAGAGCTCTAACAGAGAGGTTCAGTGGCATCCCGGAGACGTGTCTGAACGAATGAAACCTAGACGCGTGCTCAAATATACATGGCCTGTTCGTCCAACAATTACCGAAAATATCATTAAGGCGGCATCGGTTTGTCGCATGAACGGATCGGATTGGCGACACAATTACGGGAGCTGTCCGAAGTGTTCATGCGCCCGAAAGGTTGGGCCGAACACGCAGAATATCCATAGCGTTCAGGTGTGGATTCGTGCCGCACATCTTACGAGGCGAAATGGGAGGGGTTCTGGCAGCCAATGCGCCATCATGCGGTCGGCAGTCGGACGAAGAGCTGCGATCATGCAGGCCCGGCTAGTTGAGTTTGAAGGAGAAGCGCAATGAGTGGTATTTCCAAAAGTCCGAAAGTTCTTTTATTGCTTGCCATGCTTGCCGGGACGGCATCTGCCAGCTTGGCTGCGCAGGCGCAGGAAGGCAGTGGAGCCGACGCTCCCGCTGTGACGGTAGATGGCACCCGCCTCGCTGCGGGACCGGAGGTTAAGGGCATTATCTCCGCACGCAGCGGCGACAAGGTGCAGATCACGAGTGATGACGGGACCAGCACGGTCGTTGTCGTTAATGACCAAACTCAGATCAAGGCCAGTAAGGGGCTTTTCAGCAGCAGCAAGCTTGCCGCTGCCTCGCTTCTCAATGGCCTGCCTGTCACCATCAAGACCTTGCAGGCGCCTGAGGGCCTGATGGCGAGCCAGATCAAACTGCTCGGCAAGGATCTTAAGACCGCGCAGATGATCCGCAACGGCACCGATCAGCGCTTTGCTGAGCAGACGGCCGCAACGGAAGCATTGCGTGGCCGTGTGGGCGATATCGACCAGTATAATGTGAAAAGTACGACAAATGTGAACTTCGCTACCGGCAAGGCGGTGCTGACCGCTCAGGCGAAAAATGATCTCTGCGCTGCGGCGACCACCGCTCAGGGAATGGATAACGCGCTGCTGCTCGTCGTGGGCTACACCGATTCCACAGGCAGCCAGGAATTCAACCAGGTACTTAGCGAAAAGCGGGCCAGTAGCGTTATCAACTATCTTCAGCAGGCCTGCGGGTGGAAGCCCTACCGCATGCTGACCCCCACCGGGATGGCCGAAGCCGATCCGTTGGCGGACAATGAAACGGCTGAAGGCAAGGCCCAGAACCGCCGCGTCGCGGTGAATGTTCTGGTCAGCAAGGCTGTCGAAGGTATGTGAGATGCGCGGGGCGGGCCAGCCCGCCCCGGCTTTTTGGCTCTGACGCGTCAGTCTAGTCGCCGAATTCAAACTTGGCGGTGTCAACGCGCGATGCGGGGCTGGCTCGAAAGAATAGGCTTCAGGATCAAGAATATATCGGATGCACAGCTCGGCGCGCTGCAAGGCAGTGCTGTATTAAAGCCAATATCTTCATGAGCAGCGGAAAGCGCATGAAGGCAACGAATCGCCGAGGCAAATATCACTTCAGCGCACACGGTTACATGTTTCCTATGGTTTCAAGGTGATACGCCACACCTTGGAAAGGTCCGGAAAGCGCGCATATGCTGGGCGGTTTGGCTCCCCGAGTAGGATTCGAACCTACGGCCATTCGATTAACAGTCGAATGCTCTACCGCTGAGCTATCGGGGAGCAGCCCGGCTTCCGCTGGGCAGGCCGCGCCTATAGCAGCGGCTTTCGCGCAAAGGCAAGTCCCGTCAGGCGATAAATTGCTCCGCCGCTATCCGGTCGTCCAATGTGTGCTCAGGATCAAAAAGCAGGATGAGCGGCGTTGTGCGGTCAATCTTCACTTCAACGGCGGCGACATCGCGGACTTCGCGCTGATCACCAACAGCGCTAACGGGGCGCTTTACAGGATCAAGAACCGTGAAGCGCACAACCGTAGCATCAGGCAGGATTGCACCACGCCAGCGCCGTGGACGGAACGGGCTGATGGGTGTGAGAGCCATCAATCCCGAACCCAGGGGCAGGATAGGGCCGTGGGCCGATAGATTATAGGCCGTCGATCCTGCAGGCGTTGCGACAAGCACGCCATCACAGACCAGCTCCGGCAGAACCACCCTGCTATCGACGTGAACCTCCAGCTTGGCGGTCTGGCGCGTCTCGCGCAGCAGAGAGACCTCGTTGATTGCCGGTATGGAAAATTGTTCGCCGTCGACCGTGTCCACCGTCATGCGCAGGGGGAGTACCTTGAATGGCTTGGCGGCTGCGAGCCGCTGTTCAAGCCGCTCCAGCCGCCATTCATTCATCAGGAAGCCGACCGTCCCCAAATTCATACCGAATACGGGCACGATCCGGCGCGCCTCCAGCATTGCGTGAAGGGTCTGCAGCATGAAGCCATCGCCGCCCAGGGCGATGATCATGTCGGCCTCGTGCGGTTCCACAAAATCATAGGAGGCGCGCAGCCGTTCCTCCGCAGCGCGGGCTGCAGGCGCGGGCGAAGCAACAAGGGCGCGCTTCGGTTCGGCGATCATCCGCCTGTCACGTTCATGTGACGCCTGGTTGCACCCTGCGTGCTACCCTGCGTGATGGCGAAACCATGCCGTTCCGGCTTGGCGGCCAATGCCCTGTCGAGCAGAGCGTCGATGGCGCTTGCCCCATTTTCACGGAAGGCGGCCTTTAAATCGATATGATCCTCATGGCCAAGGCACATGAAAATTTTACCCTGACACGTGAGACGCATGCGATTGCAACCCGCGCAGAAATTATCCGTCAGTGGCGTGATAAGACCCAATTTTACGTCAGTGCCGTCAACTGCGAAATAGCGGGCGGGTCCTCCAGTGCGGTATTTCATTGGGAGCAATTCGTAATGCTTGCCTATGGCCGCCACCGCTTCATGCAAAGGCATATAACGGTCAAATCGATCCTCTCCGACTTCGCCAAGCGGCATTGTCTCGATCAGCGTCAGATCATGCCCTTGAACAGAGCACCATTCAAGCATCGGCACAAATTCGCTGTCATTAACGCCGCGGAGCGCGACCATGTTGATCTTGATAGCTATACCGGCTGAGCGCGCTGCCGCGAGCCCATCCAGCACCTTATCAATCGCGCCGCCGCGTGTGATGAAAGCGTATTTTCCGGCATCCAGACTGTCGAGGCTGACGTTGATCCGCCGAATGCCTGCACTTGCAAGTGCATCAGCATGTTCTGCAAGGTGGGTGCCGTTAGTGGTCAATGTCAGTTCTTTGAGCGCTCCGGTCCGCAAATGGCGTCCGATCCGGCGGGCCAGCTCAGGGAAATCGCGCCGCACGAGCGGTTCACCGCCCGTCAGGCGGATGTGACGAACTCCGCGTGCAATGAACCTGTCCGCGATGATCGCTGTTTCCTCTAGCGTCAGGACATCTTTGCGCGACAGGAATTGCATCTTTTCCGACATGCAGTAACGGCAACGAAGATCGCAACGATCGGTCACGGAAATGCGCAGATAATCGATGCGCCGACCAAAGCCGTCGGTCATCGCGCGATCCAGCATCTTTTCCGCACTTTGCATCTTGTTTAGCTAGGACATGGCAGGGCGGGGCGCAAGCATGCGGGTCTTTTCCGGCATGCTGTTCGCAAGGCCGCAGTAACCTCCTCGTGCTAAACCGTCCCGCTACGGCCTGGACAGGACCGGAACATAAGAAGGTACCCGATTGACGCGCAGAGACCAACATGACGAAGGCCGGCCGGGGGTGTTTATTCTGTCCCAGCATGATCGGGATGGATTGGCGGGCTTTGCCGGAGAGGCGGGGTGGCGGGTCATTGCGTCAAGGCGTCCGATGGAGGCCGAACAGAGATTTTTGGCAAGCGACGTCCAGATAGTGGTGATCGATGCCCGCCGTTCCACTTCGCCCGATCTATTGGTTGAGCCGTTTGCTGGAGCGGTAGAGGCGACCGGCGGCGCGCTTATTGCGCTTGTAGGAGAGGGCGCTGAGAGTGCCGTTCCGCAAATCATGGCGGCGGGGGCGACACATTATCTAGCAGCGCCTTTTGGCCTGGATGCATTTGCCGCGACACTTTCTTCCGCCCAGCGGCTCGTCGAACGGCTGGGTGGCGATGTGAAGCGGGCCGGTGATAGCCGCGCCATCAGGAGAAGCGACGCGCTGCGCTGGCGCTTTGACCGGGAGGCTGGGGAAATCGAACTCAGCGAGGCGCTTGCAGCCGAAATAGAAAGCCATTGCGCGCCAACGCCGCGCTCCTTGCTCAAATCACTGTCCAGATCGGACCGCGTTGCTGCAATCGCAGCGATCCGTATGGTGGCCCACAGTGGAGGAACTGCTGCATTCGCCCATGACATGGCTGGGGGTGGGCGTAAGCGCGTAGCGCATCATCTGCACGCTGACAAAGATAGTATCGTTGGAGAAGTGGAATTGCTGCCCGGCGCCACGATATGGCGCAAGCGTGGGCAACGTGATTATCTTACTGGCCTCAGCAATCGCGCGGAAGCTCTGTTATGGCTGGATGAGGCGTTGATGGAGGCGAAAACCCCACCAATCATATTGCTTCTCTCAGTCAGTCAGCTTGATCGCGTAAATACCGCCTATGGACAGATGGCGGGTGACGCCTTGCTGGGACGGCTTGCGCGCAGAATGGAACGCCTAGTTGACGAGCTTGCCGGAACCGGCGCGTTGCTTGCCCGCATAACCGGCACGGAGTTCCTGATCGGATTATCGGGAGAGGTAGGCAGTGAAACCGGGATGGAGCGTGCGAAATTCCTAGCCCGGAGGCTGGTCGCTACCGTCAGTCAGCCATTCAATGCGGGCGATCATCTGATCAGGCTGACCGGCCGATGCGGGATTGCCGGGGCGAGGAAGGGCGACGATGCCGTCCGATTGTTGCGGCATGCGGCGATGGCTCTGGCCGATGCGCGACAGTCCGATGGTGAGGGCATTCGCATATTTACCCGTCAGAGGCACAGCCGGGAGGTCGACCCGGATCGTCTGGAAGCAGACCTGCGGCTCGCACTCGACCGTGGCGAAATCGGTATCGTTTTCCAGCCACAATATGCGACGGGGAATGACGAGCTTCTGGGAGTGGAGGCGTTGGCGCGGTGGACCCATCCCGAACATGGGGCCTTGGGCGCAGGTGTTCTGTTCGCGACGGCGGAACGATCGGATTTTCTGTTACCGCTTTCGGCGCATATCCATGCAGAGGCGCTCCGGCTTGCGGCCGCTTGGCCATCCGGCTTGAATGCGTTGCGTCTGTCGATCAATGTTACTGCGGCGGATATCTCCCAACCGGACTTTCTGGAAAATTTTCTCATCCTCGTGGACCGCAGCGGTTTTCCGCGCGGGCGCCTGACGGTGGAGATCACCGAGAGTGGGCTTGTGGACGATATCGATGCCGTGGCCGTGCTGCTGAACCAGATGCGGGCGGAGGGCTTGCGAGTGGCTATCGATGATTTCGGCACTGGCTATTCCAGTCTTGCCTACCTCAAGGCGCTGCCGCTCGATTATCTCAAGATCGATAGCGGTCTGGCGCAGGATATTGCCGGATCTGCGCGTGACCGGATCATTGTACGCGGCGTGATCCAGATGGCCAGATCCCTGGGGCTAACCGTCATCGCGGAAGGGGTGGAAACCGAGCAGCAGCTATCGCTCCTCGCGCGCGAAGGGTGCGAAATATACCAGGGTTTCTTGCGGTCTCCTGCAATCAGCAGCGATCAACTGGCGCAATTGGTCTAAATTTCCGCGAAGGGCGAAATCTACGGTTTCGGCGGCGCTGCGATACGGAGGATTGAGTCTTCCCGGGCCAGCACCACCAGATCCAGGCCCGCCTCCTGCGCGCGACGGACAGCGAGGTCTGTCGGCGCGGATATGGTGGCAAGCAGGGGGCAATGGGCCAATGCGGCTTTTTCAACCAGATCGTAGGAGCAGCGCGACGACAATAGGGCAAATCCCCCGTCCCACTGCCGCCCTGCCACAAGCATCGCGCCGATCAGCTTGTCGAAAGCATTGTGGCGGCCGACATCTTCCCGAACGAGCAGCACTTCCCCATCGGCGGAGCATAATGCCGCAGCATGCATAGCGCCTGTTGCGCGATTAAGCGGCTGCTTCGCATAAATATCCTTAAGAGCGCGGAAAAACGCTGAATACTTGATCCGTGCGGTCTGCTGGATGCGGGGCAGGGGCCGCATCGCCTGGGTCAGATTTTCAATCCCACATAGGCCGCAGGATGAGTCTGCGACCCGGTGACGAACGCGGTCCAGAACATGGGGAGAGCAATCATCGGCGAGATGGACGCGCAGCAAGATGCCCTGATCCGTCTCGTGAGTATCGAAGCCGAGGATGTCCTGCGATTGGGTTATCAACCGTTCGGAATAGGCGAACCCCGTTATCAAGTCGCCAATATCGCTTGGGCTGCCCATCAACACGGCGTAGCCAATACCGTTGAATTCAAAAGCCAGCGGAACTTCCTGCGCCAAAATACGCTCGACCGCCGTGCATGCGCCATCTGGCGTGATGCGGCGGAAACCCGTGATGGGGAAGGATGTCATTATGGCCGGCGTCAGGCGCTACGCCGGATGGTCACAGGGATGGACTTGTAGGCTGGAGTGCCACTCTGCGCATCATAGTCGTCCAGGGGGATCAGGCAGTTTGCTTCGGGGTAATAGGCGGCCGTGGAGCCGCGAGCTATGGGATGCGCGATCGCCGTCACTGCCTGCATGACGCGGCCCGGTTCGGATTCCACATCGACCAGATCGCCATGGGCAAGACCCAACATGGCCAAATCATCCTGATTGCAAAAAATGACGTCGCGGCGGCCGCTAATGCCCCGATAGCGGTCATTAAAGCCGTAGATGGTGGTATTATATTGATCATGGCTGCGGATCGTTGTGAGGAGAAGGCTGTCGGCATCTCGTGATGGAACGTCGTGCACAATGAAATGCGCCTTGCCATCCGGGGTATTCCAGCGCCGTTCCGATGCCGCGATTGTAAGCCTGAACCCGCCTGGCGTGCGAACGCGCTGATTGAAATCGCGAAAGTCAGGGAAAACCGCCTCGATCTTGTCACGAATGCGATCGTAGTTCCCGGTTAGCATGTCCCAATCGCTACGCGTCGCCGACAAAGCGGCCTTCGCCAGACCCGCGACAATGGATGGTTCCGATTTCAAATCAGGTGCGGGCGGTTTCAGCCTACCCCGTGATGCATGCACCATGGACATGGAGTCCTCGACCGTGACCCATTGGGGTCCGGCGGCCTGCATATCCTGCTCAGTCCTTCCAAGACATGGAAGTATGAGCGTTTCCTTGGCCGTGAGCAGGCAGGTGCGGTTGAGCTTCGTGACGATATTGACCGACAGATCGAGCTTGCGAATGGCTGCAAAGCAAGCATCCGGGTCAGGCATCGCCACCGCCAGATTGCCTCCAAGGGATATGAGCGCGCGCGCTTCGCCCCGCTGCATGGCCGCGAGAGCCTGCACAGCGTTATGTCCATGTTTTCGAGGGCTTTGGATTGCGAACGCGGCATCAAGCCGGTCCAGCATCGCGTCACTTGGCAACTCGGTGATGCCGACCGTGCGATCGCCCTGTACATTGCTGTGACCGCGCAGGGGGCAGATACCGGCTCCCCGCTTGCCAATATTGCCTCGCAGCAACAGCAGATTGGCAATCTGCTGAACATTCTCCGTGCCATGCTTATGCTGGGTGATACCCATGCCGTAGCAGATGATGACCCTTTCTGCCTTGGCATAGATTTGGGCCATGCTTTCGATCGCGGCGCGCACAAGGCCGGATTGGCGCTCGATCCAATCCCAGGACGCCGCACGCAGATATGCTTCAAGCTTTTCAAAACCGGTGCAGTGGTCAGCAATGAAAGGCAGATCAAGAACGGCGGGACCTCCGCTGGCCATGCTGGCGTCATGCATTTCCAGCAACGCCTTCATCATGCCGGAGAGCATTGCGTAATCGCCGCCTATTTTTACCTGGTGATAGGCGGACGCAAGCTGTGTTGCGCCGGGCAGGAGCATTTCGGAGGGGTGCTGCGGCGATTTGAACCGTTCCAGCCCCCGTTCGCGCATTGGGTTGGCGACAATGATCGGAACGCCGCGTTTGGACGCCGCGGCCAGCGTAGACAGCATGCGGGGGTGATTAGTCCCCGGATTATGACCGATACAGAAAATCGCGTCGGCATGGTCGAAATCTTCGAGCGTGACAGTGCCCTTGCCAACACCAATCGATTTGGGGAGGCCAACGCTGGTTGCCTCATGACACATGTTGGAACAGTCGGGAAAATTGTTGGTCCCGAACTCACGCGCGAATAGCTGGTAAAGGAAGGCCGCCTCGTTGGAGGCGCGACCGGAGCAGTAAAATTCCGCCTGGTCGGCATGTTCCAGCGCCTGCAGGGCTGTTCCTGCGCGGGAAAAGACATCTTCCCAAGACGCAGGTACGAAATGATCCGTCGCGGCGTCATAGCGGAGGGGATGTGTGAGCCGCCCTGCATCTTCCAGAGCATGGTCATTCCACTCCCAAAGCTCCGAAACGCTATGCTGGGCAAAGAAGTCTGGATCGACCCGTTTGACCGTAGCTTCCCATGTCACTGCCTTCGCGCCGTTCTCGCAAAACTCGAAGGAGGAGGTGTGTTTCGGGTCGGGCCATGCGCAGCCCGGGCAATCAAACCCTTCTGGCTGGTTCATTTGTAGCAGGGCGCGGGTATCCGTACTGGCGCCCATCTGATCCCTTATGGTGCGCGCGACCGCTCGCAGCGCTCCCCAGCCGCCCGCAGGACCGGCATAGGGATGCACGCCTTCGACGGGAGTTGGCGTTTCTCCGGCAGGGATTGCATCTGGGTGGTTGGCTTTTTCTTTCAACATGGTGCGGCCAATCCCTTCTATCGGTGATCAGGATATAGGAGGTCTGCCCGATGCACAAAGAGTCAAACAGAAAAGGTTCGATCGGCTATTTATTGCCCGGCGACTTTTGCCAGCCCCTTTGACAGTTGAAGCGCGCCATTGAGGCGCGACGCGGAATCGCCCCAGCCACGTGTGATGACCAGCTTGCTGTCAGGACGCAGTTTTGCCGTGCCTTCGAGTTTCTGGACATAGGCGATGAGTCCGGGTGGATTGGGGAAGCTGTCGTTCTGGAAGGTAACGAGCGCGCCTTTCGGGCCGACATCGATCTTGGCGACCGATGCTGTCAGGCAGTTCTGCTTGATCTCGATAAGCTTCAGCAAATTCTGGGTCGGCGCAGGAAGTTTACCGAACCGGTCGATCAACTCTGCGGCAAAAGCCTCGATCCCCTGCCGATCCTCCAATTCGTTGATGCGGCGATAAAGGCCCATGCGCAGGTCGAGGTCGGGGACATAATCGTCCGGAATCATGATTGGCGCATCGACAGTGATCTGCGGCGAGAAGCTTTCCTTCGTCCGGTCACGCAGAATGCCGCCCGCCTTGGCGTCCATGATCGCCTCCTCCAGCATTGACTGGTAGAGTTCGAAGCCGACTTCGCGGATATGGCCCGACTGCTCGTCCCCGACCAGATTGCCCGCCCCGCGAATATCGAGATCGTGGCTGGCGAGTTGGAACCCGGCGCCCAGCGTGTCGAGGTCTGAGAGCACCTTTAGCCGCTTTTCCGCCGTTTCTGTGATGATGCGGTCTGCCGGTGTGGTCATGTACGCATAGGCGCGCGTTTTCGACCGGCCGACCCGGCCGCGAAGCTGATAAAGCTGAGCAAGCCCGAAACGGTCGGCGCGGTGGATGATGAGCGTGTTGGCGCTTGGGATATCAAGCCCACTTTCAACAATAGTGGTCGAGAGGAGCACATCATAGCGCTTGTCGTAGAAGGCTGACATGCGTTCCTCGACTTCGCCGGCAGACATTTGTCCATGGGCGACGATGGGCCGCACTTCAGGCACCTCGTTACGCAAAAATTCTTCGATGTCGGGCAGGTCGGCGATGCGGGGGACAACGAAGAAGCTCTGGCCGCCGCGATAATGTTCCCGCAGCAGCGCTTCGCGGATAACAACGCCGTCCCACGGCATGACATAGGTACGGACGGCGAGGCGGTCGACCGGCGGGGTCTGAATGACGGAAAGTTCGCGCAGGCCCGACATCGCCATTTGCAGGGTCCGGGGGATGGGCGTGGCGGTGAGCGTCAGCACATGGACATCGGTCTTCAGGCTCTTGAGCCGTTCCTTGTGGGTAACGCCGAAGCGTTGCTCCTCGTCGACGATGACGAGACCCAGGCGTTTGAACTCCAGTCCCTTGGTCAGCAAGGCGTGGGTGCCTACAACGATATCAAGCGTGCCGTCCGCCAATCCCTCTTTGACTGCTTTCGCCTCGGCAGCCGGGACAAGACGGGAAAGCCGTCCAACCTTGAGCGGGAAGCCCTTGAAGCGTTCCTCGAAATTGTTGAAGTGCTGGCGGGCGAGAAGGGTGGTCGGACCGATGAGCGCGACTTGCATCCCGGCCATCGCCGCAACGAAGGCTGCGCGAAGGGCCACCTCTGTCTTGCCGAATCCGACATCGCCGCAGACCAGGCGGTCCATCGGCTTGCCCTCGCCAAGGTCACTTAAGACATCCGCGATGGCGCGGTCCTGATCGTCGGTTTCCTGATAGGGGAAACGATCGATAAAAGCTGGATATCCAGAGGCGTCGGGTTCGGCGACCGGTGCGGGGCGAAGCGCTCTGGCTGCGGCCGTCTTGAGCAACTCTCCCGCGATCTCCCGGATGCGCTCGCGCATCTTCGCCTTGCGGCGCTGCCACGCCTCTCCGCCCAGCTTGTCCAGGGCGACGCCGTCCGTTTCCGAGCCGTAACGGGACAGAACATCAAGATTTTCAACGGGAACATAGAGCTTGTCGCCGCCCGCATAGCCAAGCGCCACGCAGTCGTGCGGCGCATTGCCGACCGGGATCGACATGATGCCGTCATAGCGGCCGATACCGTGGTCCGCATGAACGACAAGATCGCCAGGAGTGAGGGTCGCCAATTCCTGCAGGAATGCGTCAGCGCTTTTCTTGCGCTTGGCGCGGCGCACGAGCCGGTCGCCCAACATATCCTGTTCGGTGAGCAGCGCGACATCAGGTGCCGTGAAACCGTGATCGAGCGGCAGGACGACCAGGGCGACATTCCCGGAGGCGGCGGCCCCTAGCGCCTGCTGCCAACCGTTGGCCTCCACCATCTTCTTCACGCCATGATCAGCAAGAAGACCTGTCAGGCGGTCTCGCGCACCCCCCGAATAGCTGGCTATGACAATTTTTTTGGTGCCAAGACGCAGGGAAGCGAGATGCTTCGCCACAGCCTCATAGATATTGACGTTCTGCGCGCGTTCCGGCGCAAAATCCCTTGCGCTGTCGACGCTGAAGTCGAGCACCCTGTCGCTTTCCGGCTCGTGGAATGGCGAAGTGATATGGATGGCGTGGGTGCGGACAGCATCCTCCCACTCGCCGCTGCCAAGGTAAAGCAGGGCGGGGTCGATCGGACGATATGCTCCGGGGTTGGCGGAACGGGCCTCCAGCCGGTTGGCGTGATAATCCCTGATCGCCTCGAAACGGGCTTCCGCTGCGCCTGTTACGCCATGATCGCGCACATAGACGGTATGCTCGCCCAGATGTTCGAACATCGGCACCAGCCGCTCCTCGAACAAGGGCAACCAATGCTCCATGCCCGCCAGCCGCCGGCCCTCGCTCACTGCCTGATAAAGGGGATCTCCGGTGGCGGTTGCGCCAAAAGTCTCGCGATAGCGGCTGCGAAACCGCTTGATGCTTTCCTCATCGAGCAGGGCCTCCGAAGCCGGAAGCAGGACAAAGCCTTCGACATTTTCGGTTGTGCGCTGGGTCGACGGATCAAAGCGGCGAACGGTTTCAATTTCATCCCCGAAAAAGTCGAGCCGCAATGGCTGCGGCTCACCGCCGGGGTACAGATCAACAATACCGCCGCGAATGGCATATTCGCCCGCATCATGGACCGTATCCGTGCGGACATAGCCGTTCGCCTGCAGCAGTTGCGCCAGCTTGTCGATTGCGATCCGTTCACCCGGCGCGAGCCGTGCCACCAACTGCCGGATACGGAAGGGGGTGAGGGTGCGCTGGGTGAGCGCGTTGATCGTCGTAAGAACGAGTTGCGGTCCGCGCTGTGCGGTCTGCAGCGCATGAAGCCCCGCCAGCCTCTCCGACGCCGCGCGCAGAGAGGGCGAGGCGCGATCGTAGGGAAGACAGTCCCAGGCAGGAATGCGGATGACGTCCAGTTCCGGCGCGAACCAATGAACCGTGTCGGCAATGGCCTGCATCAATTGTTCGTCTGGCGCGACGAATACGGTACGGCCTGGAGCGGCGCGGGCAATGTCCGCCAGCATCCATGGCTGAAACCCCGCCGGGACGCCGGACAAGGTAAGCGGTGTCTTGGCCTTGATGATTTTCTGCAGGTCGGTCACGGGCGTTTGCGCAAGCTCACGGTTCTATCTGGATGAAGTCAAGTTTTCGAAAGGCATCCATCATCGGCCCTTCAAACTGCGCCGGCACCGGTTGGGTGCCAAGGCCCCAGGCCATGATGTCGACATCCTGCTCCTCCAGAAACAGCTCGAACCAGGCGATTTCCGCTTCGTCCCAGCCTGTGCCGTAACGATTGAAAAAGCCGCCCACCATCAGGTCGGCTTCCTTCGTGCCGCGATGCCAGGCGCGAAAGCGCAGTCGGCGGAGGCGCGGATTGTCTTCCATGAACATCCTTGCTGGCCCAGAGCGGGCACGAGAAATTGGCCCGCGGCCATTTGCATGGACCCCGCGGGCTGCGATAGTGGCGAGATAGCCATGCGACCCGACATACTCAATCCGCTGTTTGCCGAAATTTCGGCCCTGAAGGGGGTCGGCCCGGCTTTGGCGCGTCCGCTGGAGCGGTTGGGATTGGCGCGGGCAGTAGATGTGGCGTTTCACCTGCCCATCAGTTGGGTCGACCGGAAACTGACCGACACGCTGGATATGGCCGACGCGGGACGGATTATCGGCATTGTGCTGACGCCAGTGGAGTATAAGGCAAGCGGCGGCACTCGCGCGCCTTTCCGGGTCCATGCAACGGACAGCCAAGGCAATTATGTTTCGCTGATCTTCTTCGGACGGAATAGTGGCTGGCCACGCAAATTGCTGCCGATCGGTGAGCCGCGTTTCGTTTCCGGAAAGCTCGACCTGTATGGGCAGGATTTGCAGATCGTGCATCCGGACCATGTGCTGCCCACCGATGAAGCGAAGGATATCCCGGAGCGGGAACCGGTTTACGGTCTGTCGGAGGGGCTGACCAACAACCGGATGCGGGAACTGGCCGCCCAGGCGTTGCAGCGCGCGCCGGAACTGCCCGAATGGATCGAGCCGAGCGTGCTTGCTCACAGGGACTGGCCCGGTTGGCATGAAGCACTGGCGCGGGCGCATAAGGACCCGGCCGATGCGACAGCAAAGGCGCGCCTTGCCTATGACGAGATATTCGCCGGACAACTGGCGCTGATGCTGGTGCGCGCATCGTCCCGCAAACGGCGGGGCATGCCGGTGCAGGGCGACGGGCGTTTGCGATCCCTGCTGAAACTGCCCTTTGCGCCGACGGGTGCCCAGCGGCGGTCGATCGGCGAGATCGAGGGCGATATGGTGCAGGCCACGCCGATGCTCCGATTGCTGCAGGGAGATGTCGGATCGGGCAAAACCCTTGTCGCGCTGATGGCCTTGCTGAACGCGGTCGAGGCGGGCGCCCAGGGGGCGATGCTGGCGCCGACGGAGATTCTGGCCCGGCAGCATTTCGCCACCCTGCAGAAGATGTTGGCCGGTTTGCCCGTCAATATCGCCATTCTGACGGGGCGGGAGAAAGGAAAGGCGCGGGAAGCGACCCTGATGGGGCTGGCCGATGGCAGCATTCACATCCTGGTCGGCACGCACGCAATATTTCAGGAGGCGGTACAGTATCGCAACCTGGCGCTGGCCGTAATTGACGAGCAGCATCGCTTTGGCGTCGCGCAGCGCATGATGTTGACGGCCAAGGCCGAACTGACCCCGCACCTGTTGGTGATGACGGCGACCCCGATTCCACGCACGCTGACGCTGACCTATTATGGCGAGATGGAGGTATCCCGGCTGGACGAGATGCCGCCTGGCCGGCAGCCGATTGAAACGAGAGTCCTTTCGGCGTCGCGCCTGGACGAAGTTGTTGAAGCGCTCGGCCGTCATATCGCAACCGGCGGGCAGGCCTATTGGGTGTGCCCGCTGGTGGAGGAAAGCGAGAACAGCGATCAGGCGGCCGCCGAAGCGCGGGCGGAGAGCCTGCGCATGCGGTTTGGCGATGCCATTGGACTTGTTCACGGGCGGATGAAGGGGCCGGAGAAGGATATGGTGATGGATGCCTTTGCCAGCAATCGGACAAAGGTGTTGGTGGCGACCACTGTGATCGAGGTCGGCGTGGATGTGCCGAATGCAACTCTGATGATCATAGAGGGGGCGGACCGGTTCGGGCTGGCCCAGTTGCACCAGTTGCGGGGCCGGGTGGGGCGGGGCGACAAGCCGTCCGTATGCCTGCTGCTGCGCGGCGGCGCGCTGGGCGAGACATCGCGGGCGCGGCTGGCCTTGATGCGGGAGACCAATGACGGCTTCCGGATCGCCGAGGAAGATCTGAGATTGCGCGGCGCCGGAGAATTGCTGGGGACGAGGCAGTCAGGCGAAGCGCAGTTCCGGCTGGCGAACCCGGAGCAGATCGCAGCGCTGATCGATCTGGCGCGGGACGATGCGCGGCTGCTGATCGATAGGGACGGCGGACTGGATTCCGGGCGCGGGCAGGCGGCGAGGACCTGTCTTTACCTGTTTGAGCGGGATGCGGCGGTGGGGTTGTTGCGGAGCGGTTAGCGTTCCGCCCTTTCGCCGAACAGCTTCCTTCCCGGATCGCAGCGACCAACCGCACAAGCCCGTTTTTCTGGAATTTTTCTCTCCCGTGGCGGACCGAAGTTGCGGAAGTTGCGGGTATCCATTGATCCCGCAACTTCGCGCAAACAGAACAGAGCTACGCCGGCTTCCCATTGCCCGATTGCGCAATTTTCCCTGCTTTATCGTGAACCGATGGGCCTTGGTCTGGTCTATGGTCATGGACGGACGGCTATCATATGCGGCCGTGTGTAGGACAGGCGACGACATCTGCCATAGCGCGCCCTTTCCACGACGAAATGCTGCATCTGCGAAACAAACCGGATCATATTGCGTTGGCCGGTCATGGCCAATCCCGTTACTGACCTGAGCTTCTCTGGCATCTCTCCCGCCGCCGCGCTGTCGATCGGCGCGTCCGTCGCGGTCGCCTTCGCCATTCATTGGGCATTTTTCGCCGTGGCGACCCGGCTCGCGCGCCGCGGCAAGAGCGAAAGTGACGATATACTCGTGGCTGCGGTCCGGCAGCCGACGCGCTGGCTTGCTGTGCTTCTGGCGCTGGCGGCGGGGTTGCAGCCACTAACGCTTGGGCCGCGTATCGGGAGCGTCTGGTCCATCGGGTCGAAGATGATTCTTGCCTTGCTGATTGGTTGGCTGGCGCTGCGTTTGCTGAAGGCGGGGCGGCAGATCGTCGAAATGAAAAGCGACATCAGCGTTGAGGATAATCTGAAGGCGCGCAGGCGCCATACGCGCGTCCGCATCCTTTACCGCATCATGCAGTTTGTGACGGGTTTTATCGTCGTCGCGCTGATGCTGATCGCCATTCCCGGCGTTCGCACGGTCGGCGTGACGCTGATGGCGTCGGCTGGTCTTGCGGGCCTCGCCGTGGGCGCAGCGGCGCAACCGGCGCTGAAGAACCTGATCGCTGGTATCCAGATGGCGTTCTCCGAGCCGATCCGGCTGGATGACGTGGTTATCGTGGAGGGAGAATGGGGGCGGGTCGAGGATATCCGCCTTACCTATGTCATCATACGCATCTGGGACGATCGGCGGATGATCGTGCCGGTTTCCTATTTTCTGGAAAAGCCCTTCCAGAACTGGACAACCCAGACCAGCGACCTGTTGGGCACAGTGTTTTTCCATGTCGATCCCACCGCCGACGTGGGCCGCATTCGCCGGAAGTTTGTGGAGGTAACGCAGGCCAATCCGCGATGGGACAAGCGGGTGGCGATCGTACAGGTCACGGAACATCGCACGGATGCGCTGGAGCTACGCGGCTTGCTGAGCGCGCGGAACGCCGCAGTGGCATTCGACCTGCGCTGTGAAGTGCGTGAGGCGGTCATGGAATTTCTGCGCAGGGAGATGCCGGAAGCCTTGCCGCGCAGGCGGCAGCTTCAGGACAATGACGAGGAGTTCACCAAGCGGTTTGGCGCTTCGGTATAGATACCAGCATCAGCGCATAGTCGGCCTGAGCCACTGGATTTACGAACTCCGTCCCGATCCGGCCGTCCTCTACCCAGCGCACAATCGCGTCCACGGTGCGGACATGCGGCAATTCTATAATCAGCTTATCGCCCTTGCGCACATCGGCGTCGATCCGGGCCATCAAGCCCAGAGCGGAGATGTTGATCACCCGTATCTCGTGCATGAGCCCGCGCAAGGCGGCCTTGGTGCCGAAATCAACCAATTCCCGCTCTGCCCGGCGTAATTCACTGGGATTCTTCGCCGCTGCGCCACGCATTGGTCCGACCACTTGCACCACCCTGTTTTTTTCAACCCGAACCAAAGGGTTACAGGAAGAATGCTGCAACAGCGTGATGGAAAGTGGTTAACGCATCGCCTTCTATCAGCTTGTGACCAGACCATGTTTTTTGGCGCCGAAGCTCACCTTATCCCCTGCGGAAAGCGTGAAGGTGGGGTCGGTCACGACCGAACCATTGACCCGGATGGCGCCTTCAGCCAGCTTTCTGCGGGCTTCCTTGTTCGAAACCGCGAAACCCAGAGCCACATTGGCCTGCACCACGGTCAGCCCCTCAGCACCGAGGCTGACGGTCGGGAGGTTCGCGTCGGACGAGCCTTCCTCAAAGGTTTTTCGCGCCGTTTCGGCGGCAATCTCCGCCGCATCGGACCCATGGGCGAGGGCCGTGGCGGCATCAGCGAGAATCTTTTTGGCGTCGTTGATCTCTGCGCCTTCCAGCTTTTCCAGCCGGGCGATCTCATCCAGCGGCAGATCCGTGAATAGACGCAGGAAGCGCCCCACATCGCCATCCTGCGTATTCCGCCAGAATTGCCAATAGTCGTAGGACGGCAGGGCGTCGGCATTGAGCCAGACCGCTCCGTTCATGGTCTTGCCCATCTTGCCGCCATCAGCCGTGGTGATCAGCGGTGTGGTCAGGCCGAACACCTGCGTCCCGTCAACCCGCCGCGACAGTTCGATGCCGTTGACGATATTACCCCATTGATCCGACCCGCCCATTTGCAGGCGGCAGCCCGAACGGCGAGAAAGCTCCAGAAAATCATAAGCCTGGAGGATCATGTAGTTGAATTCGAGGAAGCTCAGCGACTGTTCCCGGTCGAGCCGGGTCTTTACGCTGTCGAAGCTCAGCATGCGGTTGACGGAGAAATGCTGCCCGATATCCCGCAGGAAGGGGATATATTCCAGCTTGTCGAGCCAGTCGGCATTGTCGAGCATGATTGCGTCGGACGGGCCGTCGCCAAAGGTCAGGAACTTCTCGAAAACGCGCTTGATGCTGGCGACGTTCGAAGCGATCACGTCGCCCGTCATGAGCTTGCGCGCCTCGTCCTTGAAGCTGGGATCGCCAATCTTGCCGGTGCCGCCGCCCATCAGCACGATAGGCTTGTGCCCCGCCTGCTGCATGCGGCGGAGCATCATGATCTGAACGAGGCTGCCGACATGCAGCGACGGCGCGGTGGGATCGAACCCTATATAACCGGGCACGATCTGGCGCGTCGCGAGCGCGTCCAGCGCCTCCGCGTCGGTGATCTGGTGGATATAGCCGCGCGTGTCGAGTAAGCGCAGAAGATCGGATGTGAATGTCGTCATGGCGGGCGGCGCATAACATGGGGATTTGCGCTTGGGTAGCATGTTGGCCATCGGTTTGATGTCTGGGACATCGCGGGACGGGATCGACGCGGCGTTGATCCGCACGGACGGGGAGGGAATCGCCGAATCGCTCGCCTTTCATGCGATGGCGTATGAGGACGGATTCCGCATGCGTCTGGCGGAGACATGCCAGCGGGCGATGGCGATGGACGCGCCGGGATTTGAGCCGCTGATCGCCTCCGTGCAGGAGGAGCTGACCGAGCTGCATGTGCAGGCGGTCGCCGACCTGTTGGGGCGGAGCGGGCGGATGGCGGAGGAGATCGGCGTCATCGGCTTTCACGGGCATACGGTGGCGCACAAGCCCGATCGTGGCTGGACCTGGCAGGTCGGGGACGGAGCCGCTCTGGCGGGCGCATTTGGCATTACGGTTGTCGGCGATCTGCGGAGCGCGGATGTGGCGGCAGGGGGACAGGGGGCGCCGTTACTGCCCGTCTATCATCAGGCATTGGCCTATGATCTGGCGAAACCCGTGGCGATCCTCAATCTGGGGGGCGTGGCGAATGTCACGTTTATCGGGGATGAAGGCGCGCTGATTGCTTTCGACACCGGCATGGCGAGCGGGCTCATCGACAACTGGATGCAGGCGGAGGGGAACATGCCCTATGACGAGGGCGGCCTTGTCGCGGCGTCCGGGCGTGTCGACGCAGCCGTGCTGGGCGCGATGCTCGACAACCCCTGGTTCGACGCGCCGCCGCCCAAGAGCATCGACCGGGAGGAGTTCACGATCGATCCCGTGCGCGGCCTCGGCCTTGCCGATGGGGCGGCGACGCTGACCGCCTTTACGGCGCAGTCCGTGGCGCGGGGTATCCGCCTGTTGCCAGAGCGGCCCAAGGCGATTTTCGTCGCCGGGGGTGGACGGCACAATGGCACCATGATGCGGATGCTGGAGGAGGCGACCGGCATAGCCGTGTCGTCCGGCGACGATCTGGGCTGGAATGGCGACAGCGTCGAGGCGGAGGGATTCGCCTATATGGCGGTCCGTCGACTTCATGGTCTGCCGATCAGTTTTCCGGGGACGACGGGCGTGGCCGCGCCGATGACGGGCGGCGTTGTTTTCGCGCCGCATTGACGGGGCGGTGGTGGAGCCGGAATCCGCTCATTCATTCGGCAAATCCAACGAAGTTGCGGAAGTTGCGGGTTCTGATGCGTTTTGACCGGATTTTGCCCGGAAAGTCGCATGTAGGTCTCACTAAAGTCCCATGTAGGTCGCATGTACGTCCCATATGCGTCCCACTTACGTCCCACTTACGTCCCATGTGCGTCTCACTTGCGTCTCATGTGCGTCGCACTTGAGTCTCATGTAAGTCCCGGTTGCGTCGCACTTACGTCGCATCTGCGTCGCGGTTGCGTCGCATGTTGGTCTCACCCGGGTCGCGGGTGAGTCACAGGTGCGGCCCGGTTCGGCGCCGGGCAGGCGGTTTTGGTCAGCGGGTTTTGGATATTGTTCCATGCGGGGGAGTAGAGCATGGGGCGGGGGATGTAGGACAGGCGTTCAGGGCATCGATATGAGTGTGCGTTGCGACCTCAGAGAGTATGACGGCTAACGACCATTCATTGTCATTCCCAAGCTATTCCCCTTATGCCTCAAAGCGGTCGTAAATTCAGAGTCATGGGGAGATTGAAGTTGGCTGCGCGAGAATTTGTCAGAGCATGCAAGGAAGAGCGAGATGCATTGCTCGCCATGTTCAGCGATGCATCCGCAGGCACGATTGTCGGGCAGCACCTCGACGCAGCACAGTTGAACTCGGAACAGCGTCGTAATGTGATCGCCGCGCTCGACGCGGCTCTTACCGACACGTTCTACACTTTGTTGATGGGCCTTGCTGGCGAAGCCTCACTTGGAGGGCGGCAGCAGGCATATAGGCTGTCAGATGAAATGGGGCGGCCTATCTCGCCGTCTGAACATGCCGACCTTGGCGACCTCGCATTTGAGGCTTTTCAAGCCGATTGAACGTCTGAGTTCGTAGTTAAAGGACTCACAGCAGACTGTCTCCTATCCACCCTTTTCCGTCATCCCCGCGAAAGCGGGGACCCAACACGCCTTGGGCACATAAGGCGTGGGAGGCGAGATGGGTTCCCGCTTTCGCGGGAATGACGAGTCATGGAATAGATGAGGCAGCTAACCACCCCTTCGTCATCCCGCACGTGATGCGGGATCTATTGGCTCCATGCTGGCGTGACGGCACAAGCGCCAGCGCTCATGGATCCCGGATCAAGTCCGGGATGACGAAATCGGGGATATGTTAGCTTGCCACCCAAATTAGCTAACCACCCATCACCGCTTGCGGGTAAGCTCCTTCATCGCCGCTTCCAGCCCGGCGAGGGTGAGCGGATACATGCGGTCGTTCAGCAGTTCCCGGATCAGGCGTGTGGACTGGCTATAGCCCCAATGCTCCTGCGCGCTGGGGTTCAGCCAGACCGTTGCGGGATAGGTGTTCGTCACCCGGTTGAGCCAGGTTACGCCTGATTCCTCATTGAAATGTTCGACCGACCCGCCGGGATGGGTGATTTCATAGGGAGACATGGCTGCGTCGCCGACAAAGACGACCTTATAGTCATGGCCATATTTGTGAAGAATGTCCCAGGTCAGCATCCGCTCGTTGAACCGGCGGCGATTATCCTTCCACACGCCTTCATACAGGCAGTTATGGAAGTAGAAAAATTCGAGATTTTTGAACTCCGCCGTCGCAGCGGAAAACAGCTCCTCGCACAAGGTTATGAAGGGGTCCATCGACCCCCCGACGTCGAGGAAGAGCAGTAGCTTCACGGCATTGTGGCGTTCCGGGCGCATGCGGATGTCGAGCCAGCCCTGCCGCGCTGTGCCGCGGATCGTCTCGTCCAGGTCGAGTTCGTCTGCGGCGCCTTCCCGCGCGAAACGGCGCAGGCGGCGTAGCGCTATCTTGATGTTGCGGGTGCCCAGTTCCTTGCTGTTGTCGAGATTCTGGAACTCGCGCTGTTCCCACACCTTTATCGCGCGTTTGTGCGTGCTTTCTCCGCCGATCCGAACGCCTTCGGGATTGTAGCCGCCATTGCCGAAAGGAGAGGTGCCGCCAGTGCCGATCCACTTGTTGCCGCCCTGATGCCTGCCCTGCTGCTCCTCAAGCCGTTTTTTCAGCGTGTCCATGATTTCATCCCATGATCCCAGGGATTTGATTTTCTCCATTTCCTCTGGAGACAGGAATTTTTCCGCGACGGCCCTCAGCCATTCTTCCGGGATATCCTGCGTGGCCACGCCATAATTGCCCTCCAGGCCCCTGAACACTTTGGCGAACACCTGGTCAAAGCGGTCGATCAGGCTCTCATCCTTCACGAAGGTCGCGCGGGCGAGATAATAAAATTCCTCCGGATTCCGTTCGATAACGTCGCGCTCAAGCGCTTCCAGCAGCACCAGATGCTCCTTGACGCCCGCAGGGATGCCGGCGGCGCGCAATTCGTCGAGAAAGTCGAGAAACATCGATCAGGCCGATACCGGCTTAATGCTGGCCTCGCTTGGGGCGGCGGCATGTATCAGCGATACGAGAACGAACGAAATGATCATCAGCAAATACCAGGAACCCAATTTTCCTATCGACACCAGGTGCCATCCATCCTTCTGGTCTGGATAGGTCCAGGCGTTGGCGAAGGTGCCAATATTCTCTCCGAACCAGATGAACAGCGCAACCAGGAAGAATCCAACGAGCAGCGGCATGGCGCGGGCGCGGCGGAACGGGGTGAACCATATCGTCGTGCGCCGGAACAGGAAGATCGCGAACGCAAAGAGGCCAAGCCTGAGGTCCGGCAGCCAATGGTGCGCGAAGAAGTTCACATAAATGGCGGCAGCCAGGAGGATGGTGGTCCAGCGCGGCGGATAGCCGGTGAAGCGGAAGTCGAAGATGCGCCAGATACGGGCGATATAGCTGCCGACCGCCGCATACATGAAGCCGGAGAACATCGGGACCGGCCCGATATGCAGCAGGCTGGCCTCTGGATATATCCACGAACCGGCTGCGGTCTTGAACAGTTCCATAACCGTGCCGACGACATGGAATGTGCAGATCACCCACGCTTCGCGGAGCGTTTCAAGCCGCAACAGGAGCATGAGCGCCTGGATGCCGACCGCCGCAAGGGTCAGGAAATCATAGCGATGGAGCGGCAAATCGGCGGGGTAGAAAAAATGCGTGCCGAGCAACAGCGCCAGCATCAATCCGCCAAACAGGCAGGCCCAGCCCTGTTTGAAACCGAAAAGCAGAAATTCGTAGCAGCCAGAAGCGACGCGACCCTGAACCACGACGGCTTCAAGGTCCCTGCGCACTTTCGCAAAGCGCGTCATGCCGAGGGAAAAGAGCGAGGCTGGTTCGGTCATCGCCTCAGCCTAGCGGTGGATAAATACAAACGCCAGAAACGCGACGTCACTGCAACGCAACATTAATTCTTGCAATGCATCATTAATGGGGCAGTATCCATTATGGGGCATTCGCTTGGGGCGCACTTGGAAAAGCAAGAGCTTTTAGCCGAATTGGGGGAACAGTCGGCGGAGATATCGCTGCAATGCAGCGAGGCCGCCGGTTTTCTGGCGCAGATCGACCAGCGGATACAGTCGGACGCAGCGCATCTCGCCAGACTGCAAAGCAAGATGGAGGCGCTCTCCGCCAATCAGGCGGAGAGCGGCGTGGCGGCTCTGGAACTGCGGGTGACCGCGCAGAAGGCGGAACGCATCATCGCCGAAGGCAATGACGCGGCAGCATTGTCTCTTGACGAAGTTGCCGGGCTGATCGCGCATGTGACGGGCCTAGAAGTGCATCTGCGCAATTTTCTGGCCGTGATCGAGGCTGTCGGCGGTATTTCCGAAGAGCTTGGCGCGATCGCGCACCAGACGCGCATGCTAGGCGTGAATGCCGCGATCGAGGCTGCGCGGGGCGGCGAGGCGACCCAGGGTTTTGCGGTGGTCGCCGATGAAATACGGCGCCTTGCGGCCCAGGCGGGCGAATCCGCGCGATCCGTTCGGGAAAAACTCGATCAACTGGACAGCAATGCGCGCGGATTGATGAGCGGGGTCGAGGCCAACATCGTGCGTGGCCGGGAAGCGGGCATCCATATTGACGACATGCGTACGATGATGACGGAAGTATCCTCGCTGGTGACGCAATTTCAGCAGCGGTCCCACGCCATCGCCGGTTGCACCGAGGAAGCAGGGGAAGATGTCGAGTCCCTTCGCGCGGGTCTGGACGAGTTCAGCCGGTCGGCATGCGAAAGCGCGGTGCAGGTCAATCATGCGCTTGGCCGGCTCGACGAACTGGAAAGCACGGCCAACACCATGTTGAACCGCGTCGCCCATGGCGGCGTACGCACCCGCAACAGCAAATATATCGCAATGGCCGAGGAAGGCGCGGAGGAAGTTGCGGCGCTGATCGGAGATGCGCTGGATTCCGGGCATCTTACCGCCGAAGCCCTGTTCGACACGCGCTACCGTAAAGTGCCGGGAAGCGATCCGATCCAATATCTGACGGATTTCGTGGACTTTGCGGACCTGCGTCTGCGCGCCCTGCTGGACCGTCGTACGGCGCTGGACCCGGCCGTCGTCGGGTGCTGCCTTGTCGACATGAACGGTTTCCTGCCGACCCATATCAGCGCCCGCAGCCAGCCCCAAAGGCAGGGAGACAGGCTATGGAATCTGGAAAATGCCCGTAATCGGCAGATATTCATGGATGGGCAGACCCGCCGGGCGCTCGACAGCGACGGCGATTTCTTTCTGTTCACCTATCGCCAGGATCTGGGCGAAGGGCGATACAGGGCGCTACGCAGCGTATTCGTGCCGTTGGAATTCGGCGGTCGGCGATGGGGGCTTTACGAGGTCGGCTACCTGATCTGACGCCAGCTTATCCGACCCAAAGCGCTCAGCGGTTCGCCTGTTTGCTGACCGTTACCCTGCCATCGGCAGCATGCGCCGCACTGAGAAGCATCGTCGCGCCCTTCCGATCGCTGCCATCTATGATCGCCGCGATTTGTTTTGTGGTGGGCAGGCGATCATAGGCGCTGTAGACGTCGGTGCGGCCAACCTGATGCACGGAAAGCCGGTATCCGCCGCCTGCCGGAAGCCGGTCAAACCGCATGATCTTGCCTGCGTCGTCCAGCGGGATCAGCACCGGCGAAGCGTCGCCGCTGCCCACGGCCTGCAGCATGTCGTAGCTGGCGTCGCCAACCTGAACGGTTCCGCGAACGCAGACATTATCCTCTCCATCCCTGGGGAAAGGCAGATCGGTCATGCCGGCTGCGCCAGAGGAGCGGTCCGCAACAACATGTGCGCCCGGACCGTCAGCCATGGGGCATGAAGCGATTTGCCGGGCCATAGCCGGGCGAGGAGATGCGTCGCCCTCAAACCGGAGACCGGCGAGGAGAGAGTTCATGCCTGAATTGACATCCTGCATGCGCTCGGTTGGTCCGGTGACGCGCAATTTGATCATCCAGCGCCCTGCGTGAATGAACGCCGCTTCAGTCACCAATTGCCCATCGGCGCCGCTGTAGACGGAACGGATCGCTGTGTTGCTGTGCTGACCTGCAGATGTCACGTCAAAGGCGGTGCGGCGCGTATCCGGGCCGAAGCGTTCATGGATCGCCTTGTCGGTCATGTAAGATGATATGGCGGCATCGGCATAGCTGGGCATGTAGATATATGCCGTTGCCTGCACTACGCCATCAGCGGACGCGAATTGCGCATAATTGTCCAGACCAGCGCCCTGATCGGAAATCTCGCCGGATTTGATCAGGCTGAGATTGCCTGCCGATTGGGGAATGGCGATCCCCGCCGCCGTGACCCGCAGACTATCCGCATCGACGCGCCACGCGCCATCATCGGCATCAGGCGCAACGGCATGAGCAGTGGCCGGAAGGGCCATCGCCAGAAGAAAAGACAAAATGGCAAGACGCATTCGGCACCTCCCCCTTAGGACGCGCCGTCTTCGCGGCGTTATGCAGGGAGGATCACACGCGATCCCCCATTATGCAAGGGTAAGGATGCCTGCTTTCAGGCGACCGGAGGTATTTGGGCCTCATAATGAGGCAATTCAGGGTCAAGGCAGGCCCATTCGGGAGCGGCCTGCGTCCAGATCACCGCCTGCGGAGCGATCAGGCCCGGATCGTCCAGCGCCCCCGCACGGATGAAAGTGAGATGTGGCCGCGATTCGGCGATGCTGAACAAAGGCGTGCCGCAAGCCGGGCAGAAGCCCCGGCGCATGGCGTTGCCGCTGTCCGCGACGCTCTCATGCCATCTGACTTCGCCCTGAGTAGAGACCTTGTCCGACGGGAAGCACACATTCACCGTGGCGCTGCCACCGCCAAGATATTGGCACAGACGGCACCAGCACATGCGCGCAGCCATCGGTTCGGCGTCTATGGCGATCCGCACAGCGCCGCACAGGCATCCAGCTCCATGCGGCATGCCCCGAACCTCCCCGTCAGACCTTGCGGCGCGCCATGAAGGCCAGCCGTTCAAACATCATCACGTCCTGCTCATTCTTCAGCAGCGCGCCATGCAAGGGAGGGATCGCCTTGGCCGGGTCCTGCGATTGCAGAACATCCAGCGGCATGTCCTCCGCCAGCAACAGTTTCAGCCAGTCGAGCAGTTCGCTGGTTGAAGGTTTCTTCTTCAGGCCGGGCACATCCCGTATCTCGTAAAAGATATCGAGGGCCTTGCTGACCAGGATCTTCTGAATGCCGGGGAAATGGACATCGACGATGTTCTGCATCGTCTCCCGGTCAGGGAATTTGATATAATGGAAGAAGCAGCGGCGCAGGAAGGCGTCCGGCAGGTCCTTCTCATTATTCGAAGTAATGACGACGATCGGACGCTCGGCCGCCTGAATGGTCTCGCCCGTCTCATAGACGTGGAAAGCCATGCGATCGAGTTCCTGCAACAAGTCGTTCGGAAATTCGATGTCCGCCTTGTCAATCTCATCGATCAGCAGGACAGGCAGCGCGGGGGACGTAAACGCCTCCCAAAGCTTCCCCTTACGGATATAGTTGGCGATGTCGTGAACCCGCGCATCGCCAAGCTGACCATCACGCAGCCGGGCGACCGCGTCATATTCATACAGGCCCTGATGCGCCTTCGTCGTCGACTTGACGTTCCATTCTATCAGGGGGGCGCCGGCGGCCTTGGCGATTTCCTGCGCCAGAACGGTCTTTCCGGTGCCGGGTTCGCCCTTCACGAGCAGCGGCCTGCGCAACAGCACGGCTGCATTGACCGCCACTTTCAGATCATCTGTGACGACGTAATCGCTGGTGCCTTCAAAGCGCATGCTGTTTCTGTTTCCCGTGTTGCAATGCAAACAGGACTAGGGAAGCAAGTCAGGGGATGCAAGCCGGGGGATGCAAGAGAGCGAGTGAGGGCGTTCAGACCCTGGCGCGGACCGATGCGCGCGCCTGGAGCAGGTCCCACAGGCCCCGGTGCTGGCGCAGCATCTGGCGCGCGCCGAACTGCATGGCGCGGGCGATGCCCTCATCTTCCATTGCGATCGCGTCCGCGATGGCGAGCGTTTCAGGCGCCAGCGGAAGCATGCAGGGTTTCGGTTCAACGCCGGAGCGGATGGCGGCCACGTCGAGCAGGTTGCGTACAGCCTGCCAGTCGAGAACGAGCGCTATCGCAGCGCCCATGGCGCAGCCGCGGCGATCCGATTGGGCCAGCATGTCGAGCGCATGCCGCTGTTGCAGCACAGCCGTTTCCGAATCGCTCTGGCCGGTGGTGCTGGGCAGGGGGCCGACAGCAACCGTCACCTGGGTCAGAAAAGCGCGTTCGGTTGCAAAACCGTCAGCCGCCTGGACCAGCCAGGCGCGCGCCGCATTCTCCGTAGTGCGGGTGGCTGCATGGTCAATTACGCCCGGCTGGCGGCCATGCAGCATGCACAGATAGTGGGTGGCGTCGGCAAGATTGGCGAGCGAACGGGTGAGCATGGAGGGGTGGGCTTCGGCGGGATAGCTGTGACTTCCGGTGCCATCCGCAGCGACGAGCGCCGCCAGAATATCCGAAATCGAGCCAATCCGGCCAATTGTTGCCGCGTCCTGCATTGTCAAACCCCGTTGGGCCGCCCGTTTGCGCTGGGCGGGAAATTCAACGGCTAGACTATGCGCCGGGGGTAAATAGCGGGTTAAGCGCTCAATTCTCGTGTTGCAGTGCAGCGGGATTGGACGGCTGTATAATATGCTGATAAATAAGGATTTATTGTTTCATCTGTTTGGCCGTGGGGCAATATGTTCCGAAACGGCACACAAACAGTTGAGAGAAGCTGCATCACGGGTTGGATTGCTTCAATTTTTCTTTCGCACAGTCGAAGTTGCGGAAGTTGCGGGTTGCAGCCGCGCTTCCAGGTCTGGGGCAGGGCTGGGGTCTTGGGTGGTTGCCAAAGCCCAAATTGCGCCGGCGGCGCAAAAGCGCGGCGGAGCGGCCATTTGCAGGGATGCCAGCCATGGAGAATATCCTCTCGCCAATTGAGATTTGGCGGAGGTAACACCGGCTGGACGCAATAGGACAGGGCTATGAAAGGCTCAGCCCGGACGGAGGGGTGATCCCTGCCTCCGTCCGGCCCGATATGCGCCTACTGGTCGAGGAAACTGCGCATCTTGCGGCTGCGGCTCGGATGTTTGAGCTTGCGCAGCGCCTTCGCCTCGATCTGACGGATGCGTTCGCGGGTCACGCTGAACTGCTGGCCCACTTCCTCAAGCGTATGATCGGTGTTCATGCCGATGCCGAAGCGCATGCGTAGCACGCGCTCCTCGCGCGGGGTGAGGCTGGCAAGGACGCGGGTGACGGTTTCCTTGAGGTTGGCCTGAATGGCGGCATCCACCGGGATGATCGCATTCTTGTCCTCGATGAAATCGCCAAGATGCGAATCCTCCTCGTCGCCGATCGGCGTTTCGAGGGAGATCGGTTCCTTGGCGATCTTCATCACCTTGCGCACCTTCTCCAGTGGCATGGAAAGGCGCTCGGCCATCTCCTCCGGCGTCGGTTCGCGGCCCTGCTCATGCAGGAACTGGCGGGACGTGCGCACCAGCTTGTTGATCGTTTCGATCATATGGACCGGGATGCGGATCGTCCGGGCCTGATCAGCGATCGAGCGCGTGATCGCCTGCCTGATCCACCAGGTCGCATAGGTGCTGAACTTGTAGCCGCGGCGATATTCGAACTTATCCACTGCCTTCATCAGGCCGATATTGCCTTCCTGAATAAGATCAAGGAATTGCAGGCCGCGGTTGGTATATTTCTTGGCGATGGAGATGACGAGGCGAAGGTTCGCCTCAACCATTTCCTTCTTGGCGATGCGCGCCTCGCGCTCGCCCTTCTGCACCATGTTCACGATGCGGCGGAATTCGCTGAGCGACATGCCGGTCGCCTGGGCGATCTCACCCACTTCGGCGCGGATGCGGTCGACGGCGCGGGCCTCCGCAGAAGCGAATGCAGCCCATTTCTTGTCGATCTTGGCGACCTTCTCCAGCCAGCCCTCGTCAAGCTCATGATTGACGTAATTGTCCAGGAAGTCCTTGCGCGGAACCTTGTTGCGTTCGGCAAGACGCAGCATCTGGCCGCCAAGCGCGGTCAGGCGGCGGTTATAGGCATAAAGCTGATCGACGAGATATTCGATCTTCTGCTGATGGAACTGGACGCTCTCGACCTGGGCGGTCAGCTCCTCGCGCAGTTCCTGATATTTGTCTTCCTGCTTCTGGGGGAACACGTCGCCATTGCCGAGCGCAGTGAGGCGGGCCTCCTGCGCACGGGAGAAGGCGCGGAAGATCTCCGTGATGGTCGCGAATTTCTCAAGCGCCATCGGCTTGAGCTGTTCTTCCATCTGGGCGAGGCTGAGAGTGTTGTCCTCCTCCTCGTCATCATCCACGCGCGGCGCCCGGCGCTCGGTCATGGAATCCTCGTCCTCATCGGAATCAGCGGATTCTTCTTCCGGCTCCTCTTCCTCCTTGAAGGACGGGCCAGCCGTCTTTTCGCTGATCTCGCCATCATCCTCGGCGCCTTCTTCCAGGCTTTCCGGGGCAGGGTCCTTCGAAAGCATCGCATCGAGATCAAGGATCTCGCGCAATTGCATTTCGCCGTTGTTGAGGGCGGTGGACCATTCAATGATGGCGTTGAACGTGGTCGGGCTTTCGCACAGACCCAGAATCATCGTGTCGCGCCCAGCCTCGATACGCTTGGCGATGGCGATCTCGCCCTCGCGGCTGAGCAATTCGACGGCGCCCATTTCGCGCAGATACATGCGCACGGGATCATCGGTGCGATCGACCGTTTCCTTCTTCTTCTCGGTAACGGCGCGGGAGGTGCCGTCATCCTCCTCCTCGTCGGACGAATCGACCGAATCGGCCTCATCCTCACGCCGGTCCTCGCCGTCTTCGCCGGCTTCCTCATTCTCGACGATGTTGACGCCCATGTCATTGAGCGCGGACATCACGTCCTCAATCTGCTCGGAGGACATCTGGTCCTGCGGCAGGGCGTCGTTCAGCTCGTCATAGGTGATGTAGCCGCGCTTCTTCGCGCGCGTGATCAGCTTGCGAACGGCAGCTTCGTTGAGATCCAGCAGGGGCGCATCGCCGCCTTCGTCACCGCCGTCGCCTGCACCCGCACCAACAACCTTGTTCGCCTTGCTCGCCATGTATTCGCCTTGAAACCGCGCGCCCTGAAAGGACGCGTCACAACATATCCTCTGGCTGCATCAGATCTGCCAGCCGCTGCGCATGGTCTGCTTTGATCTGACGCCACTTCTGTTGTTCCAGAAGCGTTGTCTCGTCCAGCAGTTCCATCATGCGCCGCGTCGCTTGCTCCAACGCCGCCTCGATCTCCGGCCCGGCCGCCATCACCCGAATCGCTTCCCGGAGATCGCGACGCGCGATATCCGGCTCAGCTTGTTTTCGGGTGAAGGTGAAAGTCAGCGCGTCGGCCCGGAGCAGCCCTTTCGCCATATTATACAGATCACCTTGCCCCAATATGGTAAGGAGGGCCTCCGTTTCAACAATTTCTTCGCGCATTGCCGATTTCAGCAGCAATTCCATGAGAGCGGCCAGGGGCGCATCGGCTATCCGGAGGTGAGAAAGCTCCTCCGCATGATGGCGTATTTCAACCGGATAGCGCAGCAGTCCGGCCACAACGCCCCGCAGGAGCAGGCCCTCCAGTCCCGAATTGCTGATGGTCTTGGCCTCATCGGTTGCAGGCGCGATGGGCGGTTTCCATGGTCCGCGGCGATCGGCGGGCCGCCTTTCGTTGCGGCGGGGCTGAGGCGTGAAAGGACGGCGGGCGAAGAACAGGGCGTCGTGCCGTTCCCTGAAGATATGGGTGTAGTGCGCGCGAATGTCAGAGTGGGCTATGGCGGCCGTGATGTCGTTCAGCCGCTGCTTGAGGCCAGCGCGCTGTTCCGGCGTATCGAGAGGTCCGGCGGCGACCTCATGAGCCCATAGCCGTTCGACCAGCGGCTCCGCGGCGCTGAGCACCGCTTCAAATGCCTGAGGGCCGGAGGAGCGCACAAGATCGTCGGGGTCCTGCCCCGGCGGCAGGGTGGCAAAGCCGAGGCTGTGGCCGGGGCGCAGCAGGGGCAGGGCGCGCATGGCCGCGCGGATCGCTGCCTTCTGTCCCGCCGAATCGCCGTCGAAGCAGAGGACGGGCACCTCGACCATTTTCCACAGCCGCTCGATCTGATGCTCGGTCAGGGCTGTACCCAGCGGCGCGACGCTTTCGGGAAAACCGGCCTGGGACAGGGCGATCACGTCCATATAGCCTTCGACCACGATGACCCGGCCGGTCTGGCGCGAGGCGGGCGAGGCGCGATCCAGATTGTAGAGCGTCCGGCCCTTGTCGAACAGCGGCGTGTCCGGAGAGTTCAGATATTTGGGTTCGCCCGCGCCAAGGATACGGCCGCCGAACGCAATGACCCGGCCGCGCGCATCGCGGATAGGGATCATCAAACGGCCGCGGAAACGGTCATAGCTTTCGCGTCTGGCCGCCTTGCCTTCCGGCTCGCTGGCGGCGGGATCGATCAGCAGGCCAGCCTCGATCAGCCGGGGTTCGCCATGGGCGGTGAGGGCCGCCTTGAGCTTGCCCCGCGAGTCGGGGGAATAGCCGAAGCCGAACGCCTTCTGTGTTTCGGGGCGGATGCCGCGCCGTTTCAGATAATCGCGCGCCTCGCCGCCATCCATGCCGTCAAGCTGCGCGACGAACCAGTCCTGAGCGCCGCTCATCACGTCATGCAGGGTCTGCGCCTGTTCCGCACGCTTGGCGGCGCGTGGATCGGCGGCGGGGACCTCCAGCCCTGCCGCTGCGGCCAGCTCCTTCACCGCCTCCATGAAGGGCAGGCCGCGCTGGTCGGTCATCCAGCGGATCGCATCCCCATGCGCGCCGCAACCGAAGCAGTGATAGAAGCCCTTCTCGTCGTTTATCGTGAAGCTGGGCGTCTTTTCATTATGGAAAGGGCAACAGGCCTTATATTCGCGGCCCGCCTTTTGGACCTTCACGGTCTTGCCGATCAGGGTCGAAAGCGTGGTGCGGGCGCGCAACTCGTCGAGCCATTGGGGGGTGAGACTCATAATCTCCCCTTTCCTTGGGGGGAGGGAAACACGCTATCCCCGGTCGTCCCGAGCAAAGTTGAGGGACGCTCGCGCGGCGGTTTGGCGTAGTGAGACACGGCTTTCCAGTCGCCTTGAATCAGCGCCTCCTTCTTAGCGCGGGACCATGGCTTCACGCGTCGCTCAATTTCCAAAGCTTCGATCCGCGAACCGAACATCTCGGTCCACATGAGCGTCACTGGCAGCCTTTTAGATGTGAAATCACAGAACCCACCGGTTTGATGCTCGCCGATCCTACGGTCCAGATCATCGCTATGGCCGGTATAGTACCGACCATCCGAGCAGCGGAGGAAGTAGACCCAAAAAACCATAAGATGATTATGCCCCAACCTTCGTTCGTGTCGAGCGAAGTCGAGACACGAGGGCGCGGCGCTTTATCCCTCGACTTCGCTCGGGACGAACGGAGGTTTGTGACCAATTTGGCCCAAGACCCCACTAGCCTCCCGCAAGCGGAAGGGGAGGCCTAACTCAACGCCGCCTTCACCAGTCCACTCGCCTTGCTCATGTCGATCACAGTGCCGTGGCGCTCCTTCAGGACGGCCATGACCTTGCCCATATCCTTGGGGCTGGCCGCGCCGACCTCCGCCTTGATCGCCTCGATCGCGGCCTTGGTGTCCGCCTCGCTCATCTGGCTGGGCAGGAAGCTTTCGATCACGTCCAACTCCGCCTGTTCCTTCGCGGCGAGTTCCGTGCGGCCGCCGCTTTCGAACATGGTGATCGATTCGCGGCGCTGCTTCGCCATCTTCTGAAGGACGTCGACGACGATCGCGTCATCCTCCGGCACCTGGGCGGCGGTGCGCAGCTCAATATCCTTGTCCTTCAGCTTCGCCAGGATCAGGCGCACGGCGGCCAGCCTTTCCTTGTCCCCCGCCTTCATCGAGGCGATCTGGGCGGCCTTTATGGCGTCGCGAATCATGGCGAAGGAGCTCCTCTGTTGCCGGAAAGGAACAGACATAACCGGAAATTGGATTCGATAATAGCATTGACCCTGCGGCCGTGCGGGCATAGGTGACCGGCCGTTTAACCCGCAGCAGACCGGGTCACCGCAAAAGCAGCATAAAGGACGCCCCGACCATGGCAGACGCCAAATCCCCGACCGTGCCCAAGGGAGCCACGGGGGTATTGGTTCTGGCGGATGGCACGGCAATCTTCGGCCGCGGTTTCGGCGCGGTGGGCGATGCGGTGGGGGAAGTGTGCTTCAACACCGCCATGACCGGATATCAGGAGGTCATGACCGACCCCAGCTATGCCGGGCAGATCGTGACTTTCACCTTTCCTCATATCGGCAATGTCGGCACCAATCTGGATGATGTGGAGGCGGACAATCCCTTCGCGCTTGGTTGTGTGGTGCGGCAGGACGTGACCGAGCCGAGCAATTTCCGCAATGTCGAGCCGTTCGACCAGTGGATGAAGGAACAGGGCCGCATCGGCCTCTCCGGCGTCGACACCCGCGCGCTGACCCGGATGATTCGCGTGAAGGGCGCGCCCAATGCGGTGATTGCGCATGACCCGGATGGCGCTTTCGATATCGCGGCGCTGACGGAAAAGGCAAAGGCTTGGCCGGGGCTGGAGGGCATGGACCTGGCCATAGAGGTGACGGCCAAGGAAAGCCGCGCGTGGAAGGACGGCCCGTGGAAGCTGGGCTTCGGCTATGGCTTGGACGAGGCAGGTGATGAACGCCCCCATGTCGTCGCGATCGATTATGGCGCGAAGAACAATATCTTCCGCAATCTGGTGAAGGCTGGCGCCAAGGTTACGGTGCTGCCCGCGACGGCGACCTATGACGAGGTGATGGCGCTGAAGCCCGCCGGCGTGTTCCTGTCCAACGGTCCGGGCGATCCGGCGGCGACGGGGGAATATGCGGTGCCGGTGATCGCGAAGCTGCTGGCGGCGGACATGCCGATCTTCGGCATCTGCCTTGGCCACCAGCTTCTCGGCCTTGCGGTTGGCGCAAAGACGGTGAAAATGCATCAGGGCCATCGCGGCGCCAACCACCCCGTCAAGCGGCTGGAGGATGGCCTGGTCGAGATCACCAGCATGAACCACGGCTTCGCGGTTGATACGGATACGCTGCCCGCCAATGCGAAGGCGACCCATGTTTCGCTGTTTGACGGCAGCAATTGCGGTCTGGAACTGACCGACAAGAAGGCTTTCTCCGTGCAGTATCACCCCGAGGCTTCGCCGGGGCCGCAGGACAGCTTTTATCTGTTCGAGCGGTTTGTGGCGGGACTAGCGAAAGGCTAAACAATGGCGACGGTTCGCGATTTCAAGATTGAGCCATTGGATAATGCGCGACCTCATGAAGATGTCGAAGCCGTGGTGCGTCTAGTCGATTGCGGTCGAGAAAAGCTCATTCAAATTGATACTTATGGGCGGCCAGGGCGTGAAATTCCTGGGAAATGCTCTCAAACCATTCGTCTTGATAAAGCAGCTTTTGAGAAGCTGATTCAGCTCGGGAAAAGCCATTTCTAATGCCCAAACGCACAGACATCTCCTCCATCCTCATCCTCGGCGCGGGGCCGATCATTATCGGGCAGGCGTGCGAGTTCGATTATTCGGGCACGCAGGCGGTCAAGGCGCTGAAGGAGGAGGGCTACCGGATCATCCTGGTCAACTCCAACCCAGCGACGATTATGACCGATCCGGAATTTGCCGACGCGACCTATATTGAGCCGATCACGCCGGACATCGTTGCCAAGATCATCGCCAAGGAGCGGCCCGACGCGGTTTTGCCGACCATGGGCGGGCAGACGGCGCTGAACACCGCGCTGGCGCTGTGGCATGACGGCACGCTGGAGGCATATGGCGTGCAGATGATCGGCGCGGACGCCGCCGCCATCGACAAGGCCGAGGATCGCCTGAAATTCCGCGACGCGATGGACAAGATCGGGCTGGAGAGCGCCAAGTCGCGCATCGCCCACACGATCGAGGAAGCGATGGACGCGCTGGACTTCGTGGGCTTGCCCGCGATCATCCGGCCCAGCTTCACGCTGGGCGGCACCGGCGGCGGCGTCGCCTACAACCGCGACGAGTTCAAGAAGATCGTGCTGTCCGGTCTCGACGCTTCGCCCACGACCGAGGTGCTGATCGAGGAATCGCTGCTCGGCTGGAAAGAATATGAGATGGAGGTCGTCCGGGACCGGAACGACAATTGCATCATCATCTGCTCTATCGAGAATGTCGATCCGATGGGCGTCCATACCGGCGATTCCATCACCGTCGCGCCGGCGCTGACGCTGACCGACAAGGAATATCAGATCATGCGCAACGCCAGCATCGCTGTGCTGCGCGAGATCGGCGTCGAGACGGGCGGGTCGAATGTCCAGTTTGCGGTGAACCCCGCCGATGGCCGCCTGGTCGTTATCGAGATGAACCCGCGCGTTTCGCGGTCCTCTGCGTTGGCCTCCAAGGCGACGGGCTTCCCCATTGCAAAGGTCGCGGCGAAGCTGGCCGTCGGCTACACGCTGGACGAAATTGAGAATGATATCACCGGCGCGACGCCTGCGAGTTTCGAGCCGACCATCGACTATGTCGTGACCAAGATCCCGCGCTTCGCCTTTGAGAAGTTCAAGGGCGCCGAGCCGCTGCTGGGCACCGCCATGAAGTCAGTCGGCGAGGTGATGGCCATTGGCCGGTCGATCCATGAGTCCATGCAGAAGGCGCTGCGGGGACTGGAGACGGGCCTGTCGGGCTTCAATGTGGTCGACCATCTGGTCGGCGCGCCCAAGGATGACATCATCGCCGCTCTGGCGCTGCCGACGCCCGACCGGTTGCTGGTCGCGGCCCAGGCTTTGCGGGAAGGGCTGAGCGTCGAGGAAGTGCACGCCATCGCCAAATATGATCCCTGGTTCCTGGAACGGATCAAGGAGATTGTCGAGGCGGAGCAGGAGGTTATCGATAACGGTCTGCCGCAGGATGCCGATGGTATGCGTCGCCTGAAGTCGATGGGTTTCTCCGATAAGCGGCTCGCCTGGCTGGCGCTGCAGTCGGCCAATCTGCGTCCCGGCATGCGGCGCGCCGTGGCGCGCGGATCGGGCCTGATCCGCGAGGCTGTGGTCGCGATGACCGGCGGCATCACCGAGGATGAGGTGCGGGCGCTGCGTCACAAGCTGAACGTGCGTCCGGTGTTCAAGCGCATCGACACCTGCGCCGCAGAGTTCGAGGCGCGCACGCCCTATATGTATTCGACCTATGAGGCGCCCAGCTTCGGCGAACCGGAAAATGAGGCGATGCCGTCCGACCGCAAGAAGGTGGTCATCCTGGGTGGCGGGCCGAACCGGATCGGGCAGGGGATCGAGTTCGACTATTGCTGCTGCCACGCCTGCTTCGCGCTGGAGGATGCGGGTTACGAGACCATCATGGTCAATTGCAATCCGGAGACGGTGTCTACTGATTATGACACGTCCGACCGCCTGTATTTCGAGCCGCTGACGGCAGAGGATGTGCTGGAGATCCTTGAGGTCGAGAAGTCCAACGGCACGCTGGTTGGCGTGATCGTCCAGTTTGGCGGCCAGACGCCGCTCAAGCTGGCGCAGGCGCTGGAGGATGCGGGTATTCCGATCCTTGGCACCTCGCCCGACGCCATCGACCTGGCGGAAGATCGCGAAAGGTTCGCGGCCCTTATCAACAAGCTCGGTCTGCTGCAGCCGGCTAACGGCATCGCCCGCAGCCGGGAGGAGGCGATCGCCGTCGCCAACCGGATCGGTTATCCTGTGCTTATGCGCCCCAGCTATGTGCTTGGCGGCCGGGCAATGGAGATCGTCGACGGGCAATCCCAGCTTGAGGAATATATCGCCACCGCCGTTCAGGTGTCCGGCGACTCGCCGGTGTTGATCGACCAGTATCTGCGCGACGCGATAGAGGTGGACGTGGATGCGCTGTGCGACGGAGACGATGTTGTCGTGGCGGGCGTACTCCAGCATATCGAGGAGGCAGGCGTCCATTCAGGCGACAGCGCCTGTTCGCTCCCGCCCTACAGCCTTCCTGTAGAGATTGTAGCGGAGATCGAACGGCAGGCGGAGGTTCTTGCTCATGCGCTGGAAGTGCGCGGACTGATGAACATCCAGTTCGCGGTGAAGGACGGGCAGGTCTATCTGATCGAGGTCAACCCGCGCGCGAGCCGCACCGTGCCCTTCGTCGCCAAGGCCATCGGTACGCCCATCGCCAAGATCGCAGCGCGGGTGATGGCCGGCGAGAAGCTGAAAAGCCTGCCGAAGATCGACCGGAACGCCATACAGCATGTGGCGGTCAAGGAAGCGGTTTTCCCCTTCGCCCGCTTCCCCGGAATCGACCCGATCCTGTCACCGGAAATGAAAAGCACCGGCGAAGTCATGGGGATCGATCAGGATTTCTCCACCGCCTTTGCCAAGGCGCAGATCGGGGCTGGCACCATGTTGCCGGTGCAGGGATCCGTGTTCATCTCGGTGAAGGACAGCGACAAGACCGTGATCCTGCCCGCCGCGCGCAAGATTGCGGATATGGGCTTTACCATCGTGGCGACCGGTGGAACGGCGCGCTACCTGGAGGAACAAGGGCTGCCCGTCGAAACCGTCAACAAGGTGGCTCAGGGGCGTCCGCACATCGTGGACAGGATCACCGATGGCGGCATCGACCTGATTTTCAACACCACGGAGGGATGGCAATCCTTGAAGGACAGCCAGTCCATCCGCGCCAGCGCGCTGACAAAGAAGGTGCCGAGTTTCACCACGGCGGCCGCCAGCGTCGCCGCCGTTGACGCCATTGAGGCGTTACGCGGACATGCACTTGAAGTACGCGCCCTCCAATCCTATTATCACCTGTCGCAAGACTAAACTCTCCCAAAGAGTGATTGAGGCAGCGGGGCGCTTTGATAGCGGGGCGCCCAGAGAGAATTATTGACGAAGAAGGCTATTGGGGAACGCGATGGCGACCGTTGAAAAGATGCCCATGCTGATGGTTGGTTATGAGAAGCTGACAGCGCAGCTTCGTGACCTGAAGGCAGAGCGTCCCTTGATCGTGGATGCGATCGAGGAAGCGCGCGCGCATGGCGACCTTTCGGAAAATGCCGAATATCACGCGGCCAAGGAACGTCAGGGCCAGGTGGAAGCGTCGATCGCCGACCTGGAGGACAAGCTGTCCCGTGCGCAGATCATCGATCCCAAGGAGCTTTCGGGCGATAAGGTCGTGTTCGGCGCGACCGTGACCCTGCTTGACGAAGATGACAAGCCGGTCACCTATCAGCTTGTCGGTCAGGCCGAGGCGGACGCCAAATCGGGCATGATCTCCTATAACAGCCCGCTGGGCCGCGCGCTCATCGGTCGCCAGATCGGCGATGAGGTGGAGGTCACGGTGCCGTCGGGCGAGAAGTTCTACCTGGTCGATAAGATCGAGTTCGTCTGACCCTGCGATGAAAATCCCAAGGGGCAGGGCGACGGATTGGGTGGCGGGCATTACCACCCTTGCCTTTCTCATCATATTTCTGACCGGATATACCGATAGCGCGGCTTTGATGGCGGGCTTCATCCCGTTGCGCGCGACAGATCCGGCCGCCTTTGCTCAGATCGCGGAGTCGGCCGGGATGTTGCCGGTATGGCTGACTCCGCTCAGCGCCATGTTCGTCCATGCGGGCTGGATGCATATTGCGTTCAACATGCTGATGCTGATGTTCTGTGGACGGCATGTCGAACATGTGATGGGCGCGAAACTGCTGCTTGGGCTGTATGCCATAGGCGCCTATGCGGCCGCCGCGGCCCAATGGCTCTGGGAACCGCAGGCCTATAATCCGATGATTGGCGCCAGTGGCGGCATTTCGGCTCTGCTCGGCACCTATGCCTTGCTCTACAGCCAGCAGAATGTCCGCGCGTTCGGGCCTGTTTCCGCAAATGTGATGCGTATTCTATGGCTTGCCGCGGGTTGGGCGGCGATCCAGTTGATGATCGGTGTGGCGATGCGCGGCGCTGCGGGCGATCTGGGCCATATTGCCGTGGCCGCGCATATCGGCGGATTTATGGCCGGACTGGTCCTGACAAAACCCGCCCTGAGACTGAGATTCCGCAAGAGGCCGGCAAGCGTCTGATCGATTTGCCGGCTTGGGCGCCAGTTAAGCGCCTGGCTCCAGCAGCCGGTGCAGATGGACAACGACATACTTCATTTCCGCATCATCGACGGTGCGCTGCGCGGCGGCGCGCCAGGCCTTTTCCGCCGTAGCGAAGTCAGGAAACACGCCGACGAAATCGATGGCGTTCAGATCTTCAAATTCCAGGCCCTGCGGATCTTTCACACGGCCACCCATCACCAGATGCATTTTGCTCATGGCGTCGCTATTCCTTTCACGGGGAGTGAGCGACCGCCATTAGCAGCGCTATCCGCCCTTTCCAAGGGGCGGTAGCGCGAAAATCCCGGCTTTTCCTTTATGCTTTGGGCCTGTCAGGCCTTTGGCAAGCGCTGGTTCACCGCCTTGCCCGCAGCGATGAGCGCGTCGCCGGCCTTATGCGCCGCACTCTCCGCAAGGCGGGATGCGCGTTCGGGCAGGCGCGCGCGCTCGATGGCCTCGCGCGCCGCCTCTGCCGCCTCGGTTGCGCGCGAACGGACAGTTGCGGGAATGTCTGCATCGGCAAGCGCTGTCCGGGCGGTGGAGGTCAGCTCCGCAGCCTTGGCGCGCGCCGCCGCCGCCGCTTCACCGGCGCGGACGCGGACAGCTTCTGCGGCCTCGCTCTGCTCCAGCGCATCCTTGGCCGATTTCGCTGCCGCCAGAGCGCGTGCGCCCACAGCCGTTGCTATGCCGGGAGCAGCCTTGGCGGCCGCACGGCCACGCGGGAACAGCAGGGATATCAGCGCACCCGCAGCAACCGCCGCTGCAGTGGCCGCAATCGGATGCTCGACGATGAAGCGATTGGCAGCGCTTGCCGCCTTCAGGCCCTGGTCACGCGCGGTCGCATAGCTTTCACCCGCAGCCTTTCGCGCACCGTTCAATCTTTCCACCGCGGCTCCGGCTTTGCCGTCTGCATATTCGCGAATGCGGCCAAGCTGATCGTGAATGTCGCTGCTCATAGTTAATCCTCCGAAAGCTTTCTCTCGCGATATTTGTCCCGCCCAAAAACGTATAAGCGCTTGAAAAGTGCCGTAAGCGGACGACGGAAGACAAAAACAATGATAGCGGCCAATGCGCCGCCCAAGGCAAATCGATGGCGTGTCACGACGGAGCGGGCTTGTTTTCCGCTGTCCTGCAGGGCTTCAACCAGCGCCGCCTGCGCACGCGCTTTCAGGCGGGATGCCGACAGACGATCGCGAGCGATGCCAAAGGTGGAAAGAAAGCGCTGACGCGCAACATCCGCTTCTGCGCTGGCCCTTCGATAATCATCCATATCGCTCATGGCCTGTCCTTATCGGGGAAAAGGCGGCGGAGACGCTGCTTCGCGGCGTATAGGAGGATCGCCACGATCAGCAGAGCGGTGATCGACACAGCGAAGGTCGCCCCCAGCGGGGTTAGATAGGGCGCCAACGCGAACACCAGCCCGATCATCAGAGTCACTAATGTACCAAAGAGCAGTATCAGGGCGACCGCGCCAAGAATGGCGACCGTTCGCAGGCCAGACCCGATGAATGCCGCGCGTATTTTTTGCCGGTTGATTTCCGCGTCGGCATAGGCCCGGCCGTCATCGACCAGCCGCCGCAATACCTCCTTCAAGGGTTCTTCCTTCACCGGCCGATCATGCGGCAGGGCTGTCCCTGCGCCATTCTCTCCGAACGGGCCGGTAGATGAAGTTTCTCTGGCTTCTGTCACGGTTCGCAATCATGCCCCGGTTAGACGGCGACTGGTCCCGCCAGGAAAAGTTCAGGCGTTGTCCGAACCCGAACCCTTGGCAAGCCGCATCAGCACGAAGCCGACCACGGCCGCCGCGCCGATGGCGACGGCAGGGCTTTTACGGACGAAATCGCGCGCTTCGCCAACGAGCTGGTCGACATCCTTGGCGTCCAGCGACTTGGCCGCTCCAGCCACGGCTTCGGCGGCGTAACGCGCATAGTCGCCATATTGCGGGCCGAGTTTTGCATCGACGGTGCCAGCCGTGTCGGCGATCAGCTTGGCAAGACCCTGCATCGCGGAGCCGGTCTTGTCCTTGGCGGAACCAGCAGCCGACCGCGCCGTCTTTGCGGCCTGTTCCTTGATCTGGTCGGCCTGCGCCTTCCAGGCGGTGCTTGCCTTTGCGGTCCTCGCTTTCGTCGCACGCGGTTTCCGGGGCGCGGCCGTCTTGGGCGCAGCCGCCTTGCGGGTCGCGGCCTTCTTTACCGGTGCCGCCTTCACAGCCGCAGCCTGCGCCGCTGTCGCAGCCTTGGGCGTGCGAGGCTTACGAGGTTTACGGGGCGCCTTGGGCGTGGACTCGGCAGTATCGGCCATTTTCTGTAAACTCCTGCAATCTGTGCGCCATCAATGCATGGGCCAAATAACAGTTCCGCGTGCGTAATGCACCCCGATACTGTCGCATTTCGGGAGCATCTGGTTTGCGTGTCCCGCCGCCATTGCCATATCGCCCGCCTCTGGCTAAGCGGACGCCGACAAAACGCCGCGCCGGCGTCAGAAGCTGAGGAAATTCGATGACCGCCATTCTCGACATCCACGCCCGCCAGATTCTCGACAGCCGTGGTAATCCGACGGTTGAAGTGGACGTGATGCTGGAAGACGGCAGTTTCGGCCGCGCCGCGGTGCCTTCGGGCGCTTCGACTGGCGCTTATGAAGCGGTCGAGATCCGGGACGGCGACAAGGCGCGCTATCTGGGCAAGGGCGTGCTGAAAGCGGTCGAGGCCGTGAATACGGAGATTGCCGATGCCATTGTCGGTTTCGACGCCGAGGATCAGGGCGATGTCGATGCGGCGATGATCGCGCTCGACGGCACGGAGAATAAGTCCCGCCTGGGCGCGAACGCCATTCTGGGCGTCAGCCTTGCCACGGCAAAGGCGGCGGCGGATGCCCGTGGCCTGCCGCTCTATCGCTATGTTGGCGGCGTGTCCGCGCATGTCCTGCCGGTGCCCATGATGAATATCATCAACGGCGGCGAACATGCCGACAATCCGATCGATTTCCAGGAATTCATGATCATGCCGGTCGGCGCGGAGAGCATCGCCGACGCTGTGCGGATCGGTTCGGAGATTTTCCATACGCTGAAGAAGGGCCTGCACGACAAGAGGCTGGCCACGGCGGTTGGCGACGAGGGTGGTTTCGCGCCCAATATCGCCTCGACCCGCGATGCGCTGGACTTCATCATGCTGTCGATCGAGAAGGCGGGCTACAAGCCGGGCGACGACGTTATGCTGGCGCTTGACTGCGCGGCGACGGAATTCTTCAAGAACGGCAAATATGAGATTTCAGGCGAGAGCCTGTCGCTCAGCCCGGTCGAGATGGCCGATTATCTGGCCGCGCTGTGCGCCGACTATCCGATCAAGTCGATCGAGGACGGCATGGGCGAGGATGATTTCGAAGGCTGGAAGGCGCTGACCGATAAGATTGGCGGCAAGGTTCAACTGGTCGGCGACGATCTGTTCGTCACCAATCCCAAGCGCCTTGCCATGGGCATTGAGAAGGGGCTGGCCAACTCCCTGCTGGTCAAGGTCAACCAGATCGGTTCGCTGACCGAAACTCTGGCCGCCGTCAGCCTGGCGCAGCGCTCCTCCTATACAGCGGTGATGTCGCACCGATCGGGCGAAACCGAGGATGCAACCATCGCAGACCTTGCCGTCGCCACCAACTGCGGCCAGATCAAGACCGGCAGCCTTGCCCGGTCGGACCGGCTTGCAAAATATAATCAGCTTATCCGCATCGAGGAAGAACTGGGCGATATTGCTATCTATGCAGGCCGCTCCATCTTCAAATGATGCGGCTTTGGTCGCAAGTTAACCAATATTTCCTTGCAACCCTGAATCGCCTGTGATTCAAGGCGATATGGCTCATATCGTAAAGCTTCGCATGCTGCTTTTCTCCGCCCTTGGGCCGGCGTTGGCAGTGCTGTTGCTGTTCCTCTTTGCGGGCTACGCGATATTGGGTCCGCGCGGATTGCTGGCCTGGGGGGATTATTCCCGCCAGTTGCACAACGCCCAGGCGGAACTCGCGGTGGTCAAGGCCGACCGGAACCGTTTGAAGAACCGGGTCGACCTGCTTGATCCGCGCAGGACGGACCCGGATATGGCCGATGAGCTCATCCGGCGGGAGCTTGGCCTCAATCATCCCGATGAAGTGGTCGTTCCGCTGAATTAACGGCGTAAAGATTTGGCTTTTTGGCCCGCCGGAGTGGCGGTTGCCGTTGCATTGTCCCTTACACTGATCCTATATCCGGCACTCCTCCCCGGACAAAGCGAGAAGGATTCTTCCTTTGGCAAAAACCACTACGTCGCGCGCCGACAAGGCAAAGGACGCTTCGGCTGTTCCTGCACCGGCCGATCATAATCGGGAACGGCCCGATACCCCCGTCGATTACAAAGCGAGCAAGGAAGAATTGCTCGAATTCTACCGGCAGATGACTCTTATCCGCCGCTTTGAAGAAAAGGCCGGACAACTTTACGGCCTGGGTTTCATTGGCGGATTCTGCCATCTCTACATTGGGCAGGAGGCGGTTGCCGTTGGCATCCAGTCCGCCCTGGAGCCAGGCAAGGACAGCGTGATCACCGGCTATCGCGACCATGGCCATATGCTGGCCTATGGCATCGATCCCAAGGTGATCATGGCTGAACTGACCGGCCGCGCGGCCGGCATTTCCCGCGGCAAGGGCGGGTCCATGCACATGTTCTCCGTCGAGCATAAATTCTACGGCGGCCATGGCATCGTCGGCGCGCAGGTTGGCCTGGGCACGGGCCTGGGTTTTGCGCATAAATACCGCGACGATGGCGGCGTGTGCGTTGCCTATTTCGGCGATGGCGCGGCCAATCAGGGCCAGGTCTATGAGAGCTTCAACATGGCGGAGCTGTGGAAGCTTCCGATCATCTTCGTCATCGAGAATAATCAGTACGCCATGGGCACGTCGGTCAATCGTTCCTCCGCAGAGGATCAGTTGTACCGGCGTGGCGAAAGCTTCCGCATTCCCGGCCTGCAGGTCAATGGCATGGATGTGCTGGCCGTGCGCGGCGCGACCGAGGAAGCGCTGGCCTGGGTAAAGGCCGGCAAAGGCCCCATCCTGCTGGAAATGAAGACCTACCGTTATCGCGGCCATTCCATGTCCGATCCGGCGAAATACCGGTCGCGCGAGGAAGTGCAGGAAATGCGCGACAAGTCCGATCCCATCGAAGGCGCCAAGAAGCATCTGGAAGCTGCGGGCGTGACCGAGGACGAGTTGAAGAAGATCGACCAGGAAATTCGCAAGATCGTTGCCGAGGCGGCGGATTTTGCGGAATCCTCGCCGGAGCCTGATTCTTCCGAACTCTATACTGACGTGCTGGTGGAGCAATATTGATGGGTGTCGAGATCAAGATGCCAGCGCTTTCCCCGACCATGGAGGAAGGCACGCTCGCCAAATGGCTGGTCAAGGAAGGCGACGAAGTCAAATCCGGCGATATTCTCGCCGAGATCGAGACCGACAAGGCGACGATGGAATTCGAAGCCGTGGATGAGGGCAAGATCGGCAAGATCATGGTGCCCGAAGGAACCGACGGCGTGAAAGTCGGCACGGTCATCGCAACCATGGCGGGTGAAGGCGGGGCGGAAGCTGCGCCAGCAGCCGCACCGGAACCGGCGGAAGCCAAGGCCGAGCCAGCCGTCGAAGCTGCGCCCGCCAAGGCTGAAGACGCAGAAGCGCCTAAAAAGGCGGAATCGGGTACGGCAAAGCTGGAGAGCAAGGCGAAGCCCGCATTGGCCGACCCCGATATTCCGGCAGGTACGGAATATGTGAAGGTCACTGTGCGCGAGGCGCTCCGCGACGCCATGGCGGAGGAAATGCGGGCCGATGACCGCGTTTTCGTAATGGGCGAGGAAGTCGCCGAATATCAGGGCGCTTACAAAGTCACGCAGGGCCTGCTGGAAGAATTCGGGCCGAAGCGGGTGATTGACACGCCGATCACCGAATATGGCTTTGCTGGGGTTGGCACCGGCGCGGCGATGGGCGGTTTGAAGCCTATCGTTGAGTTCATGACATTCAATTTCGCCATGCAGGCGATCGACCACATCATCAACTCGGCCGCAAAGACCAATTATATGTCCGGCGGACAGATGCGGTGTCCGGTTGTATTCCGCGGGCCCAATGGCGCGGCCAGCCGGGTGGGTGCGCAGCACAGCCAGAATTATGGGCCATGGTATGCCAGCGTTCCCGGTCTTATCGTGATCGCGCCCTATGACGCCGCTGACGCCAAGGGGTTGCTGAAGGCAGCGATCCGCTCGGAAGACCCGGTCGTGTTCCTGGAAAACGAGCTGGTTTACGGGCGCACTTTCGAAATTCCGAAAGTCGACGATTATGTGCTGCCGATCGGCAAGGCGCGGATCGTGCGGGCCGGTAGCGACGTGACGATCGTCAGCTATTCGATCGGCGTGGGCCTGGCGCTTGATGCTGCCGAAACGCTGGCGGGTGAGGGGATCGAGGCGGAGGTTATCGACCTGCGCACCCTGCGACCGCTGGATACGGCAACCGTGCTTGAAAGCCTGAAAAAGACCAACCGCATGGTGGTTGTCGAGGAAGGCTGGCCGGTTTGCTCGATTTCGAGCGAGATTGCCGCAGTCGTCATGGAAAAGGGCTTTGACGATCTCGACGCCCCGGTCCTGCGCGTCACCAATGAGGATGTGCCGCTGCCCTACGCCGCCAATCTGGAGAAGGCGGCGTTGATCGATGCCGCCCGCGTGGTGAAGGCGGCCAAGCAGGTCTGCTATAAATGAATGAAGGGCCGGGGCGGTTCATGCCGCCCCGGCCTTTCAAAGCGTCCTGGCCGGCAGACGCCGGTCAGCAGGTGGACGCTACGACATTCTCCGTATTGTAGACGCCGTTGGTGCCGCCGGTATAGTCGCGCTGGTCGCGTACGGTCATGGCGGCAACCTCTCTGATCATGGATTTCGGCACGAAGGCCGTCGAGATCAGCGGCTTATAGTCGTAGGCGATTTCAACGAACATCACCGCGCCATCGTCGGGCGCCTTCAGCGTCTGCCCGTTTACCGCGATGCCGGTCATGTTGGTCTGTCCGGCTGTGCCATAGCTGGAGGGCCAGGTTTTTGATCCTCTGCATCGCTGCCAGCGAATCCTGAACCTGTCAGTCGTATTGGGATTGGCCACGGGTTCCAGGCTGGACAGAATGACGCGGCCGTTGGTGTAGAGATTGGTCTTGCCCGCCTGCAAACCGGCGCCAGTGAGCAGATCGTTGATCTGCGCCTCGCTGATGGTCTTGCTCGACAGCACGGTGCCTGTGCCGATCCGCGATGCGTTGTCGGCGATATGGACGGCGACCTGGCTGAGGCGCATCTTGGTGGTCGTGTAATTGGTCAGTTCCGCGCCGCCCATCGCCACCGTCACCACGAAGGGAAGGCAAAGCGCGAACTCGACAAAAGCAAGGCCGCTAGTGTCGCGGCGCAGCCTGGCCAGGATTTGCGAGAGCGGGGACAGGGGAAGGCGCGCCATCATGTGCAGTTCCTTGCGGTAGGGGCCGCATATTCAGATTGGTCGCCATAGGGCTGGTTGGCGAGCACTGTGCTGGCCTGCATGGTCGTCGTGGCCGGCAGGCCGATAAGGCTGAACTTGAACATGCGCGGATAGGACACCGACACGGTGTAGACGACATTGTCCTTCGCGCCGCCCTGGCCGTCGTCACCGCCGTCCTTGTCCCAGACGCTGTTGTTATTATTGTCCTGATAGGGTTCGCCTGCATCGCAGCGCCCGTTGGCGTTGGTGTCGGTATAAGGCTCAGCAACAGCCTGTGCCGCCTTTGTGAAGTCCTTGTAATTGCGCCGCGAAAAAGTGACGGTCGCATTCTTCGCCAGATTTTTGAGACGCGCCTCCACGCTGGCGTCCAGGGCTGCCTGCTTCGCGGCTTCGGTGCCCGATTCCAGGGTGAGGTCGCGCGCGGCCTTCTGGATGATGCCCTGCAGCTCCGTCTGCATATACAGGCCGTGCGCCATATCGAACGTGCCGAGCAGCGTGATCAGGAACACAGGCGCGACCAGTGCGAACTCGGTCACATAGAGGCCGCGTTCGTCCTTTGGCAGGCGCTTCAGGCGATTGAGCATAGCCATCAGTTTGTCAGCCTCAGTTGCGAGATTTCGTCGGCGATCGCCTTGAACTGGGCAATCAGAGAGGCGCTGTCCGACGCCGAATAGAAGCGGCCGGGCGATGCGCAGTTCTGCAATCGCGTCTGCGCGGCCGAACTGACCCCGCTGCCGTAGGAAATCACCCACAGCGTGATATTCTTGTTCTTGATCGCCGTGCAAAGCGCGGTGGTGCGGGCGTTGACGGTATCGTCGAGAATGCCGTTTGACGGCGCGCTGGAGTCGGTTGTTTGCCGGCGATCCCACCAGGCGACGCCCTGTGAAGTGTAGCCGGTGTTGCTCGTGACCGTATCACCGTCCGTCATGAAGATCAGATGGCGCTCGATCTGGCCGCCTGCCGGCGTGAAGGCGTTTTCGCTGGCGAACAGGCCGGTTGGAGACATGAGGCGGGCGCCCCACACAAGACCGATGTCATGATAGGTATTGCCGTTAGCGCTCAGCGAATTCACATAGTTTTTGAAGGTGTTCGCCGTAGGATATTCCTGCAGCTTGCGCGATGCGACGGGGCAGGCATAGCTGTAGTTGCGGCTCAGATCGCTCGTCGAGGTGACGTTCGCATAGCTGTTGTTGCCCGAACTATTGTACCGGCCCCATACAGCATTGGGCAGCAGCGGCTTCCACTGCGTCGCCGGGTTCGCCGTGGATGGCACCATGTCGATGTCCATGTCATAGGCGGATGCCGGAACCGGGCTATAGTCGTCCGTGGCGTTGCCGTCGCTGTTCTTCCAGGTCTGGCGCTCCTCGATGCAGCCGTCCCACGCGACCGATGTCATCGCATTGGCATAGCCGATCGGCAGGTTGACCGAACTGTTCCATGTATAGCCGCCCGCTTTCAATGCGCTCACATCATGCGTCACCGGTTGATAGGTGTAGGCATAATCGGGCTGCTCGACATAATTGGTGTAACGGTTGCGGCTTAATGTGGATTGGCTGTTCCACCAATTGGCGGTGCAGGTATACCAATCACCGTTCGTTGTACGATAACCCGCTTGGGGAGAATTGTTGACCGTATTTTTTGTATTTGCCGGAAGGTTGTTACAATTGCTTTGTTGGCTGGTCGTCGTCGTTGAATCGCCCGAATAATAGGACCAGCCTCCGGTCACAGCCGACACGCGCGATTGATAAAGCGCATTATTGGCGACCCAGTCGTTGCTGAGCAGCCCACCGACATTCACGTTCGACGAATAGGGGACGAAGCCGAAGCGCAATTGAACATTGGCGCTGTTGCCGCCCGATGGCGTACTGCCGCAGTTCGCGTCATTGATGTCGAGTTTTGCCAGCGCCTCATAGAAGCATTTCACGGCCAGCTTAAGACCGTTGATCTTGGTCATCGTATCCGACGAGTTGGCCTTGCTGCCCATAGAGCCGGTGGTGTCGAGCACGAACATGACGTCCGTGTTCGGAATGCGCATTTCCGCCGAGCAGGTGACGTTGATCGTCTTGGTGGTGAAGCCGAACACTTTCATGATCATCATCGGAACGACAACCGATGCCGTGCCGGTCACATTGCCGGCATCTTCGGAAAACGCCTTGGTCAGGCCGCTGGTGCCATAGGCTCCGCTGACGAAGTTGGCGTTGAAGATATTTTCCGCCGTGGTGTTGGCCTTGTTGCTGTTTGCCGACCACGCGCCGCCGCCCATCATCTTGCGACCGGCGAGAGCGCCGGAATCGCACGCGAACTGAAGCCGGTTCTTGGCAAGAAAAATGCGGCTCATGTCGATGCCGCCGCCAAGCAGGCCAAGCATGGGGAAGACTCCTGCAGCGACCATCGCAAGGACGTTGCCGGCCTGGCTTTGCAGCAGGCGGCCAAGGAATCCCTTCAAAACGTGACCGTTTTTCGTCATAGACAGTCTCACCCAAAAGCCTGGGCGCCCCCCCACAGGGCGAAACCACCGCTTCCCATGCATCAGAAGTAGTTAAGGACGCCTACAGCGACATGGTTAATTCCACCCTAAAGACAGAGATTCCGGGCGGCGGGAATGGATGAGGATGGGTTGGAGATTGTGCCGCTGGCGCGCTTGCTGTCGGCCTATGGCGGCCGGGATGCGGCAAGACATCGCCTGATCTGGGCCTTTGATGCGCGGCTGGCGGATATTGTGCGGACGACAAGAGAACCGGTGATCGGACAGATGCGCCTGACCTGGTGGCATGAGGTGCTGACCGACGCGGCGCAGGCAAAGGGGCGCGGCGATCCGCTGGTTGATGCGTGGCGCGCTGCTGGAATGGCTGCGGGCAAGGGATGCCTCGCCATGATCGATGGATGGGAGGAACTGATCGGACCGGACGCGCCGGATGATACGGCGCTCAGAGCCTTTGCGGAGCGGCGGGGTGGCGGGCTATTTTCGGCCTTGGCCGGGGAGCCGGATGATCCATCGGCGCTGCTGCAAAATGCTGGCGCTGTCTGGGCGCTTTGGGACTTGTCGGGGCATGTGACCAGCGGGGCGACGGCCGATCGGGCCATCATGCTGGCGCGTGATTATCTGCCTGCTACCAAAGGTCTGCCGTGGCCTGGCGAATGGAAGGCGCAGAAGATCGCCCTCGGTCTTGCCCGCCGCGATATCCTGCGGGACAGGGCCGCGCCTGGATCGCTCACGCCCGGCATGTATTTCCATTTGGTGCGGATTGCTTTGTTTGGCCGGTGACCGTTGGCTTTCCCTGTCATGCGGCATATGAGCAATCCTTCGGGGGATAATCATATGAGCCGGATTCTGGCGGGTGGCATGGCCGGATTATTGATGGTCGCAGCCGGGCTTTTCTGGTGGCAGGGCCGCGCGGCCGTCGAGCAGGAATCCGCGCCACCCGTTGCCGCATACAAGGCCGCGCCGGATACGATCCCCGTGGGAGACCCGAATGCCATTGGCGAAGCGCCGCCAATGCCGGCGAGCGCGACGCCGGAGAGCCGCGAGGAACGGCGTTTCCACCGTTATGACAGGGACCGGGACGGCATCATCACGCGCAACGAGATGATGGCCAGCCGGGTCAAGGCGTTCAGGCAGCTCGATACCGACCACAATAATCTGCTGTCATTCGAGGAATGGGCCGTTGCGACCGGAGAACGCTTTGCCGCTGCGGACGGTGACGGGAACGGACGGGTTACGCCAGCGGAGTTCGCCAAGACGGCGCCGAAGCCGAAACCTGATCCGAAATGCGGTTGTTAGGCTGGCGCCCTAATGGGAGCTTGCTTGATCCATTCCGCCAGGGCAGCGCCTGCCCGCGAGGTCATGGCTTCCTTCCGCTGCTTTTTACGAACATCGTCCATTGGCGGGAACAGGCCAAAATTCACGTTCATCGGCTGATAGTTTTCCACCTCTGCGCCGCCGGTAATATGGCCCAGTAGCGCGCCAAGCGCTGTTGTGGATGGCGGCGACGAGATTTTCCGGCCCGCCAGCTCGGCGGCGGCATATAGCCCTGCAAGCAGCCCAACGGCGCTGCTCTCCACATATCCCTCACATCCCGTGATCTGACCGGCGAAGCGGATGTGAGGGGCGGCTTTCAAGCGCAGTTCATTGTCGAGCAGCTTCGGGCTTTGGATGAAGGTATTGCGGTGCAGGCCGCCCAGCCGGGCAAATTCGGCCTTCTCCAATCCAGGAATGGTGCGGAACAACGCGATCTGCGCCCCATGCTTCAGCTTGGTCTGGAATCCGACCATGTTCCATAGCGTGCCCAGGGCATTGTCCTGCCGCAACTGCACCACGGCGTGCGGCCAGCGGCCCGTGCGGGGGTCGTCCAGGCCAACCGGTTTCATCGGCCCGAACCGCAATGTGTCGAGACCCCGCGCAGCCATCACCTCAATCGGCATGCACCCCTCAAAATAGGGCGTGTCCTTTTCCCACTGTTTGAACTCCGTCTTTTCGCCATCAAGCAATCCCTGATGAAAGGCGGCATATTGCTCCCGGTTCATCGGGCAATTGATATAATCCTTGCCGTCGCCTTCCGGGCCAACCTTGTCCCATCGGCTCGCCATCCAGCAAATGTCCATATCTATGCTGTCACGGTGGATGATGGGGGCGATTGCGTCGAAGAAAGCGAGGGACTCAAGGCCCGTCGCCGCGCCAATGCTGCCGGCGAGAGTCATGGCGGTCAGCGGTCCGGTCGCCACGATCGTCAGCCCCTCGGCGGGCAGGGTGTCGATGCGCTCACGGACGATCTCGACATTGGGATGCTCCATCAATGCGCGGGTTACGCCTTCGGAGAATATGTCGCGGTCGACTGCCAGAGCCGATCCGGCTGGAACTTTCGCTTTGTCCGCCTCACGCATGATCAGCGATCCAAGCGCGCGCATCTCCCGATGGAGCAAACCGACCGCGTTGCGATCTCCATCATCGGAACGGAAGCTGTTGGAGCAAACCATTTCGGCAAGACCATCGGTCTGGTGGGCAGGCGTCATGTCGCCGCCGCCGCGCATCTCCGAAAGGCGTACCTGCACGCCGGCCTGGGCGAGCTGCCATGCCGCTTCCGACCCGGCCAGGCCTCCGCCGATGATATGGACTTGGGGGAGGGCATGGGTCATTTTCGAAAGTCACCGGTTATGCATGTATGATGCGGACGAGAACCGGCCCTGTAGGACAGTTCCATGCCATAGGGAAAGAATTGAGATGATCGACCATATCGGCTTTGCGGTCGCCGATGCCAACCGGTCCCGCAGTTTCTACGACGCCCTGCTTGGCGCGATTGGCATTCGCATGATCATGGAGATAGCCGGAGAGGTCACCGAGAGCGGCGGAACGGCCTTTGGATACGGCCATGCCGACAAGCCCTATTTCTGGATCGGCGACAACGAACGGGTTGGCGAAGGCACGCATATCGCCTTTGCCGTGGAAAGCCGGGCGCTGGTCGATGCATTCCACGCCGCCGGGCTGGCGGCGGGCGGCGAGGATCATGGGGCGCCCGGCGTCAGGCCGCATTATCACGCCAATTATTATGCGGCGTTCATTCTGGACCCGGATGGGATGAATATCGAGGCAGTGTGCCACGCGCCGGAATGAAGCGTCAGATTGTCCGGCCAAATCGCGCCGTTGCGGAACGGATGCCGCGGATACCGGTGTCAAACCGGATGACGCCGCCCACAGGCTCTCCCTCGGCATTTTGACCGCCGGTCGAAACATAGAGCCAGCGATCGCCCGGACCGCCGAAATCCAGGCTGATGATGTTGGGGAAGGGCAGGGGAATGCGCCGGTCCACCTGACCGCCCGGCATGTAGCGGATCACCTCCGCGCTTTGGTAGCAGGCCACCCAGATGCCGCCATCTGTATCGACGGCCAGCCCGTCGCTGTCCTCGACTTCGATGATGATCCTGCCATTGGCGAGCATGGCGTCGTGCCCGACATCCCATGCCCAGATGCCGATGGACGTCTCCGAATGATAGAGCGTGCCACGATCCGGGCTGTAGCTGATGCCATTGGAGGCGAAGACGTCATCGCGGAATATGGTCGTCTGTCCATTTGGCGACAGGTGGAAAAGCTTGCCGGGGGAAAGCGGCTGATGGGTTTCAAAAGCGGCGGTGAAGTCGATGGTGCCGCCATAGAGTCCGCCGTCCGATGCAGCCTCTATATCATTCACGGCGATGATTGGCTCACCGTCAATTTCCGTCAGAAGATCTGCGGCATCTCCGGTGTCGGGGTTCGCAATGACAAGACCGCCCTTGCCTGAACAGATGATGCGGCCGTCTGCATTCATGAGAACGCCGCCGACCCACATCCGGCCGGGCAGGACGGGTTTGCAGCCATGAAAATCCCGGCGGTGCACGCCGCCGCCGAGCAGGTCTGCGAAATAGAGAATATCATTGCCGTCCACGCGGGGGGCTTCGACGAAGCGGTATCCCGACGCCAATATCTCAAATTCAGCCATGATCCCCTCCCGGACGGCGTCAGAAGCCGGCGGGGAACTCATGTTTCCCGTCCGGGCCGATCCGCAACCTAGCATGCGTTGTCACGGCAGCGAGGGGCAAATCACCGTAAAGATGCGGAAAAAGCTGACCGCCTCGCGATTCCTCCCACTTTACCCCGTCGCCCAGGGAGGAGAGGTCGACCATCGCCAGAACAAGATCATCCTGACCGGCAAAATGCTTCGCAGCGGTTTCGGCGGCTTGCGCGCGGGTGGACATGTGGATGTAGCCGTCGGCCAGATCCACAGGCGCTCCGGCGAATATGCCGTCTGCACGCAGGGCGGCAAATTGCTCCCGCGTGAGAATCTTGTAGGCGAACAGCTCTGCCACCGATCAGGCTTCCGTCGTTGCTTCTTCCTCGCCGTCGTCGCTTTCCTCGATGCGGGCGGCGCTTACCACATGCTCGTCATTGGCGACATTGAACAGGCGGACGCCAGCCGAGTTGCGGCTGATGACACGCATGCTGGAAAGACCCATGCGGATCAGCTTGGCCTGGTCGGTGACCAGCATCAGATGGTCATCATGGACGACTGCAAAGCTCGCCACGACGGAGCCATTGCGGGCGATATTGTCGATATTGGTGATGCCCTGACCGCCACGATTGGTGCGCCGATAATCATAGGCGGACGAGAGCTTGCCATAGCCATTGGCGCAGACCGTCAGGATGAACTGCTCCGCATCGGCAAATTCCTTCATCCGTTCGGGCGAAAGGGCCGGGACGTTCTCATTCTCCTTCCACGGGGCGGCGCGCAGATAATCCTCGCGCTCCTGCGGCGTGGCGTCGAAGCCGCCAAGGATCGAAAGCGAGATGACCTCATCCCCGTCCTTGAGCGTCACGCCGCGTACGCCCGTCGAATCGCGGCTCTGGAACTCCCGGACATCAGTTGCGGAGAAGCGGATCGCCTTGCCCTGACGCGTGGCGAGCAGCACGTCGTTTGTCTCATCGAGCAGCGCGACGCCGATGAGCCGGTCGTCGCTGCCCTCATCGAATTTCATGGCGATCTTGCCCGCCGCACGGACACTGGTGAAAGCATCCATCGAGTTGCGGCGCACCGAACCCTTAGCCGTGGCGAACATGATATGGAGCTTCGCCCACTCGGCTTCGTCCTCCGGAAGCGGCAGGACGGTGGAGATGGTTTCTCCCGCCGCCAGCGGCAAAAGGTTGACCATTGGCCGGCCCCGCGTGGCTGGCCCGCCCTCCGGCAGGCGCCACACCTTCATGCGGTATGCCTTGCCATGTGTGGAGAAGAACAGGACCGGCGTGTGGGTGCTGGTCACGAACAGGTTGGTGACGGCATCCTCATCCTTGGTGGCCATGCCCGAACGGCCCTTGCCGCCACGCGCCTGCGCCCGGAAGGTTTCGAGCGGCGTGCGCTTGATATAGCCCTGATGCGTGACGGTGACGACCATGTCCTCACGTTCGATCAGGTCCTCGTCATCGATGCCATCGGCTGCCGGAGCGATCTCCGACCGGCGGGGGGTGGCAAACTCCTTCTCGATCGCCTCAAATTCCTCACGCATGACTGCGTATAGTTTCACGCGATCGCCCAGAATGGCGAGATATTCGGTGATGGCGGTGGCGAGTCCCGCCAGTTCATTGCCGATTTCATCCCGGCCCAGCGCGGTCAGGCGGTGCAGCCGCAGGTCGAGGATTGCGCGCACCTGAATTTCGGTGAGGCGATAGCTGTCGCCAGTAACATCCGTGTCGATCGCCTCGACCAGCCGGATATAGGGCGCGATCTCCGCGATCGGCCATTCGCGGTTCAGAAGCGCTTCTCGCGCTTCGGCCGGACTGGATGATCCCCGGATGATCCGAACGACCTCGTCCAGATTGGTGACCGCGATGACGAGGCCCAGCAAGATATGCGCCCGTTCACGCGCCTTGTTCAGCTCGAACTTGGTGCGGCGAGTGATCACCTCCTCGCGGAACTTGACGAAAGCCTCGATGATATCGCGCAGGTTCAGCAACTCCGGCCTACCCCCGCGAATGGCGAGCATGTTGGCCGGGAAGCTCGACTGGGCGGGCGTGTTCCGCCAGAGCTGGTTCAGCACCACATCGGGCGTTGCATCCCGCTTCAGGTCAAGGACGATCCGAACGCCTTCGCGGTTCGATTCGTCGCGGATGTCGCTGATTCCCTCGATCCGCTTTTCCTTGGCGGCTTCCGCGATCTTTTCCACAAGGCCGTTCTTGCCGACCTGATAGGGGATTGAGGTAAGTATGATGGAGCGCCGGTCTCCCCGGCCTTCCTCAACCTCATGCCGGGCGCGCATCATGATGGAGCCGCGGCCGGTGTGATAGGCGCTGCGCGCGTCGGACTGGCCCAAGATCAGGGGCGATGTCGGGAAATCGGGGCCGGGCACAATGGCGATAAGGTCGTCCACGGTGACGCCGGGATTGTCAATATAGGCGAGGCAGGCGCGGATGACCTCGCCCAGATTGTGCGGCGGGATGTTTGTCGCCATGCCGACGGCAATGCCGCCCGCGCCATTGACCAGCAGGTTCGGGAAGCGCGCGGGCAGAACCTGCGGCTCGCTTTCCGATGCGTCATAGTTGGGCGTGAAATCGACGGTATCCTTGTCGAGATCGTCAAGCAGTGCGTTCGCCACCTTCGCCAAGCGCGCTTCGGTGTAACGCATCGCGGCAGGGGGATCGGGGTCCATCGATCCGAAATTGCCCTGGCCGTCGATAAGCGGCACGCGCATCGACCAATCCTGGGTCATGCGGGCCAATGCGTCGTAAATCGAGCTGTCGCCGTGCGGGTGATATTTACCCATCACCTCGCCGACGAGGCGCGCCGACTTGCGGTAAGGACGGTTGTAGACGAACCCCGATTCCTGCGCGGCGAAAAGGATGCGGCGATGGACGGGTTTCAGGCCATCACGCACGTCCGGGAGGGCGCGGCTGACGATGACGGACATGGCGTAGTCGAGATAGCTCGCCTTCATCTCGTCGACGATATTGATCGGGCTGATATCCGAAGGATCGGCGAGAAGCTCGTCGGTGCTCAAGGGCAATTCTCTTTATCTGGATTAAGGGTGCAAGCGTTGCTGCATTTCCCCTAGACCAGCGAAACACCCCTGTCACCCCTCGCGCGCATACGCGCGCGCACGGGCAAAGAATGCTGATGTGTTACGCTGCCGACGAACCGTTGCTGTGCAGCGATGGATCGTTCACTTCCTTATGACAGGCCGGAATTGCGCATCTATATGGCTGTTCAACAGTTGTTCACCGTCCACTGCCTAGCTCCAACCCCCGGAGCAGGACGGTGCCGGTCCGCTGCCTTGAGAGGAGATTAACCATGCGTCTTGTTTCCCCCGTAGTTCTCGGCCTGATGCTTGCCGTCGCCGGTTCTGCGACAGTCGCCACGCCGGCATTCGCCGCGAAGAAGGAAAAGGAGCCCGCAGCGCCCAAGCGGAATTTCAGCAAGGCTTTTGTGGAAAAGGCCCAGCCGCTTGATAAGGCCGCGCAGGCCAAGGATTATGCGGCCCTCGCCGCCGCTCTCGGCGAGGCGCAGGCGGCCGCGACCAGCCCCGACGACAAATATATGGTCGGATATTATGTGCTGCAGCTCGGCACCGGCACCAACGACATCGCGAAGCAGCGCGATGGCATCAAGCAGATGCTGGCGACGGGAACCGCTGGTCCGGACGAAGCCAAGTTCAATTTCTTCGCGGGCAAGCTCGCCTATGATGCGAAGGATTATGATGACGCCATTCCCTATCTGCAGAAGGCCACCGACGCAGGATATGAAGGCAGCTCCTCTCCGCTGCTTCTGGCCGAGAGCTATTTCCAGAAGGCGATCGTCGCCAGCGGCGGCACAGGCCAGTTGAATGCTGCGTCCAAGCCGGTTGCCCAGCAGGGTCTGGCCCCGCTCAAGAAGGCGATCGAGGTAGAGAAGGCGGCGGGCAAGCCGGTTCCGGCGGCCTGGATGGAGCGCGGCTTCACCATTGCCTATGTTTCCGGGTCGCCGGACGCGGCCGATTGGTCGAAGCAGAACCTGATGGCCAATCCGTCGGGCAAGAACTGGAGCAATTTGCTCCGCACCTTCCAGGATACGAACAAGACGATCACGCGTGGCGAGAATCTCGATCTGTTGCGCCTGATGCGCCAGACCGGTTCCTTCCAGAGCGAAGGCGCCTATGGCGAATATATCGATATCGCCAGCAAGTCCGGCTTGCTGGGCGAGGTGAAGTCCGTGATTGAGGAAGGCCGCGCTGCGGGCAAGATCGCACCTGCCAAGTTCGCCGATTATTATGGCCAGGCGAACGAGGGTATCGCCAAGGACAAGGCTTCCCTGGCGGCAGGCGAGGCAAGCGCAGCCAAGGCGCCGACTGGCCGGCCGGCGGCATCGACTGCCGATGCCTATCTTGGCTATAAGGATTATGCCAAGGCGATCTCGCTGTATCGCACCGCCCTGCAGAAGGGTTCCGTCGATGCGGGCGAAGTCAACACCCGGCTTGGTATCGCCCTGGCGCTATCGGGCGACGCCGCTGGCGCGAAGTCTGCGTTCGAGCAGGTGACGACTGGCGCGCGCAAATCGATCGCCGAATATTGGCTGCTCTGGTTGTCCACCAAGCAGGCAGCTTGAGATGCGCGCCTTAGTCCGCCGCGGTGGCCTGGTTCTCGCGGCGGCGATGGCCATGGTTCCGGCAACGCAAGGCATCGCTGCGCGTGACAAGCCGACCGATGCGCTGATGACCGGAAGCTTCCGGGCTGCGGCGGGTCAGGCGCGCGCGGCGCTTGATGCAGGCGACGTAAATGGAGCAGCGGCGCAGGTTTCTGCGCTGCTGCCGTCCAACCCGCTGGAAAATTACACGGCGGCTGCGCTTCGCATGGAGGTCGCCGCCAAGCGTGGTGACCCGCAGGCCAAGCGCAAGGCTCTGACGGACATATTGGAAAGCAAGGCCGTTCCTGCGGGGCAGGAGCCGTATCTGCGCTATCTGGCTGCTTATTATTCCTATTATCTGGGCGTATTCAATGATGCGCTGGCGCAGATCAACTATGCGCGGCAGATGGGGTATAACACCACTGAAAGCACTGTGCTGCTCGCCGATATCCTGATCAAATCGGGCAAGCCCACGGAAGGGCTGGCGCTGGTGGATCAGGCCATGGAACAGCAGAAGGCGGCCGGCAAACCGGTGCCCGCCACCTGGTATGACCGGGCGATCGGGGTTGCGTACAAGCAGGGTAGCTGGGGCGAAGTCGCCAAATGGTGCGAACGCAAGCTCCGGGCCTATCCGAGCGAGGGCAACTGGCGTTCCTGCCTCGCCAATTATCTGACTGCTCCCGGTGTCGACCCGCAACTGCAGCTTGACCTGTATCGCCTTCAGGCCGCGACCGGAGCCATGGCAAGCGAGAGGGACTATCGCAGCTATTCCACGCTGGCGTCGGCAGCCGGATATGATGCGGAAGCCAAGGCGGTCATCGACGCAGGCCGGACGGCGGGCAAGCTGGACGCTACCGAGGTGGAAACGACCAAGCTGCTAAAGACCGTGAAGGTCAAGGCGCCCAAGACGATCGCCGCCCTGCCGGCGCAGGTCAAGAAAGCCAAGGCTGCATCGAACGGTATGCCTGCGCTGGAAGTGGGAGACGTCTATTTCTCGCTGGGCCAATATCCGCAAGCGGTGGAGCAGTATCGCCTCGCCTTGTCCAAGGGTGGGATAGATCCCACGCGGGTCAACGGCCGGTTGGGTGTAGCGCTGGCGCGGTCTGGCGATCTGCCGGGCGGGAAGGCGGCTCTGGCGCAGGCTGGCGGAAACTGGACGAATGTCGCCGGTTTCTGGAATGTCTGGGTGGATCAGCAGGCGCAGGCCAAAACCGGCCTTACGCCCGCCATGTCCGCGCCGCCATCCTGAATTGCTTGGCCTAGCGTAGCGGTACGCCGGGCGAGCTTTTTGAGGTCCGAATGGTGAGCGACGTTTTGACGCTCACCACATTCGGCGCTGGAGTGAGCTTCGAGGTCAGAAATTGCTGGAAGCTTTGAAGGTCACGCGCAACGACCTTCAAAATGAAGTCTATCTCTCCGTTCAGCATATGGCATTCCCGCACCTCAGGCAGCGCGGCGACATGATCCTCAAATGCTTTCAGGTCGTCTTCCGCCTGACTTTTCAGGCTGACCATGGCGAATACAGTGATGGTAAAGCCCAGAGAGGCTGCATCGACATCAGCATGATAGGAGCGGATCGTGCCGCTGTCCTCCAGCGCCCTGACCCGGCGCAAACAGGGTGGAGCGGTAAGGCCGACCTTCTTCGCAAGATCGACATTTGTCATCCGGCCATCATCCTGCAATTCCGCCAGAATTTGCATGTCGATGTCGTCAATGTTCGAACCTGCCATTCGCCGACAATTTCCTTTCCTAGATGCGCCCAGCATCATAATATTATTGCACTATAATGCAATTGTCCCACTATGCGACGACCGATTTTGGGACCGCATCGTCGCTTTCCCTTTACCGCAGCGCAGCTTAATTCACTTGGCAAGGAAGCATCAAATCAAAAGCTTTCACCGGGGAATCGCGTGCGTTTCAATGATCTTATGCAGACGGTACTGGCCGCAGAAGAACGGAGCGGCCCCGGAGCGGTAACGCTCTGGCGTCAGTGCGTGGATTTGCTGGCGCAAAATGACCGGCCGGGACAGCCCGCCATGCCCGCGAATGAACGGGATGCGTTGCTTGACCGCCTTGATTCGCTCCGCTCCAAAGTGACCGAAACGCAACGCATATCCACGGTTGTCGAGCTGGGGACACGGCTTCGTTCGCCGTCTCTCATCCGCTTTTTCGCTGACGACCGGCCGTCTATCTGCGCTGCGGCGATGGCGCGCGCGCGCCTGCCCGACGACATTTGGCCGGACCTGCTCTCCACTTTGGGACCAACGGCGCGCGGCATACTTCGCAATCGCAGAGATCTGGGGCCGGAAACCGTCCGGGCGCTGAAGGCGTTTGGCCAGGCCGACCTGCTGCTGACCAGCGAAGGCGTGGAGGAATCCGTTCCGGTTACGCCCACAGAGGTCAAACCAGACATTTCCCTCGTTTCTCCCGCAGCGCCGCCGGTCGAAGACGAAAGCCAGATTCGCCGCCTTGTCGACCGGATCGAGGAATATACCAGCACCAGCAGGCAGAAGGCTGGCGAGGCCGCCCCCGCCGCGTTGCGCCCGGCCGAAGCGGCGCCGCTACGCCGGTTCAGCTTCGAAACGGATCTGAACGGCGCCATTACCTGGGTGGATGAAGGTCCCCGTGCGGCGCTGATCGGCTTGAGCATTGCCGACCCCGCCTTGCCCGGCGGAAGCGGCCCCGACGCGCATGTATCCGGCGCATTTTCCCGCCGCAGCGGGTTTCAGCACGGCCGGTTTACGATTGTGGATGGCGTGCTGGCCGGTGAATGGCGGTTGTCCGCCGTGCCCTTCTTCGATTCGCAAACCGGGCGGTTCCAGGGCTTCCGGGGGCAGGCGCGCCGGCCGCACTTGCACGAGGTGCCTGCGACATCCGATGGGGACAAGCTGGCGCTGGGCGGCTTGTCCGCGGATTCGGTGCGGCAACTGGTGCATGAACTGCGCACCCCCCTCAACGCGATCCTTGGTTTTGCCGAAATCATCGAGCAACAGCTTTTTGGCCCGGCGGGCAGGCAGTATCGCGACATGGCGTCGCAGATTATGGGCGACGCGCGCCGCCTGCTCTCGGCATTTGACGATCTTGACCTTGCAGCGCGCGTTTCGCGTGGTGAGGATGTCGTGGAGCCGCGTCCGGTCGATGCAGCGCTGCTGATCGCGCGGATAGCCACCCGGTTCCGGGTCGATCGCGGCAAGGAAACGCGCCCAATCACCATTTCTGTTGCCGAAGGGCTGCCCCAGGCGCGCCTTGATCCGATCCAGGCGGAGCGCATGGTTCAGCATCTTCTGCGGACGCTGATATCAGTCGCGCCGGAAGGCGAACCCATCACCGGCTCCTGCTGGTTCCAGCCGGATAGCGGGTCCGGCCGCGTCATCCTGGCGATGGATCGTCCTTCGACGCTGGCTGGGATGGATGAGGTGCAACTCCTCGATCCCGGCTATGGGCCCGATGGCGATTGGCCCGATGGTCCGCTGCTCGGCCTTGGTTTTTCGCTGCGGTTGATCCGCAGCCTCGCCGCCAGCAGCGCGGGCAGCCTGGACATTGACGGCGGACGGTTTTTGCTGGCCATGCCGGCAGTGGCCGTCGCTCCCGAAGACGGGCCGGATATTTCCTGACATGCACGACAGGGCGCCCTTGCAAACGCAATGGCAACCATTTGCCGGTATCGACTCTGGCATGCATTCACATATCCCCGACGGCAATCTGCTTCATCCGCCCGCAGCCGAAGACATTATCGAACTGGATCGCACCTTCGGGACGCGCTTCCTCCTTTTCGTCGATACCGAGGAGGAGTTTGACTGGGATGCGCCTTTCAGCCGCACAGCGCATACCGTCACGGCCCTGAAGGGTCTGGAGCAGGGCCAGGCGTATTTCGCGGCCGCCGGCGTAAAGCCTATTTATGTCACGGATTATCCGATGCTGGATAATGAAGCGGTCGTTGCGATGATGAGCGAGTGGGTGTCGGACGGATCGGCCGATATCGGCGCGCATCTTCACCCATGGGTCAATCCGCCCTTTGTGGAGGATGTGAACCGGGCCAACAGCTACGCAGGCTTCCTGCCGGAGGATGTGGAGCGCGCGAAGCTGCAGGCCTTGCGGGACCGCATTCATATTGCATTTGGTCAGGCACCCATCGCCTATCGCGCCGGCCGGTATGGCGCCGGGCCGAACACGGCGCGGCTGCTGGAGGAAATGGGTTTCCGCCTGGATACGTCCGTACGGAGCCGGTTTGATTATTCGGCCGACCATGGCCCGGATTTCTATGGCATGCCGCTTGGTCCCTTCTGGGCGGGGCCGGAGCGCAATCTTATCGAACTGCCGCTGTCCACGGCCTTTACCGGCCTGCTGCGCGGGTCAGGGCAGTCGCTCTATTGGGCGGCGCATGCGATGGGACCGATGCGGGCTGCGCTGGCGCGCGCCCGGTTGCTCAGCCGCGTACCCCTGACGCCGGAGGGCGTACCGGCGCGCGATGCCTGCGAGGCGATCGACGCGCTGCTCGAAACCGGCACGCGGGTTATCAATCTCAGCTTTCACTCGCCGACGCTGGAACCCGGACATACCCCCTATGTGCGTGATGCCGCCGAACTTAGCGCCTTCTACCAGTGGTGGGAGATTGTTCTGGAGCATCTCGACCAACGCGGCGTCCGCCCCGCCACTTTGGCCCGGTTTCTCGCAGCCGTTCCGCCGCGCGCCCAAATCGGTGACCAAGCGGCTTGCCAAGCGGCCTGACCCTCGGCTACTGCCCGCCCGGCAGTATGCTGCACAGGTGGGGCCTGTAGCTCAACGGTTAGAGCTGGCCGCTCATAACGGCTAGGTTGCGGGTTCGAGTCCTGCCGGGCCCACCATTTTTCCGGCGTTTAGGCAGAAAAGCAGCGCGAATGTTGCGCTATCTTGTGCGTCACCTCGCGCCCGATATGGCGAAGGTCCCTTTTTGGGTGCTGCCAGGTGCCGGAAGGAGGCGTGTGAGCTTTCCTCCTTCCTTCCAGCCAGCCTTCTAGCGTGCAAAGCCCTGTCATCGATCCCAGAACAGGTTGCGCCTGTTGGCTTTCAGGCGTTTGCGATACATTTCAATGTAAAGCCACAGCCCCGTTCCCGACAGGAATAAGAGGCTTACGCCGCTCAAAATGCTGATTATCGTGCCCAGCCAGCCAAATTGACGGCCGGCGTGAATTTCCTGGAGGATAAGGTGCCAGCGGCCACCCAATTCTGGTGGCCCCGGCAACTGCGCGCCCGTCGCCAGATCGATCCGCTTGGGCTTGGCTTCTTTGGCGGAGAGATCGGCAAGCACGGCAAAGCCCTTAGTCTCGCTACCACCGTAATTAACATGGACTTCAAGCACATGGTGCCCGCTTTGCTGCAATTTTATTCTCTGCAGACCTTCTGTGATGAAAGCACCGGCGGCTGTCGGGTCGGGAAGTTCAGCGGGCTGACGAACCGGCTTTGGCGGCAGTTTGGGGCCGCGTCCCAACTCGCCCATCGCCACGGTCTGATCAATGTGAAGCCCAAGCCCGGTCAGCGCGATAATGATGAGGATGATGCTGGCGACCAGGCCGATCCATCTGTGATATTTGCGCAAAGCATTCAAAATTTCTCTCCCCACATTACTATTATTGGATCAGCGGAAATTATTTATTTGGATTTTGGTATAAGTTTCAGATAATTTCTAATTATTGCTAGAATTTATCTGGAAAATTCGCGATTCATCTTGGTAGTTGATCGTTTCTCAACGAAATTAGAAAGGAAATCGCTACAGGCTATCAGTCGGCGGTTGATGGGCCAATTCGCCGTTCGGCAAGGCAGTATTCCGCCATCGGTCTTCGCGGACTGAGCGTTATTGAGATTGCCGGTCCTTTGCCGTTTTTTCAAAGATCGCTAGGGGCCTGCTGATAGTGGGCGAGGCGGCCTAGTGCATTGGCAAGGCTCGTTTGCTCAAAGGGCGATGGCGTTCCCAATTTATCTCTGTGACTAACCTCACGTGCCAAATTTAGGCGCACTTCTCGCAATAATATGACGAGGAGGCGTTTGATCTGGCGGATACTCTGGGAGGGGATAATCATGCTTCGCAAATTCCTATCGACGTCCGCAATCCTTACTGTGTCGGTGTTCGGCGCGGCGACTGCCTATGCGCAGGAGCCGGCTCCTGCAGAACAGGCGTCGGCCGATAAAGGCGCGAAAATCGAGGATATCGTCGTAACGGCGCAGCGTCAGGCGCAGAGCGTGCAGCAAACGCCGCTCGCCATCACCGCGGTCGGCGGCGACACGCTCAAGGACAGGGGCATTGTCGATATCGACGCGCTTACCCGGTCCATTCCGAACTTCAATTTCTCCCGCGTTGGCAGCGATGCGCGCGTATTCATTCGCGGCGTTGGGCTTGTGGGCAACAGCGCTGCAGGTTTTGACGGTCGCGTCGCAATCTATACCGATGATGTCGTCAATGGGCGCACGCAAGCCGCTCTCGGTTCGCTTTTCGACCTCAACCGCATCGAGGTGTTGCGCGGTCCGCAGGGAACTCTCTACGGCCGCAATGCGACAGCGGGTGCGGTCAACATCATCTCCAATGATCCAACCAACACATTGGATGGATATGCATCGCTCACGGTGGGCAATTATAATCTGATCCGCGCCGAAGGCGCGATCAGCGGCCCGCTTTCCGACACGGTTTCGGCAAGATTGGCCTTTCAGACCAATGATCGCGATGGTTTCGGCAAGAATGTCATGACCGGAAACCCCGTGGACAGCGAGCGTAGCAGGGCGGTTCGCGCCAAGCTGCGCTTTGAACCGTCGGAAACCTTCCATTTTACCCTGACCGGCGAATATCGCTGGGAGGATGACAATGCGGGCGGTTACGCCTTCGTCCGGCCGAACCCGTTCCGCGCGGACGTGAATGTCGCCAGGGGCTATGTCCACCCGTCCAACCCGCGCGACCGGGCAGGCGTGGATCAGCAGTTTTTCATGGAGAATTTCGGGCTGACCGGGAACGCTGTTCTCAAGCTCTCCGACAGCCTGGAGCTGACATCCGTTACCGGCTATCGTTATCTGGATCAGGCGAGCATCAGTTCTACCGACAATTCCAATTCACTGGGTACGGCGGTCGACCTCGCCACCGGATCGCGGCAATTGTCGCAGGAATTGCGGCTGGCGCTAAAGAGCGATCTCATCGATCTGGTTGTGGGTGGATTTTATTTCCACGAAAAGAACGACTTCGTTCTGGATGCGGCTGTTTCACCACTCTATTTTGGAGGGGGTCAGTTCCCCCTATATGTGGGTTTCCGTTCCGGTGGCGCGCAGAAAACGAATGCCTATGCGGCCTTCGCCCAGGGGACGCTTCACGTCACCGATAAGCTCGGCATCGATATCGGCGCGCGATACAGCTATGAGAAGCGCAGCATCGATCAATTTAACCTGATCGATTTCGTCAATGTCTTTACGCGCAACCCGGCGCCAGTCGTTGGTTGTCCGGCGCCTGCAGTGGGCGGTTTTGTTCCCGGACGCACTCTTTGCTATCGCACGAGCACGAACAGCGCTTCCTGGTCATCCTTCGACCCGAAGGTCGCGATCCATTACCAGATCAGCGATACCGTCATGGCCTATGCCTCTTATTCCCGCGGTTTCAAAAGCGGCGGATTTGACTTTGGCCAGCTAAGGCCGGCCTTCGATCCTGAAAAGCTGGTTGACTATGAGGGTGGCATTAAGGCCGACCTGTTTGACCGCAGGCTGCGGCTGAACCTTGCTGGCTTCTATTATGATTACACCAATCTTCAGTTCAACGTCGTCCGGTTCCTCCCGACGCCTGGAAATATCACCATCAACGCGGCGAAGGCGCGGCTTTATGGTGCGGAAGCTGAGATCACGGTGCTCCCAGTTGATGATCTGAGGCTCGCGTTCAATCTTGCATGGTTGCACAATGAATATCGCGAGTTGACGGACTCTCATCCGGTGACGAACGTGGTGACCAACCTTGCCGGCAATCAGCTCATCTCCGCACCGAAATATAAGCTGGTCGGTGAGGTCGGTTACACCTTCCATCCAAGCTTTGCGGACATAACACCTCGCGCCGAGCTTAGCTGGACCAGCAAGCAGCAATTCTCGCATTTCAATCTGGACTATATGTCGCAGCCGTCCTTCTGGGAGTTGAACCTCTATCTGGACGTTGTTCGCCGTGGTGACTGGAAGGTCAGCGCATACGGCCGCAATGTGACCAACAAGCTCTATTATGTCGCCAACTCCATGGCGTCTGCGGTCTACGGATCGTTCATCGTCGGTCAGCCCGCTGCCCCGGCGACATATGGACTTGCCGTCACCAAATATTTTTGAAGAGAAAAGGCGCATGTCCGCCGCCGTTTGTGGCGGCGGACATGCGCCCGGAATGGGATGCTGCTTTGCCGAAAGGTGAATGGCGCCACCCGGCCATGCAATGATACCCTGAAGCGGTAGACCAGAGTGATGATGGCGTTTT
>NZ_MINO01000002.1 GCF_001757355.1 Sphingobium phenoxybenzoativorans
ACATCAAGGTCGATGGCGCGATCGACTCCCTGACGGGCACGGCGATCGCCAACGCCTGTAAGCAGAAGAACCTGCTGTGCAACCTGATCCAGTTCAATCCCAATGGGTCGATCAATACGGTTTTCTCGAACTTCCAGAACCTGAGCAAACTGCATGCCGAAGGGTTTGAGCTGGTGTCGGATTTCCGCATTCCGGCGCTGGGTGGGGATCTGAATTTCCAGGTGAACGGAAATTATGTCCTCGACCTCTCCACGACCGACGCGACCGGCGTCGTCACGCAACTGGATAACTGGACCGGCAACGCAGGTTCAGTCACCAACATTCAGGGCGTGCCGCGCTGGAAGCTGGACGGTGTCGTCACCTATGCGCGGCCGAGCTGGTCGATGACTTTCCACGGTCGCTATATCCCGCGCGCGCTTCTGGATCCCACAAAGATCGGGCCGGAGCAGGATGGATATGATATCAATGATCCGAACAGCATAAGCGAAAATCATATTGCCGCGCGGTTCTATCTCGACATCACAGGCACTATTAAAGTCAACGAGTCCTTTGAGATGTTCGGTACGATCAACAATGTGTTCGATAAGGACCCGCCCGGCCAGTTGCGCCTGATCGGTAACCCGCTGCACTTCGATCCGATCGGCCGGTTCTTCAAGGTTGGCGTGCGAACACGGTGGTAAGCCAGCCGGTATGAGATGCTGTGGGGAGTGGCGAACATCGTCACTCCCGATCGCATGTGACGGCGCCGGGCGCCGCATGGGAGTGGATGGATGTACGACAAGGCAGATCTTCGTTCGACGCTGGCTGGCAAGGCAGCATCGGCCGCGCCGGTCGATCAGCTTTACGACGCGGAATATGGGCTGTTCTACCGCGATCCGCCCGTCGAGGACGATGCCAATGGCAAGAGCTGGTATGTCCGCGGTCAGAATTTCATCATCGCCTATAGCGAGGCCCTGCCCGGCGCGACATTTGAGCGGCTGGGGCAGGCCGATGAATATATGGTTCTGCTGCCCGATGCCGATACGCCCGCGACCGCCAGCGCCGGCGGCCAGGATGTGCAAAGCGATGGATATGCGCTGTTCATCATGCCGCCGGGGGATGGCCGTTTGACTCTGGAAAAGGGGGGACGGATCGTCCGGATATTTTCGGCGCAGTCCCCCGACCTCGTCGCCAAATGCCCCAATGCCGGAGCCTATGCCGCACAGCACGCCAATATCCCGGCGTTCCAGCCGTGGCCGCAGCCGCCGGGGGGGTACAAGATCCGGCACTATTCGCTCGATGTGCCAGCCGAACCGGGGCGGTTCGGCAGGATCTGGCGCTGCACCACGATCATGGTCAACATCCCGAACAAGCAGAAGGGGCCGCGCGACCTGACCAAGGTGTCGCCCCACCATCATGACGATTTCGAACAATGTTCGCTGGCGCTTGAGGGCATATGGCAGCACCATATGCGCTGGCCCTGGGCCGTCGACATGAACAAGTGGCATGATGACGAGCATACCGAGGTTCAATCGCCGTCTGTTACCGTCATCCCGGCGCAGGTCATCCATACCTCGACCTGGCACTCGCCGGACGAAAGCCAGTTGGTGGATATTTTTGCGCCGCCGCGTGTCGACTTCTCGCTGAAGCCAGGTTGGGTGCTCAATGAAGGCGAATATCCGATGCCGCCGCAATAGCGGTCAACAACTCAGCGCGGCGGATCGCATCAGGAGGATAGTTTGGATCGCAAACCCAGTTTTATCGAGCGCCTTGGTGAAAAGGATGCGTTTCTGGTCGGCACCTGGGCGAAGATAGCTTCGCTGGAAACGGTGGAGCTTCTCGGCCATGTCGGTTTCGATTTCGCGGTGGTCGATATGGAGCATGCACCGCACAGCTTCCAGACCGCCTATCAGGCGATTGCGACGGCGCAATCGGTGGGCATGTATACGCTGGCCCGGCTGCCGGACAGGAGCGGAAGCGCGGTTCAGCGGCTGCTCGACGGCGGGATTGACGGTCTGCTGGTGCCGCGCGTGGAAACCCCGGCCATCGCTGCTGAGGCGACCGCCGCGATGGCGTTCCCGCCCCTGGGATCGCGCGGCATGGGCTATACTTCCCGCGCCGCCCGCTGGGGCCTCGACACTGCTGCGGAATATCTGGAGCGGGGCAGGAACCATGTCATGCGGGGCGTGCAGATCGAGGATATGGCCGCGCTGGAGCAGATTGACGGGATATTGGAAGCGCCAGCGCTCAATGCCGTGTTCATCGGCTTCGGCGATCTGGCGCTGAGTTCCGGGTTGCCCGGTTCGCATCCGACATTGCGCGCGCTGGAGGCCAAGGTGCTGGCGGCGGCGAAAGCCAAGGGCGTTCCCTGCGGGACGGCGGTGCAGACGCCCGACGAGGCCGTTCGATGCCGGGAAGCGGGCTATTCCTTCGTGATGATCAGCGCGGACACAACCTTGTTCGCGCATGCGGCGCGCAAATTGATGACGGATACCCGGAGCGCGCTGGGACTGTAAGCGGCGGCGAAGGCCACCGGAAAGTGAGAGGCGATTATGGCTGTTACATTGGATCATGACATTGCGGATGAGGCGCTGGAGGAGCGGGTGTCGCGCCTGCTGGTCGGCGCGGTCGATATGCATTGTCACAGCGGCCCCTCCGTCATGCCGCGCTCACTCGATCATTTCGAGGCGTTGAAGGATGCCTCCGATGCCGGCTTTCGCGCCATGCTCATCAAGGATCATTATTATTCAGCGACGCCGATCACCGAGTTGCTGAACCGGTCGCACGGGCATCTGAAGGTCCAGCTATTTTCCGGCGTGCCGCTGAACAACACGACCGGCGGATTCAATAAATATGCCGTCGATCACGGCATTGCCCTTGGCGCGAAACTTGTCTGGATGCCGACTTTCGCGTCCAAGAACCATGTCGAGGCGGATCAGAAGCGGAAGAAGGGGTTCCCGCACACGATCAAGCCGCTGTTGCCGCCCGATCCGCTGACGCCGCTGGACGCCAACGGCAATCTGAAGGACGAAGTGAAGGAAATACTCGACATCATTGCCGAGCATGATGTGATCCTTTCGGGCGGGCATCTGCACATTTCCGAAATCTTCCCGGTGTTCGAGGAGGCGAAGAAGCGCGGCGTTAAGCGGCTTCTGGTCAATCATCCGACCTTCATCATCGGCGCGTCGCTGGACGATATCCGCCAGCTCGTGACGATGGGCGCCTATATCGAGCATTCGCTGTGCATGTTCATCCAGATGATCGGCCGCGAGAAAGCGATGTTCCCGCCGGAAGATCTGGATGCGCTGATCAAGGCCGGAACGGTGGATCGCACCATCCTTGCGTCCGATCTGGGCCAGGTCGGCAATGACCGGCCGGTGCCGGGATTCCGTGGCGTTATCCGCAACTGCATAGCCCTGGGCTATTCCGATGAGGATATCCGCAAGATGATCTCGACGAACGCGCTGCAATTGCTCGGCCTGGACGACTAATATAATCGGCCGATCGGTGGGCCGGGCGCGTGCGCGCGGTCACATTATAATGGAACGCCCAGTCAAGTTACGGTAGCAGGCTTCGATCAGCCGGAGCCTGTTCGCCTCCGCGATGGCATGTGTTAGTGCAGAGACGGGGGAGCGATTTGCCGGTATCCAAGAAACCCAATGGCACGATCCGCATGCGGGACGTCGCCGAACGTGCGCAGGTTTCGCGCATGACGGTTTCCCGCGCCCTGAACCGGCCGGAGACCGTGAACGAAGTGCTGCGCAACCGGGTGCTGGAAGCGGTTCAGGACCTGGGCTATGTCCATAATCATCTGGCGCGCAGTCTGTCGTCGCGGCGGTCAAATGTCATCGGGCTGGTTCTGCCAAGCCTGGAAAATTCCATCTTCTCCCAGACGGTCAAGGGCATTTCCGACGTGCTGCGGCCGCTCGGCTATCACCTCATGGTTGCCGAAAGTTCTGATGATCCTGAGGATGAGGAGCGCGTCATCGCGGCATTCCTTGCCCAGCGCGTCGGCGGGCTTATCCTGCATTCGACCAACCATTCCGCCAATGCCGTCAGGATGCTGAAGGCGTCCGACACGCCGGTCGTGGAGAATGGCGACTTTCCGGTCGATCCGGTCGATATGGTGGTGAGCTATTCGAACCGGGCTGCGGCGAAGGCGATGACGCTGCATCTGGCGCGCCTTGGGTATAAGCGTATCGTCTTTGCCGGGCTGGCCGCCAATCCCAGGGCGTCGCAGCGCCAGTTGGGTTTCCTGGACGCGCTGGCCGAGATTGGCCAGAAGCAGGACGCCAAGCTGTCGGTTGCTGTATCGCGCGGCTTTGGAGGGGGCACGGAAGCCATCTCCTTCATCGACGCGAACATTCCCGACGCTGACGCCCTGTTTTGCGCAGGGGACGTGCTGGCCGTAGGCGCGCTGTTTGAGTGCGACCGGCGCGGATGGGCGGTTCCCGGCAGGCTGGCGATCGCCAGCTTCGACGATCTGGACCTGATGCGTCATGTCAGCCCGGCGCTGACGTCCCTGCGCCTGCCGCGTTATGAGATCGGCCGGCGCAGTGCGCAGATGATCCTGGACAGGATCGAGGAGCGCACCATGCCGGTGACCACGGTCGATCTGGGTTTCGAGATCGTCCAGCGCGCCAGTTCCTGAGGGCCTACGCCCCGGCCTGATCGACCTCCGCGAACGCCTCCCGCGCGATCCGGGTGGAATCGAGACCCGCGGGCACGCCGCAATATATGGCGACCTGGAGCAAAGCTTCGCGAATTTCATCGCGCGACAGGCCGTTGGTCAGCGCCGCCTTCACATGCAGTTTCAATTCATGGGGCCGGTTGAGCGCGCTGATCATCCCGATGTTCAGCAGGCTGCGGTCGCGGCGGGACAGACCCTCCCGGCACCAGATCTTGCCCCAGCAATATTCGGTGGACAGCTCTTGCATGGGGCGGCTGAAATCGTCCGCATTGGCGAAGGATTTGGCGACATAATCCGCGCCGAGCACTTCCTTGCGCAACGCCAGACCGCGATCATATTCTTCACTCGACATAGGCATCCTCCATTGAGCCATAAGGACGGCAAGCCAGCCATCGTTTGGGATTGCCGAATGCGTAGCCGGATGCGATACCGGTAACAACAGCAAAAAAGCGTAGCTTAGGTGTAAAATTATTATGGAAGGATCATTGATGCAGCTTGGTGGGCAACTCGCCGTCGTGACGGGGGCCGCGCGCGGGATAGGCCGGGCGATTGCGCGGGGACTGGCGGAGGCTGGCGCGCGCGTCGTGCTGACGGACGTTCACGAAAATGAGGCCGCCGATGCCGTCAGGGGCATAGCGGATGCGGGTGGGGAAGCCCGGTCTTTCAAGCTCGATGTATCGGACGCCGCCGCTTGCGACGCGCTGGCGGAGCAACTGCGGCGGGAGATGGGGGCGATCTCTATTCTGGTGAATAATGCGGGCGTCATCTTTCCCGGACGCATCCATGAGGAGGGGGCTGTCGAGAACTGGAATCGTACCCTCGCGATCAATGTCGGCGGACCGTTCAATATGTGCCGGGCTTTCTATCCCCATTTGCGCGAAACCCAGGGGTCGGTGATCAACCTCGCGTCGATCCGCTCGTTCGTGGCGGCCCCCAATGCGGCGGCCTATGCCGCGTCCAAGGGGGCAGTGATGCAATTGACGCGCGCGCTTGCGGTGGAATGGGGCGCTGACGGCATACGGGTGAATGCGATTGCGCCGGGCTTTATCGAATCGACCCTGGTGCCGGAAGACCAAAAGACGCCGGAGCGGGAAGCGGCGATCATCGCGCGGACGCCGTTGCGCCGGCAGGGGCAGCCTGAGGAGATTGCCGGGACGGCCGTCTATCTGGCTTCGGACGCCGCGCGCTATGTTTCCGGGACGATCATCCCGGTCGATGGCGCTTATCTGGCCGGGTAGAGGCGGTCAGCCCCGGATGGCGAGGATGAGAGCGTCGTAGCTTTCAGGGTTGATCTCGACATCGATCAGGGCGGGGCGGCCGCTGGCCAATGCTTCGGCAAAGGCCCCGGCAAGCTCTCCCTCCTCAGTGACGCGCCGTGCATGCCACCCGAAGCCGCTTGCGACCTGAGCGAAATCCGTATGGGAGAAATCCACGCCAGCGGGCGCCAGTTGCCGGCGGCGCTGCTTGGAACCGATCAGGGTCAGCGAGGAATCGTTGAATACGACGACCAGTGGCGTGGCCCCGTTCTGGATAGCGGTGCCGAGTTCGCCTAGGCACATCATCGCGCCGCCATCGCCGGTGAAGGCCACTGTGGTTCTGTCCGGGTCGACAAGGCTTGCCGCAATGGCCGCAGGGATGGCGAATCCCATGGTCGAAAGGCCGCGCGAGATGAGCGACAGGTTCGGCGCGTCGCAACGCCAGCTATGCAGCACCGGCAGCATATGCGCGCCTGCATCTATCGTGACGCGGCTATCGCCCGGCAATGCCCGCTGCGCAGCACGGACGAGTGCGGCCGGAGAGATTCCATCGCCCGTGAAGATTTGTGCGGCCGCCCAAAGCTGATCCTTGCGCTGCGCCAGCTCAGCGGGCGGCCATCCGCTTGCATCGGCGGCATCGCCAAGCGCGCCGATCGACGCCGTAATATCGCCGATGACCGAAACGGTCGGCGTGAACAGGGGATCGTCAAACGCATGGTTGGTGAGTTCGACCGAGGGGATAGAACCGTAGCGCCAGACCTGGGGAGGACCCTCGACCGGATCGAAGCCGTAGAGGATGATAAGGTCGGCCGATCCGATCAGCGGCTGTTCGGGAACGCCATTTGCGTAGAGGCCAAGACCCGGCGGGGTATTTTCCGATATAACGCCTTTCGCCTTGTACGTGGCGAGGACGGGGCAGCCGGTCGCATCGACGAAGGCGCGCAGCGCGGCCGCGGCATCCGGGGACCGGGCCTGCAATCCGGCAAGCAGGATGGGGCGGCGCGCCGAAGCGATCAGCGACCGCGCCTCCGCAAGCGCGGCTTGATCGGGCTTGGCAATGGCGGAGCTCACGCGGCCGCCCGGAGCAGCCTTTCCGGGGCGCCGGATAAAGGAGCCGGCGACCTCCAGATAGGCGGGGCCGGGGGGATTGCCGGTTGCGGCATTCAGAAGCCTGTCGACTTCCTCGATCGGGTCGGCCCCCCGCAGATTGGAGGAGGCGCGGAGCATGGGCGCCAGGATCGCCGTCTGATCGATCCGCTGATGACTGATGTAGCCCTGATCATCCTCATAGCCATCGGCAATCAGCAGCATGGCCGCGCGATCAAGGTCGGCATAGGCGACGCCATTGCTGGCCGCCGCAAGGCCGGGGCCGCGCGTGGTCATGGCGACGCCGGGCGCGCCGCTGATCTCCGACGCCACGCATGCCATTATGGCGGCGGAGGTTTCGGTGCGGGTCAGGATGAAACGAAGTCCCTGCTTTTCAGCGGCGGCAATGACATCGAGATTGCACTCGCCCCCCGGCACGCCGAAAATGAAGCGCACGCCCTCGTCGGCGAGGCGTGCGACGATGGCCTCGCTTACCGTTTCAACGGTCATTGTCAGTACCTCTTTCCCGAAAGCCGTCCGGTCTGTTTCAGATCGCCTGTTCCAGCGTCGGGGCGCTGTCTTCCAGCGTGACCCGGCGCATGTCGCGTGGATGTTTCTTGTCGTCAAAGCGCGTGCCGCGATGCATGGTGCAGCGATTGTCCCAGATCACAAGGTCGCCCACGGCCCAATGATGTTGGTAGACGAATTGCCGCTGCGTCGCGAATTCGGTCAGATGACGGATCAGCGCCATGGCCTCCGGCCGCGGCCATCCCTCGATCGCGCCGATATGGGCTGAAAGATACAGAGCGAGGCGTCCCGATTCCTGATGCAGCCGCACCATGCGCTGCGCCACGGGTTTGCAGCGCTCGATTTCCTCCGGGCTGAAAGCGTCGAAGCCCATCTGCTCGCGTGAATAGATCAGCGAGTGGTAGACGGTCAGGTCGCGGACTTCATCCTTCAATTCTTCGGGCAGATGGTCCCAGGCGACGCGCGTATCGATAAATTCCGTTTCGCCGCCAATGGGGGGAATGACGCGCGCCTGAAGCATCGACCAGTAGGCCGGGGTCGGCTTGAAGCTGCTGTCGCTGTGCCAGAGCAGATTGCCCAGATTATACATCCGCCGCCGGTCGTCCGCGCCCCAGATCTGGCCGTCCGGTCCCAGATTGGAAATATCGTTGATCTTCATATTGGCGATGCGGCGGCGGGACTGATCCACCAGTGTCGGGGTTTCCTCAATCTCGCCAAACTGCTCAGCGAAGGCGGCCTGTTCCTCGTCGCTCATCATCTGGCCGGGGAACACCACCACGGCATATTCGTCCATCGCCGCCTTGACCGCTTGCTTTTGCGCTTCGGTCAACGGTTTGCGAAGGTCGATGCCCTCCGCACGGGCGGCGAAATGGGGGTGAAGCGGCGTGCATTTCAGCAATTCGCCATTGTCTATCGTGGCTGAACGAACGGACACTGTCTTCTCCTGCAAAGCCTGGCTCAAGGCAAAATCATCTTGTTACCGGTCCCATAAATCTTTGTCACAAATGCCGCGCGGATTCAAGCGACCGAAAGACAAAGATATTTGAGTTCGAGATATTCATCGAGGCCGTGGCGCGATCCTTCGCGGCCAATGCCGGATTGCTTTACGCCTCCAAATGGCGCGACCTCGGTCGAGATAAGCCCGGTGTTTATGCCGATTATGCCGGACTCAATGCCTTCGGCGGCGCGCCATATCCGGTTTATGTCCCTGGCGTAGAAATAGGCGGCGAGGCCGAACTCGCTGTCATTCGCCATTGCAATGGCGTCGGCATCGGCATCGAACTTCACAAGCGGGGCGAGCGGACCGAAGGTTTCCTCCCGCAATACATCCATGCCGGGCTTCACATCGCGCAGCAGGGTCGGCGTGAAGAAGCGGGGGCCTTGCGGTGCGCCGGTCCCGCCCAGCACTATCCTTGCGCCCTTGCCTGCAGCGTCGTCTATGTGGCGCTTGACCTTCGCGACGGCGCGTTCGTCGATCAGCGGGCCGATGTCCGTACCGGGGTCCGCGCCGTTGCCGACCCGCAGCCTGGAGACGGCGGCGGCCATTTTCTCCACAAAGGCATTGTAAATGCCCGACTGAATATAGAAGCGATTGGCGCAGACGCATGTCTGGCCGGCGTTGCGGTATTTGGACTGTATGGCGCCTTCCACCGCCGCATCCAGATCAGCGTCGTCGAACACGATGAAAGGGGCATTGCCGCCCAGTTCGAGGCTGAGCTTCTTGATGCTGGACGCAGCCCCCTGCATCAGCAGGCGACCGACAGCGGTCGATCCGGTGAAGCTGATCTTGCGGACGGCCGGGTTTTCGAGGAACTCCGCGCCTATTTCCGCCGCATCGCCGGTTACGACGTTGAACAGTCCTTTCGGCACGCCTGCCTCGTCGGCGATCCCGGCAATGGCGAGCGCGGTGAAGGGGGTCAGTTCGGAAGGCTTGAGCACCATGCCGCAGCCCGCAGCTAGGGCGGGGGCAAGCTTGCGCGTGATCATCGCGGCGGGGAAATTCCACGGCGTTATCGCCGCCACAACCCCGACCGGCTGTTTGAGGACAAAGAGGCGCTTGTCCGCCATGTGGCCGGGAATGACCTCCCCATAGGCGCGTTTGGCTTCTTCTCCGAACCATTGGAAAAAGGAAGCGGCATAGGCGATCTCTCCACGCGCTTCGGCAAGGGGCTTGCCCTGTTCTTCCGTCAACAGGGCGGCGAGAGCGTCCGAGCGCTGCTCCATGAGCGATGCGATCCGCTGGAGAATGACTGCGCGGGCATTGGCGGGACGCGCCGCCCAGTCCCGCATCGCCTGAGCGGACGCCTCGATCGCCTTTCGGGTTTCCGGCCGGCCCAATGAGGGGATGCGCCCGATGATCGCCCCGGTGGCCGGGTTGTCCACCGAAACCCATTCCCCGTTGCTCACCCAATTGCCCGCGATGAAACATTGCTCGCGCTTCACATCATTTCCCTTGCCGACGACATTTTTTTGGCTGGCGGCCCACAGTCCGGGTCAATCCTTCAGGCTGGCGGGGCTCCATTTTTCATACCATTCGCGAGGCGGCACGGTGGTCGGCGTGTCGCTCTTGAACAGATTGACAAACTCCCTCGCGCGGAACCGCCAGCGGCCATCATCGCACAGGACAAGATGGTCGATCTGTTCGGCGATCTGGATGGGAGCATGCGACGGGAGCACCGGCGCGCCATCGCCCGCGAACAGCAGCATGACATTGTTGGTCCGGGCAATGCCGGGTTCGATCAGCTCCGCCCGGAAATTGGTGATGACATGGCGGTTGACGCGCGGCCCCCGGCTTTGCCGCCACACATAAAATTGGTGGATCGCCTCGCGTCCGCGCAGATTGAAGAAGGTGGCGTCCTCCAGATAGAAATCGCGCGTATTGAGGCCGCCATTGACGTCCACCTCATACCAATAGTCGGTCGCGTTGGAGAGGAGGATTTGGGTGAGCATGATCTTGTCTTCAGGCGTCATCGCTGAACTTTTTACCTCTCCCGCCCGCTGGCGGCGGACTTGCCATTATGCCGAGCAACACTGGCCCAGCGCCCGCCGGGCCTGCGATACTCTTGGATGCCATAGGATAATGTATTGTACGCCCATGTCTGATCGCGTTTCCTTATACTGGTACGGAAACACTTATTTCTGCCGGACATGGGGTTTTGCCATTTAAGCAATTCGGTTCAGGACAGGCTGCCGACGCGCGCGCCCTCAACACCGGCGTTCCCGGATTGCCAGGGCGGGCCTTTCCTCAATCGACAACATAAGCAGGCGGCATTTTCGTGTGGCGGAGGAGCATAGGGTGACTGGTGGGCAGCGTGACAATGAGCTGGGAATGTGGCTCGAAGCCTTTCAGGCCGCACTCAATGCCCGCGATGTAGAGGGCGTCTGCGCGCTTTTCTCCGCCGACGAATGCTATTGGCGCGACCTCGTTTCATTTACCTGGAATATCGCGACGATGGAGGGACGCGAGGCGATTTCCAAGATGCTGGCAACGCAGATCGAGGGGGTGCTCCCGTTCAGTGCCGTCATCGAGGGCGTGGCGGGCGAAGCGGACGGCATGGTCGAGGGCTGGTTTGATTTCGAAACATCAACCGGGCGCGGGAAGGGGCATGTCCGTCTGAAGGATGGCCGCTGCTACACTCTGCTGACGGCGCTTCAGGAGTTGAAGGGCTTTGAGGAGCCGGGTGGCAGGCGGCGGCCGGAGGGCGTGGTGCATCGTGCGATCAAGGATCGCGAAACCTGGACCGAAGCGCGGGCCGAAACGGCGCGGACTCTGGGTGTCGAGGAGCAGCCCTATTGCCTGATCGTCGGGGGAAGCCAGGGCGGCCTCGCGCTCGGAGCGCGGCTAAAACGGCTTGGAGTGCCCACGCTTATCATAGACGCCCTGGAAAAGCCGGGCGATGCGTGGCGCAGCCGGTATAAATCGCTCTACCTGCATGATCCGGTCTGGATCGATCACCTGCCCTATATCCCGTTCCCGGACCACTGGCCCGTCTATACCGCCAAGGACAAGATGGGCGACTGGCTGGAAATGTACGCCAAGGTGATGGAACTGGATTTCTGGGGTTCCACGCGGTGTGTCAAAGCCAATTATGACGAGGCGGCGAAGCGCTGGACCGTGACCGTCAACCGGGCCGGACAGGAAATGGTCTTGCGCCCGGCTCAGATGATACTTGCGACAGGCCTGTCGGGCATATCCAATATCCCCGTATTTCCCGGCGCTGAAAGCTTCCATGGGGTGCAATGCCATTCCAGCCAATATGAGGATGGAGCATCGTTCGCCGGCAAGACCTGCGTTGTCGTCGGCTCCAACAATTCCGCGCATGATATCTGTGTCGATCTCTGGTCGAACGATGCCGATGTGACGATGATCCAGCGGTCGCCGACGACCGTGATCAAGGCGAGCGCGTTGCGGCGGATCGCCGAAGCCGGGCCATATTCCGAGGCGGGGGTGGAAGCGGGCATCGATACGGATCGTGCGGACCTAATGATGGCGTCTTTGCCATTCCGTTTGAAGGAGCCGATCGACCGGCGGAATTGTGAGCAAATTCACAAAGAGGACGCCGCCTTTTACGAGCGGCTTGCCGCCTCGGGATTCCAGTTCGATTTCGGGGAAGACGGCACGGCCATCGGCGGGAAATATATGCGCCGCGCCTCAGGCTATTATATCGACGTCGGCGGATCGGACCTGATCTGCGACGGAGAGATTAAGGTGCGCAGCGGCGTGGGCGTGGCATCGATCACGGCGCAGGGCGTGGTCCTGACCGATGGCAGTGAACTGCCCGCCGATGCGATCATCTATGCGACCGGCTATGGCCCCATGGATGGCTGGGCGGAGATGCTGATATCCCGCGAAGTCGCAGAGAAGGTCGGCCGCTGCTGGGGGCTTGGCTCCGACACCGCGATGGACCCCGGACCGTGGGAGGGCGAGCTTCGCAACATGTGGAAACCGACCAGGCAAGAGGCGCTCTGGTTCCATGGCGGCAATCTCGTCCAGTCGCGCTTCCATTCCCTGCATCTGGCGCTGCAGCTCAAGGCGAGGATGGAGGGGCTGGATACGCCGGTGCATCAGCCGGACGCCATCATGCGTGAGCCGCTTGGTCTCGCGGCAAGTCGCGAGATGGCTTCCCAGGAGGCATGAGGGGCGAACGCCCGGATGTCCTGACCGCCGATCGACCCAAGCCGGGCAATTATCGCATTGTCGCCCTGATCGTCGCATCGACCATGCTGATGGAGCAGATCGACGCCACCATATTGGCGACGGCATTGCCCACGATTGCGCGCGAATTCGGCGAACCAGCCAACACTCTCAGCATATTGCTGACGGCCTATCTGCTGGCGCTTGCGATATTCATACCTGTGAGCGGGCGGATGGCGGATCGCTTCGGTTCGCGGTCAGTGCTGCGCGCCGCGATCCTGATCTTCATGGGCAGTTCCCTGCTTTGCGCATTCTCGACCTCGGTAACCGAAATGGGTGCGGCGCGGTTCTTACAGGGTGCGGCCGGAGCGATGATGATCCCGGTGGGACGGCTCGCCCTGTTGCGCGCCGCGCGTAAGGACGAACTGGTTTCCGCAACAGCGTGGCTTGTGACGCCCGCCCTGCTGGGTCCGATATTGGGGCCGCCAATCGGGGGATTGATCGTCACCCATCTGGATTGGCGCTGGATATTCTACATCAACCTGCCCATAGGGATCGCCGGAATAGCCGCTGTGTCGGCCTATATCGACAATATCCGGGCTGGAACGCGGGGACGGCCCGACTTTGTCGGGTTCGCCATTTGCGCCGTCGGGCTTGGCTCCTTGTTGATGGGGTGCGAAAGCGTCAGCCGGCCGGGCGAAGCGCACCATGCGCTCGCCTTTCTGATCGTCGCGGCCTTGATGGGCGGCGTGTATGCGTTTCACGCCCGCAGGCGGCTGGACCCTCTGCTCGATCTGGGGATGTTGCGGGATCGGTCTTTCCGCTTGTCCCTCATGGGAGGATCGCTGACGCGGATCACGCAGGGCGCGCAGCCCTTCCTGCTGCCGTTGATGTTTCAGGTGGGCTTCGGCTTCAGCCCGGCGATGAGCGGGATGATTTTGCTGGCCACCGCAGTCGGGTCGCTGATGGCCAAGACCATTGTTTCGCCGGTCATGCGCAGGTTCGGGTTCCGGCGCAGCCTGATCGTGAATGGCCTGCTGTCGTCACTATTCTACGGATTGTCGGGCGCGTTCCGGGCGGAATGGCCCATGCCAGCGATGATGGCGGTGCTTGTGCTGGCGGGATTCTTCATGTCCTTCCAGTTTACCGTCTATAATACGGTCGCCTATGAACATATCGAGGCGGAACGGATGAGCCGTGCGTCGAGCCTCTATTCCACCTTCCAGCAATTACTGCTGTCGCTGGGCATATGCACGGGCGCGATAGTGGTTCAGGCAAGTATGGTCTGGCGTGGGTCCCTTGTCCCGACCGCGCGGGACTTTTCAGCGGCGCTGGCCGCCGTCGCCTTCATTTCGGCGCTGGCCTTTTTCGTCAATCGCAGGTTTCCGCCGGATGCAGGGTCCGCGATGAGCGGGCATATCCCGCCCGACGATCAGTAGAAGCGCGCCTGTTCCGATGGCGTCCATGCGGGGGGATGAAGCACCAGTTCGTCGGTCACCACCTCGATAATAACCGGCGCATCGTCCCTGAATGCCGAGCGAAGAATGGGCGCCAGGTCATCCGGGCGCTCGACACGATAGGCTTTGCAGCCGAATGCCTGCGCCGCTTCCGCATAGTTGACGGGCGAGAAACGCCAATGATGGTCATAGTCCGGATTATCGATCCAGATCGGCTTTTCCTGGCTGAACCCGCCATTGTTGCTGACGATGGTCACGGTGTTGATGCCGTAACGCCGCGCCGTTTCCATCTCGCTCATATGATAGAGGAAAGCGCCATCGCCGGTGAGGCACACCACAGGCCGATTGGGCTGGGCGCATTTCGCGCCCAACGCCGCCGGATAGGACCAGCCGAGCGATCCCGCCGCACGCAGCAATCCTTGTCCGCGCCTGTCGAGATAGATGTTGCGTGCGGCCCATGCAGCGGCGTGGCCGGTATCAACAACGAGCAGCGCGCCTTCGGGCAGTTCTTCGGACAATGTTCTGCACAGCCTCTCCGGCCGGATGGGACGGGCGTTTGATGTTTCGACGGTTTCGATGGTGCGCCGCCAGTCCGCGCGCAGCGTCTCTATATGCGCAAGCCAGCCGGACCGGTCGGGCTGTTCCTCGGCTACCTCCGACAATTGTTCGCATATTGTGGCCGGATCGCCGCAGAGGCTTGCCTGCAAAGGGTAGTTGCGCCCCAGTTCGCGCGGATCGACGTCGATCTGGATCGCGGCGACGCCGGGCGCGGGGACTTTCCAGCCGGTTGTGGTCATGCTGCCCGTCGTGGTGCCCGCAAAGATGACCAGATCGGCCTCGCTCACGGCCTGATTGGCCATCTCACGCGAATAGATGCCGCATACGCCGAGGGACAACGGATCGCTTTCCGCAAGCACGGCTTTAGCGTCGAGGGAGGTCGCGAGCGGCAGCTTGTGGCTTCGCACGAATTGCTTCAGGGCATCCTGCGCGCGGCTCGAACGGATGCCCGACCCGGCAATGATGACAGGCCGCTCAGCTTGCTGCAGCAGGTCCGCCGCGCGCTGAATATCCGCGAACGGCGCGGCGTGCCGGACAGTAGGGCAGAGGGCGAAAGCGGGATTGGGGAGCGGTGCGGCATCGATCGGTTCGTTCAGCACGAAGCCGGTGAAACCGGCCAGTTCGAGATGAACAGGCCCCGGTGCGCCTGTTGTGGCGACGCGCATCGCCTGACCCAGCATGTCGGGCAGGCGGGAGGCCATGTCTATCCGCGAGGTCATCTTGGTCAGACCCGCATAGATCGGCTGCTGATCGACCTCCTGATACTGGTTGCGGTCGCGTGTTGTCGCGCTGCTTCCTCCTGTCAGCGCCAGGACGGGCGACCGGGCCATATAGGCGTCGAGCAGTCCGGCGGCGAGATTGGCTGCGCCGATTTGCTGCGCGCCGCATATGCCGATTCTGCCGGAAGCGCGCGCATAGCCGTCGGCCATATAGGCGGCGGCTTTTTCGCTATGGACGACGACCGGGTTGACCTTGGCCGCCTGCATCGCCTTCACCGCTTTCGGCAGGACGAGCGGGACATGGAAGAAATGGCTGACGCCGCACGCCGCGAAGGCATCCGCCAGATATTGATCGCCCGTATACACGGATCAGCCGATGCGACGGGCGACAACGCGGGCGGGCGATCCGTCGCCGCCCGCGATGGGGAGGGCGCCGAACATGAACTCGACCCTTTCACCCGCCAGCGCCGCATGGCCAGTCAGATGCTCGCAGATCAGAATGCCGTTTGCGAGCAGGGTGCGGTGGACCGGCCAGTCGAAACCGGGTTGCCGCAGATGGTAGACGAGATCGGGCGTGGCGAAATCGCAGGCCAGCATCTTGATGCGCCGCTCCAGCAACCAGACCGCGGCTTCCGGGCTGAAACTGGGGTGCAGTTCATATTCCGGTGTGCCGAAGCGCGCGGCCCAGCCTGTGTCCACGGCCAGAATGTCGCCTTCCCGGATCAGGGGCCGGCATTGTTCCAGATCGGCGACCGAGATGATCTCGTCACAGTCCTTCTCTATGCGCCAGACCACGCCTTCGCCGCTCAGGCGGCCGGGCGGGATCGACGCCATGTCGGGGGAATGTTCGAAATAGTGGAGCGGCGCGTCCACATGGGTTCCCGCGTGCGCGACCATATGGATGTCGGTGACGTTGAACGGATCGTCGGGTAGTGAACGCAGCTTGCCGAAATGCGGTTTGGGGAAGATCGACGCGCAGGGCATGCCGGGCCCCACATCATGCGTCAGGTCGATCCATGGTCCGGTCGGCGTTACCGGCCTGTTTTCGGGCAGGTCCAGCCAGCCAAGCCAGCCACTGGGCGCCTTTGGGCATTGTTCGCACATCGGCCAAATCCTCTCACGCTTTGCGCATTTCTTTTGGGGTCAGGTTTGCACCTGGAAGGGGTCGCGGTCATTTTCGGACAGGTTGATCATCACATTTTTGGTGGTCAGGAATTCGCGCATGCCTTCTTCGCCGCGCTCCCGCCCGAAGCCGCTGTCCTTGACCCCGCCAAAGGGGGTCTGCACGGCGACAGCGCGATAGGTGTTGACCCAGACCATCCCGGCGCGAAGCGCGGCGGATACGCGATGCATGCGGTTTAGGCCCTGCGTCCAGATACCCGATGCAAGGCCGAAGCTTTGATCGTTGCCGATCGCGATGGCTTCATCCTCGGTATCGAAGGGGATGATGGATAGCACCGGTCCGAAGATTTCCTCGCGGGCGACCCGCATCTGATTATCGACGTCTGCGAAGATGGTGGGCTTCACGAACAGGCCGTCGCGCAGGATACCCTCCCGCGCCGCTTCGCCGCCGGTTATCAGGCGCGCGCCATCCTGTTTGGCGGACTCGATGAAGGACAGGATGCGATCAAACTGCGGCTGGTTGGCGGCGGTGCCCATTTCCGTCGCCAGGTCGAGCGGATCGCCCAGGCGGATATTCTCCGCGCGCCGGGCAAGCTCCTCAACCACTGTGGCATAGACGGGACGTTGCACCAGCAGGCGCGATCCGGCGATGCAAGTCTGGCCGGTTGCGGCGAAGATGCCCGCCAAGGCGCCGACGATAGCCTTTGGCAGATCGGCGTCATCGAAAATGATGTTCGGCGATTTGCCCCCAAGCTCAAGGATAACGGGTGTAAGATTGCGGCCTGCCGCAGCCGCTATTTCCCGGCCGCCATGACTGCTGCCGGTGAAACTGATCTTGTCGAGGCCGCCGCCCTCCACAAGCGCCTTGCCGGTGCGGACGTCGCCGGTGACGACGTTGAAAACGCCTTTCGGAAAACCGGCTTCCTCGAACAGCTTGGCAAATTCCAGTGTGGTGACGGAGGCGTGCTCGGAAGGTTTCACGACCACGGTGTTGCCCGCCGCCAGCGCCGCGGGCACCTTGTTGGCGAGTAGCGCGATCGGGGAGTTCCAGGCAGTGATCACCCCGATCACGCCCAGCGGCTCCATCGTCGCATAGTCGAATATATCGGTCCGATCGACCGGGATGACCTTGCCAAAAATCTTGTCCGCATAGCCGGCGAAGAAACGGAATACGCGGGCGCAAAAGCGCATCTGGGCACGGGTTTCGCGAACCACCTTGCCATTATCGGTCGATTCCAGCGTGCCGAGCCGGTCGGCGTCCCGATCGATCAGGTCGGCCAGACGGTGCATCAGCCGGGCGCGCTCGACGCCGGGTACGCCGCGCCAGCGCTTTTCGAACGCCTCGCGGGCCGCGGCAACCGCGGCGGCGACGTCGGTCTGATCGGCCTGGGCAATGGTTGCCCAGCTCTGCTGATTGAAGGGGTTGAGGGTTGGAAAGCGCTCATTCGATGCAGGCGGCACCCACGCGCCGCCAATATAAAGATTATAGTCCTGCTGCACCGTCACTGTGATCCTCTCGCGCTTTTTTTCAGGAGTAACGCGCCGGAGCTATGCCCTCCAATATGTTTCTGTCTGACGAGAATAACGCACGCTTATGGTGGTGCGCCGTTCGCCATAAGCAAAGCTTCTCCTGAATACCGATTGGATATTGGCTTTCGCTCGCCGGACTTCGGATGGCTTTGGTCGAGTGGCGACCGCCGCCGGAAACCCGTCGAAGCATGGGAGAGGAAAATGACGATCTGGAAATCGCTGCGGGCCTTTGGGTGCGCATCCCTTGCGATCTGCGGACTGGGGGCAGAGGCTGCCACTGCATCGACGCTAAACGATATTTGCGGCGAATGCCGTTTCGAAAAGGTTGTGACCTGCGGCCAGTTCCTGGAAGGGATCAATTTCGACAAGAACGGCGCTGCATGGGCCGTCAGCCTGTTCAGCGGCGACATCATCAAGGTGGTCGACGGCAAATGCGTTACCAAAGCCAAGACCGGCGGCCACCCCAATGGCGCACGCTTTCACAAGGACGGGCGGCTTTTCATCACCGACAATGCGCGCGGCATTCTGACATATAACACAGACACCGGGGCGATGACCGTGATTGCGGACAAGGTGGATGGCAAGGCGTTCATCGCCAATGACCTGGTTTTCGACGAGGCGGGCGGCATCTATGTGACCCTCGCCAACAATTCCAACTTCATCGACCGGATCGGGCGGGTCGCCTATTTCGCGCCCGGCTCCGACAAGGCGCAGATCATTGCCGACAATCTGCCCTATCCCAATGGCGTAGCGCTCACGCCGGATGGCAAGTTCGTCAATATCGGACTCTATGGCGCCAAGACGATCATGACGATGCCTTCGGTGTCCAATGCGCAGAGCAAGCGCGGTCCCTATGTCCTTGCCCATACCGATGGCGGGATCGGACCCGACGGCATGACGATGGACAGCGATGGCAGGCTATACTGGGCGGAATTCTTTGCCGGCGCGGTGGGCATCGCTGACACGGACGGCTTCGTGCTTGGCTATCTGAGATTGCCGGCGGGCGCTGGCCGCTGGACGACCAACCTGACCATCCATGACGGCCATCTGTATGTGACGGAGGCGGACAAGGGCGAAATCTGGCGGGTGGCTGTCACGGTCAAGCCGCAGCCATGATTTGCGCAGCCACGGAAGGCGCTTTGCTGGCATAAGATTTCGATATGCTGATGGCCGTCGATTACATTGTAATGCATGCCACCCGATCCTAACGTGCGGCATAATCACTATAGATTAATAGAGGGATGCAGCGTGGAAGCACGGGCTGGCCAGCATGAAGGGCCTTATGATTTCATCGTCGTTGGCGCGGGCTCCGCAGGATGCGCGGTCGCCAATCGCCTGTCGGAAGATGGCCGTGAACGTGTCCTGCTGATCGAGGCGGGCAGGAAAGACAGCAGCATCAACATCCATATCCCGTTGATGGTGGTGAACCTGCTCAAGGACCCCAATCACACCTGGCCGTTCATCACCGAGCCGCAGACCGCGCTGAAGAACCGCACGCAGTTGTGGACGCGCGGCCGGGTACTTGGCGGGTCCAGTTCGATCAACGGCAATGTCTATGTTCGCGGCGATCCGGCGGAGTTCGATAGCTGGGAGGCGATGGGCCTGCCCGGCTGGGGCTGGTCCGACATGCTGCCCTATTTCAAGCGGATGGAAAGCTATCGGCAGGGCGATCCGGCGGTTCGCGGCCATGACGGGCCGATCGGCGTGACCAGCCTCAAGCATTTCGACAAGCTGGCCGACGCCTTTGTCGAGGCCGGATGTCAGGCGGGCTTCGATTATGTCGAGGATTATAATGACGGCCATTATGAGGGCGCATCCTATCTGCAATATTCAACGAAGCGCGGGTTTCGTTCGTCCTCGGCGGTCGGGTATCTGAAGCCCGCGCGCGGCCGGGCCAACCTTGACGTGATGGTCGATGCGCTGGTGACGCGCGTGATCATCGAGAATGGCGTTGCGACGGGCGTAGAGGTAAGGCGCGGGAACGACCTGACGCGCATCGATGCACGGAAGGAAGTGATCCTGTCGGCGGGGCCGGTGCAATCGCCCAAGCTGCTGGAACTGTCCGGGATCGGGCGCGCGTCGCTGTTGCGCGAATATGGCATAGAGGTGCTGCGGGATATGCCAGCGGTGGGCGAAAATCTGCTCGATCATCCCAATACGCGCCTGACGTTCGAATGCACCAAGCCGATCACGATCAACGATGCGCTGCAGCGCCCGACCGTCAAGGTGAAGGAGGGGCTGAAATTCGCACTGTTCGGCAAGGGGCTTTTGTCGATCTGTTCCGCCGTGGCGCATATCGTCATGCGTAGTTCGCCCGACGAACATCGCGCCGACCTGAAGCTGCAGCTTCAGCCATTTTCCGGCAAGGACCGCTATGCGCGGCGGCCGCAGGATGGGCTGGATGCCCATTCCGGCTTCACTATCGGGGTCATGGGGCTGCATCCGCATTCGCGCGGCTGGACCCATATCCAGTCGCCTGATCCGGTGGCATATCCCAAGATCGATCCGAAATATTGCGATGATCCGCATGATGTCGGCGTCCTGCTCGCGGGCATCAAGGCGGTCAGGAATGTCGCCTCTTTCCCCGCCATGCAGGAGATGATTGTCCGCGAAACGCGCCCCGGCGCCAGCACCAGCACCGATGAGGAAATTATCGACTATATCCGGGAGACGACGCAGACGACCTGGCATATTGTCGGCAGTTGCAAGGCGGGGACCGATGCAGAGGCGGTGGTCGATCCGCAATTGCGGGTGCGCGGCGTCGGCAACCTGCGCGTGATCGATTCTTCGATCTTCCCGACCATCCCTTCATCCAACACCAACGCGCCGACCATAGCGTTGGGGGAACGGGGCGCAGACATCGTGCTGGCGCAGTGGCGCAATGACCGGAAGGCGGCCGCCTGATGCGTATCGAGCGGATAGAGCTTCGCGTCACCGAACTGCCCGTGCGCCTGAAGCGCACCTTTTCCAGCGGCAGTTATGATACGGGACCGGCGGATCAGCTCCTGGGCAAACCGGTGGTGCTCAAGATCCATGCCGAGGGCGTGACGGGGATCGCCCAGATCCGGCCGATCAGTCCAGGGCATTTCGTCGCCGATACCGTGCATAGCGTGATCGGCGCCATCAAGGACATCTATGGGCCGCTGCTAATCGGCCGCAGGATCTGCGATCTGGAGGCGATCGATGGGCTGCTGACATCGCGCCTCGCCGGAAATCCGGCGGCGCGGGCGCTGATCGACATTGCCTTGCACGATGCGTTGGGCAAGGCGCTGGGCGTGCCCGTCCATGACCTGATCGGTGGGCGGGCGAATGCGGTGATCCCGCTGGAATGGTCCGTCAGCCTGTATGACGATTCGGCGCAGATGGTTGCCGATGCGCGGCGCGCCGTCGAGGAATTCGGCATTCGGGTGCTGTGCCTGAAGGCCGCGGGCAAGGGTGGCTGGCGCGCCGATGTCGCCAATTTCGAACTGGTCCGCAAGGCCATTGGGCCTGACATCATGATCGGCGTCGATCCCAACACAGGATGGACCGCAGCGGATACCGTTTCGGTGCTGCATGCGCTGCGCGATATGGATGTGGGCTATTGCGAACAGCCGGTCGAGCGCGCCAACCTGAAAGCCATGTCCGCGATCCGGGCGAAGGCGGGCGGTGTGCCGATCATGGCGGACGAAAGCCTGTTCACGCTGCAGGATGCTGCGCGCATCGTGGATGCGGAAGCGGCTGACGTATTTTGCATCAAGCTCTACAAAGTTGGCGGCCTTACGCCCGCCCGCAAGATCGCCGCTGTTGGTGAAGCGCACGGCATCGGCATCAATTGCGGCGGTCTGGCGGTTGCTTCGCAGCTTGAGGCGGCAGCGGCTGCGCATTTCTGCGCTTCGGTTCCGGCGGCGCGCACTTTCGGTGCGGCGGAGTTCGTCTTTGGCGTTGGCGTCATGGGTGATGATCCGCTCATCGCGGACGGGGCCATGCGGATTGTGGACGGAGCCGTGACCGTCCCGACAGGCCCCGGGCTTGGCCTGACGGTCGATGAAGCGGCGCTGGAACGCATGACGCTCCAGAAGCTTGATGTGACGCGCTAGACCTTGTTCAATTTTGATTGAATTAAAATCTCGGTCTAGTCCTTTGTTATTTCGTGATTTCCGAGCCGTGAAATGTTCCATTTCACTCGAAATCACTCTAGCCCGCCAGCTCCCTAAAATTCATGCACTGCCCGGCGAACCCGGAGCGGCGTCAGATTGGGCGCGACCGAATGGACGAAATCGAGCAGGAAGGACCGCAAATAGGTGTTCCGGCGCAGCACGATCTTGATCGTGCTTGACGGCAGCAGGTGGGATGCGTCGCGAGCGCGAATGCCCACATCGCGTTCGGGATCATAGGTCATCGCCGCAAGGATGCCGATGCCAAGCCCCATGCCCACATAGGTTTTGCACACGTCGGCATCGATACCGCTCATCACGATCTTCGGCTCCAGATTGGCGTCTGAGAAGGCCTTCATCACCTTCCAGCGCCCGCTATATCGCGTGTCATAGGTGATGATCGGGTAACGCGCGATTTCCTCCAGCGTCAGTTCGGGGACGGCGAGGATAGGATGATCAACCGGAGCGACGATGCAGCGATGCAGGTCGAAGCAATCGAGTTTCACCAGATTGGGGAAGTCACGCGTCGTTTCGGTGCCGATCGACAGGTCGGCGTCGCCCGCTTCGACCAATGCGCAGATTTCTTCCGGATCTCCCTGCTTCAGCACCAGCTTGACGTCCGGATAGCGGGCCACGAATTTCTCGACGACCTTGGGCAGCACATAGCGGGCCTGGGTATGCGTCGTTGCTATGGTGAATACGCCGTGATTGCCGGAATGCATGTCCTCCTTCAGCGATTTCAGCGCCGCGACATCCGTCGCGATCCGTTGTGCGATGGAAAAGACCACATTGCCCGGCTCGGTCAGGCCGATGATGCGGTTTCGCGTGCGCAGGAATATCTCGAAACCCAGTTCCTGCTCTAGCAACTGTATCTGGCGGCTCACGCCGGGCTGGGACGTATTGAGAGCGTCCGCCGCCGCCGACAGATGGTTGTTCTGCCGTACGATTTCAACAACATAGCGGAGTTGCTGGAGTTTCAATCGGAAATCCTCACCATAAGATTTCGGTATGGCAGAATGCTATAATATTACGTGCGCGTATAAAGCAATCCCCTAATCTGTTCCCGGTACCAGAGGCACGCAAAGGCAAATGTCCGGTTCTACCGGGCTTGCCCAGGCTCTGCCGCTGGCCGTCTTCAAGAGAGAGCGATCGCGCTTTCCTGGATCAAAGGGGTAGGAATGCCGGAACAGCAACAATCCGACTATGACGTTCTGGTGGTCGGCGGCGGCAATGCCGCGCTTTGCGCCGCCATCAGCGCGGTAAACGCCGGCTGCAGCGTGCTTGTGCTGGAGCGTTCGCCGATCGAGGAGCGGGGAGGGAACTCGGCCTATACCGATGGCCTGATGCGCACAGTCTATGACAGCGCAGACGATATCCGCGCCTACTGCCCCGACCTGACCGATGAGGAAGTCGCGATCAGCGATTTCGGCACCTATACCGAGGAGAAGTTCTTCGACGATATGGGCGAGATCACCCAGTATCGCACCGATCCCGACCTGTGCGAGATACTGGTCAAGGGCAGTCGCGAGACGATCCTGTGGATGCGCGATCAGGGTGTTCGCTTCTTCCCCAATTTCGGCCGTCAAGCCTATCGCGTGAATGGCCGCTTCAAATTCTGGGGCGGGGCGACAATTGCGGTGGCGAGCGGGGGTCCCGGTCTGGTGGAGGCTTTGTTCAACGCCGCGGAGAAGCGCGGCGTCGAGATACGCTATAACGCATGGGTGCGCGATCTGGTGCGCGACGAAAGCGGCATCGCTGGCGTGACGCTCATCAACGAGCAGGGAAATACCGAAACCATTGGCGCACGCGCGGTCGTGCTGGCCTGTGGCGGCTTCGAAGCCAATGCCGAATGGCGTGCGCGCTATCTGGGACCGGGCTGGGATCTGGCGAAGGTTCGCGGATCGCGGTTCAACACCGGCGACGGGCTTTCGATGGCGCTGGCCGCCGGTGCGCAGCCCTATGGCCACTGGTCGGGTTGCCATGCCGTGTCGTGGGAACGCTATGCGCAGGATTTTGGCGATCTGGCGCTCACCCCGCAATATCAGCGGCATTCCTATCCGCTCTGCATCATGGTCAATCGCGATGGAAAGCGGTTCGTCGATGAAGGCGCTGACTTCCGCAACTACACCTACGCCAAATATGGTCAGGCAGTGTTGCAACAACCCGGCCAGGTCGCGTGGCAAGTCTATGATTCCAAGGTCAATCACCTGCTGCGTGACGAATATAGGACGCGCTACGTCACCAAGGTTGCCGCGCCGACGATCGAGGAGCTGGCCGATCAGATCGGCGAGATCGACAAGGAGCAGTTCCTTGCAACGGTCAGCGAGTTCAATGCGTCGGTAAAGACCGATGTCCCGTTCGATCCCAATATCAAGGACGGGCGCGGCGCAAGCAGCAATGGCGTTGTCCGCAGCAACTGGGCCAACACCATCGATACCGGGCCATTCGAGGCTTATGCCGTGACCTGCGGCGTGACCTTCACCTTCGGTGGCGTAAAGATTTCGACCGAGGGCGAGGTGCTGGACACCAATGGCGGCGCGATCCCCGGCCTGTTTGCGGCCGGCGAGATGGTCGGCGGCATATTCTACTTCAACTATCCGGGCGCCAGCGGCCTCACCAGCGGGGCGGTGTTCGGCCGTCTCGCGGGCGGTAGCGCCGCTGCCTACGCCAAGACCATTTCGCGGAAGCCTGCGCTCTCCGTCGCCTGATCATTTTTCGAAGAAAGACCTTCCATGAACGCTCCAACAACCTTTGTCGTGCCGGGCGCCACCCGTGACATCGCTGAGTTCGCCGCGAACCTGCAATATGCCGACATTCCCGACGATCTGATCCTCAACGCCAAGCAGTGCATCCGGGACAGCCTGGGCTGCGGCGTGTTCGGCGCGCCGACCCCGTGGGTGCAGGCGGTCGTGCGCACCGTCAACCTTCTGGGCCAGAAGCCCACGGCAAGCGCCTGGGGCATGAAGGTCAAGGTCGATCCGCTTGGCGCGGCCTTCATCAACGGCACGGCCGCGCAGGGCTATGAGCTTGATGATTGCCATGATCAGTCGATGTCGCATTATGGCGCGGGCGTCGTACCGGCGGTGATCGCTAGTTCCGAAGGCGCGTTCGGCGCGTTCGACGGCAAGGACATGATCCGCGCGACCGTTGCGGGCTATGAGCTTGGCACGCGCATCGGCAACACGGTCAGCCCCTCCGCCTTCCATCGCGGTTTCCATCCCTGCGGCCTGACAAGCACATTCGGTTCGGCGGCGGCGATCGCCAAATTGCTCGACCTCGACACCGATCAATATGTGAGCGCGCTCGGCCTCGCTGGCAGCCAGGCGGCGGGTCTGATGGCGGCGCAATTCGGTGCGATGGCCAAGCGCTTCCATTCCGGCAAGGCATCGCAGAACGGCATCATCGCCGCGCTTTGCGCACGCGAAGGATTGACGGGCGTCCGCGACGTGCTGGAGGCGCCCTATGGCGGCTTCTGTTCGACCTACTCATCCGAATATGATCTGAGCTTCGCCACCAACGGCCTCGGCAGCGACTGGGAGATGCGGCGCAACGGCTTCAAGCGCTACTCCTCGCTCGCCAGCAGCCAGACTTCGGTCGATGCGCTGCGCGCGATCCGGGAGAAGGCCGGGATCAAGGGCGAGGATGTCGCCAAGGTGCGCATCGGCACGACCGAGATGGTCTTTGTGCATTGCGGCTGGCCCTATGTGCCCAATGGCGAGACGATCGGCGCGCAGATGAACCTGCCTTATACCGGCGCCGTGACACTGCTGGAGGGCAACGCCTTCATCGACCAATATACGGACGACAAGCTCACCGATCCGACGATCATCGATCTCGCCAACCGCATCGAGGTCTATGTCGACCCCGAGCTCGACGCGCGCGAGAAGCATCAGATGCGCGCGGTGCGCGTCACCGTCACCATGAAGGACGGCTCCGAACATTTCCACGAGCAGACCTATCGCAGCGGCCATTGGCGCAACCCGATGTCGGAGGAGGTGCTGAAAGAGAAGTTCCGCGACCTGGCCAGCCGTCAATTGACCAAGGAAGCGGTCGCCGAGATCGAGCGCATCATCGACAATCTCGAAAATGAGGAAGCGCCCGCCGCCGCACTTGGCGCCGCGCTGCAGCAGGTGCGCTGACATGACGCTTTCACAGACATTCGCCGCCTTCGCTGCGCATTATCCCTCGGCCGACATGCCCGCCGCCGTGCGGGAAGCGGCGCGGTGGCACATGATCGATTCGATCGGGGTTTCCATCGCAGGCGCCAATCCCAAGGAGGAAAGCGGCAAGGCCTTCGGGCAACTCACGGCGGACTGGGGGGCGGCAAAGGGGGCTTCGCTGTTCGGCCTGGACACGCAGGCGCGCGCCGAGCTTGCCGCGCTGGTCAACGGATCGCTGGCGCAGGCGCTGGAGATGGACGACAAACATGGCTCCTCCCTGGCGCGGCCGGGTTCGACGGTCGTGCCGGCGGTGCTGGCGGCGGCGGAGGCGGACGGCCTTCCCCTTTCTGCGGCGATCGATGCGGCCGTGGTCGGCTATGAAGTGATGATCCGGCTTGGTTTCGTCGCGGGCGACCGCTTCCTTGAGCGCGGCTATCATACCAGTTCGCTGATCGGGTCCTTCGGCGTTGCCGCGGCCATCGGCAGGCTGCGTGGAGCGACGCCGGAACAGATCGCCGATGCCATGGGAATTGCGGGCACCTTCGCCTCTGGCATTCAGGAATCGACCCGTACGGGCTCGACCTCCAAGATCCTGCACGGCGGCTGGGGCGCACATGCCGGTATGCTGGCCATCGATCTGGCGATGGCCGGGATTACCGGACCGGATACGGTTTTTGAGGGCAAGTTCGGCTTTTTCGAGACCCATCTGACGCCGATCACCGGCCAGCTTGATTTCGCCCGCGCCGCTGAGGGGCTGGGTAGCCGCTGGTATCTGCCGGAAACGGCCTACAAGCCCTATCCCTGCTGCCAGCTTCTCCATGCCTTCATTGAGGCTTCGAAGCAGGTGCTGGCCGATTTCGCTCGCGACGGCGTGACGGTTGACGACATCAGCAGCGTGCATTGCCAGCTTGCGGAGCCGGGCCTAACGCTGGTCACCGAGCCGCGCGACCGGAAGAAAGCGCCGCAGACGCCGCATGAGGGGCGGTTCAGCCTGTTCTTCGGCGTGGCGGCGGCGTTGGTCGACGGCGATGTCGGGCTGGAGACATTCCTGCCCGAACGGCTGGAGGATAGCCGCATCGTGGCGCTGGCCCAGAAGATCGAGGCTTCGGTTGATCCGGAGTCCGACTATCCGGCGCATTGCCCTGCGCGGCTTACCGTCGAAGCGGCTGGGCGGACCTATTTCAAGCATGTCCCCTATCACCCCGGATCGCCGGAGGCGGCGTTGTCGCGCGCCGATGTGCTGGCGAAGTTTGAGCGCAACACGCGCTGGTACTTCGGCGGTGAGGCCGTGTCGGTCGCCGAGGCGATGGGCGAGGCGTCCGAAACCGGATCGATCCTGGACATGTTGCGTCACAGCCGCCGGGCAGGGGCGCTGCGGCAGACGTCATGAGCGCCATCGAGCGTTTCGATCGCCTGTTCATCGGTGGTGAATGGGTTGCGCCGCATGCGGGCACCCATATCGCCACCATCGACCCGTCGACCGAGGATGTCTGGGCCGAGGTTGCCTCCGCGGATCAGACCGACGTGGAACATGCCGTCGCCGCCGCCAGAGCGGCGATGCAGGGTCCGTGGGGCCGCACCGCGCCAACGCAGCGGGGTGCGCTGATCGCCAAATTCGCCGATCTGGTGCGCCGCGACGCGGCCAGGCTGGCGGAGATTGAAAGCCGGGACAATGGCAAGCCGCTGCGCGATACGCTGGGCGAAGTGCAGCGCGCGGCGGACTGGCTGACCTTCTTCGCCGGGGCCGCCGACAAGGTGAATGGCGACCAGATACCCTATCGGCCCGATGCTCTGGCCTATACCCGGCTGGAGCCGGTGGGCGTGGTCGTCGCGATACTCCCCTGGAATTCCCCGATCTCGCTGGCTTCGTGGAAGCTGGGGCCGGGCCTTGCCGCCGGCAACGCCATGATCCTGAAACCGGCCGAGCAGACCCCGGCAAGCATGGTCGCGCTTGCCGCGCTCGCGCTGGAGGCGGGCTTTCCTGCGGGCGTCATCAATGTGCTGCCCGGTGACGGCGCGGTTGGCGCTGCCCTGTCCGCGCATCCCGGCGTGGCCAAGGTCAGCTTTACCGGGTCGCATGACACGGCCATCCGCATCATGCAGAGCGGCAGCGTCAACCTGAAACGCTGTTCGTTCGAATGTGGCGGGAAGTCGCCCTTCATTGTGTTTGAGGATGCCGATTTCGACAAGGCTTTGTCGGTTGCGACGCACAGCGCGTTCCGCTCGACGGGGCAGTCCTGCTCCATGGCCTCCCGCATCTTCGTGCAGCGTCCGCTCTATGCGCGCTTCGCGGCGGAGCTGGCCGGTCGTGCGGCGCGGATACGCCCCGGCGCGCCGTTCGACCCCCGGACGCATATCGGGCCGCAGACGTCCGCCGAACAGCGCGACAAGACCGAAAGCTATATCGCGCTTGGGAGAGAAAGCGGGGCGAAGGTGCTGGCGGGCGGCGGGAGACCGGCGGGGCTTCCCAAGGGCTATTTTGTCGAACCGACCGTTTTTGCAGACGCCGACAACCGGTCCAGGATTGCCCAGGAAGAGATTTTCGGTCCGGTCACTTCGGTCATGCCGTTCGACACCGAGGACGAAGCGATCGCCCTGGCCAATGACACGCGATACGGCCTGGTAGGGGGGCTGTGGACCAGGGACGTGTCGCGAGCGCACCGGGTTGCGGCGCAGATCGAAAGCGGGCTGGTTTCCGTCAACACCTTCCGTCCCGTGCATTTCATGCTGCCCTATGGCGGATATAAGATGAGCGGGATCGGCCGGGAAAACGGCTTTGATGCGATCCGCGCCTTCACCGAGACCAAGACGGTCGTGGTGGACCTGTCAGACGCCATCCCGCCCGATCCGTTCGCGGACTGAGAGGGGCGTTCTTTACCTCTGGCCTTACCTCTGCACCTCCAGGCATCAGGAAAAGGCGCGGGCGCTGAATACCGACCAGCCGGTGGCGTCGGCAAGGCGCTCCAGAGCGACGGTGCCCAGATGCGAATTGCCCGTTTCGTTGAGGCCCGGCGACCAGACGGCGATGGATGCGACGCCGGGCACGATGGCGAGGATGCCGCCGCCCACGCCCGACTTGCCCGGCATGCCGATGCGATAGGCGAAGTCGCCCGATGCGTCATAATGGCCGCAGGTCAGCATCAGCGCGCAAATGCGCCGCGCCCGCCGTTCCGACACGACGCGGCCACCGGCGGGATGCGCGCCGCCCAGCATCAAGAATCGGCCTGCGAGGGCTAGCTGGCTGCAGCTCATCTCGATCGCGCACTGGTGGAAATAGGTGCCGAGCACGAGGTCGACCGGCTGGGTGATATTGCCGAAGGCGCGCATGTAATTGGCCAGCGCAATGTTGCGAAAGCCGGTTTCCGTTTCCGATTTCGCCACGGCATTGTCGACGGCGATGCTGTCATCCTCCGTCAGATAATGGAGGAAACGGAGCTGCTCGCCGATGGCTTCGCGCGGACGATGACCGGCGAGGTTGATGTCGGCAATAACTATGGCCCCTGCATTTATGAAGGGGTTACGGGGAATGCCTGCCTCCCGTTCGAGCTGGACGATCGAGTTGAATGCGCTGCCGGAGGGTTCGCGGCCGACCCGTTTCCATAGCTGATCGCCGACCTTGCCGAGAGCCAGGGTGAGGGCGAACACTTTCGAAATGGACTGGAGGGAGAAGCCGGTGTCGGCGTCTCCGCCTTTCACCATGCGGCCATCGGCGGTGGCGATGGCTATGCCGAAACGCGCCGGATCGATCTTGGCCAGTTCGGGAATATAGGATGCGACCGCGCCGCGATCATCGGCGTCGCGCATCTGCCCAACGATGGTCTCGATGATTCGGGTCAGGTCCATGGCAATGGCATAGCGCGGCGCAGGGACGGTGGGACAGGAAAAGCCATGCAAGAGCGATGGACTTTTCCCCCTCCGTCCCGCCATAAGCCGGGGATGCGCTATATTCGTCCGCTTCTTTCGATATCGCTGGTCTTGATGACAGCGCCGGTCCACGCCGACCCGGAACCGCAAAATGTGCCGTTCAGGCTGGAATATCTGGAAGGGTTGAAGCCCGGATCGGAGCCATCCACCGAGGCAGAGCCGTCCACTGAGGCAGAGCCGACGACGGTGCCGGAACCGGCCCAACCCGCGCCCGGCGGCGATCCCGCGGCGATCGAGGAAGCGTCGGGCGGACGGCTGGGCATCGCGCTGGTCGACAGCAAGGGCGCGATGCTGCTGGGCTTCAACCGTGAGGAGCGGTTCGCCATGTGCTCGACTTTCAAGGCGCCGCTGGCCGCCGCCGTACTGATGGGTGCGGAGCAGAACCGATATGGCATGGAGGGCACGCTGCCCATCAAGCAGACCGACCTGCTGGACTATGCGCCGGTGGTGAAGGCCAATCTGGCGAAGGGCAGGATGCCGATAGCCGATCTGGCCAAGGCGGCGGTTCAGGTGAGCGACAACAGCGCCGCGAACCTGCTGCTGCCGCTGGTCGGCGGGCCGCAGGGGCTGACCGCCTTCTTCCGCAAGCATGGTGACGAAGTGACGCGGCTTGACCGCACCGAGCCGGCGCTCAACGAGAATGCGCTGGGCGACGAGCGCGACACCACCAGCCCGGCGGCGATGGCGACGGTGATGGCGCGCCTTCTGTTCCAGGACATGCCTGCTCCGGCGGCGGCGCAGTTGCGCGGATGGCTGGAGGGCAGCACGACCGGCGGCAAGCGCATCCGGGCGGGGTTGCCCGCCGGATGGAAAGCTGGAGACAAGACCGGTTCGTGCGGCACGGCGTTCAACGATGTCGCCGTGCTGCGGTCGCCACGCGGCAATGATTATGTGCTGGCCATCTATCTCGACCGCCCGACTGTGCCGGACGCCAAGGCCGACGCGACGATCGCGGAGGCGACCCGCGCAGTGATGGACATGCTGGTGCGGATCGACCGTGGCCGGGGCGGCTGAGCGGGGTTTTCCGGGCTGTCCGATCTGTCGAAGTTGCGGAAGTTGCGGGTTGTGAGATGTTTTTGCGGGGAAAGTCGCAGAAAGGTCGCATGTTGGTCTCATGTGCGTCGCATGTAGGTCGCAGGTGCGTCTCATCTGAGTCTCACCTGCGTCGCATCCATGTCTCATGTGCGTCTCACCTGCGTTGCATGTGAGTCCCGGTTGGGTCGCAATACAGTCGCAGCCTGGTTGCGCTCTGGTCGGATGTGGCCGTGCTCCTGCGTTGGCTTCGCCGCCCTTCGGGTCGCAGGAGCAGGGGGGGCGCGCCTCGCTTCGACCTGCGCGGGCATGACGTATGGGGAGGGCATAGTCCGGGCGTTCCGCGAACATGATGGGCGCGCGGTGTAGCATCGGACGGGGCGCGTAGGACAGGATCATTGGGGATGAGTCAGGCGGCTGCCGTTCCGCCCTTCGTCACCCCGGGCTTGACCCGGGGTCCCGCTATACTTCTGGTTTCAAAAGTTCAGCAGATGCGGCGGTCAGGATCGACTGACAGATCGGAGTTTGGCACCCCGTGTCTTAGCCATGCGCCCCAAGAAAGCGGGACCCCGGGTCAAGCCCGGGGTGACGGGATCGGGAGAGTGCGTACTACGACTATCCCTCGTCCAAGGGACAGGAGCCGGGCGGTCCCCTATATCCCGAACCGCGCGGTGATGCGGATGTCGCGGCCGGCGAGGGGGGCGAAGTCCTTCAGGAAGCTGGCGTGGCGGCGGGCCTCCACGTCGAAGATGTTGTTGGCCGACAGGATGATGCTGGTCTGGCTGTTGTTTGCGAAGGGCTTCACGGACAGGCTGGCATTAACGAGCGTGAAGCCGTCGGTGGGGGTTTCGCTGGCGTTGATGCGATTCTGGTCGAATGTGTGCTCCACCTCGGCGCGGGCGCTCAGCCGGTCGCCCTGTAATTCCAGGCCGCCGAGCAGGCGGAGCGGGGGGATGCGTGGGGCGGGGCCGGAACCAGTGACGGTCGCGCGGACATAATCGGCAAGGCCGTCGGCGTTAAGCGCGAATTCGCCAAGCTGGGCCAGCTTGACCGAGCCTTCCGCCTCAAAGCCGTAATATTTTGCCTTGGCCTGGAAATTCTGGAAGCAGGGAAATTCCAGATGCTCGCCGCCATTGACCGCCTCGCAGGCGGCATCATCGACCATCGTCTCGTAAATATAGTTTTTGAAACGGTTGTGATAGGCGGAGAGCGAGAAGGTATAGCCCTCGCCCTTGCCGCGCAGGGTGGCCTCTACGCCCAAGCTGCGCTCCTTGTCGAAGGCCGGATCGCCCAGCTCGAACGCCTGCGTTCCGGCATGATTGCCGCGTGCGAACAGTTCCTCGGCAGAAGGCGCGCGTTCCGTGCGGGAAAGGTTGAGGCCGACGCGCCAGCCGGGAACGATCTCATGGCTTGCGCCCGCCGAAAGGGACACGGTGTTGAACGTGCGGTGGAAGGCGTCATTGCCCAGATCCTCGTCGGCATCGGCAGACAGGATGCTGTGTTCGAACCGGCCGCCAGCCTCCAGCCGGGTTGCACCAAGGTCCAGCGACTGCAGTGTGAAGATGCCGAATTGCTGTGTCTCATTCTTCGGCAGGAATTTCTCCTCGCCGATGACGTGGAAGTCGCGGATCATGAACTGGCCGCCAATCGCACCCTCCCAGCCGCCGACCTTCGACTGGATCAGCTCCAGGCGGGATTCGACGGACTGGTTGTAGAAGGTCGTGCCGACTTCGCCGCTGCTTTCGATTTCCTCATGCTGGTAGTCGGCCCAGCCGGTGCGGAAACGGATGGCATCAAGGAAGCCGCCGCCGGTGTGCACCTCTCCGCGAAGATCGGCGCGGGTCTGCTTCATGTGGAGGCGGACATCCTCATGGCCGTGGCTGTCGCCTTCCTCTTCATCACCATGATCGTGATCGCTGTGATCCTCCAGATCCCAGCGGCCGGGCACGCCGTAGAAATTGTCGATATGATTGACCGAGAAACCAAGATTGCCGGTGTCGGTGATAAGGGCCATGCCCCCGGCCACTTCCCAACTCTTGGCCGCGCTGTTGGGCAGTTTGCCGCGCAGATCGGCCAATTCCGAAATCTCCGGGTCACCGTTCGCCGCCGCTTCGGCGCGGGCGCTGGGGGAAAGGATATAGCTGCCGGTGTCGAGATTACCGGTCTTGGTCCAGCTTCCGTCGGCATGAACGACGATCTTGTCGCCGATCGGCACTTCGATCTTGCCCATGCCAGTGCGTTCATTGGCGGCGGAGCCGTAGGTGGCCATGCCATCGATATGGATCGGTTCGTCGGGGACGTGACGGGGGATGCGGCTGTCGATGACGTTGACGACACCGCCGATCGCGGAGGAGCCGTAGAGCAGGGCCGCCGGTCCGCGCAGCACCTCGATCCGCTCCGCCGTCAGCGGGTTGATCGCCACGGCATGGTCGACCGAGGTGTTGGAGACGTCAAAGCTGCCGATGCCATCCGTCAGGATGCGGACGCGCTCGCCCTGAAAACCGCGCAGGATGGGACGGGAAGCGTTGGGGCCGAAGGAGGTGGAGGAGACGCCTGCCTGCCGCGAGAGCGTGTCGCCGATTGTCGGGCGCATCTCGCGCGTCAGTTCCGCGCCGGTGACGACCGAGGTGCCTGACAGGATGTCATTCTGACTGCGCGGGATGACGCCGGTGATCACAATGTCGGTGGATTGCTGATCATGATGGGCGTCGCGCCCCTGGCCTGTATCATCGTCGGCAAGGGCGGGTTGTGACAGTGCAAGCGCGAAGAGGGCGGAACCGGCGAGAACTGTCGAACGAAGCATAGGGGATAACATCCTGATTCGGTGGGGATGGCTTCTCCTAAATAGGATGATACAACATATCAATCCCTGTTGTGCGATGCGGTATGATTTGGCGATGAGATGTGGTTTTTGTGCTGTGGGGGTGTAGTAGGAAAAAGGGGGCGAGATGTGTGTTTTTCGGCGGTTCGCCGCATGCCGTGCTCCTGCGAAGGCAGGAGCCCAGTCCCACCGTCTGAACTGGACTCCTGCCTGCGCAGGAGCACGGCCGGGAAAGTCTGGTCTCCGCCTTCGCAGGAGCACGCTGCAGCTAACGGGGAAAGCCTCGCCGCCGGCTCACACGATCAGCGGAACAGATATTCCGCCAATGACGATATGACGGGATCGTCGCGCATATCTTCCCGCACCGCCTGGCGCACTTCCACGGGTGGCAGGGGATCGACGAGCGGCAGGCGGCGGATGCCGGGCATTTTGCCGAAATCGCGCGCCAGCAGCCCGAAGGCGGCGAAATAGCCGGCGCCATCGCGTACCGCAGTCATGATGTCGTAGAGATTGTCGGTTTCAAGCGCGGGATGCCACAGATCGACGCCGCCACGGATCATGGCGTTGTCGAGAATGGGCCGCAGGGGATTGCGCGAACCGAGCAGCACCGGCCGCACCCCGACCAGATCCTCCACCGTGATCGTTTCCTGCTGCGCCAGGGGATGAGCTGCACCGATGAAGATGGAAAGGCTCTCGCTCCAGACATAGCGGGATTCGAAGCGTTCGCGTTCGCCCATCGCGTAATAATAGACGATATCGACCTCTCCAGACGCCAGCAGTGGCTCAGCCCGCATGGCCGTGAAGGCATCCAGTTCCAGCGCGATCGCCACATCCGGGTTGGCCTGCTCGAAGGCGGTCAGCGCTTCCTGAAAATGCCCGAATACGGAGGGGTGTGCGGCAAGCGTCACTTGCTGCTGGGCATGTTTCAGCTCGACGACGGGCGCCGGGGCGAGGGGCGGGGCCGGTTCGGGATCGTTCGCCGGGACAGGCAGGGGCACGGCAGCGAACAGGGAGATGACCGTCGGCGGCGGCACCGTCGCCGGGGCGGGCGCGGCAAAGACGACGCGCACGGCGAGCGTGTTGACGATGGGAAGCGGGACGACCTTTTCCGAATCCTGCGCCGGAGACGAATCGTCCAGCGCTTCTTCCGCAAGGACCGGAGCCTCCTCCGTCAATGCCGGTTCCTCGATGGGTTCCGCTATGCCGCCGCTGGCGTCCAACGGTTCGGGCGACAGTTCGAGCACTGGCTCTGGCGCAAGTTCAGTGAGTTCGAGCGGCTCGTCCGTCACCCATGACATGCGCTTTACGGGTGGCGGCCATTCGATGTCGTCGAGTGCCGGCGCGGCCTTGATCAGCGTCGAAGGCGAAGGCATGTCGTCGAGCGCCGCGGGCGCCGGCAGGGGCGCAGCTTCCGGTTCTGCAAAGTCCGCAAGCTCCAGAATGTCCGATGCTTCATCCAGGAGCGTAGGCTGTTCCGTCTCAAGCTGTTCGTCGGGAACAGGGGCGGATATCGCCTGCTCCGCCGGATCATCCTCAAGGTCCTGAGGCGCATCGGCATTTTCCGCCGATACTGTCTCCAGCGAGGGAGCGGGATCTGCGGCATATGGGATGTCCGCCTCATCCTCCGTGATGACCTCCGGCGCGGCGGTTTCGTCTTGTGAGGGGATTTCCTGTTCGATTTCCGCAGCCACGGTGGGCGTTGGATCAGGAATATCCTCGGCCCCAGTCTCCTCTGCCGCAGCCTCTGCGGTCTCCGTCTCCTCGGCTGCGATCTCCGCGACGCCAGCTTCGTCGCTGGCAGGCTCCTCCACCTGCGGGGCGGGCGCTTCCGCTTCCTCCTGGGGAGATGCGCCCGCGGTGAGAAGCGCCATGGCGTCGACCGTCTTCTGGCCGATCGGGGTCAACGTGAAATCCGTGCCCTCAATGACGAACAATTGGTGGCCCAGCCGATGCTGGAGCGCGCGCAACTCGCTCTTGACCGCCGCTTCCGCCATGCCGAGCGCCAGCGCGCAGTCGGCAATATTGCCCGATGCGACCATCTGCGCGAAGATTTCAAGTTGCCGCAAGGTAGGCGTTGTCATTGCGCAACGATACGCGAAAAACGCTTTGTGGTTAATCCCCATAAGGTGAAGCGCTCGTGACGGCGCACCGCTTTGGCGCAACCGGCGAAAAGACCAGCCCGGTGCGGAACGATAATGGACGGATTTGCGGCTAAGCGTTCAGCGCGGAGCCTGTGGCGAACCGACTTCCAGGATACAGCTCGTCCGGTCGTCGCTGTCCGCATTGTCGGTGATGCAGTCGAGCACCTTGGGCAAAATGGGCGTGTCGAATTGCACGCCGATCCTGCTCCCGCTGCGCCAGCGGACCTGGCAGAGACGAGGCTCGACCATGCCGGTGATGGTCAGCAATATGATGGTGCCGGGCGTGAACAGATTGAGAATGCTGCTGCAATCCACTTCGGCGCATAGGTCAAGCTTGGCGCCGGCAGAGGAAATGTCGATCGTGCGGACCCGGATCAGCGATGTGGCGATGCGTACCCGCGCCGGTTCGGAGATGGTGACGCGGGTCGGGCGAACGGCGTGCGCATCATCAAGCCCGGCCTGATCCAGACGCGCAGCATCATTCGCTTCAAACCCGGTTGGCAGCGCCAGCGATGTCCCGTTCTCGACGAACATAATTCGACCTTCCGTTGCTGCCGGGAACAAGGCGGTCAGGCGGGTTAACAAAAGGTTACCCTCCGAAACCGGAGCATGCGGACTTAGACTAATGTCGCATAATGCGCTGCTCTGGGCCGCAGAAGGATGATTTTACCGGGGCCGGCGGGCGCGCGCGATGCGCCGATTCGCGGGACTGTTTCGGGGATTTCCAAGCGGACCTCTTTTCTTCTAAGGATTATCCATGAACGAACCCGCGCCCCAGGAACGCCCGGCAGCAACCACGATCATTTTCCGCGACAGGCCAGGCTCCGCTCCAGAGCTGCTGTTCATGGAGCGCTCAAGCGGCATGGCCTTTGCCGCCGGTGCGCTGGTCTTTCCGGGCGGTGCGGTGGATGCGGAGGATTTTGCGTTCGCGGCGTCCATGGACACGGCGCTGGCGGTGGACGAAGCCGCCGCCCGGATCGGCGCAATCCGCGAGACGCTGGAGGAAAGCGGGCTGGCCATCGGGTTCCGGGAAGCGCCCGATCATGGCGTCGCAGGCAAAATCCGTGAGGCCATGCTGGCTGGCGAACCCTTCGCCGCGTTGCTTGCGGGGGCGGAGCTGGCGCTGGATCTGGACAGGCTGGTGCCGTTCGCGCGATGGCATCCCAATGTGAAAGAGGGCGCGCCGCGCGTGTTCGATACCCGTTTTTACCTGGCCCGCTGGATGGAAGGCAGCCCGGAACCGACGCCGGACAGCACGGAGAATGTCCATCTGTTCTGGGCGACCGCGCAGGATGTGCTGGATCGCCATATCGGCGGCGAAGTGAAGATCATTTTCCCCACGCGGCGGAATCTGGAGCGGCTGGCTCCGTTCCAGTCCTTCGATCAGGCGGTGTCACACGCCAGCCGCTATCCGGTGGAGAAAGTAACGCCCTGGATAGAGGATCGGGACGGACGCCCCAGCCTCTGCATTCCTGAAGGCATGGGCTATCCCGTAACCCATGAGGCCCTGGAAACCGCGTTCAGGGGCTAGGGCTGATCGACATTCCGTTCTAGGCCAATCTAAGCTTCAGTCCTGGGCGTCAGTTCTGGGCCAAGGCTTCCGCCTGCCGCGCCAGGAACCCATAGCGCTGCGCCATCTCCCAATGCAGCCGGCATATATGCGGATCGGCCGCGAGTTCGGATGAGCGCATTTCCTGCATCTCCCGGTTGCGGTAAAACGCTGCGTCATCGTTCCTGTTCATGACTCTCGCTCCCGTCGAAGGCGGAAAGCGCGACTATAGCATATGCGAAACGACAGGCCTTGATATGGATCAACATGACCGGAAAGAGATGTCCGGATGCCACTCTGCGGCGCGTGGCAAGCAAAAAGCCCGCTGAACCATGCGGCTCAGCGGGCTTTTCGTGGTGGGCGTGGCAAGGATTGAACTTGCGACCCCTGCGATGTCAACACAGTGCTCTACCACTGAGCTACACGCCCACGGGAAGGGAGCCATTAGCGGGGGTCCGCAGGGCGCGCAAGCGGGAATCGCGATAATTTGGCGCAAGACGCTGGACAGCGCCGCCAACCCTCATAAGCTGCTTCATCAAAGGGGAAATCATTCATGCAGCCAAGTCTGACCGACCAGCCGCCGCCTGCGCCTGCGCCATTCTACCGGCATCTCTATGTTCAGGTGCTGACGGCGATCGCTCTGGGCGTGGCTGTGGGGCATTTCTGGCCGGAAACCGGGGCAGCGCTGAAGCCGCTGGGCGACGCCTTCATCAAACTGGTGAAGATGATCATCGCGCCTGTCATCTTCCTGACGATCGTGACCGGAATTGCCGGGATGCAGGGGCTGGGGACGATCGGCCGGGTGGCGGCGAAAGCCTTCGCCTATTTCCTGACCTTCTCCACACTGGCGCTGTTCGTCGGCCTGGTCGTCGCCAATGTGGTGCGGCCGGGGGAGGGTCTGAACATCGATCCAAACACGCTCGATGGCAGCAAGGTGGCCGACTTCGCGACCAAGGCGCATGACCGGACGCTGATCGATTTCCTGCTGAACATCATTCCCGACACGCTGGTATCGGCAGTGGCGGAGGATAACATCCTGCAGACGCTGTTCGTCGCCATCCTGTTCGGCATTGCGATGACCCTGATCGGGGACAGAGGCAAGCCGCTGATGGACGTGCTGCAGGCGGCCAGCCATGCGATCTTCCGGCTGGTTTCCATCCTGATGAAGGCGGCGCCGATCGGCGCATTTGGCGCTATGGCCTTCACCATCGGCAAATATGGGGTCGGGACGCTGGCCAATCTGGCGGGGCTGGTCGCGACATTCTATCTCACCTCCCTGATCTTCATACTGGTCGTGCTGGGCGCGGTGGCGTGGTTCGCCGGGTTCAATATCCTGAAACTCATCCGCTATCTGAAGGCGGAGCTGTTGCTGGTGCTTGGCACGTCCTCGTCGGAGGCGGCGCTGCCCAGCCTGATCGAGAAGATGGAGCGGGCCGGGTGCCGCAAGTCGATCGTCGGGCTGGTGGTGCCGACGGGCTATTCCTTCAATCTGGACGGGACCAATATCTACATGACGCTGGCCGCGCTGTTCATCGCGCAGGCGACCAATGTGCATCTGTCTTTCGAGGAGCAGTTGCTGCTGCTGCTGGTGGCGATGATCAGTTCGAAGGGCGCGGCGGGCGTCACCGGCGCAGGGTTCATCACGCTGGCGGCGACCCTGTCCATCGTGCCGTCCGTGCCGGTCGCGGGCATGGCGCTGATATTGGGCGTCGACCGGTTCATGAGCGAATGCCGCAGCCTGACCAACTTCATCGGCAATGCGGTGGCGACGGTCGTCGTGTCCGCATGGGAGGGCGGCCTGGACCGCGAACGGTTGAACGCGGCGATGGCGGGGCAGCCGCTGCCCGCGACGCCGGATATGCAGCGGGTGATTTGAGCGGGGGTCTGCCGTGATTTGGAAGCGGGTTCCTGCGAAGGCAGGAACCCAGTGCGGGCCGTGGGACTGGACTCCTGCTTTCGCAGGAGCACGCTGCTTTTAGAAAACGCCTCGCCCAAAAGGATTGGGGCGTGGGCTTCCGCTCAGTTCAGTTCGCTGGCGGCGGTGGTGTCGAACATCCGGTCGACCTCAAACACCAGGTCGCGCAGGTGGAAGGGCTTTGACAGCACCTTGGCCTGCGGAACGGCCTTGCCGGCCTTCAGCGTGACGGCCGCGAATCCGGTGATGAACATGACGCGCATTTCCGGCGCGACGCTGGCGGCGTGCTGGGCGAGTTCGATCCCGTCCATCTCCGGCATGACGATATCGGTCAGCAGCAGGTCGAAGCGGTCCGATTCGATCAGCGGAACAGCGGCGGTGCCGCGATCCACGGCGACAACCTCATAACCGGACTTTTCCAGAGCGCGCGAAAGATATTGGCGCATCGCGTCATCGTCTTCCGCCAGCAAAATCCGGACCATCGCGTCGCTACCCCTTGTTCACGCCCATGATGGCGGATTTCCGAGAATCCGCCGGCTGCCACCTTCCCAAATGATACCGGCCTGTGGCGCCAGTTTGCGCCGCCTTAATCACCAAAAATGCCACCACACCACGACTCTCCAAGCATGGGGGTGACAATTCCGGCAACCTTATGCGACAAGGCTTTAATATTTTCCAGCCATTCGAAAGGCTTTCCGCACAAAAATGCCCGCCGCGCCCACACCGGAGATGCAGCCTTCCAGTCCGCCGGTCGAGCGCACGCCCGCCTATGACCGTTATGGTCCCGATATGCCGCGCAGCCCGGTGGTCATTTCCGTGCCCCATGCCGGGCGTAACTATACGCCGACATTGCTGGCCAATGCGCGATGCGGCGTCGCGGGCCTGCGGCGGCTGGAGGATCGTTATGCGGACCTGCTCGCCCATCGGCTGATCGCGCTGGGATATAGCGTGATGATCGCCCGGACGCCGCGCGCCGTTATCGACCTCAATCGCGACGAGCGGGAGATTGACCCGGCGATGGTGCGCGGCCTGCCCCGGAATCAGCCGCTGATGACCAGCGCCAAGATGCGTGGCGGGCTGGGCCTGGTGCCCCGGCGGCTGCAGGGTATTGGCGACCTGTGGACGCTGCCTGTCGACTGGGTGGAGCTTTCCGGGCGGATCGCGTTTCTTCATCGGCCTTATCATGAGGCGCTGGCGGGCATGATGCGCCGCGCCCGCGACGCGCATGGCCACGCCATATTGCTGGACATCCATTCGATGCCGCCGCTCACCACCGGGGTCAGGCCACCGGGCATCGTTCTGGGCGACCGGTTCGGGCGCAGCGCGTCGACTCGCCTGGTGGCGCTGGCGGCCGACCTTTGCGAAGGGCATGGGATGGCGAGCGCGCAGAACCATCCCTATCCGGGGAATTACCTGCTGGAGCGGCATGGAAAGCCCGAAGCGGGGTTCCATGCCCTGCAGGTGGAGGTTGACCGGAGCCTGTACCTCGACACCGCCCTTGACCGGCCGGGACATGGCCTTGCGCGCATGCAGGGCGTGATGGTGGAGCTTGCCGAGGCGCTGGGCATCGAGTTGCCCGGAGCCTTTGCCCAGGCGGCGGAGTAAGGGGTAGGCAAAGCGCCGCCGGGTTCCCATCCATAAAAAACCACCCCATGCAAGCATGGGGTGGCCAAGGTTCAGGGAGGAGACGTCTCCAAAGGGGGAGACGCCCATGCAACACACCCGAAAGGGGGGCAGGTGCGTTGCAATTCAGGATTTAAGATAGAGTCCCTCCGGTTTCAAGCACCGAAAGGACTATTCCGGTTGGGTTTGTGCGAATTAATCGCACAAACCCCTTGAAAGCTTAGGCTTCCGCCGGTTGTGACAGGACCGTAACATCAGGCATTTTGCCCTGTTCGATCTGTTGCTGGAACAATTCGCGCATCAATTGCAGCGAAAACAGGTGGGCGTGAAGCAGCGGCAGCATGCCATTCTGCATGATCTTGCGAAGCTGATCGCCGCGCATGTCGCGCAGCTTTTCCTCATTGACCATCTGGAAACCGCGATAGACGAAGGGCTGTTCACGGTCAGGCGCCTGAATGCTGACCTCGCCTTCCATCAGCAGGTCCAGCTCCTTCAGATCCTTGACGAACTGGCCGGTGCGCTGCGCCGCCTGCTCAAACTCCTCACAGAAGCTGAGGATGTTCTTGGTGACTTCGGAGGGCTGGCCGTCCTCGATCAGCCTGTCGCCATCGGGATAATCGCCGATCAGCTCGCTGGTGGGATCGAAGCAGAGCGACATTTCATCGCTGTCCGGACGCAGCTTCGCCAGCAGCCAGGGGTAGCGGCGGACATAGGCGGGAACATAGGCGCGGCCGCGCAGACGGCCGTCATCCTCGAGGAAGATGTTGACGCCTTCGTTCAGACCCATCAGCGCCAGAGGCACAGGGTCCGGGCCGGACGAAAAGATGATCGGCAGGAAGCGCTGCGCCACAACAAATTCATCGACGGTCAACGGCACGGCATGCTGGGACGCCAGGAAGGGCGCGCTGTCGGCGGCGCGGGTGCGGTAATCGGCATGATCCTGGCTGTTGAGCGGGATCAGGTCGTTGTAGAAAATCGGCAGCGAATTGCTGGGCGCACTGGCCATCGTGAAACTCCGTAGGGCGAAGGCGCCATTGCGCCAAGGATAGATGGGGTCAGGGCAGTAAAGGCAGGATAAGGGAAACTCAATCGCTTTGTCGCCGGGGCGATTTGTTACCGGGGTGGGGCAGGATTGCGGGCCGCATATCCGCTTTTCGCGTCCGCTCTGTTGCCCGGTCTTTCCCCTGCCTTGCTGCTCCCTATCTTATACCCCGATCAGGTTCCATTCATCGGCCGATGCCCTATATCCGCGTCCCATGCCTTTCAATCGCCGCGAAATCCTGGTCGGCGCCGCTTCCGGCGCCTTTTTGTTGGGGCATGCCGGCCGTGCGCTGGCGGCCGATGATGTTGCGCGCGTCGACGCCCTGATCGCCCGCATGACGGTGGAGGAGAAGGCGGGGCAGATGAGCTGCTTCGCGGACAGCTTCCGTCCCTTCAACCAGCCCAACCCGCAGGTTGGCATTCAGGATGAGCGGCGGCTGGCGGCGGAAATCCGCAAGGGGCATGTCGGCTGCCTGTTCAATGGCATCGGTGTGGAGGGCGCGCGCCGGGCGCAGGACATCGCCGTCAAGGAAACCCGAATGGGCATACCCATCCTGTTCGCGGGTGATGTGATCCACGGCCTGCGCACCATCTTCCCGGTGCCCCTTGCGGAGGCGGCGAGTTTCGATCCTTCTCTTGCCGAAAAGACGGCGCGCGCTGCCGCCGAGGAAGCGACCGCCGCCGGGCTTCACCTGACCTTCGCGCCGATGGTCGATGTCGCGCGTGATCAGCGGTGGGGCCGAGTGGTCGAGGGATCGGGAGAGGACGTCTATCTCGGCCAGTTGTTCGCGGCCGCCCGCGTGCGCGGCTTTCAGGGGAGGAACCTGCGGCGCGACGACAGCCTGCTCGCCTGCGCCAAGCATTTCCTGGCCTATGGTGCGGTCGCGGCGGGGCTGGAATATGGCAATGTCGATATTTCCGACGAAAGCCTGCGCGAGACGCATTTGCCGCCCTTCACCGCGTCGATCGATGCCGGGGTGATGTCCGTCATGGCGGCGTTCAACGAGATTAACGGCGTGCCCGCGACGGCCGACGGAACGCTGCTGACCGACATGCTGCGTACGGAACTGGGTTTCCGGGGTTTTGTCTTTTCCGACTACACCGCCGACGAGGAACTGGTGGCGCACGGCTACGCCGCCGATGATCGGGAAGCGACGCGCCTCGCCGTGCTGGCCGGGGTGGACATGAGCATGCAGAGCGGCCTCTACATCCGCTATCTGCCCGAACTGGTGCAGTCCGGCGCGGTGCCGGTGGAGACGTTGGACGTCGCGGTGCGCCGAATCCTCTATGTGAAGACAGCGATCGGCCTGCTGGACAATCCCTATCGCTCGCTGGACCCCAAGGCGGCCGTCGCACGCATCGGCACCAGCGACAAGAGGGCGCTGGCGCGGGAAGCGGCGGCGCGGTCCATCGTGCTGCTCCAGAATGACGGCATCCTGCCGTTGGCACGCGACGGCGCCAGCCGGATCGCGCTGATCGGCCCATTCGCGGAGGACAGGGACAATCTGCTCGGTCCCTGGGCCTTCTATGGCGACAGGACGCAGGTGGTGGATGTCGCGTCGGGCATTCGCGCAGCGCTGGCCGACCCGTCGCGCTTGTCGATATCGCGTGGGTGCGAGGTCGAAACCATCCTGCCCGATGGCATCGCCAAGGCGGTAGAGGCGGCGAAGGCGGCAGATGTCGTCATCCTGACGCTGGGCGAGGGGCAGGACATGTCCGGAGAAGCGCAGTCGCGCACGACGATCGAGGTTCCGCCGGTGCAGCAGGCGCTGGCCGACGCCATTGCCGCCACCGGCAAGCCGACCATCATCCTGCTGCGCCACGGACGGGCGCTGGCTCTGCATGACACGGTCGCCAACGCCTCGGCGATCCTGGCGACATGGTTTCTGGGCAGCGAGACGGGCAACGGCATTGCCGATGTGCTGTTCGGCGCGGTCAACCCATCGGCCAAGCTGCCGGTCAGCTTCCCTTGGGAATCGGGACAGGAGCCTTTCTTCTACGACCGCAAGAGCACCGGCCGGCCGATGGTGAGCGGCGGCAATGCCGAATATAAGGCGCGTTTCCGTACGACAGACAACAGCGCCCGTTTCCCCTTCGGCCATGGCCTGAGTTATGCGCAGATGACGTTGTCCGACCTGAAGCTCAGCGACACGGCGCTGCGATGGGACGGCGCGATCGAGGTGCGGGCGCGGTTGACCAACGAAGGGTCCGTGACCGGCAGCGAGGTCGTGCAGCTCTATATCCGCGACAAGGTGGCGAGCCGCACCCGCCCGATCCGGGAATTGAAGGGCGTGCGCCGCTATACGCTCGCGCCGGGCGAGAGCGCGGAGGTGCGCTTCTCCCTGTCCCGCAAGAATCTGGAATTTGTGGGGCGGGGTAGCAAGACGATTGCGGAGCCGGGTGATTTCGACGTCTGGTTGGGGCAATCTTCAGCCAATGGTCTGCACGCGACTTTCACGCTTTACGCCGCGGAGCAGAAGCGGGGGTAAGGCATATATCGAGTTACGCACGCCCTCCGTTCGCTTTGAGCGCAGTCGAGAAGTGGGTGCGCAAGGCTTCTCGACTGCGCTCGAAGCGAACGGAGGTGGGTTTGCAAGATCGGGTTTGGTTAACGGTATGGCGGAGGTGATCGATGGCGCAATCGCGCAAATCGGTCTATCTAGGCCGCAATCAGGGAGGATGATGCGATGCGGATCACGATTCGGATGAAGGCCCTTGGCGCCGTGGCGGCCGTGCTGGTGACCGGTGCGCCGGCAATGGCCCAATATGGCGGCGCAGGCCCCGATGGCGGCAGCGGCATCCGTACGCGGGACGCGGTAAACGCGGCGATCCTGAGCGATGTATCCAGCGACCGGCAGGCCGAGCGGGAAGCCAAGCGGACGCCTTATGCCTCGCCGGGCTATGGCTCCATCCGCACGGCGAAGCAGGCGGCCGATGCCTGTGGCGCGGACGCGGTGAGCGAGGCTGGCCGGGGATCGAAACTGATCGGCAAGCCCCTGGCGCGCACGATGGCGACGGGCTGGGAGGTCGAGGGCCATGTGGATACGGGCGACGGACATGTGCCCTTTGTCTGTTCGGTGCGGAATGGGTCGGTCAGCGGGATTTTGTTGAAGTAGGGCGGGGTAAGTTCCCGACAATCCGTTTGCCCTGAGCCTGTCGAAGGGCTGTCCTTCTTTGGCTTCAGGCCGCAGCGTGCTCCTGCGAAGGCAGGAGCCCAGTCCCTCGCTCCGAACTGGGCTCCTGCTTTCGCAGGAGCACGCTGCGTTTTCGGCTAAGAAGGACAGCCCCCTTCGACTGCCTGCTTGTAGCAGTTGCTCAGGTTCGAACGAGGCACGTGACTCGTTCGAAGCTTCGACAGGCTCAGCCCGAACGGATTGTTATGACGCGCTGACCTGACGCTCAGCCCGCGATGTCGGTGTCCAGCGCATAGCCAGCCGAGCGGACGGTGCGGATGATGTCCTGGCCGCCCTGGGCGTTGATCGCCTTGCGCAGACGGCGGATGTGAACGTCCACGGTGCGCAGTTCGATGTCGCTGTCCTGACCCCAGACGCTGTCGAGCAACCGTTCGCGGGAAAATACCCAGCCCGGATGCTCCAGGAAATGCTTGAGCAGGCGGAATTCCGTGGGGCCGAGCGAAACGGTCTGTCCGGCGCGGCGGACCTTGTGCCCGACCGTATCCATCTCGACATCGGCAAAGGATAGCGTTTCGCCAGCGAGCGCAGGGCGCACGCGGCGCAGCACGGCGCCTACGCGGGCGACCAGTTCGCGCGGAGAGAAGGGCTTGGTAACATAATCGTCGGCGCCGGTTTCCAGCCCGCGCACCCGGTCCTCCTCCTCGCCGCGCGCGGTGAGCATGATGATGGGGACGTTCGCCGTGCCGTTCATGCGGCGCAGGCGGCGGCATACCTCTATGCCGGACAGGCTTTCGACCATCCAGTCGAGCAGGACGATGTCGGGCGTGTCCTCCTGCGCCAGGATCAGCGCCTCCTCACCGTCGACGGTATGGGCGACATCGAAGTCCTCCCGCTTGAAATGCCAGATCAGAAGCTCTGCGAGCGCCGCATCATCTTCCACCAGCAACATCTTGGCGCGTGCCATGCGATATTCCTCAGCTTATCTCAGTGGTATCGCCGCGCTCACGATCGGGCAGATACTGGCCCGTGGCGGCATAGTAGACCATCTCCGCGACATTGGTCGCATGGTCGCCGATCCGTTCGATATTCTTGGCGATGAACAGCAGGTGCGCGCATTCAGTGATCGTCTTGGGATTTTCCACCATGAACGTCACCAGCGTACGGAAGATGCTGTTGTAGAAATCGTCGACCACCGTATCGCGGTTGACGACGGCCAGCGCCAGATCAGCATCGCGCGCGGAAAAGGCGTTGAGCGCGTCATGCACCATCTCGCCCGCGATCTGCGCCATCGACGGCAGCAGCGATACGGGCTCCAGCGTGCGCTTGTTGACCGCGACCAGCGGAACCCGCTTGGCGATGTTCTTGGCATAGTCGCCGATGCGCTCCACCACGCCGACGATCTTGAGCGCGGCGATCACTTCGCGCAGGTCATTCGCCATAGGGGCGCGCAGCGCAATGGTCTGGATGGCGAGCTTTTCGACCTCCGATTCCAGTTCGTCGATCCGCTGGTCGCCGGCAACGACCTGCGCCGCCAGCTTCTTGTCCTCGCGCACGAGGGCGATCATCGCATCTTCGAGCGCGGATTCCGCGCGGCCGCCCATTTCGGCGATCAGGCCGCGGAGCTTGTCGATATCCTCGTCGAATGCCTTGACGGTATGTTCAGCCATAATCTGTTCCTCTCGCCGTTAGCCGTAGCGCCCGGTGATATAATCCTTCGTCCGTTCCTGACGCGGATTGGTGAAGATATCGGAAGTCACCCCATATTCGACCAGAGTGCCGAGGTGGAAAAAGGCGGTGCGTTGCGACACGCGCGCAGCCTGCTGCATATTATGGGTGACGATAACGATGGCGTAGCGGCCGCGCAGTTCGTGGATCAGCTCCTCGATCTTGGCGGTGGCGATGGGGTCCAGCGCCGAGCAGGGTTCATCCATCAGGATGACTTCCGGCTCGACCGCGATGGCGCGGCCGATGCACAGGCGCTGCTGCTGGCCGCCGGACAGTGCGGTGCCGCTGTCATGCAGGCGGTCCTTCACCTCGTCCCACAGGCCTGCGCGACGCAGCGATTTTTCGACGATCACGTCCATATCGGCCTTGGCGCTGGCGAGGCCGTGGATGCGCGGGCCGTAGGCGATATTCTCGTAGATCGACTTCGGGAAGGGGTTCGGCTTCTGGAACACCATGCCGACGCGGGCGCGCAGTTGCACCACGTCCATCGACGGCGAGTAGATATTGTCGCCGTCCAGCGTGATCTCGCCCTCGACCCGAGCACTGGCGACCGTGTCGTTCATGCGGTTCATGGTCCGCAGGAAAGTGGACTTGCCGCAGCCCGACGGACCGATGAAGGCGGTCACATTGTCCATGTCGACATCGATCGACACCTGCTTGATCGCCTGCTTCTGCCCGTAAAAGACGTTGACGTCGCGCGCCGTCATCTTCGGGTTGTTTGGCTTGAGCGCCTCTTGTTCCGGGGTCAGCATAGGGGTGTCACCAGCGCTTTTCGAATTTGTTGCGAAGATAGATGGCCAACCCGTTCATCGCGAGCAGGAAAGCCAGAAGGACGATGATCGCCGCCGAGGTCTTTTCGACGAAGCCCTTGGAGACTTCATCGGACCAGAGGAAGATCTGCACCGGCAGCACGGTGGCGGGATCGGTCACGCCGCCCGGCGGCGTCGCGATGAAGGCGCGCATGCCGATCATCAGCAGCGGCGCCGTTTCGCCGAGCGCGCGCGCCATGCCGATGATCGTGCCGGTCAGGATGCCGGGCAGGGCGAGCGGCAGGACATGGTGGAACACCACCTGCACGGGGCTTGCGCCGACGCCGAGCGCTGCGTCGCGGATGCTGGGCGGCACCGCCTTGATGGCGTTGCGCCCGGCGATGACGATGACGGGCATGGTCATCAGCGCCAGCGTCATGCCGCCGACCAGCGCGGCCGAGCGCGGGAAGTCGAGCAGGTTGAGGAAGATGGACAGGCCAAGCAGGCCGAAGATGATCGAGGGCACCGCCGCCAGATTATTGATCGACACCTCGATAATGTCGGTCCACCAGGTCTTTGGCGCATATTCTTCAAGGTAGAGCGCCGTCGCGACGCCCACTGGGAAACTGAGCGCCAATGTCACCAGCATGGTAAGCAGCGATCCTTTGAACGCGCCCCAGATGCCGACCTGCGTCGGATCGGTGGCGTCGCTGGCGGTCAGGAAGGATGCGTTGAAGCCCGTAGAAACGGCATTTGCCTGAGCCAGTTTCGCATAGGCGGCTTCGGCCTCCGGCGAACCCTTGCTCTTTGCGGCGAGGTCGATGGCGGTGGAGGAGGGGAGGGCAAGCGTTTCCTTTTTGCCCAGGATCGACGGGTCCGCCTTGATCGCGTCGCGCACGGTCAGCCAGGCGTTGGGCGAAAGCAACTCGTCTCCCTTCGGTCCGAATGCGGCGATGGCCGCAAGGTTCGTGACGTTGGGCAAACCGGCATTGGCGAGCGCCTGGTCCGCATTCGCGCCCTTCAGCGTTGCCGGGTCGACAACCATGGGCGCGGTGCTGAAGTCGATGGGCACGAGGATTTCAGTGCGGGTGAAACCGCGGATGCCGTTGCCGACCATGCTGATCAGCAGGAAAGCCAGGAAGCCGGCGGACACCAGCACTGCGGCAAGGCCAAGCAGGCGGAAGCGCCGTTCCGCGCCATAGCGGCGCGCGATGCGGCGGCGCATGACATCCGACTTCCAATCGGTCGGGTTTCGTGTCGTCATGATACCAGCCTCCGTTCACCCTGAGCGAAGTCGAAGGGGTCTCCTGAACGAAGTGAAGGCACTTCGCTTCGCTCAGGGGAGGGCTTCGACAAGCTCAGCCCGAACGGTTTCCTACTATCGGGGCTCATTCGTAGGCCTCCCGGTATTTCTTCACGACCCGCAGCGCGACGATGTTGAGCAGCAGGGTGACGATGAACAGCACCAGGCCAAGCGCGAAGGCGGCGAGCGTCTTGGCGCTGTCAAACTCCTGATCGCCGGTGAGGAGCTGGACGATCTGGGTGGTGACCGTGGTCACGCTGGAGAAGGGATTGAGGGTCAGATTTGCGGCAAGGCCCGCGGCCATCACCACGATCATGGTTTCGCCGATCGCGCGGCTGACGGCCAGCAGTACGCCGCCGACAACGCCGGGAAGGGCGGCGGGGATGAGCACGCGCTTGATCGTCTCGCTGGTGGTCGCGCCCATCGCCAGGCTGCCGTCGCGCATCGCCTGCGGTACGGCGGCGATGCTGTCGTCGGCCATGGAGGAGACGAAGGGAATGATCATCACGCCCATGACCAGGCCCGCCGCCAGCGCGCTTTCCGACGATGCGCCGTGAATGCCGACGCCGACGGCCAGATCGCGTAGGGCCGGCGCAATGGTGAGCGCGGCGAAATAGCCATAGACCACGGTCGGAACACCGGCCAGCACCTCAAGGATCGGCTTCATCCACTTGCGGGTAGTGGAACTGGCATATTGGGTGAGGTAGATCGCGCTCATCAGACCCAGCGGGATGGCGACCGCCATGGCGATGATCGCGCCGATGAAGATCGTACCCCAGAAAAGCGGCACGGCCCCGAACGCATCATCATTGCCATAGCCAAGCGCCGCCGACTGCGGACTCCATTTGGTGCCGAACAGGAAGTCGATCGGGTTCACCATCGAGAAGAAGCGCAGCGATTCCCACAACAGCGAGGCGACGATACCGACCGTGGTGATGATGGCGATCAGCGAAGCGAGCAGCAGCGTGCCCATGACCAGCCGCTCGACACGGGTGCGGGCGCGGAAGTCCGTCCGCATGCGTGTAAAGGCGTAGGCGGCCCCGGCGAAGGCCAGGATCAGCGAGAGGATCACGCCGCCGGTGGCGAAACGCGACTGCGCGTCACGGTAAGGCTGCACCAGCGGCTGGGCGAGGGGATTGAAGGCGGCCGCCTGCTTGCCTTGTGCGATGGCGCGCGCCTCGGCCAGGATCGCGCCGCGCGAGAAGGAGTCTTCAGGCAGCGCGCTCGCCGCCGGATTTTCCAGGACGCTGCCAGTCACCAGACCCGGCATCACATTGGTCCATACCGCCAGGAACAGGCAGGCGGGGAGCAGCGCCCATAGGGCGACATACCAGCCATGATAGGATGGCAGGCTGTGCATCGCGCCCTTCGGGGCCGCCGTCTGCAGGCGCGTCGCCCGTGCGCGGGCAACGACCCACGCGACGACGGCGAGCCCCAGCAGGAGCATGAAAATGGCTGGACCTGTCACGCGGCGACCCTGTTCTGTTTTCCGGTAGGCACGCGGCTTATTTCAGGCTTGCGCCGTCCAGCACGGTCAGGTTCTTCACGGCCTCGGCGCTCGCCTTGCGCACATCGTCCGGCGAGGCAACCATGCCGCGCTTGGTCAGGTAACCGCCCGGCTCCCATCCCGCCGCGAAGGCTTCCAGATAGGCTTTCAGGCCCGGAATGGCGGCGATATGCGCCTTCTTCACATAGATGTAGAGCGGACGCGCGCCCGGATACTGGCCGGTCGACACGGTTTCGTACGTCGCCTGCACACCGTTCAGCGGAATATCGTTCAGCGTGTCCTTGTTTTCCTCAAGGAAGCTGTAGCCGAAGATGCCGACGGCATTGGGATTGGCGCCCAGCTTCTGCACGATCAGATTGTCGTTCTCGCCAGAGTCGACATATTTGCCGTCCTCGCGGACGCGGGTGCAGGTCGCTTTGAACTCATCCTCATTCTTCTTTTTCAGCTCTTCCATCGCCGGGTCGCTCTCGCAGCCCTTGGTCAGGACCAGCTCGGCAAGCGAATCGCGGGTGCCGCTGGTGGATGGCGGGCCGAATACGGAGATGGGGATCGCAGGAAGCGACGGATCAACATCTTTCCACGTTTCGGTCTTGTTCTTGCCCTTGCCGAACGGATTATCGGCCAGCGCCTTGTAGATCATCACCGGCGTCAGCTTCATGCCGGGGCCTTTTTTCGATTCGGCGAAAGCGAGGCCGTCAACGCCGACCTGGATCTCGATGATCTCCTTGACGCCATTCTTCTGGCACAGCTCGAACTCGCTTTTCTTGATGCGGCGCGATGCGTCCTCAATGTCGGGATATTGCGCGCCGACGCCAGCGCAGAACAGCTTCATGCCGCCGCCCGTGCCGGTCGATTCGATGATCGGCGACTTCATGCCCGGATTGGCGTTCACGAATTGCTCCGCAACCGCGGTCGCGAACGGATAGACGGTGGACGATCCAACCGCGCGAATCTGATCGCGGGCGCTGCCGGAACCGCCGCCGCCAGCCTGATCTCCACAGGCAGAAAGCGAAAGGGCGGCGACGCCGATCAGAAGCGAATATTTCACCGGAATTCTCCTTGCGTTGGCCCATATGGTGCCTGGCTTGGCGCGGCCCTAGCGGCGCTTCATCGCGCCAGTGTGACAGTTCGGTTTCATTTTCATGACAATGGCCAAGGAAGCCATTGCGATCACAAAATTCAGTCCTCGCTGTCCGCGACTGGCAGCAGGATCGTCACGGTCGTGCCTTTCCCCATGACGCTGGCGATGTCGAGGCGGCCGCGGTGCCGCTCCACGACATGTTTGACGATGGCGAGTCCAAGGCCTGTGCCGCCCATCGCCCGGCTGCGGCCCGAATCGACGCGATAGAAGCGCTCGGTGAGGCGGGGCAGGTGATCGGGCGCAATGCCTTCTCCCTCATCCGCGACAGTCAGGCGGACCATATGCGCGCTGCCCTGCGACAGTCCGACGGTGATTGGCGTTCCGGGGCGGCCATATTTGACGGCATTGCCCACCAGATTGTGCAGAAGCTGCGAAATCTGCGCCCGGTCGCCAAGGATCGCGCGGACATTGGGGTCGATGACGGCAACGACATCCTGCCCGCGTTCGCCATGGCTCTGACGATAGACATCGGCGACTTCGGCGATCAGCCCGCCAAGGTCCACTGCGGAATCAGGCGGACGATATTTCTCCGCCTCGATGCGGGAGAGCGACATGAGATCATCGACGAGACGCTGCATCCGCCGCGCCTCGCCCTCCATGATCTTCAGGAATCGCCCGCGCGTTTCCTCGTCCGCGCCGGTGGCGGGGTCGGACAGCGTTTCGACGAAACCCAGGATTGCGGCGAGGGGCGTGCGCAGTTCGTGGCTGGCGTTGGCGACGAAATCGACGCGCATTTTTTCCGCCGCATGGGTGCCCGACCGGTCGCTCAAGTGGACAAGCCTGCGCGCCTCTCCGGGGTCGCTGGCGAGGGGAGCGATGCGCATTTCCCAATGCTGTTCCCGCGTGCCCAGCCCGACCAGATTGATCGCCACGGGTTCGGCCATCGGCGCAGTGCTGGCCAGCCGTTCCGCCGCAGCGGGATGGCGGATGGCGATGCGCACATCCTCCCCGACGATATGCGCGCCGAGCAGGCGAAGGGCGGCGCGGTTGGCGCGCACCACCTTGCCCCTTGAGGACACCAGCATCGGTTCCGACACCGCTTCCAGCAGCCCGTCAAAGTCCGGATTGCGCAATATGTCGTCATGGACCGGCGCAGGTTCGCCTATCACGGCGGCGGTCGGCGGCGGCGCCCTGTCCGCCAGCACGACCATCGCCAGCAGCCCTGCGGCGGCCGACACCAGCGCACCCTCCCATCCGCCGCCAGCCAGCAGCATGGTGGCGGCCGCGCCCGACAGGACGATGACCAATGCGACGGCGATCTGAGTGGAGGAAAGGCGATTCATGGTTATCGTCGTAGATTATTCAGGCTATTGCTGCGATGGCAATGGCGCAGGGCCTGTGTGAATTTACCGTCATGCAAGGGAATATGCGGATAGTGATCGGATGAGTGACGAAATCGACGGAAAGTCAGGCGGTGCGAACAACGCCTCCGCCGAGGGTGAAAGCCTCGCCACGCCGACCCGCCGCCGCCTGCTGATGGGTGGCGCGGTGGCCGCTTCGGCCGTCATATCGATCCGTCCGGCGCTTGCGAGCACGGCCGCATCCGTACTCAACTGCCGCATCCCGGTGCCCGACCCACCGCATTCCGGGCAGCATATCGCGCCTGACGGATCGCTGGTCCCCGCCGGAACCCAGGGCGCCGTGCCCGGCGCTGGACGTCCGTTCACGGGGGAGGAAGTGAAGGCGGCGCTGCGCGGCCGTCATCTTCCCGGCACCAGCTATGAACAAAATCAGGCCTATCTGAACTATATCCGCCGGTTGCAGTCGGGGACGAGCGGCTTCACCTGCTACGCATCCCTGCAGATGCCGCGCTGAGGATCGTTGCGGGCCAGGCAGGGATGGCGGAAAGCCGGTATCGCGCCGAACAGGGTGCCGACATCATCGTCCAACCGCTCGACGATGTAACCCTCATCTACCATCGCCGGTCCGGCCAGACGCATATCGTGGTCAGTCCCGTGCCGGAGATACTGGCGGCATTGGCGGAAGGCGAAGCGGATGTACCCGCCATTCTAACCCGTCTGGCGCGCGACTATGACCTGGACGATCCGGGCGAAGCGCGCGCAGGGATAGCGGCGCATCTGGACGAGCTTGTTTCGCTCGGTCTGGTGACTAGGATATGAAGCACCGGATCATGCTGCGGATCGGCCCTGCGTCCTTCCGCATAGGATCGGCATGGCGGCAGCCCATAGCCGATCTCGCCCGGCTCTATGCGGCCTATCCGCAGCCGGTGGACGGCGTCGCCGATTTTACCGTGCGGCTGGAGCCAACCCGGCCATGGCGGCGGTTCATCCGGCCTTCCGTCTTTATCGGCGGCGATCATATGCTTGCGGATGCAGCCCCCATGGCGCTGGCGCACGGCCTGCTGGCGGCGGAAATGGGCATGAACATGCAAATGGCGCTCGGCTGGCGCAGGCATGTGCTGCTCCATGCCTCATGCGTCGAAAAGGACGGCAAGGCGCTGGTTATGACCGGCGAGTCCGGATCGGGCAAGTCAACATTGGCGGCCCAGCTTGGAGAACGTGGCTGGCGGTTAATGGGCGACGAATTCGCGCTGCTGGAGCCGGAGACCGGCGGCGTGTTCGCTTTTCCCCGGCTGGTCAGCCTGAAGAATCAGGCCATCGGCGTCATGCAGCGGGAAGCGCCGGAAGGCCGGTTCGGCCCGTTGATGCGTGACACGCCGAAGGGGGATATCCGGCATCTGGCGCCCGGAGCAGAGGCGGTAGCGCGCATGGATGAGGGCGCGATGCCGGCCCTGCTGCTGTTTCCCCGGTTCGGATTCGCGCCTGACATAAGGGAGGTCGGGCAGGGCGAAGCCTTCATGCGGCTTACCCAGGCTTCCACAAATTATGTCACGCTGGGCGAGGCTGGATTTTCGGCGTTGACCCGTTTCGTAACCGGCGTTCCCGCGCGCGCCATCGATTTCGACAGTGGGGAGACGGCCATTGGCATGATCGACCGGCTCTGGGCGGAACTGGCATGAGTGGCGCGTTGCTGGTCGCGGTTCTCCGCAATCCTGCCGAGGCTGCCGATCTTGTTCCGGCTGAGTGGAATGCGCTGATCGCGGCCGCGCGGGCGGAAAGGCTGATCGGCACCCTGGCGGTGCTGCTCCAAGATATCGCCGTGCCCACATCCATCTCGCCGATCCTGACCGATGCGCGGGGCGAGGCCGAGCGCGAGAAGCGGCAGGCGCTTTGGGAGGCCGATCGCGCCGCCGCGGCGATGGCGTCATGCGGCGTGCCTGTCATCTTGCTGAAGGGGACGGCCTATGCCGCCGCCGGACTGCGCGCGGGGGAAGGGCGCTTCATCGGCGATCTCGATATTCTGGTGCCGCGCGACCGTTTGGCGGATGTGGAGGCCGCCATTCTGGGCGCGGGTTGGGAATGGGTGAAGCCGGACCCGTATGACGATGATTATTACCGCCGCTGGATGCATGAGTTGCCGCCGATGATCCACAAGGAGCGGGACCGGATGATCGATATCCATCATACCGTCCTCCCGCTGACCGCGCGGCAGACGCCGGACGCCGCGGCGATGATCGCCAATGCCATAGCCATCGGTCACGGCCTCCACATGCTTTCGGCCGAAGACCGGATATGCCACGCCGCCGCCCATTTGATCGCGGATGGCGACCTGGCCGGAGGATTGCGCAATCTCTGGGATATTCATTGCCTTTGCGGGGAAGCCGCCGCGGTAGATGAGGGTTTCTTTCTGTCGCTCTTTGAAAGGGCCGCTGCGCACGGCCTGACCGATCCGGTCTGGCGCGCGCTGCGCCTTGCGCATCGCCTCTACGCAACGCCGGTGACGGCCTACCGGTCGCCCATTTCGGTGGACTACAGCCTCCGCGGGGGCGACCGATTTTTCATCGCGCGCTTGCTGGCGCGGGATGGATGGGGGCGGGAAAGCCGGAAACTCCTGCGCTTCGCCTTTTTCGTGCGGTCGCACTGGCTGCGGATGCCGCCGATGATGCTTGCGCGGCACCTTTGGACGAAATGGCGAAAGGGCCATCGCCCCGCCTGACCTAGCGCATGGGGAGCCTCCGAAGAACTTAACCCATTATGGGTCAAGTAACTGATCTGGAGGGTATTTTTTCATATTCCGTTTACCGCGTACTGGCATCTCGCAAGGACAGTCGGGCGGGGTTCGGATAATGTTGCAGAAGTATGATCGCCTGTCATGGGTAGATCTTGCCAAAGGCATGGCGGTATTTCTGGTGGTCATGCACCATTCCAGCATTTATGAAAGATCGATATTTTCTCTGGGAATGGACAATGACCTTATTTGGTCAAAGGTTGAGCTTGTATTTTATAATATAAGAATGCCGCTATTCTTCCTGATTTCGGGATTTCTTGCTTCCGGTATCGCATCGCGCGGGAAGGATCAGCTTAAGCTGCGTTCCGCGCTGCCCCTGACTTATGCCTATCTCCTATGGTCTTTGATCCTGATGCAGATCGCGCCCAACTGGCCCGATGAGGGTATTGGGCAGGCGATTGGCTGGCGGCCGATTGCCGACATTGCGATGGGGAGCACGCTGGCCTGGTATCTGTGGGCTATCGTCCTGTCCTTCCTGCTGGCCTGGCTTATGCGCCGGCTGCCCGTTCCCGTCGCGCTTATCCTGTCGATCCTTCTGGGCGTGTTCCTGGAAACGCATGATCATGTGCTGGGTGGGCGCTTTCCCACGCTGGGAAGGCTGCTGCCCTTCTACATGATCGGCATTCGCTGCCCGGAGATGGTCCTGACGATCGTCCGCCGCCGCAAGTCCAGGGCGATCATCGTCGTGCTGTTCGCCTATATCATGCTGCATCGCTACTTCACGTCGATCTGGGCGGATTATGCCCGCGATCTGCTTGGGCTGGTGATCGGCCTGATGACCGCGGCGTGGGCCGCAAAGATAAGCCCGCGCCTGAGCGCCGCGATCGGGTGGCTGGGGCGGCGGACGCTGCCCGTCTATGTGATGCATTTCCCGATCGTTGCGATTCTGGGCGGGGCGTCCGTCCGCGCGCTAGGGTCTTTGAGCACGGCCCACCCGCTGGCGATAGTCTACACGCCGGCGCTTGCGGCCATAACCGTCGCCCTGTGCCTCGCCATCCATATCGGCCTGTTGCGCATGCGGTGCGGATGGTTGTTCACCATGCCGCGATGGAAACGGGCGCAGGTGCCGATCACGCCCCGAACGGCGGACAATCCGGCCTGATTTCTGCGCGCAATAGACGAAAGTATAGTGCAGCGCGCGCATTCACCTGCCACTTCTCATTGTTCGGTAAGCTTATTCCGGCCACTAAAGCGGAAAGGGAGCCGCCGAATGTCCGGCGCGAGCCGATGAGACGGGGAAGCATGGGTGCGGCAAGGAAATTCGCAGGCCGGGAAGGCATTCACCGCGATATGCGTCTTTCTGATCATCATCGGCGGTTGGGCGGGCTATCGCTATTACGCTATGCAGAAGCTCGCTTCGGCTCCTTTGCCGGATGGCGGCGGACGGCAGGGCCGGTGCGTGCTATGGTTTGTGGGCAGCTCCACCATCAATTACTGGACCTCGCTGGCGCAGGACATGGCCCCGTGGACGACGCATAATCGCGGGATCGCCGGCGCAGTATTCCCCCAGATCATCAGGCATTTCGAGGCGGATGAGAAGGTGCAGCCGCCAGAGGCGATCATGCTCTATGCGGGCGAGAACGACATCGCCAAGGGCAGCAATGCGGACAGGGAAATCGCCAATCTGAAAGCGTTTCTAGCCGTCAAGGATCGGAAATTTCCCCATACGCCGCTTTTCTTCATATCCACCAAGCCCAGCCCGACGCGCTGGGCGAGTTTTGCGGAACAGACCCGCTATAATAGCGCCGCGCGCGCATTGATCACCGCCCGCAAGGATGCGGCTTACGTCAATATCGTGCCGATGCTGCTGACAAGGGGCCGGCCCGGCAATTTCTATGTGGCTGATGGGGTGCACCTCAACCCGGAAGGATATAGGCGGGTGGCCGGCGTCATCCGGGGCGCTCTGGAAAGCGATCTGCCGGTCGAGAGGGTGCGGCAATGCCTGAGCGAACCGCTGGCGGGCCGCGACTGAGGCGCTGCTTCAGAATGAAGGACGGCGCTTTTCCCGGAAGGCGGCGACACCCTCGGCGAAGTCCGGCTTGGTGAAGGCGTCCCGGAACATCGCCAGCGTTTCGGCGTCGTCGTCCGTCTGCCCGTCAAGGATGCAGCGGATGATTGCCTTGGACGAGCGCACTGCATGCTGCGCATTTCCGGCGATTGTCTCAGCCAGCGCCATCGCCGCAGTCATCGGATCGACCGCCAGCTCATCCACCAGCCCGATCGTCAGTGCTTCCTCCGCCGATGCCAGCGCCCCGGTAAACAGGATGCGCTTGGCGCGCGCCGGGCCGACGAGATCGACCAGCAGCCTAGTATCGAACAGCGAATAGACGATGCCCAGTTTCGCTGGCGTGATGCCCAGCCGGGCGTCTGGCGATGCGATCCGCAGGTCGCAGGCGATGGCAAGGCCGCATCCGCCACCCACACAATCGCCATCTATCGCAGCAATCACCGGTTTCGGTGCATGGGCGAGGGCATATTGGCTGGCGCGGATCGCCGCCTGATTGGCGACGCGCCAGTCTTCCCCGCCGCTCTTTTCCGCAAACTCCCCGATGTCCGCGCCCGCGCAGAACATGCGGGGTGTGGCCGAAGCGAGAATGAGAACGCGCACCGCATCGTCCTCCATCGCCTCCCGCACCAGAACGGGCAGCAATTCCCACATCGCCTGATTCATGGCGTTGCGCCGTTCCGGCCGGTCGATCAGCAGCCGGGCGATCGCACCCTCCCGCTCCAGCCGCAGCGTCACGGCCGGGGCCAGCTTTCGAGCAGGGGCACCAACTCATCGAAATGGTCGATCACTGCGTCCGCGCCCAGATCCTCTATCGCGCCGTCGACGAAGCCGAAGCTGACCGCGATGCTGGGAATGCCTGCGTTGCGCGCGCCCGCAATGTCGTTGATCGTGTCGCCCAGGAAGATGCAGCGCCCGCCGCCCGCCCGTGCGATCATCGCTTGGATCGGGGCAGGGTCGGGCTTCGACACGCCCACTGTGTCCCCGCCCACGATTGACGCGAACCGGTCGGCAAGGCCGATCTGCTTCATCAGCGGCACGGTGAACCGCTCCGCCTTGTTGGTGCATATGGCGAGCTTCACTCCAGCCGACTCCAGAGCGTCCATCGCATCCAGCAGGCCGGGATAGGGGAGGGTGTGGATGGCGAGGTTCTGCTCATAATAGTCGAGCAGCACCGGGAGCGAGTCCGCCAGCATTTCGGCCGTGCATCCGCCGGATGCCGTCAGCGCCCGCTCCAGCATCACCTTGGCGCCCTTGCCGACAAAGGGCTTGATCTCCGTCACGGGGAAAGGCGGCCGGTCCAGCTTGCCGATGGCATAGTTCACGGCCGCTGCCAGGTCTCCGCTGGTGTCGAACAATGTTCCATCCAGGTCGAAGCCCACAATATCGAACGGGATAGGATCGAAAGGGATTTGCGCCATGCCGCCGCCCATGCCTTCAGCCCTGTGGCAAAGGCAAGCCAAACATGGCAGAGGGGCGGCATCTTTTTCCCGCCTTCGGGGCTTTATATCCGGGGGAATGGGCAGAACAGGAATGCATAAGTGACCTCTACCCCCAATCGTCCCCTTGCCATCGTCATCCTTGCCGCCGGGCAGGGCACGCGGATGAAATCGGCGCTGCACAAGGTGCTGCACCCGGTCGCCGGGCGGCCGATGCTGTTGCACCTGTTGGCGAGCGCCGCTGAGCTTGCCCCGGAACGGCAGGTGGTCGTCGTCGGCGCCGGGCGCGAACAGGTGGAGTCCGCAGTTGCGGGCATGGGCGTCGCCGTCGCCGTGCAGGAGCAGCAGCTCGGCACCGGGCATGCGGTTGCGCAGGCGCATGACGCGCTGGCCGGGTTCGCGGGCGATGTGCTGATCCTCTATGGTGATGTGCCGCTGGTCAGCACCGCGACGATGAAGGCCATGGTTGACCGCCTGAACCGGGGCGACGAGCCGCGCGCCGTTGTGCTGGGCTTCCGCCCCGCCGATGCCGCCGCCTATGGCCGGATCATCGCGGACGGGCAGGGCGTCATTCAGAAGATGGTGGAATTTAAGGATGCGAGCGAGGCCGAGCGCACCGTGACGCTCTGCAATTCGGGCCTGATGGCGGTGCGATCGACCGATCTGTTCGTGCTACTCGACAGCATTGGCAATGAGAATGCGGCGGGCGAATATTATCTGCCCGATATCGTCATGCTGCCGGGCGGACAGAGCGCGGTGATCGAGACGGACGCGATCGAGGTGGCCGGAGTCAACAGCCGCATCGAACTGGCGGGCGTCGAGGCGGCGTGGCAGGTGCAGCGGCGACTGGCGGCGATGCGCGACGGAGCGACGCTGGTCGCGCCGGATACGGTATTCTTCAGCCATGACACGGTGCTGGGCCGCGATGTCGTGGTGGAGCCGAATGTCGTGTTTGGTCCCGGCGTGACGGTGGAGGATGATGTCGTCATCCACGCCTTTTCCCATATCGAGGGGGCGACCGTGCGGACAGGTGCGGAAATCGGCCCCTATGCCCGGCTGCGGCCCGGCGCGGACATCGGCCGCAAGGCGAAGGTCGGCAACTTCGTCGAGATCAAGAAGGCGGTGCTGGGCGAAGGCGCGAAGGCCAATCACCTTTCCTATATCGGCGACGCCAGCGTCGGCGCGAACGCCAATATCGGCGCGGGCACGATCACCTGCAATTATGATGGCTTCCTGAAATATAAGACGGAAATCGGCGCGGGAGCGTTCATCGGCTCCAACAGCGCGCTGGTCGCGCCGGTGAAGGTCGGCGACGGTGCGATCGTCGGCGCGGGATCAGTGCTGACCAAGGATGTGGAGGGCGATGCGCTCGCCGTGGCGCGCGGCAAGCAGGCGGTGATCGCTGGCTGGGCGGCGAAATTCCGCGCAACGATGGCGGCGAAGAAGGCCGGGAAGTAGAGTATTTTCAAGCGGGTCGTGCGTCTTAATCCGTTCGGGCTGAGCTTGTCGAAGCCTTCTACTGAGCGCAGCGAAGTGCCTTCACTTCGTTCAGGCGTGCCCTTCGACTTCGCTCAGGGCGAACGGAGGGGTGTGGCGTGCTCCTGCGAAAGCAGGAGCCCAGTTCCACCGTTTGATGTGAACTCCTGCGTTGGCTTCGCCGCCCTTCGGGTTGCAGGAGCACGATCCTCTAGATCGCGGTAAAACCCTCCCCGAACCGTTTGTAATTGCCGTCCAAGGCCCTAGGATGCTCTCCCAATATAATAGGAGAGCGATATGATCGTGATGTTCGTCGGCGTCGATCGGGTCGAAACGGCAGTCAATGCCTCGCAGGTCACTTTCATCTCATCCGTTACGGACGGCACCCGCATCCGCTTTGGCGAGGGACGCAGCGTAACGGTGACGGAGCCGATCGCGGAGGTCGTCGAGACCCTGAACCGCACGATCCGCCCGCACGAATAGGGGCGGTTTCTCTCTCGCTTCCGTTCGTTTCGAGCTTGTCCGGGAACAGGCGCAGGCTTCTCGACTGTGCTCGAAGCGAACGCGGTTCAGGTTTTTCCCTACCGTAAGCGTGCTCCTGCGCAGGCAGGAGTCCAGGCCCGCCGTTCGAACTGGGTTCCTGCGTTCGCAGGAACACGCCGGATTCCAGTCCTCACCCCTCAGCCAAAATCCGCTCGGCGACCGCCTCCGCGACCTTGATGCCGTCCACGCCGGCGGACAGGATGCCGCCCGCAAAGCCAGCCCCTTCACCCGCCGGGAAGAGGCCGGCCGTGTTGACGCTCTGGAAATCCTTGCCCCGGCTGATGCGTATGGGGGAGGAGGTGCGGGTCTCCACCCCGGTCATCACTGCGTCGGGATGATCGTAGTTGGGGATTTGGCGGCCGAAGGCGGGCAGGGCCTCGCGGATCGCATCGGTCGCGAAATCGGGCAGGCACTGGCGCAGGTCGGTCAGGTGAACGCCCGGCCGGTAGGAGGGCAGCACCTCGCCAAATTCGCTCGACGGGCGTTGGGCCAGAAAGTCGCCGACCTTCTGCCCCGGCGCCTGATAATTTGACCCGCCCGCGACGAAGGCGAGGGACTCCCAGTGGCGTTGCAAATCTATGCCCGCGAGCGGGTGGCCGGGATAGTCGCGCTGTGGGTCGATGCCGACGACGATGCCGGAATTGGCGTTGAACTCCTTGCGGGAATATTGGCTCATGCCGTTGGTGACGACGCGGCCGGGTTCCGATGTCGCGGCCACCACACGGCCACCTGGACACATGCAGAAGCTGTAGACGGTGCGGCCGTTGCTGCAGTGATGAGACAGGCTGTACGCCGCTGCGCCGAGGTCCGGGTGTCCGGCGCAGGGGCCAAAGCGCGCCTTGTCGATCCAGGATTGCGGATGCTCGATGCGGACGCCGATGGAGAAAGGCTTCGCCTCGATATCGACGCCGCGCTCGTATAACGTGCGGAACGTCTCGCGCGCGCTGTGGCCGACCGCGAGCACGACATGATCGGCGGCCAGATAGTCGCCGGTATGAAGATGCAGACCGCGCAGCCGCCTCGCCCCGTCCGGCGCGGTCTCGATATCAAAGTCCTCGACCCGCCGCTCAAACCTGTATTCGCCGCCCAGTTCCTCGATCGTCCGGCGCATGCTCTCCACCATAGTGACGAGGCGGAAGGTGCCGATGTGCGGATGCGCCTCGGTCAGGATTTCCGGCGGAGCGCCTGCCTTTACAAACTCGGTCAGGACTTTGCGGCCAAGGAAACGCGGGTCCTTGATCTGGCTGTATAACTTGCCGTCGGAGAAGGTGCCTGCGCCGCCCTCGCCGAACTGTACGTTGGATTCCGGATTCAGTTCGCTGCGCCGCCACAGGCCCCATGTGTCCTTGGTCCGCTCTCGCACCACCTTGCCGCGTTCCAGGATGATCGGGCGAAGGCCCATCTGCGCGAGGATGAGGCCCGCGAACAGGCCGCAGGGGCCGGCGCCGATGACGACCGGGCGCTTGTCGCGCGTCACGCCGTGGAAGTCAGCGACGGGGCGATAGGCAGTGTCCGGCGTTTGCCTGACATGCGGGTCGTTGGCGAACTTCGCCAGTATCGCCGCCTCGTCCGCCAGCGTCACATCGATCGAATAGACCATGAGGATCGCGGATTTCTTGCGCGCATCATTGGCGCGCCGGGCGATGGCGAGATCGATCAGTGCCTCATCGGCGATGCCGAGCCGCTCCAGCACGGCAGAGCGCAGAGCTTCGGGCGGGTGCCCGAGCGGAAGTTTGATCTCGGAGAGGCGGAGCATGGCGGCCGCCTTTAGCGGGTTGGGAGTGGTTATGCCATAAGGATGGGTGGAGTCGTTTTTACTCAGCTCTGTGTATTTCGTCATCCCCGCGAATGCGGGGACCCAACATGCCTTGGGCAAGTTGGTCGCATGGGGAGAGATGGGTTCCCGCTTTCGCGGGAATGACGATTAATGGTGTAGGAATACCCACCGCGATCTATCCCACAGGCGTCAGTTTCAGCAGCCGCCCTTGCGATCCCTTACCCCCGTCCTCCAGCAACCACAGCGCGCCGTCCGGTCCCTGTTCGACCTCGCGGATGCGGGCACCCATGTCCCACTGGTCAGCCTTCGATGCATTCTCGCCGTCTATCTTCACGCGGATCAGGGCCTGGCTCGACAGGCCGCCCAGGAACAGCGAGCCCTTCCACTGCGGGAACATGGCGCCGCTATAATAGATGAGGCCGCCCGGGGAGATGGCCGGATTCCACCAGACCTTCGGGGCTTCGAAACCGTCCCCGGCCTTGTGGTCGGGGATATCGCGGCCGTCATAATGCGTGCCGTTGGACGCCTTGGGCCAGCCATAGTTGAGGCCGGGCTTGATGAGGTTGATCTCGTCACCGCCCTGCGGCCCCATCTCCTGCTCCCACAGCCGCCCGTCGCTATCGAAGGCGATGCCCAGCAGGTTGCGGTGGCCGTAGGACCAGATGGCCGGGTTGAACCCCTTGGACGATAGCGGGTTGCCGCGCGCGGCGGTGCCGTCCGGATTGAGGCGCAACACCTTGCCCAGCGTCGACTTTGGGTCCTGCGCCGGATCGAATTTCTGCCGGTCGCCATTGGTGAAGAACAGGTAGCGGCCGTCGGGCGAGAAGGCGATACGGCCGGAATAATGGCCGTTGCCATCCACCTTGGGATCGCCGCGGAAAATGACTTTCACGCCGTCCAGCTTCGTCGTGCCGTCGCTCGCCTGATCGAACCTGCCGGTGGCGAGGGCCACGCCCTTGCCGCCTTCGCCTGCCTCGGAAAAGCTGAAATAGACCATATGGTTGTTGTCGAACTGGGGCGAGAGAACCACATCCATAAGTGCGCCCTGGCCAGCGCTATCGACCTTCGGAATGCCGGAAACGGGAATTTTCGTGCCGTTCCTGGGATCGAACAGCAGCATTTCGCCGGCCTTTTCCGTCACCAGCATGCGGCCGTCGGGCATGAAGGTCATCGCCCAGGGGGAGTCGAAGTCGGCGATAATGGACGTTCTGAACGGCTTGTCCGCGGCGGGTGCATTCTGGCCGGTCGCGTTGTCGGCCGAACAGGCGAGAAGGATCAGGGGGAGGGCGGTTGCCGATATTTTTCGCATAATCTCAACTCCGTTCGCCCTGAGCATGTCGAAGGGCCGTACTTCTTAAGAAAAGTCAGGGATTCGACAAGCTCAGCCCGAACGGAGTTGGGGATTCCGTGAAGGAGATAATGACTGTCGCGCAAATCAGTTGCGTAACATTGCATGTCTGCCTATATCGCCCCTGCTTACCTACATCGTCAAACATGAAGGGCCGGCTCCGAAAGGGACCGGTGGCAACGAACCTACCTGTCTTACGGAGACCCGATGGCGGATATCGCCGCACTGACGCAGATGATCGAACCGGAGGTGAAGGCCCTGGGTTTCGATCTCGTGCGCGTGAAGCTGTTCGGGTCAGGCGACGAGCGCACGCTGCAGATCATGGCGGAGCGCCCGGACACGCGGCAGTTGGTCATAGAGGATTGCGCGACGATTTCGCGCCGCCTGTCGGACCTGCTGGACGAGACCGATCCCATCGAGGAAGCCTACCGGCTGGAAGTCAGTTCCCCCGGCATCGACCGGCCGCTGACACGTCTGCACGACTTTGCCGACTGGGCCGGGCATGAGGCGCGGATCACCACGCATGACGCGGTCGAGGGGCGCAAGACGTTCAAGGGATTGCTCGTCGGACTGACGGGCGAGGACGTCGAACTGCACGATGCCAAGGTAGGCGAGGTCGTCATCGCCTTCGCCAATATCAACAGCGCGAAGCTGGTGCTGACCGACGCGCTCATTTCTGCTACCATGCCGCTTTCCTCGCAGGGCGCGGACGAAATCGAAACGGAAGGATAAGGGTTCCAACGATGGCCAACGCCATTTCCGCCAACAGGGCCGAACTGATCGCGATCGCAAACAGCGTCGCCAGCGAGAAGATGATCGACAAGTCCATCGTCATCGAGGCGATGGAAGACGCGATCCAGCGCGCGGCCCGTGCCCGCTACGGCGCGGAGAACGACATCCGCGCCAAGCTGGACCCCGACACTGGCGACCTGCGCCTGTGGCGCGTGGTCGAAGTGGTCGAACTGGTCGAGGACTATTTCAAGCAGGTGGACCTGAAGCAGGGCCAGAAGCTGCAGAAGGGCGCCGCCATCGGCGACTTCATCGTCGATCCGCTGCCCCCGATCGACCTAGGCCGCATCGACGCCCAGTCGGCCAAGCAGGTGATTTTCCAGAAGGTCCGCGACGCCGAGCGCGAGCGCCAGCATGAGGAATTCAAGGACCGCGTGGGTGAGATCATCACCGGCGTCGTCAAGTCGGTCGAGTTCGGCCATGTCGTCGTCAACCTTGGCCGGGCCGAGGGCGTCATCCGCCGCGACCAGCAGATCCCGCGCGAGGTCGTGCGCGTCGGCGACCGCATCCGGTCGATCATCCTCAACGTCCGCCGCGAAAACCGCGGGCCGCAGATTTTCCTCAGCCGCGCGCATCCCGACTTCATGAAGAAGCTGTTCGCGCAGGAAGTGCCGGAAATCTACGACGGCATCATCGAGATCAAGGCCGCCGCCCGCGATCCGGGCAGCCGCGCGAAGATCGGCGTCATCAGCCGCGATTCCGGCATCGACCCGGTCGGCGCCTGCGTCGGCATGAAGGGCAGCCGCGTGCAGGCTGTCGTGCAGGAAATGCAGGGCGAGAAGATCGACATCATTCCCTGGTCGGAAGATACGGCGACCTTCGTCGTCAACGCCCTCCAGCCCGCGACTGTCAGCCGCGTCGTCATCGACGAGGATGAGAGCCGGATCGAGGTTGTCGTTCCCGACGATCAGCTCTCGCTCGCCATCGGCCGCCGGGGCCAGAATGTGCGTCTCGCCAGCCAGCTTACCGGTTCGGCGATCGACATCATGACCGAGGCGGACGCGAGCGAGAAGCGCCAGAAGGAATTCGTGCAACGGTCGGAGATGTTCCAGAACGAACTGGACGTCGACGAGACGCTGTCGCAGCTTCTGGTGGCCGAGGGCTTCGGCGAGCTGGAAGAAGTCGCCTATGTCGGTCTGGACGAACTGGCCTCGATCGAAGGCTTCGACGACGAACTGGCCGAGGAACTGCAGAGCCGCGCGCAAGAAGCGCTGGAGCGCCGCGAAGCCGCCGCCCGCGAGGAACGCCGCGGTCTGGGCGTCGAAGACGCACTAGCCGACATGCCGCACCTGACCGAGGCGATGCTGGTCACGCTGGGCAAGGCGGGCATCAAGACGCTCGACGATCTGGCCGATCTCGCCACCGACGAACTGGTGCAGAAGAAGCGCGTCGACCAGCGCCGCCGCCGCGAGGCGCAGGAGGACAAGGGCGGCGTTCTCGCCGAATATGGCCTCAGCGACGAGCAGGGTAACGAGATCATCATGGCCGCTCGCGCGCACTGGTTTGCGGACGAGGAAGCGGAAGCCGGGGAGGACGCGGTTGCGGAAACTCCCCAATGATAGGCTGAAAACCGCCTTAGCGACGGTAGGCGCTCGTGCTCCTGCGAAAGCAGGAGCCCAGGTTGCTTGGCGCATCCATCTTGTCTGGAGGCCCTGGGTTCCTGCGTTCGCAGGAACACTGTGCTTTGGCAGGGAGGCGCGCATATGACGGAGCGCCGTTGCGTAATATCCGGTGATCGCGCTGATCCCGAAGGGCTGGTGCGCCTTGCGCTCGGCCCGGACGGGCAGGTCGCGCCCGATGTCCGCGCCAAGGCCCCCGGCCGTGGCGCGTGGATCGGCGTGTCCCGTGCGGAGCTGGAAAAGGCGCTCGCCAACGGCAAGCTGAAGGGCGGGCTGGCGCGCGCGTTTAAGACTGGCGATTTTACGCTGGAATCTGACCTGCCCGAGCGGATTGACGCGGCATTGCGACAGGCGGTTCTGGACCGGCTGGGGCTGGAGGCGCGGGCTTCGATGCTGGTGACGGGATCGGAAAAGATCGACGTCGCGGCGCGGCGGGGGCAGGTCGTCATGCTGCTCCATGCGGCCGATGCGCGCCCGGATGGCAGCCGGAAACTCGACCAGGCTTTGCGCGTCGGCCAGGAGGCCGAGGGCAGCGATCTGGCGGGCATCGTCTTGCCTCTGGAGCGGGACGCCCTATCTATGGCGATGGGCCGTGAGAATGTCGTCCATGTCGCGGTGACCGATCAGCGGGCGGCCGGCCGCCTGGCGGCCGTCCTTGGCCGCTGGCAAAGCTATCTCGGATGCGCTAATGGGGCGCCTTCGCGCGCGATTTCGACCGGAATGGACGGAGTCGATGCCGGCGGGGGCGTGGCAGCCGATCAGGTTTGAAACTATCGGCCGTGGCCAATGCGCCGCGCGCCTGCATATGTGAAGTGAAGGGTTCAGTTTAGTCGATGAGTGACAGCAAGGAAGACAAGCCGGTTCTGGGCCGCAAGCCGCTGGGCATCAAGCGGACCGTGGAATCCGGCCAGGTGCAGCAAAGCTTCAGCCACGGCCGCAAGAATACGGTCGTGGTCGAGGTGAAGCGGCGCCGTATCCTGGGCAAGCCGGGCGAAGCGGGCGTCGAGGCGGCTCCGGCCCCTGCGCCTGAGCCGGTTGTCGCCGCGCCTGCTCCCCGTCCGGCTGCGCCTCCGCCGCCGCCCGCCCGTTCAGCTCCGCAGCCGAGCCTGCTTTCGCGGCAGGAAATGCAGGCGAAGCTGCTGCGCGAGGCGGAAGAAGCCCGCATGGCTGCGCTGGAAGATGCGCGCCGTCGCGATGACGCCCAGCGTCAGGCCGCCAGCGAAGAAGAAAAGCGCCGTGCGGAGGAAAACCGCCGGGCCGAAGCGGAAGCGCCAGCCGTTGCCGCTCCCGAACCGGAAGCCGCTCCGGCAGTAGAAGCCGTGGCCGAGGTGGAAGCGCCCGCCGCGACCGAGGCGACGGAAACCGCGCGCACCGGCGATCATCCGCCGCCGCGCCGCTTTACGCCCGTTGCTCCGGTCAAGCGCCCGGAACCGGTGAAGCCGGATCGCACGAAGCGCAGCGAACATGATCGCCGCCAGTCCGGCAAGTTGACCGTCACGCGCGCCCTCGCCGATGACGACAGCGCCCGCGCGCGTAGCCTAGCGGCGCTCAAGCGCGCCCGTGAAAAGGAACGCCGCGCCCATTCCGGCGGCCGTCAGCAGCCGCGCGAGAAGCAGAGCCGCGACGTGGTGGTGCCAGAGGCGATCACCATTCAGGAACTCGCCAACCGCATGGCGGAGAAGGGCGCAGATCTGGTCAAGGCGCTGTTCAAGATGGGCACGCCCGTCACGATCAACGATGTGATCGATCAGGATACGGCCGAACTGCTGGTCGAGGAATTCGGCCATCGCATTCAGCGCGTGTCGGAATCCGACATCGAAATCGGTATCGAAGGCGATCAGGATGCGCCTGAGACGCTGAAGCCGCGTGCGCCCGTCGTGACCATCATGGGCCATGTCGATCATGGCAAGACGTCGCTGCTGGACGCCCTGCGCGGCACTGATGTCGTGCGGGGCGAGGCCGGCGGCATCACCCAGCATATCGGCGCCTATCAGGTGAAAACCAAGGGTGGCGACATCATCACCTTCCTCGATACGCCGGGCCATGAGGCTTTCACGGAAATGCGCGCCCGCGGCGCGAACGTCACGGATATCGTCATCCTGGTGGTGGCGGCCGATGACGGCCTGATGCCGCAGACGATCGAGGCGATCAACCACACCAAGGCGGCCGGCGTGCCGATGATCGTGGCGATCAACAAGGTCGACAAGCCGGAAGCCAATCCGCAACGTATTCGCGAACGCCTGCTGGAGCATGAGATCGTCGTCGAGGATCTGGGCGGCGACGTTCAGGATGTGCAGGTGTCGGCGCTCAAGAAGACCGGCCTCGACGAACTGATCGAGAAGATTCTGCTCCAGGCCGAACTGCTTGAACTGACCGCCAATCCCGATCGCGCAGCCGAAGGCAATGTGATTGAGGCGAAGCTGGACAAGGGCCGTGGTCCAGTCGCGACCGTATTGGTCCGTCGCGGCACGCTGAAGGTCGGCGACAATTTCGTCGTCGGCGCGGAGAGCGGCAAGGTGCGCGCCATGGTCAACGACAAGGGCGAGAATGTGAAGGTCGCCGGTCCGTCAGCGCCGGTCGAGGTGCTTGGTCTGTCCGGCGTGCCGATGGCGGGCGATCAGCTCTCCGTCGTCGAGAATGAGGCGCGCGCCCGCGAGGTTGCCGCCTATCGTTCGGAACTCGCCACTAAGAAGCGCACCACTGCCGCGCCGACCAGTGTGGAGCACATGTTCTCCGCCCTCAATGCGACAGTCATCGAATATCCGATCGTGGTGAAGGCGGATGTGCAGGGTTCGGTCGAAGCGATTGTCGGCGCGCTCAACCGGGCGTCCACCGACGAGATCAAGGTGCGTGTCCTGCATTCGGGCGTCGGTGCGATCACTGAGTCCGACGTGACGCTCGCCGCCGCGTCGCGCGCGCCGCTGATCGGCTTCAACGTCCGCCCGAACGCCAAGGCGCGCGTCCTGGCGGAGCGGGACAAGGTGTCGCTGCGCTATTATGACGTGATCTACGACCTGATCGAAGAAGTGAAGGGCGAGATGGCTGGCCAGCTCGCGCCCGAACGCATCGAGACGATCGTCGGCCGCGCCGAGGTTCTGCAAGTCTTCCCGGCTGGTAAGAAGGACAAGGCGGCTGGTCTGCTCGTCATGGACGGCATCATTCGCAAGGGCCTCAACGCGCGTCTCACCCGCGACGATGTTATCGTTTCGCGCACGACCATCGCATCCCTCCGCCGTTTCAAGGACGATGTGTCCGAAGTCCGCGCGGGCATGGAATGCGGCGCGATGCTGCAGGACACGAACGACATCAAGGTGGGCGATACGCTCGAACTGTTCGAGGTCGAGGAACGCCAGCGCACGCTGTAACGGGAGGCGCATCGCCCTGGCAAATACCGGGGGGGGTGCGCCTGCTGGCGGTTACTTGCTCCTGAGATTCCGGCGCTCGCCGGGATGACGAGGATTGGTTATGGCAATTCCCTCATCCGAAGGTCCGTCCGTCCGCGTTCTGCGCGTGGGCGAACAGGTGCGGCACGTGCTGTCGGAAATCCTGATGCGCGGGGACGTGCATGACGATGTGCTTGCCAGCCATGTGGTGAGCATTACCGAGGTGCGCATGTCCCCGGACCTGCGCCATGCGACCGCCTTCATCAAGCCGCTGCTGGGCAAGGATGAGGAAGCGGTGCTGAAGGCGCTGCGCACCAATACCGCCTATCTGCAGCGCGAGGTGGCGAAACGCATCAAGCTGAAATATGCGGCGAAGCTGAAATTCATCGCGGACGAAAGTTTCGATGAAGGAAGCCATATCGACAAGTTGCTGCGCGATCCGAAGGTGGCGCGCGATCTGGACGGCGACGACTGAACAACGGGAGTATCGGGCATGCGCAGGATAATGGTAGCGGCGGTTGCATTGCTTTCCCTCTCGCCAGTCCATTCATCTCTGCAAGCCAAGGAAACCGTCCACCGCGCCGTTATCACCGATCCCGCTGTTGATGCGGCCATTCCGGCGGGCATGAGCGCATTCGTCATTCCGGCGAAGGACGGCGCGATGAATGCGGTCATGTATACGGCCGCGGGACGCGGGCCGCATCCGACATTGCTCCTGCTGCACGGTTTTCCGGGGAACGAGCAGAATCTGGATCTGGCACAGGCCGCCCGGCGGGCCGGATGGAATGTGCTGACGCTGCACTATCGGGGTTCCTGGGGCAGCCCCGGACGCTTCAGCTTTGGCGGAGCGGCGGAGGATGCGCATAGCGCGCTCGCTTTCCTGCGGGACCCCGCGACCGTTTCTAAATATCGGATCGACACCAAATATATCGCCGTGGCGGGCCATAGCATGGGCGGGTTCATGGCGGCCGATGCGGCCGCGGATGATCCGCAGGTGGCGGGCCTATTCCTGATCGACGCCTGGGACCCTTCCGCCACGGTCGAAGCGCTCTCAACGCCCGCCGGTGTCGCGGCATGGAAAGAGGAGGTCGCGGGCGACCTGCCGCCGCTCGCGGGAACGAGTTATGATGCGTTGACCGCCGAGATCAGCGGCAATGCGGAGCGTTTCGACCTGGGCAGGCGCGTGCTGTCCTATGGCAACCGGCCGCTGGTGCTGGTGGGGGCCGAGCGTGGCATCGGCGCGATGTCGCGGGCGGTGGCTGGGGAAGCGCAGTCCGCTGGCGCGGCAGCCCAACTGTCAATCTGGCCGACCGATCACAGCTTTTCCGACAAGCGCATCGCGCTGGCCGATCTGCTGGTCCGCTGGCTCGACCAAGTAGCGCCGCCAATCCCCTGATGGCCAAGCTCTATTTCTATTATTCCTCGATGAATGCGGGGAAATCGACCACCTTGTTGCAGTCCAGCTTCAATTACCGGGAGCGGGGCATGCACACGATGCTGTGGACCGCCGAGATTGATCACCGCTATCAGGCTGGACATATCACCTCCCGCATCGGCCTGGACAGGCAAGCCAATAGCTTTGGCGCCGATACGGATATCCGGGCGGCGGTGGAGGCCGAGCATGTGCGAAGGCCGATCGCCTGCGTGCTGGTGGATGAAGCGCAGTTTCTGACGCGGGCGCAGGTGCTGCAGCTTGCGTCGATCTGCGATCAGCTCAACATTCCGGTGCTCTGCTATGGGTTGCGGACGGATTTTCGCGGTGACCTGTTTGAGGGGAGCGCGCAGTTGCTTGGCATCGCGGACACGCTGAGCGAGATCAAGACAGTCTGCGATTGCGGCCGCAAAGCGACGATGAACCTGCGCGTGGATGGGGAGGGGCGGGCCATCCGTTTCGGCGACCAGACGGAGATTGGCGGCAATGACCGTTATATCGCCCTGTGCCGTCGGCATTTCATGGAGCGGGTCGATGGCTATCGCTGATGTCGCTGCGCTCGCCGCGCCGCTGGAGGCAGGCGACGTGCGTCTTGAGCTGCTGGCGGAGCGTCATGTCGAACCGTTGCGGGCGGCCTGCGCGCGGGACGCGGATATATGGCACATCTATCCAGTGTCATGGGCGGGCGAGAATTTCGACAGCGCGCTGGCGCAGACGGAGCGGTTCCATGGCAGCCGGGGATGGGTGCGTTTCGCCGTACTGCACCGGGGCGTTGTGGTGGGCATGACCAACTATATCGATCCCGATAGCGTCAGCAGGACCCTGGAGATTGGCGGCACCTATATAGAGCCTTCGGTGCGGGGCAGCGGTTTCAACGGCGTCATGAAGTGCCTGATGATCGAGCATGCCTTTGCCTGCGGCTTTACCCGTATCGAGATACGGGTGGACACGCGCAACAAGCGGTCCATGGCGGCGGTGCTGAAGCTCGGGGCGATGCATGAGGGCACCCTGCGCCGTAATCGCGTGACCTGGACCGGCTATGTGCGGGACACAGCGATATTCGGCCTGCTGAAAGAAGACTGGCGCGGCGGATATTAGGGCGTGGAGTCTATGGGGTGAGGGGTGGGAAGCGGAATGGCGGCTTCAGGATTGAGCAAAATGAAATATGGTCATTCTGTGGGTCACCAAATATCACTGACCGCGTTTTCGGAATGGATTGAACAGTCTTTGAGCCATTTGATGGGAAGAACATTTACAGCCGCATCGGCGGGCAGTCGATAAAAACTCAAAATGCGATAGCTCCACGCGTAAGGGATACAGCGCTTCATTGCTGCTGCGTGGAGGAAGAACTGATATTCGTCCGGCGCATTTCGGATCGACGACAAAAATGAGTGCTGTAATTCTCGATCTGCGCCAAACTGCTTCAAGGCATTTGCCCTGAGATAGTCTGCGTAAGCTCCTACGGAAAACAGGGAACCCAGAAGCGCGATTGCGACAAAAGCAGGCACTCGAACCAAACGAAACCGATTGGGAATAAGAAAGCTCGAACTCGCGACAACAATGCTGGCGAATACTAATCCTGGCCACTGCGGAGCGCCAAATCTGTCGGACCACATGGTCGCGAACGCTATAGGTCTAACCGGGTCACCAAAAGCGAGCCAAGCGACAATTACATATACGAGAAAGCCAAGGCCAATTGATTTCATCATTTGGACAACCCGCTATCGCTTGTGCCGGAACGTACTCCTTTAGAAGCTTGTATGGCGGGTTTCGGGAAGATCAATGTTCGGCATCAATTTCCGATTTTGGCTGTTTCCGGTGAGGCATCTTCTGAGAACAACGGGCCACGCTTGGCGCGCGCATGAAAGGCGAACGACTATTCGCCTAGTCGATCGCGCGTTCAGTTTTTCTGCCCTTCTGCGGCGGCCTTTCTGGCCTTGTTGGCTGCTACGGCTGAATCCCATGTGGCCCAATCGATTGCGCGTCCGGGATAGGCGACTTTTGCGAAGGGCCAATCCTTTCGCATCCACCCGACGACCCAATCATAAAGCTCGGCATCGAAGCCCGCGTCATATTCGTCCTTGGTCACCCACAGCCTGACCACAGCGTCATAACCTTCGACGGTGCTGGGATAGACATAAACGCAACCGCGCTCGCGGCTGCCATCCGGCGTGAGTATGGCATAGGCGAAGGACGTACGGTTCCTGAATCTCGCTTGTTCGGTTTCCATGTCCCGCATGGCATCGGCATCGGAGATGTCCTTGTGCGGCCAATCAGTGCTGCGCGTGAACGTCTTTTGCAGATGTTCGATCGACGACATATAGGCCTTGAAATCCACCTTCGCCAAATCGGGGCCGAGCGGCACGATCTTGAATTTTTTGGTTTCCACCAGAATGGGAACGGTGAAATCTTCAGGGACAAAAGGTGAAGCCGGCTTGGCTTCTTGCGTTACCGCCGCCGCCTGTCCCGTGACCGGTGCAGGGGCCTCGTTCGCCGCTGATGCTTCTACCGGGGCCAGGCACCCCGCCATTGTCAGCGTCGTTAAAGCCAGACCCAGAGCCGCGTTCCTGACATTCAAACCCATCATGTCTGCTCCTCAAGATTGCGCGTACCCATGCCGCGTGAAGTCGATGCGATCAGGCGCCCTGTGGACGGCAACTTCATGATGGAAAATATCATCGATCACATCAAAACCTAGTTCCTGGTCACTGCCAGACCGGCGATCATAAGTCTAAGAGTTACGATTCTCCCACGTTTCCAGTAGCCGTAAAATGCTTTAGGGCGCGCCGATGCACGGCTGGATCATCCTCGACAAACCCCATGGCCTTGGTTCGACACAGGCCGTCGGCGCGGTGAAGCGCGCTTTGCGGGAGGCGGGCGCGGGTAAGGCGAAGGTCGGACATGGCGGGACGCTGGACCCGCTGGCGACAGGCGTGTTGCCGGTCGCGATCGGCGAGGCGACGAAGCTCGCCGGACGGATGCTGGACAGCGACAAGATATATGATTTCACCTTAGCCTTCGGTGCGCAGACGGACACGCTCGACCTGGAAGGGGCCGTGATTGCGGACAGCGATGTGCGGCCCACACTGGCGGAGGTGGAGGCTATATTACCGCGCTTTACCGGTGCGATAGAGCAGGCTCCTCCCGCCTATTCCGCTATCAAGGTCGATGGCCAGCGCGCCTATGATCTGGCCCGCGCCGGGCAGGATGTGGAGATGAAGCTGCGGGCTGTCACTGTTCAGGCGCTTACTCCCGTTCGGTTCGAGCTTGCCGGGAACGGCGGACCGGAATTTCCGACAGGCTCGAACCGAACGGAGCAGGGGAGCGAGATACCCTTGTCGTCGGTCACCCTCACCGCCCATGTGTCCAAGGGCACCTATATCCGCTCTCTTGCGCGCGACATTGCGCTGGCGCTTGGCACCGTCGGGCATGTGACCATGCTTCGCCGCGTGAAAGCGGGGCCGTTCACGCTGGATCCGGCGATTTCTCTGGACAATTTGCGCGATGCTGCTAGGGAGCGCGCCATCGCGCAGCTTATGCTGCCGTTGACGGCGGGGCTGGACGACATCCCGGCTCTCTCCGTCACTCCCCAAGAGGCACAGGCGCTCCGTCAGGGACGCACTCTCGTGGGGAAACCCTGCACGCAGGGCCTCCTGCTGGCGACGGAAGGCGAAACGCCGGTCGCGCTGGTCGAGGCTTCCGGCCCGGAAATCCGGGTGGTGCGGGGCTTTAATCTCTAGTTTTCAGAAAGGATGACGATGTCGATTACTGCCGAGCGCAAGGAAGCGCTGATCAAGGAACATGCCCGCGCCGAGGGCGACACCGGTTCCCCCGAAGTCCAGGTTGCGATCCTCTCGGAGCGCATTTCCAACCTGACCGAGCACTTCAAGGGCCACCACAAGGATAATCACAGCCGTCGCGGCCTGCTGATGCTAGTCAACAAGCGCCGTAGCCTGCTGGACTATCTGAAGGCGAAGGATGCGGGCCGCTACAGCGACCTGATCGCAAAGCTGGGACTTCGCAAGTAAGACCCGGACGAAGGGACGGCCCCCGCGCGGGGCCGTTTCTGATTCTGAAACATGGCGCTGGGCAATCCGGCACGGCGTTCATGATCTGGGGATGTTCCCCATCACCGTTCGGGCTGAGCGAAGTCGAAGCCCGCGGCCGAACGAAGTGAGGCCCTGTCTTCGCTTCGCTCAGACGAGCCCTTCGACAAGCTGAGGGCGAACGGAGGAGAGTTAGACGCTCTCTATTCATGGGCCATTGGTCCACTAAAGGCCCCGCCCGGCAATAGGGCCCGGCGGGCGTAAGGAAACCATATGTTTGATGTAAAGAAAGTCTCCATCGAGCTGGGCGGAAAGACCCTCACGCTCGAAACCGGTCGTATTGCCCGTCAGGCCGACGGCGCTGTGCTGGCCACCTATGGCGAGACCGTGGTGCTGTGCGCCGTGACCGCCGCCAAGTCCGTGAAGGAAGGGCAGGACTTCTTCCCGCTGACCGTCCACTATCAGGAAAAATATTCGGCTGCCGGACGCATTCCGGGCGGCTTCTTCAAGCGTGAGCGCGGCGCGACCGAGAAGGAGACGCTGGTCTCCCGCCTGATCGACCGTCCGGTCCGCCCGCTGTTCCCGGAAGGCTTCTACAACGAGATCAACGTGATCGCGCAGGTCCTGTCGTTCGACGGCGAGTCCGAGCCGGACATCGTTGCGATGATCGCCGCTTCCGCTGCGCTGACCATTTCCGGCGTGCCCTTCATGGGGCCGATCGGCGCGGCGCGCATTGGTTACAAGGATGGCGAGTATAGCCTGAACCCGTCGCTGGACGAGGTGAAGGAAGGCGAGCTCGACCTGGTTGTCGCAGCCACCCATGACGCCGTGATGATGGTCGAATCCGAAGCCAAGGAGCTTTCGGAGGAAGTCATGCTGGGCGCTGTCGGCTTCGCGCATGACGCATGCAAGAAGGTCGTCGAGGCGATCATCAAGCTTGCCGAGAAGGCCGCCAAGGAGCCTTGGGAAATGGCCGCTCAGGCTGACCTGTCGGCCGCCAAGGACAAGCTGAAGAAGCTGATCGGCAAGGACATTGCCGCCGCTTACAAGCTGACCGACAAGTCCGCCCGTTCGAATGCGCTGAACGCCGCCCGCGCCAAGGCAAAGGAAGCCTTTGCCGACGCGACGCCGCAGGACCAGATGGCGGCTCAGAAGCTTGGAAAGAAGCTGGAAGCCGAAATCGTCCGTGGCGCGATCCTGAAGGACGGTAGCCGCATCGACGGCCGCACGACCACGCAGATCCGTCCAATTGAGGCGATGGTCGGCTTCCTGCCGCGCACCCATGGTTCGGCGCTGTTCACCCGTGGCGAGACGCAGTCGATCTGCACCACCACGCTGGGCACCAAGGATGCCGAGCAGATGATCGATGGCCTGACCGGCCTGCATTATGAAAACTTCATGCTGCACTATAACTTCCCGCCCTATTCGGTCGGTGAAGTCGGCCGCTTCGGTGCGCCGGGCCGCCGCGAAGTGGGTCATGGCAAGCTGGCATGGCGTGCGCTGCACCCGGTGCTGCCGACCAAGGACGAGTTCCCCTACACGATCCGCGTCCTGTCCGACATCACGGAGTCCAACGGTTCCTCCTCCATGGCGACCGTCTGCGGCGGTTCGCTGTCGATGATGGATGCCGGTGTGCCCCTGAAGCGCCCGGTCTCCGGCATTGCCATGGGCCTGATCCTGGAAGGCAAGGAGTTCGCGATCCTGTCCGACATTCTGGGTGATGAAGATCATCTGGGTGACATGGACTTCAAGGTCGCCGGTACGTCCGAGGGCATCACCACGATGCAGATGGACATCAAGGTCGCCGGCATCACCGAGGAGATCATGCGCGTCGCCCTGAACCAGGCGAAGGAAGGCCGTGCGCATATCCTGGGCGAGATGGCCAAGGCGCTGGATCACACCCGCACCGAACTGTCGGCCCATGCCCCGCGCATCGAGACGCTGCAGATCGACAAGTCGAAGATCCGCGAAGTCATCGGCACCGGTGGCAAGGTCATCCGGGAGATCGTCGCGGAAACCGGCGCGAAGGTGGATATCGACGATGAAGGTCTGATCAAGATCAGCTCGTCCGACATCAACCAGATCGAAGCCGCCAAGAAGTGGATTCTCGGCATCGTCGAGGAAGCGGAAGTCGGCAAGATCTACAACGGCAAGGTCGTCAACATCGTCGACTTCGGCGCGTTCGTGAACTTCATGGGTGGCAAGGACGGCCTCGTCCACGTTTCCGAGATGCGCAACGAGCGCGTCGAAAAGCCGACCGACGTCGTGTCGGAAGGCCAGGAAGTGAAGGTCAAGGTGCTGGAGATCGATCCGCGCGGCAAGGTTCGCCTGTCGATGCGCGTTGTCGATCAGGAAACCGGCGAGGAGCTGGAGGACACCCGTCCGCCGCGCGAACCCCGCGAACCCCGTGGTGATCGCGGTCCGCGCCGTGAGGGCGGTGACCGTGGCGATCGTGGGCCCCGCCGCGACCGTGGACGTGACGGCGGTCGCGACCGTGGTCCCCGCCGCGAGCGTTCCGAAGGCAAGGATGACGGTGGCGACGCCGGTCTGCCGAGCTTCATCACGCAGGAAGATTGATCCGGCGTATAGCCGTCAATCTCTTGATCAAGGTTAAGGGGCCGGTTTCCGGCCCCTTTCTCTTTTTGTGGACTCCTTCCGCCGATACCATCGACATGATAAGTTATGCGGTGGCCTTCGGGCAGAGCGATACGATCCGATGGCCATAAGGGTGGAGGACGGGATGGAGAAGATATTCTCCTCGCTCGATGCTGTGTCCGATGTGCCCGCTCTCTGGGATTTGCTTGTCGGCTTTTTCCAGCGGCAAGGAATAACGCGCATAGTCGCCGTCCACTTTCCGCCGGTGGGTTCTGCGGATCAGGACAGGGTCCGCATACTCGCCTTCGGGTTTCCCGAAGCCTGGATGGAGGATTACAGAGCCGGCCGTCATTTCCATGATCCGGTCAGGGCGCATGCGAAAATCCACCCGGTGGCGTTCCGCTGGTCGGACATCCGGTCCCTCCGCGCGATCACGCCGGAGGAGGACCAGTTCCTTCGAGATTTCGGAAAAGTGCAGAAGGGGGACGGCGTCGCCATCCCGGTATTCGGACCCTATGGGCGGAACGGGTTCATCGGCCTGTCACTGCCTGCGGGCCTGAAGGCGATGCCGCCGGACATGATGAGACTGTGCAAGCTTGTCACCCAATATGCCCATCAGCGCTATTGCGAGATTGTGGCGCCAGACCTGGATGTCCACCAGCCGCTTTCGCCGCGTGAACTGGAGGTGCTTGGCTGGGTTGCGCGGGGCAAGAGCAATTCAGTGATCGCAGAGATCATCGGTGTTTCCAGCAATACTGTGGATACGCATCTGCGACGGATTTACGCGAAGCTGAATGTGACTGACCGGGTGTCCGCAGCACTGGCCGGCCTTGGCCATGGATTGGTCAACCTGCCCTGACAAAAAGTGTATGACAGCCGTATGTCACCCAATCGCGGGACATGTCATCGTTGTCATTACCTTCTAGGCGGTCCCGTAATGAAAAGGCCTTCCCCAAGAGGCCGCATAAAAACACATATCCGGATAATCGACGGAAAATGATGGGGCATGCGGCGAAGGCCGCCGTGCCGGTTGTTTTTCGCCGGTGTTCGTCAGGGATGACGGGCTTTTCGGGTCGCAATGGAACGAATGTAATGACCAGCGATAACGTGGTGCGCCTGCCCGGTCAGGACGCCCCGGAATCTCCCGCTTCCCCGGCGGCGCGCGGCGATGGCATGGCAGCGGACAATCATGCGCTTGCCCTGCGGATGCATCGTTTCAGCCTGGATCGCGATGCGCAGTTTCAATCCGACGCCCTGCGCAATCCCGCCTGGGACATTCTCCTGTCCCTTTACGTGGCGCAGATGGAAAAGCTCGACGCGCCTTTCGCGACGCTCTGCGTCGCCAACCGGCTGTCAGCCGATATGGGCGCTGCAGCGGTCAAGGCGCTTCACGCCCTCTCACTCGTCGCCTGGCGGGAGGGTGAACCCAACAGCCCTGTCGCGCTGACGCCACGCGGCGCGGCCCAGATGAACCAGTTCCTGCAGCGGGTCGCACTCTCTGCTTGAGGGCCTTTCGGGGCGCATGTTACCCCCACAACATGCGCCCCGGATCGTCGCTTTCATCCCCTTGCCGTAAAATATGGCGGTTTGATCCATGTTTATGGCGGGCGCGTAACGATGTGGTATAGCCGCCTCTCTAACAAGGCGGTGGCATGCACAGGAAGAATGAGCGGTTCGTTGAGCGGCTGCCGCTGATTCCGGAAAGGCCGGGATTGGCCTATGCCGTAACGACCCTATTGTGCATGGCGGCGCTGTTCGCACGACTTGTGGTGGAAAATGTGTTGCCGACGGGTTTCCCGTTCGTCAGCTTCTTTCCCGCCGTCATCCTGTCCTCATTTCTATTCGGCGTCGGGCCGGGAATTTATGCGTCGGTCATATGCGGTCTGATATCCTGGTACTTCTTCATTCCGCCGACGATGACATTCTCTCTGCAGGCCAACACCATCGTTGCGCTGATTTTCTACGCGGTCGTGTGTGCAACGGATATCGCCCTGGTCAACTGGATGCAGCGCGCCAATTACAGCCTGGCTGTTGAACGGGAAAAAAGTCGCGCACTGGCCGAAAACCGGGAGATGCTGTTCCGCGAGTTGCAGCATCGTGTGTCGAACAACATTCAGGTGGTCGCCGCGCTCATCTCCCTCCAGCGCCGCAATGTCACGGATGAAGCGGCGTGCAAGGCGTTGGATGAGGCTTATGCGCGCCTCAACCTGATCGGAAAGATCGGCAGGGCCTTGTACGACCCGAACGGCCAGAGGCTGGGCGTCAGAAGCTTCATGGAGACGTTGACGGAGGACATATTGGAGGCCAGCGGCCGCCGTGATCTGGCCGTTCATCTGAACGTCGATGAGGAAATCACTTTCCATCCCGATACGGCCGTGCCGCTGGCCTTGATCGTGGCGGAGGCGATCAGCAACGCGATCGAGCATGGTTTTCCGGGCAGCGATCGCGGCACCATCGCCGTCGATCTTCACAAGTCCGATGCGGGCAAGCTGGTCCTTGAGGTCGCGGACGACGGGAAGGGACTTCCAGCCGATTTCCAGCCGGAACGCGGCGGCAATCTGGGCCTGCGCATCGCAACGGCGCTGGCCCAGCAATTGGGCGGTGCTTTTTCCATGACGCCCGGCGCTCGTGGAGGGGCGCGGGCGATGCTGGAAATCCCCGCCTGATCCCGTTTTCGCCCTATGCCGTCATGACGTCCAATCCCGCTTGGCGGCGGGTGCAGGCTCCGCTATGACCCCCCGATGCACAAGATTCCGATGAAGCCGTTTGTCTCCCTTGGTTGCGCGGCCGCCGCCCTTGCCCTGCTTGCCGGTTGCGCCACCAACAAGAACAAGGCGGACACGCAATATGTCGCGCGCGATGTCAGCACGCTGTATAATGCGGGCAAATACCGGCTTGATCGGCGCCAATATAAGCTGGCGGCGGCGCTGTTCGACGAGGTGGAGCGGCAGCACCCCTATTCGCCTTGGGCGCGCCGGGCGCAGCTTATGTCTGCGTTCAGCTATTACATGAACCGCGATTACAACCAGGCCATCGCGGCGTCGCAGCGCTTCCTGTCGATCCATCCGGGCAACAGGGATGCGCCCTACGCCTATTATCTGATCTCGCTCTGCTATTATGAGCAGATCGCTGACGTGACTCGCGACCAGAAGATCACGCAACAGGCGCTCGATTCGCTGGGCGAACTGATCCGCCGCTATCCCGACACCCGCTACGCGTCGGACGCGCGCCTGAAGGTCGATCTGGTCAATGATCACCTGGCGGGCAAGGAAATGGAGATTGGCCGTTTCCACCAGCGCCGTGGCCAGTGGCTGGCGGCGACGCTGCGGTTCCGCACCGTCATCGACAAATATCAGACCACCACCCACACGCCGGAGGCGCTAGAGCGCCTGGTCGAGAGCTATCTGGCGCTTGGCGTGCCGGAGGAAGCGCGCAAGGCGGCGGCTGTGCTGGGCGCCAATTATCGCGGTTCCAAATGGTATGAGCGGTCATACAAGCTGATCAGGGACCATGCGCCGACGGCGTGACGGCCTTTAGGGGGTCGTCATGCTGACCAACCTCTCCATCCGCAATGTCGTGCTGATCGAGGCGCTGGACCTGGAATTTGGTCCGGGCTTGGGCGTGCTGACCGGTGAGACGGGGGCAGGCAAGTCGATCCTGCTGGATTCCCTTGGGCTGGCCCTGGGGCAGCGCGCGGACAGCGGCCTGGTGCGGCAGGGCGAGGCGCAGGCCAGCGTCACGGCCACCTTCGCCGAACCACGGGCGGATCATCCCGCGCGTGTGGCGCTGACCGGCAATGAGATCGATCTGGAACCCGGCGAGCCGCTGATCATCCGCAGGACATTGAAGGCGGACGGGGGAAGCCGGGCCTTCATCAACGACCAGCCCTGTTCCGCCGCCCTGCTGCGCGAGATCGGCGGCATGCTGGTGGAGATTCACGGCCAGCATGATGACCGCGGGCTGCTCAATCCACGCGGGCATCGCGCATTGCTTGATATTTTCGGTAGATGCGACAGCGCGGCGGTTGGGGTGGCGCACACTGCCTGGCGCGCCGCCGAGGCCGCTTTGGCGCAGGCGCGGGCGGAAGTGGAGGGCGCGGCGCGGGACAGGGACTATCTGGATCATGCGGTCGCGGAACTGGCGGCGTTTGCGCCGGAACCGGGCGAGGAGGCCACTCTGGCCGGAGAGCGGGCGGACATGCAGAAGGGCGCGCGCCTGACCGAAGACCTGTCGGCCCTGTCCGATCTGTTCGACGGGTCCGAAGGGGGCCTGGCCCGCTTGCGGCAGGCGGGCAGGCGGCTGGACCGGATCGCGGCCGAGCACCCCTTGTTGGCGGAAGCGCTGGCGGCGCTGGACCGCGCGGTGATCGAGGCGAGCGAGGCAGAGGAGAAGCTGGCGGCGGCGGGCGAGGCGCTGAGTTTCGATCCGGCCCGGCTGGATGCGATTGAGACACGGTTGTTCGATCTGCGGGCGCTGGCGCGCAAGCATCAGGTGCAGCCCGATGATCTGGCGGCGCTGATGCAGGAAATGCGGGGAAAGCTGGAGCGGATCGACGCGGGCGAGGAGGGGTTGGCGGCGCTGGAGAATGATCTGGCTGCCAAGGCGGCCGCCTATCGCACAGCGGCGGCGGCATTGACGGAACAGCGGAAGGCGGCGGCCGCCAGGCTCGATGCAGCGGTCGCGGGCGAACTTGCTCCCTTGAAGCTCGACGCCGCCCGTTTCCGTACCTATGTCGAGGCGCTGGACGAGACGGCATGGGGACCGCATGGCGCCGACCGGGTGGAGTTCGAGATTTCGACCAACCCTGGCGCGCCGTTCGCGCCGCTGGTGAAGATTGCTTCCGGTGGCGAACTGTCCCGCTTCATCCTGGCGCTGAAGGTGGCGCTGGCCGAGGAGGGCGGCGCGGATACGATGATCTTCGACGAGATCGACCGGGGTGTCGGCGGTGCGGTCGCCAGCGCGATCGGCGAACGGTTGGCCCGGCTGGCCCGGCATACCCAGCTCCTGGTCGTGACTCACAGCCCGCAGGTCGCGGCGCGTGGAGCAGGCCATATGCTGATCGCCAAGTCGAGCGAGGGCACAGTGACGCGCACCGGCGTTCATGCGCTCGATGAGGGCGCGCGCCGGGAGGAGATCGCCCGGATGCTGTCCGGCGCGGAAATCACCGCCGAGGCGCGGGCGCAGGCGGGACGGTTGCTGGAGGGGGTGTGATGCACCGCTCGAACCGAACGGACGAAGGAGAACGACATGCATGACCGCCGCGAAATGCTGACCTTCGCCGTCCTTGGCCTGGCCGCCGGCGCTCTCCCGCTTCCCGCTGCAGCAGCCGAGAGTAGCGCAAAATTCGGATTGATTGGCCAGATGCTGGCCAAGCCAGGCAAGCGCGACGAACTCGTCGGCTATCTGAAAGAAGCGACGGGCGCGATGCCCGGCTGTCTGTCCTATGTCGTGGCGCTGGATACCGCCAATGCCGACGCCATCTGGATCACTGAAGTCTGGGACAGCCGGGAGAGTCATGCGGCTTCGCTGAAACTCCCCGCCGTGCGCGCCGCGATAGAGAAAGCCAGACCCGTTATCGCAGGCTTTCCCCAGCATTTCGAGACGGTTCCCGTAGGCGGGGTGTAGGGCAAGCGCTCCTGCTTTCGCATGCGCGCAACAGGGGCTAAGGAGTCCCGATGACCGATCCCGCCACCCTGTCCGAAGCCGATGCCGCCAACCGCCTGATGCGGCTGGCGAAGGAGATCGGCAAGCATAACAAGCTGTATCATGACAAGGACGCGCCAGAGATCAGCGATGCGGACTATGACGCGCTGATCCGCGAGAATAACGCGCTGGAGGCTGCGTTCCCACATCTGGTCCGGTCGGATTCTCCCAATGCGCAGGTGGGGGCAGAGCCGACATCCGCGCTGAAGAAGGTGGCCCATGCGGTCCGGATGATGAGCCTGGACAACGGCTTTTCGGATGAGGACATCGCCGAGTTCATCGCCCGCGTCCGACGATTCCTGAACCTGTCCGAAGATACGCCGGTCGCCCTGACGGCGGAGCCTAAGATCGATGGCCTGTCCTGTTCCTTGCGCTACGAGAAGGGCGCGCTTGTGCTGGCCGCGACCCGCGGCGACGGCACGACCGGAGAGGATGTCACGGCGAACGTCCGCACCATCGCGGACATCCCAGGCACGTTGACGGGCGAAGGCATACCCGATGTGTTCGAGATCCGCGGCGAGGTCTATATGGCGAAGGCGGATTTCGCCGCTCTCAACGCCCGGCTGCTGGCGGAGGCCGAGGACCCGACCAAGGCGCGGCAGTTCGCCAACCCTCGCAACGCCGCCGCCGGGAGCCTGCGGCAGAAGGACCCGGCCATTACGGCCAGCCGCCCGTTGCGGTTTCTCGCCCATGGTTGGGGCGAACATAGCGCGGTTCCGGCCGATACGCAGATCGGCGTGATGCGCGCCATCGGCGGCTGGGGCGTGCCGGTGTCGGAGCGTCTGACCTGCGTCGATACGCTGGAGGCGCTGATCGCCCATTACCGCCGGATCGAGGCGGAGCGGGCGGACATGCCCTTCGATATTGACGGCGTGGTCTACAAGGTGGACCGGCTCGACTGGCAGCAACGGCTGGGCTTTGTCGCCAAGTCGCCGCGCTGGGCGATCGCACATAAATTCCCGGCGGAGCGGGCGCAGACGACGCTGGAGGCCATCGACATCCAGGTTGGCCGGACGGGCAAGCTGACGCCGGTCGGGCGGCTGACCCCGGTGACGGTGGGCGGCGTGGTGGTATCCAACGTGACGCTTCACAATGCCGACGAGATCGCGCGGCTGGGCGTGCGGCCGGGAGACCGGATCGTCGTGCAGCGCGCGGGCGACGTGATCCCGCAAGTGGTGGAGAATTTGACGCGGGAGGAACCGCGTGACGCTTTCGTCTATCCCGACCACTGCCCCGTCTGCGGATCGGAAGCGGTGCGCGAGGAAGGGGAAGTCGACATCCGGTGCACCGGCGGGTTGATCTGCGGCGCACAGCGGTTCGAGCGGCTGCGGCATTTCGTCAGCCGGGGGGCGCTGGACATTGAGGGGCTGGGCGAAAAAACGATCCAGGAATTTCTCGACCTCGGCTGGATCAAGGAGCCGGCCGATATTTTCCGGCTGAAGGCGCATCGCGACGATCTTCTCAGCCGTGAGGGGTGGCAGGAGAAGTCGGTCGATAATCTGCTGGCGGCGATCGAGGCGAAACGGGAACCGGATGCGGCCCGCCTACTGTTCGGTCTCGGCATTCGTCATGTGGGGGCGGTTACGGCGCGGGATTTGCTCAAGCGCCTGACCAGCATCCGTGCAGTGCGGACGCTGGCCGGGGAGATCATCGCCTTGCGAGACGCCGCAACAGCCGTGGATGGCGAGGCGGAGACGCGATTCAGAAACCGGCTGGACAAAGCCATCGCCGAAACGATTTCTGTCGAACAGATTGGCGCGGCGGTTGGCCATGCACTGGCCGATTTCTTCCACGAACCGCATAACGTCGAAGTGTGGGAGGATCTGCTCTCCGAGGTATCGCCGCCCGACTATATCGTCGAGACGCGGGCCAGCAGCGTGTCGGGCAAGACGGTTGTGTTCACCGGCAAGCTGGAGACGATGAGCCGCGACGAGGCGAAGGCGCAGGCGGAATCGCTCGGCGCGAAGGCGGCCGGGTCCGTCAGCGCCAAGACCGATCTTGTCGTCGCGGGACCGGGCGCGGGCAGCAAGCTAAAACAGGCGGCGGCTCTGGGCATCGAGGTGATCGACGAGGCCGCCTGGGCGGAGATCGTGCGGGGCGCCTAGAAAAGCGCAGCTACACCGCCTGTGCTACGTGCTGGATATCGATCGGCATCGGGCCGGGCGACTGCGCGAAACGCTTCATCCGCAGCCTTATCCGGTACCATTTCTTGAGGTCTGGCCAATTCTCCGCGTCACGCGCGCGACGGATGCTTTCCTCAACCAGAAATTCCGCCTTTCGCGAAAAGCTGTAAGTAGACGGCCCCGCAATCTGTGCGGCATCATAATGTGCGGCGTACATGGATATACTCCTGACACATCCCCGCCGATTCAATGATGATCAGTCAGATAGGTTCCATTTTTTCTTATCTTAACAATAATTTAACTACGATTCTTTTGTTGGAGCTGGAAACCAGCGCATTACGCCCGATGCAGTTGGCGTCCAGACGCCGATACGGACGCCGATCGCGCGCAGCTTTGCGCCTGTCCATTCGTTGCAGGTCGTGACCGCACTGTATCGGCCGCGGCCGGGATAAAAGACATCGTCGGCGGCATAGCCCCTGACCGCTGCGCCAGGTGCGAACTCGGATTCCAGCAACCTGGTTAGCCTGAGATATTGATATTCCGTCAGAAGAATGGGGCGCAAGTCCGGGCCATTCCAGACGCGGCGAAGATGATCGACATGAACAAGCGTCCGGTCGCTGCCGATCATCGCGCGAAGGGCCGTGCCGATCCTGACGTCCGACCAGCGCGGCGTGTTCAGGTAAAAGTCCCGCTGACCCCAGCCAAAGATCAGCCAGCTTCCGGCCCGGCGCGGATCGGGCAGATCGCTAGCCCGGATGCGGTTGCGCCAATCGTGGAGCGGGTTGACGGCGGGCAGGACTAGGCCGGTATGGACGCCATTGGTATAGACATAGATGGTGATGCCGGAGCGGGGCGGGACCCAGCCGCGATTGGCCGGGATGATGGAACCCGCGAGGACGGCGAGCAGGATCAGCAGGGGAAGGGCAATGAAGGCAATGCCTGCCCTCAGCCATCGACTGTGCGGCCAAAGCATAGTGTCCAGTATATCGTTCGGACTGGAGCTTGTCGAAGCTCAGACAGGATTACGCCGAGAGAAGAGGGGGGAGGCGGACAAAGAAGCGGGATCCCGGATCAGGTCCGGAATGACGAATATGGGTGGGCGAGGGCCGGTATGACAGCGGAAAACTGTTGCATTGCAGCATCGTCACAAACTGCCTTTCAAACGTAACCGATCCGTCATCGCCTTGCCGCGCGGCAGTCATTTCGCTGGCGCAAAGGCCCCTCCGTGCATTTCCACGAAGGGGGAACGATCATGTCACATTCCAAACTATCCCTGTTGGCGGCCGTCGCCACTATTGCCCTTATTCCATCGGCGTTTCCGACGCTTGCGCTCGCGCAGGATGTCGCGCCGGCCGCCGCAGCCGCTGCCGACGCATCGGCCGACTCAGGCGATGACATCATCGTTCTGGGCTTCGGCGAAGTCCGTCAGGTGCAGACGATCGGCAAGGACGACATCGCCCTGCTGACGCCCGGCACCACGCCGCTGAAGGCGATTTCGAAGCTGCCCGGCGTCAATTTCCAGTCGGCCGACGCTTTCGGCGCCTATGAATGGTCGTCGCGCATCTCGCTGCGCGGTTTCAACCAGAACCAGTTGGGCTTCACGCTGGATGGCGTGCCGCTCGGCGATATGAGCTATGGCAACTATAACGGCCTGCACGTCAGCCGCGCGATCATCTCCGAAAATCTGGGCACCGTCGCCGTCAGCCAGGGCGCAGGCAGCCTGTCGACCGCATCGATCAGCAATTTGGGCGGCACGCTGCAGTTCACCTCGCGCGACCCATCGGCAGACATGGATATCGTGGCGTCGGGCACTTATGGCAGCGATGAGACGATGCGCGGCTTCGTGCGTGTCGAGAGCGGCGACATGGGCGGCGTGCGCGGCTACGCCAGCTACGGCTATCTGAAGGCCGACAAGTGGAAGGGCGTCGGCAAGCAGGAGCAGCATCAGGCCAACGCCAAGATCGTTGCTGACATTGGCGACGGCAAAATCACGGGATTCGTCAACTTCTCCGACCGTCGCGAGAATGACTATCAGGACATGTCGGCCGCGATGATCCAACGGCTCGGCAGCAACTGGGACAATATCTCCGGCGACTGGGCGACCGCCTACCGGCTGGCCGCGATCTACCAGAACCAGAATGCGGGCACGGCCGATCCGGCTTTCCTGCCTTACCCGACCTATGGCACGACATTTCCTGCGCCGTTCGAAACGGTGGACGACGCCTATTTCGACGCAGCGGGCCTGCGCCGCGACTGGCTGACCGGCCTGACGTTCGAGACGCCGGTGACGAGCAGCGTGCGGTTCAAGCTGCAGGGATATTACCACAACAATCACGGCCAGGGCCTGTGGTGGACGCCCTATGTCGCCAGCCCGACTGGCGCGCCGCTCTCCATCCGCACCACCGAATATGACATGGACCGCATGGGCACACTGGCCAATGTCACCTGGGAAATGGGCGCGAACACCCTGGAAGTGGGCGGCTGGTTCGAAAATAACGACTTCCACCAGGCGCGGCGTTTCTATTCGCTGGCAAATACGCTGGGCGGCTCCTCACGCGACAGCACGAAGTTCCAGACCAACCCGTTCGCGACGCAGTGGGAGTTCAAATATTCGACCGAGACCGTCCAATATTATGTCTCCGACAAGATTGATCTGGGCAGCCTGACGCTGTCGGGCGGCTGGAAGGGCGTGCGGGTCCGGAACACGGCGAACCCGATCGTCAAGGGCGGCCTTGCCTCCGGCAAGATCGAATCGAAGGACTGGTTCCTGCCGCAGGTCGGCGCGCTGTTCCGCGTCAATGACAATGCCGAACTGTTCGCCAACTATACCGAGAATTTCCGTCCCTTCGTGTCGGCGGCGACATCGGGTCTGTTTGGCGTGAGCCAGGCGAGCTTCAACGCCAGCGCCACCAATCTGAAACCGGAAACCTCAAAGACGATCGAAGGCGGCGCCCGCATCCGCGCAGGCAGCTTCCAGGGATCGCTGGCGGCTTATTATGTCGACTTCAAGGATCGCATCCTGAGCGTCCAGGTCGGTTCGCCCATCGAGGGTCGTCCTTCCGAGTTGCAGAATGTCGGTTCCGTCCGGTCCTATGGTTTCGAAGCTGCGGGCACATTCACACTGATGCATGGCCTCTCGGCCACGGCATCCTACGCCTATAACGACTCCACCTATCGCGATGACGTTCTGAACGGCGTGACCGTCGTTCCGCTTAAGGGCAAGACCGTCGTGGACAGCCCCAAGCATATCGCATCGGGCGAAATCGCCTATGATGGCGAGATGTTCTTCGGCCGGATCGGCGCAAACTATATGTCGAAGCGTTACTACACCTATCTCAACGACCAGTCGGTCAAGAGCCGGGTGCTTGTCGACGCCAGCATCGGCATCAAGGTGCCCGAAGGCATGGGCTTCCTGACGGGCTTCGCGATCGAGGCGTCCGCCACCAACCTGTTCGACAAGGAATATGTCTCCACGGTCGGTTCGGGCGGCTTCAGCAACAGCGGCGACGGCCAGACCCTGTTGCCCGGCGCGCCGCAGCAATTCTTCGTCACGCTGCGCCGGGGGTTCTAATCATGACAAAGGAATTGGGCCGCCGCGATGTCCTGAAAGCCGGTGTGGCCGCGACATCGTTCGCGGCCCTTTCCCCCGCCTTTGCCGCTCCGGCGGACAAGGCGCTGACCCGGATCGCCTTCGGCTCCTGTGCGCATCAGGACAAGGAGCAGCCGATCTGGGACAAGGTGAATGCCTGGGAGCCAGAGCTTTTCATCTTCCTGGGCGACAATATCTATGGCGACACGCAGGACATGAACGTCATGCGGGCCAAATATACCAAGCTGTCGGAAAAGCCCGGATACCGGACGCTGCGCAAGGCGACGCAGTGCATCGCGACCTGGGACGATCATGATTATGGCGTCAATGACGGCGGCTTCGAATATCCGAAGAAGAAGGAATCCAAGGAGTTGTTCCTGGAGTTCTGGAACGAGCCGGCCGACGGCTTCCGCCGCAGTCATGAGGGTATCTATACCAGCTATTTCTTTGGGCCGAAGGGGCGGCGGGTGCAGGTGATCCTGCCCGACAACCGCACCTTCCGCACCGGCCTGATGGGATATACGACACCGCTTCCGCCATCCGGGCCGTACCTCGTCAACAGCGATCCCAAGGCGACGATGCTGGGCGCGGCGCAATGGGAATGGCTGGAGGCGGAACTGCGCAAGCCCGCCGATCTGCGCATCCTCGCCTCATCGACGCAGGTGGTGGCCGACCATCCGGGTCATGAGGCGTGGTGCAATTTCCAGGCGGATCATCAGCGGCTGCTCGACCTGATCGACTTCGCGCAGGTCGAGAACCTGATCGTGATTTCCGGCGACACCCATTATCCGGAACTGTCGCGTCTGGCCGAGGGGATGCCTTATCCGCTCTACGATCTCACCTCATCGGGTCTGACGGAAGTGTGGGAATCCTTCGGTCCGAACAAAAACCGCATCGCGCAGGGGCCGCTGGCGCCGAATTTTGGGCGACTGACCATCGATTGGAGCGGCAAGGAGCCGTCCGTGTTGATGGAGGTGCAGATGCTCGACGGGCAGGTGGCGATCAGTCACCGGGTGCCGTTTGCGGAGCTGAAGCAGGGATTACGATGAGTTAGCCTCCGTTCGCCCTGAGCTTGTCGAAGGGCTGCACTTCTTTCTAGAAGGGCAAGGCTTCGACAAGCGCAGCCCGAACGGCTCGAATCACCAGCTTCCAAACCCCGGTGTTTCTCCGGTAACCTGCGTGGCGACGCGCACCGGGCGCTGGCGGCCGATGGTGGGGCGCTTGCGCAGGCGGAGCGTTGGCCATTGGCCATGCTGGTTGCTGTTGTCGATGCGGTCGGCGAGGCGCATGCCCTGCCTGCGATAGGCTGCGATGACCCGATCCGCCTGCGTGTCGAGAAGTCCCGCGAGGATCAGCGTGCCGCCATCCTCCAACAAAGCGCAGAGCGAGGGCGCGAGATCGATCAGCGGTCCCGCCAGGATGTTCGCGATGATGAGGTCGTAAGGCGCTCGGCCGATAATCGCGGGATGGTGCGCGCCCGCCGCCGTCACCAGAGCAAGCTGCCCGCCGCCATTGCCCAGGGGCACGGCGTTCACCCGCGCATTCTTCTCCGTAACCTCCACCGATACGGGATCGATATCCGATGCGATGGCATAGGCGCGGGGCCACAAATGCATGGCGGCGAAGGCGAGGATGCCGGTGCCGGTGCCGATGTCCACGATATTGCCGAAACGGTGGCCAAGGCGGCGGGCGCGATCCAGCATGCGCAGGCAGCCTGATGTGGTCTCATGCTGCCCGGTGCCGAACGCCTGCCCTGCAGTGATCAGATAGTTACGGAAACCTGCCTGTTCCGGGTCGCTTGCCATGTTGCGGACGTAAAATCGACCGGCGGCGACCGGCTCCAGGCCCTGCTGGCTGAGCGTGACCCAATCTTCGGCGGGAAGCTGCTCCAGAATCGGCGTCGCCGCAGCCGCGCTCGGCACCAGGGTACGGACGAGCGCGATGGTCTCCTTGCCCGGCTTGCCCTCAAAATAGGCATCCAGCCGCCATTGCAGCGGATCGTCCGGCTCCACTTCGCTGGTCATCAGCGCGGGCGGATTGTCGAGCATGGCGAGCAGGCCGATATCGTCCGACAACGCCTCCGCTTCCTCGCGGGTGCAGGGGAGGGTGAGTTTCCAGCTTTCGGCTGCGGCTGGATCAGCGGACATAGCTGGCTCCATTGGCGTCGAGTATGGCGCCGGTCATGGAGGGCGGGGCGCCCTTCGCAAGAAAGGCGGTGATCGCGGCGATTTCCTCCGGCGTCGCAACGCGGCCGAGGGGAATGTCGGCGAGGAGCTGATCGCCGCCGCGGCTGGAGAGATAATCCTGCGCCATACCGGTTATGGTAAAGCCGGGGCAGATGGCGAAGGCCAGGATATTGTCCAGTGCATAGGCCCGCGCGATCGTCTTGGTCATGGCGACCATGCCGCCCTTCGACGCCGCATAATGCCAATGGGCGGGCGAATCGCCGCGATAGGCGGCCCGGCTGGCGATATTGATGATGCGGCCAGGCGTGGCCTTCTCCCGCCAATGCAGGACGGCGCGGCGGCACAGAATGGCCGATGCCTCAAGATTGATCGTCATGGTGCGCCGCCAATTGTCGAGCCAGCCATCCCCGTCGAGCGGCGCTTCCTCAAAAACGCCCGCATTGTTGATGAGGACGTCTATACGTCCGCCAAGAGCATCCAGCGCATTGTCCCAGAGCGCGTCGGCGGCGCCCTCAGCGCTCAGGTCCGCATCGCGGCTGCTGGCGGCAAAAAGGCGGTTGCCGGGTTTCAGCGTTTCCGCAATGGCCGCGCCAATGCCGCGCGACGCGCCGGTCAAAAGGATATGCTGTGTCATCGCGCCCGCTTAGACGAGCGCAGGTCCGCGGGAAAGAGAGACGGTGAAAACCGGCTCTGGCGCGGTTATAGGGCCAGATTCAGGCTTGGCCTCAGGCCACGCGGCGGCCAAATTCGGCTGAAGCTTCGCGCAGGGTCGACAGTTTGCCCTCGACACTCACGAAGCCGCGCTCAAGCTCGTCGATTTCCGAGGCGACGACTTCCGTGTCCTGGCGGATGGCGGAGATGGTCGAGGACATGGAGTCGGCGGCCAACGCCGTTTCGTCGACGGCGGCGGTGATCATGGTGACGGTCTGCGCCTGCGCGTCCATCGCAATGCGGATGCGGTCGGCGGAGGTCTGCACCTCGTCCACCGTGTCGCGGATGCGCTGGTTGGTTTCGACCGACTGGCGGGTCGATACCTGAATGGCGGAAATCTTGCCGGCGATGTCGTCGGTCGCGCGGGCCGTCTGGCTGGCGAGCGACTTCACTTCCTGGGCGACGACCGCAAAGCCTCGGCCTGCGTCTCCAGCGCGGGCGGCCTCGATGGTGGCATTGAGCGCGAGCAGGTTGGTCTGCCCGGCAATGTCGCGGATGAGGCCAAGGATCGATTCGATCGACTTGGCATGTTCCGACAGGGTGGTTGACATGGTGACGGCGTCACCGGCCTGGGCCGACGCGCGGGCGGCGACTTCGGCCGCGCCCTCGACTTCGGCGCGGGCGTCCTCGATCGCGCGGATGAGGCCGGCGGAGGTCTGAGCCGCCTCGCGCATGGCGAGGGCGGATTGTTCGGCGGCGGCGGCGACTTCCGACGCCTTGCCCAGCATGCCGCGGGTGGCGGCGGATGCATCCTTGGCCTGTTCGCGCAGACCCTCGCCCAGCATCGATGCGCCGTCGATTTCTCCAACGATGCGCTTTTCGAACAGGGTGCCGTTCAATTCGCGTTCGGCCTCTTCTTCCTCCGCCACATGGGTTGCCAGGGCGGCGCAGATCAATTCCGATTCCACCATTGAGAGACGCAGCATTGCGCGCATCAGGCGGCGGCGTTCGCCATCATCCTGACCAGTCTGGTCCCATATAACGTCGCACACGCTTTCGTTCGCGGTGGACATCGCCACCAGCACAGTGCGGATGGAAATGCTGTGCTTGCGTGCGTGAATGACGCAGGCGCGGCCCGAATTGGCCCAGTTCTCCGAGCGGAGATTGGTGAATTTCTCGCGGACGTAGCGCAGAATTTCAGCCTGCAGCTTTTCGAGCGCAGCCGCGGACAGGCGATCCGCAAGCCCGCTGCTGGCGAGATAGGCGTCCAGGAAGACCTTGGCCGTGCTGCGCCCCTGATCGGGCAGCAGAGCGAAGATGGCCGCGCAATCTTCCGCCAGCGTGTCGCCGGGATCGAATTCCTTCAGCCGTTCCTGCATCGTCACATCCACCTTTGCGCGCCGCGCCATTTCCGGTTCTCCAGAACATCCCCCGCGGGTATCTTTGGACCCGTCACCACGGTCTTATCCCGGAACTGGTTAATCATCTCTTATACAACCATCAGTTTTCCCCCCCGCGAAGGGGGTGAAGTGACGGCAAGTAGCAAAGATGGTTCTGATAATTGCGCGATGGAGGGGTGCGCGCTAAGGGGATCGGGAATCATAGACGCTCAAGGGACCCACACCGCATGGCGCGATCCACCAACAGGCCGTTATCTCCGCATCTTACGATATGGAAATGGGGGCCGCATATGGCGATTTCCATCTTCCACCGCATCACCGGCAGCGGCCTTGCGACCGTAGGCGCGCTTGGGCTGGTCTGGTGGCTGTGGGCGGCGGCGAGCGGCAAGGCGGCTTATGAAACCTTCATCGCCTGCGCGACTTCGCCGATCGGTTATCTGGTCCTGATCGGTTTGACCTGGGCTTTCTTCCAGCATCTCTTTTCCGGCCTGCGCCATTTCGTGCTGGATATCGGCGCGGGATATGAGCTGAAGACCAACAAGAGCTGGTCGATCCTCGTCTTTGTTCTGGCCATCGCTGCCACCGGCATCCTGTGGCTTGTCATTCTTGCGGGGAAAATCTGATGGGCACGGGAACCGGCATCGGCCGCGTAAGGGGCCTCGGCAGCGCCAAGACGGGCGCGCATCACTGGATTCAGCAGCGCGTGACGGCGGCGGGCAACGTCCTGCTGCTCGTCTGGTTTCTGATCAGCCTCTTCAAGCTGCCCGGCCTCGAATATGCGGAGGTCGTCGCCTGGCTCGGTCAGCCGCTGGTCGCGGTGCCGATGATGCTGATGCTCGCCAACCTGTTCTGGCACCTGCGTATGGGCCTGCAGGTCGTGATCGAGGATTATGTCCATGAGGAGGGCACCAAATTCGGCACGCTCCTCCTTCTCAACTTCTACGCCATCGGCGGAGCCGCGCTCGGCATCTTCGCCATCGCCAAGATCGCATTTACCGCAGGGGCCGCTTCCTGATGTCGACGGACAGCTACAAGATCATCGACCATACCTATGACACGGTGGTCGTCGGCGCAGGCGGTTCCGGCCTGCGCGCCACCATGGGCAGCGCCGAGGCGGGCCTGAAAACCGCGTGCATTACCAAGGTATTCCCGACCCGCAGCCATACGGTCGCGGCGCAGGGCGGCATCGCCGCCAGCCTTGGCAACAACACGCCGGATCACTGGACCTGGCACATGTACGACACCGTCAAGGGGTCGGACTGGCTGGGCGACCAGGACGCCATCGAATATATGGTGCGCGAGGCGCCTGCCGCGGTCATCGAACTGGAGCATGCGGGCGTGCCGTTCAGCCGTAACCCGGAGGGCACCATCTACCAGCGGCCCTTTGGTGGTCACATGCAGAATATGGGCGCTGGTCCGCCCGTGCAGCGCACCTGCGCCGCCGCCGACCGCACCGGCCACGCCATGCTTCACGCGCTCTATCAGCAGAGCCTGAAATATGATGCGGACTTCTACATCGAATATTTCGCCATCGACCTGATCATGGAAGATGGCCCGAACGGCAAGGAATGCCGCGGGGTCATTGCGCTCTGCATGGAGGACGGCTCCATTCATCGCTTCCGCAGCCATGCGGTCGTGCTGGCGACGGGCGGTTATGGCCGGTCCTATTTCTCCGCAACATCGGCGCACACCTGCACCGGAGACGGCGGCGGCATGGTGCTGCGCGCCGGCCTGCCGCTGCAGGACCTGGAGTTCGTGCAGTTCCACCCGACCGGCATCTACGGCGCTGGCGTGCTGATCACCGAGGGCGCGCGCGGCGAGGGTGGGTATCTCACCAACTCCGAGGGCGAACGCTTCATGGAGCGCTATGCCCCGTCCGCGAAGGACCTGGCGTCGCGCGACGTTGTCTCCCGCTCGATGGCGATGGAGATGCGCGAAGGGCGCGGCGTCGGCGAGCATAAGGATCATATCTTCCTGCACCTCGACCATATCGATCCCAAGGTGCTGGCCGAGCGCCTGCCGGGCATCACGGAGAGCGGCAAGATTTTCGCGGGCGTCGACCTGACCCGTCAGCCGCTGCCGGTGACGCCGACCGTCCATTACAATATGGGCGGCATCCCCTGTAACTATCATGGGCAGGTGGTGACGAAGAAGGATGGCGATCCCGAAGTCATAGTGCCGGGCCTGTTCGCCGTGGGCGAGGCCGCCTGCGTGTCGGTGCATGGCGCCAACCGCCTTGGCTCCAACTCGCTGATCGACCTTGTCGTGTTCGGCCGCGCGACCGGCCTGTTCCTCAAGGACAATGTGAAGCCCAACAGTTCGCACAGGGCGTTGCCGAAGGATTCGGCCGATCTGGCGCTTGGCCGCCTCGACCATTATCGCAACGCCAAGGGCGGTTCGCCGACCGCGCAGGTCCGTCTGGACATGCAGCGCACGATGCAGAAGCATGCCGCCGTGTTCCGCGACACCGCGCTGCTGGCCGAGGGCGTCGAGCGGATGCAGAAGGTCAACAAGCGGATGGAAGACATCGGCGTGACCGACCGTTCGCTGATCTGGAACACCGATCTGGTCGAGACGCTGGAGCTGGATAATCTGATGGCGCAGGCTGTGTGCACCATGGAAAGCGCAAACAACCGCAAGGAATCGCGCGGCGCCCATGCGCATGAGGACTTCCCGGATCGCGACGATGCGAACTGGATGAAGCACACGATTAGCTGGTTCGACGGCTGGGGCGGCAAGGGCGGCAAGGTGACGCTCGATTACCGTCCGGTGCACGACTATACGATGACCGACGAAGCGGAATATGTGAAGCCCAAGGCGCGCGTATACTGAGTTGATGCTTCAGCGGTAGGGAATGACAGGGGCCGGTGATGAACCGGCCCCTTTTCCTATTTGGCAACATGCCGGGCGGTCCCAATAAGGCACGGCCGTTAACCATTTATCCGTGTTTACGGAAGTGGTTAACGGGTTCATGACATTTGCATGACAGACGCAGCGTCAGCATAGCCATGGGAGGGCTGGACACAGCCGTTGCCGGTCTATGCTCCCGCTTGCAGGGCCAATGGCCGCTATTCGATCATATCGTCCTGGACCTGTTCCAGATGGACACTTTCAAATTGATGCCGATGATGACGGTCATCGTCGCGCTTTGGCTGTCGGCAACGGAAAATCCCGTCCGGCAGAAGGCGCTGTTTGATGGGGTTGTAGCGGGTTTCCTTGCGCTCATTCTGTCGCGCGTCATCCAGAATAGCGGGCCATTCCGGGCGCGGCCGGCTTTGTCCGGGCAATTCGTCTTTCCTGTGCCGGACGACGGGTTTCCGAACGACTGGAGCTCTTTTCCCAGCGATACGGCCAGTCTGGGCTTCGCCCTTGCCTTTGCGATCTGGAGGACGTCGCGGCCTCTGGGCGCGGCCGCCTTCCTGTGGGCGACAGTGGTCGTGACGTTTCCGCGCCTTTATGGCGGGTTCCATTATCCCAGCGATATCCTGGCCGGGGCGGCGATCGGCATGGGCTGCGCATGGCTCTATCCGCGCTCCGGCCGTGTGGCGGAATGGGTGTGGACAACCGCAGACAGGATAAGGGCATGGCGGCCGGTTTGTTTCTACGCCGCGCTCTTTGTCGTGGCGTTTCAGCTCAGCACCTATTTCTACGATATTCGCAGAGCGGGTCAGAAGTCACTGGAAACTGCGGGAATTGTGCGCACCGCCAATTGATCGCGGCTAGGTGGACCGCGCGTTCGACTATGATCTTTGCGGGAACAGGACCGCCGCAATCCTCTTTTCACCGGCGCAAAACAGGTCTGCATGTTGACGCGCGGAGAGCCTGATGCTCTGGTCCGGGCCGGAAGCAGAGGAGCGGCATGATCCATCGCGAGCGTCATTCGATCAACCGCATCGGCTGGTTGCGGGCGGCCGTGCTGGGCGCGAATGACGGTATCGTATCCACCGCCAGTCTGATCATCGGCGTGGCGGCCGCCGGAGCGGCGCGAGAGAATATCCTGCTGTCCGGCATCGCCGCTCTGGTGGCGGGGGCCATGTCGATGGCGGCCGGAGAATATGTCTCCGTCAGTTCCCAGTCCGACACGGAGCGCGCGGATTTGAAAAAGGAGCGGCGCGAACTGGCCGATGAGCCTGAGCTGGAGCTGCAGGAGCTGACCGCAATCTATATGGGCCGCGGGCTGTCGTCCGATCTGGCGAGGCGGGTGGCAGAGCAATTGACCGCGCATGATGCGCTGGCCGCGCATGCGCGTGACGAACTCGGCATTTCGCCCGAACTGGCCGCCCGGCCCCTGCAGGCGGCGGCGGCATCCGCCCTGACATTCAGCGCGGGGGCAGCGGCGCCATTGCTGGCCGTGGCGGCGATGCCGGTCGACGGGCTGCTCTACGCCGTGCCCGTGGTGGCGCTGCTGGGGCTGATCCTGCTCGGCTATCTGGGCGCATGGGCCGGTGGAGCGAAGGCGACGCGGCCCGTATTGCGCGTCGCCATCTGGGGTGTGCTCGCCATGGCCGTCACCGCCGGGATCGGGCGGCTGGTGGGAACGGTGGTCTAGGCGACCGCCGGCTGTTCCAGCAACAAACCGAGCGGCACTGCATTCACCACCACGCTGCCCGCATCCACGTTGGAAATGCGCAGTTTTGCCTTGGCGCTATAGGGAATCAGCGCGCAGATGGTCTGCGGCGAAATGGAAGGGTTATCGCCCATATAATCGGCGGTGACGCCCTTCGCGACCGTGGTTCCGTTTATGATGATTTCGCAGATGGTCACGAAGCGAACCTGATGTCCCGCAGCGAAAATGATGCTGGTGAAAGTTCCCGGCTTCAGGTCATATTCGCCCATCGCCGTGCCTATATTGGTCGTCTCAAACATAAGCCCTCCTGACGGAAGCCGGTATTGGCGTCCGCATGCAGGATAGGCCGATATCTCCGTTTCCGGACGCAGCAGTCTGCGCCATTCTGCTCCCGATCCGGCTGTGAATGGTTCGTTCTGAACCTTTGGGTTGCAGGCAGGGACGGTAGCGGGAATAGTCCAGACATATTCCGCCCCATGATGAAGGACTTGCCGTTATGAAGCGCCCGGCCGCCGCTCTATTCCTCGCTCTTTTGCTTTCGGCTGGAGCGCCTGCATTCGCCGCGCTGTCGCCCGCCGAGCAGAAGATGGGCGTGACTGTGGATACGGAATATGACCGGACGGTCGCCCTGTTGGAGAAGCTGGTCAACCAGAATAGCGGTTCCATGAATATCGCTGGGGTAACGGCCGTGGGCGACATGATCCGGCCGGAGTTGGAGGCGCTGGGCTTCAAGGTCGAATGGAAGCCGATGGCTGCGGCCAAGCGGGCGGGGCACATCGTCGCGACGCATAAGGGCAAGGCGGGTACGAAACGGCTGCTGCTGATCGGGCATCTGGATACGGTGTTCGAGGCGGACTCGCCGTTCCAGACCTTCGTGCGAAAGGGCGATGAGGCGGAAGGGCCCGGCGTGGGCGACGACAAGGGCGGCATGGTGGTGATGCTGTCCGCGCTGCGCGCCATGCAGGCGGCGGGCGCGCTGAAGGATGCGAATATCGAGATCGTGCTGACCGGTGATGAGGAGGATGCGGGGGATCCGGTCTCCATATCCCGTGCGGACCTGATCGCGGCGGGCAAGCGGGCGGATGCGGCGCTGGATTTCGAGGGGCTGGCCGTGGAGGACGGCAAGGATATGGGGTCCATCGCCCGGCGCTCCTCCAATAGCTGGACGCTGAGCGCGACGGGCAAATCCGGGCACAGCTCACGGATATTCTCCGAAGCGGCGGGAGATGGCGCGATCTATGAACTGGCGCGGATCATCACTGCGTTCCGGAAAGAGCTGCCGGAACCAAACCTGACGTTCAATGTCGGGCTGGTCGGCGGCGGGCAGAGTGCAGACGTCGACAAGGATGGCGTGCGCATCGCGGTGACGGGCAAGACCAACATCATCCCGCCTATCGCTGTGGCCAAGGGCGATTTCCGTACGCTGTCGCAGGAGCAGACCGACCGGGTGCAGGAGAAGATGATAAAGATCGTCGCCGCCCATTCGCCGGGCACGGACGCGAAGATCAGTTTCGAGCAGGGCTATCCGCCGATGGCGCCAACAGAGGGAAACAAGGCGCTGCTGGCCAAACTGAACGGTGTGAATGCTGACCTTGGCCTGCCGGAAATGCCGACGCTTGATCCGCTGAAGCGCGGGGCGGGCGACATAGCCTTTGTCGCGGCGGATGTGGACGGGCTGGTCGGACTTGGCGTGGCGAGCCGGGGCGACCATGCGCCCGGGGAAACGGCTGACCTCAACAGCATCAAGCGGCAGGCGAAGCGGGCCGCGATATTGATGACCCGCCTTTCCCGCGAGAAGCGTTAGGCTAGTCAGACTGCTGACAGCGCCAGTCCGGCGAGCGCTGCGATGCAGAGCAGTGGCATGATGCCGATCCTGAAACGGAACAGCAGGATTGCCGCGCCGACGCCGAGCAGGGCTGCCCGCCAGTCGAGGGTGGACCAGTCCGGGCTATAGAGGCGAAGCGGTCCCCACGCGCTTTCCCGCACCAGGCCGAACAGGACATGCAGGGCGAACCAGACAGTGAGGTTGGCGATCACGCCGACGACAGCGGCGGTCAGCGCAGCGAGGCCGCCCTGCAGCTTGCGGGCATGCTCAAGGCGCTCCATCCATGGCGCGAGCGCGAATATCCAGAGGAAGCAGGGGGCGAAGGTTACCCATGTCGTCAGGACCGCGCCGATGATCCCGGCGGTGAGCGGGCTGAATGGGGCAGGCGCGCGGAATGCGGCAAGGAAACCGACGAACTGCGTGACCATGATCAGTGGGCCGGGCGTCGTTTCCGCCATGCCCAGGCCATCGGCCATTTCCCCGGCCGTCAGCCAGTGGTGGGACTGCACTGCCTCCTGCGCCATATAGGCCAAGACAGCATAGGCTCCGCCGAACGTGACGACGGCGAGTTGCGAGAAGAAGGCGCCGATCGTCCAGAGCACATGTCCGGGACCAAGCGCGGCAAGGATGAGGAGCATGGGCGCGGCCCATACCAGCAGCCAGCCGAGAATGGTGTAAAGCGACCTGCGGACAAGCGCTCCGCGCGGCGCGGGGGCGGGGCTCTCGATCGGGGGTTTCAGCCGGAGCCATTGCGGGCGATATGCCGCCGCCGCCATGCCCAGTGCGCCGCTGCCCAGGACGACGAGCGGGAAGGGGAGATTGAGGAAGAACAGCGCGATGAAGGATGCCACGGCGAGCGCAACCTTGAACCGGCTGTTTAGCGCCCGCTTGCCGATGCGGATCAGCGCCTGCGCCACTATGGCCAGCACAGCCGCCTTGATCCCCAGGAAAAGAGCCGCGAACCAGCCGAAGTTGGCGGCATAAGCATAAAGGATCGACAGGCCCAGGATGACCAGTGCGCCAGGCATGACAAACAGCAGGCCAGCAACAAGGCCGCCTCTCAATCCATGCAGCCGCCAGCCGATCCATGTCGCAAGCTGCTGCGCCTCCGGTCCGGGCAATAAGTGGCACAGGTTGAGCGCGCGCAAATATTGCTCCTCATCGACCCACTTGCGCTTCTCAACGATCTCCTCATGCATCAGTGCGATCTGTCCGGCGGGTCCGCCAAAGCTGATGAGGCCGATGCGGCCGAATGTCCCGATCATCTCACGAAAGGATGGCAGCGCCATATATACGTCCCCCTCGGCCCGCATGGGCCGGTTTTGCCGCAACACTTGGGCGGGGACGCCTGATCGGGAGGTCGCCTGATCCCGATGGTTGATCCTAACAACAGCGACGGCCTGTTTTCAAGTGGCGTGATGAGGGTTGTTTGCATGCAATGTCTTGCCTAGTCTTGCCCCAAATCACCGGATCACAACCCATCAGGAGAGACTGTCGATGCGCTACGCCACCCTTGGGAACACCGGTCTTATCGTTTCGCGGCTCGCATTCGGAGCGATGACCTTTACGCAGGGCAATCGCGACAATGGCGCGATCTTCAAGGTGGGGGAGGAGGTGGCCGACCAACTGGTGGGCCAAGCGCTGGATGCCGGGATCAATTTCTTCGACACGGCGGACGGTTATGCTGGCGGCGAGTCAGAAATATTGTTGGGCAAGGCGCTGGCCAGCCGCCGCAAGGATGTGGTGATCGCCACGAAGGCCGGTTTCCGATCCGGTCCTTCGCCCACGCAATCCGGCCTGTCGCGCCGGCATATCCTGTGGTCGGTCGACCAGAGCCTCAAGCGGTTGGGGACGGATTGGCTGGATATCTATATCGCTCACCGCGAGGACCCTTTCACGCCGCTGGAGGAAACGCTGGAGGCGCTGGATGCTGTCGTCCGGTCGGGCAAGGTGCGGTATCTGGGCTTTTCCAACTGGTCCGCGTGGAAAGTCGCCGCCGCCATGGAAATCCAGAAGGCAAACGGCCTTGCGCCCTTCACCCACGGCCAGATGTATTATTCGCTGTTGGGCCGCGACGTTGAGCGCGACATCATCCCGATGATGCAGCGATACGGGCTGGGCATGACCATCTGGAGTCCGCTGGCCGCCGGTTTTCTGAGCGGGAAATATACGCGCGAGACGCTCAGCGATCCCGAAAACCGCCTGTCCGGCTTCGACCTGCTGCCGTTCGACAAGGAGCAGGGTTTTGCGCTGGTTGAACAGATGCGGCCGATCGCGCAGGCGCATGGCGCCAGCGTCGCCCAGGTGGCGATTGCCTGGCTGCTGACCCGCAATGCCGTGACGAGTGTGATCCTTGGCGCCAGCAAGCCGCACCAGTTGGAGGACAATCTGGGCGTCGCCACACTGACATTGACCGCGGAGGAACTGAAAACCCTGGACGATGCAACGCCGTTACCGCTGGTCTATCCCAACTGGTTTGCCGAGAAGATGGCCGATCAGGATACGAGAAAGGCGCTGGGCAGGTAGCGCGGGGGCTCACGCCACTTTGCCCCTCAGATAGCGCCCTTGAACGTGTCGCATTGCGAGGGGTCGCCGGTGGACAGGCCCCTGCGCAGCCACTCCATCCGCTGGGCCGAGCTGCCATGGGTGAAGCTGGCCTCAACCGGACGGCGGCCAGCCGCCTTCTGGAGCGTATCATCGCCAATCGCATGGGCAGCGGTCATGCCTTCCTCCAGATCGCCCTGTTCCATGAGGCCGGTGTCCTTGGCCCAGACGCCCGCATAGCAGTCGGCCTGCAACTCAACCCGCACCTGCAGGGCATTGCCCTGTTCTTCGCTGACCGAACGCTGGCGTTTGTTCACGTCGCCCAGCGTGCCTTCCAGGTTCTGGATATGATGGCCGACCTCATGCGCGATCACATAAGCCTGCGCAAAGTCGCCGGGCGCGCCGAAACGCTGGCGCAGTTCTTCGAAGAAATCGGTGTCGAGATAGACCTTCTGGTCGGTCGGGCAATAAAATGGTCCCATCGCTGATTGCGCCGCGCCGCACCCCGATGTGCCGCTCTGCGAATAGAAAGAGAGGATGGTTGGCCGGTATTGCTGGCCCGATTGCTGGAACAGCTTGCCCCATGTCCGCTCGGTTGACCCCAGCACCTTGAGCGACCAGTGCTGAATTTCCGTGAGTTGCTGCGGATCGTTGCTGGCAGGCGCGCTCTGCTGTGTCGGGGCCATGCCGGTGCCGCCGCCCAGCAGCGATAGCGGATTGACGCCCATCACCAGCATGATGCCGACGACAACGACGATCCCCATGCAGCCGAAGCGGCTGCTGATCAGCGGCAGCAACAGGCCGAGCATCCCACCGCCGCCGCCTCCGCCAAAGCCCCCGAACCCGCCGCTACCGCGGCCCTGCACCTCGAAATTGGTGCTTTCCTGTTCGTTGTCGAGGCGCATGCAGGAGTCTCCCGGAGCTTGGTTTGACCAAGCTTAGGACATAGCGGCGGGGGCGAACAGGGTAAACGCGCTTGGACGGTCAGCGATGACTATCTGAGATTTATTACCGGGATTTCATTGGAACTGTCACGCGGACGGTTTATATTGCACTGCAACAGCGTGAAAGGACCCCCGCCTTGGCTGACATCGACCCCACCCGCCGCTTCAAGGGGCAGAACGCCCCCGTTCCTCTCCCGGACAATGTTGCGCTGCTGTTGCAGGGCGGCGGCGCATTGGGATCGTTCCAGGCTGGTGTCTATGAACGGCTGGACGATCTGAAGATCGAGGTGGACTGGGTTGCGGGCATTTCCATCGGTGCGGTCAACGCGGCGATCATCGCGGGCAACCCGCCCGAACGGCGCATGGAAAGGCTGCATCGTTTCTGGGACTTGGTGAGCGGCGGCATGCCGAATTTCTGGATACCGGAGAATGATCATATCCGCGAGGCTGCGCATCTGGCGGCCGCCGGCGCGGTCGCGATGTTCGGCGTACCCGGCTTCTTCCGCCCCCATATCATACCCCCGCAATTCATGCCGGAGGGATCGCCGGAGGCCACCAGCCTTTACAATGTGGGCATGCTTGAGGCGACGCTGAACGAGCTGATCGACTGGAAGCTGCTGAATGACGGCCCGGTGCGGCTGTCGGTTGGCGCGGTCGATGTGCAGAGCGGCGATTTCGTCTATTTCGACACGCGCGGACGGGATGGCGAGTTCGGCGCGAATACGAAGATCGATGCGCGGCACATCATGGCGTCCGGCGCGCTGCCGCCCGGCTTTCCGGCGATCAAGATCGGCCGCCGCTATTATTGGGACGGCGGCATCGTGTCGAACACGCCGCTTGCTCATGTGCTCGACCATGCCAGCGGCGATACGCTGGCGTTTCAGGTGGATCTTTTCCCGGCCGAAGGACCGCTGCCGAAGGAACTGACAGACGTCTATTCGCGGCAGAAGGATATCCAATATTCCAGCCGCACCCGGCAGGTCACCGATCAGTATCTGCGCATGCGGCGCGAGCATAAGATGGTGCGCGATGCACTGCGCACCCTGCCGCCGGAGATGCAGGACCATCCGAAGATCAAGGCGGTGTGCGAGACGCTGCGCGACGAGGCGGTCAATATCGTCCATCTGATCTACCGCAGCCGCAACTGGGAAAGCGGCGCGCGCGATTTCGAATTTTCGCGCGCGACCATGCTCGATCACTGGCAGCAGGGGCGGGACGCGGTGGATGGCGTGATGTGCAAGGGCGATATCCTGGCGCAGAACATCCTGAACGGCGAGAGCGCGGCGTTTGATCTCGACCGGCACGATCATCTAACGGAGAAGAGCATATGACCCAAGGCATGTCGCTGGCTGGCAAGACCGCCCTCATCACCGGTTCCACTTCCGGCATCGGTCTGGCCTATGCCAAGACGCTGGCCGGGGAGGGCGCGAATGTCGTCATCAACGGGTTCGGCGACAAGGATGCGATCGAGAAGGAGCGCGTCGGCCTGGAGGCGATCAGCGGAGCGAGGGCGCTCTACAGCGGTCATGACCTGACCAAAGTGGACCAGATCGAGGCGATGATGGCGGAGGCTGCGGCGGCGTTCGGCGGCGTCGATATCCTGATCAATAATGCAGGCGTGCAGCATGTCGCCCCGGTCGAGGAATTCCCGATCGACAAATGGGACCTGATCATCGCGCTGAACTTGAACAGCGCCTTCCACACCTCGCGCCTGGCAATACCCTATATGAAGTCGAAGAAGTGGGGGCGGATCATCCAGACGGCGTCGGCGCACTCGCTGACTGCCTCGCCTTTCAAGAGCGCCTATGTGACGGCGAAGCACGGCCTGGCCGGCTTCACCAAGACGCTGGCGCTGGAGCTGGCGACATTCGGCGTCACCGCCAACTGTATCTCTCCTGGCTATGTCTGGACTCCGTTGGTGGAGGCGCAGATCCCTGACACGATGAAGGCGCGCGGCATGACGCGCGAGCAGGTGATGAATGACGTGCTGCTCGCCGGTCAGCCGACCAAGCAGTTCGTGACATCCGAACAGGTGGCTGCAATCGCGTTGTTCCTGTGCGGAGACGCGGCCAGCAACATTACCGGCGCGAATATCTCCGTCGATGGCGGGTGGACGGCGCAGTAGGCCAGCCAATCGTTATTCACCCGAAACGGACCAGTGTCGCCTTGTCTGCGATGCGCGAATCGGTGACCCTCTCCCTGGTTGTGCTGGCTATTGGGGGGCGGGGACATGGCGCGTTTTCAGGCATTGGCAGCAGGTGTTTCGATCGTCGCTTTTCTGGGTGGATGTGCGACCGTCACGAGTAAGGATGGTCGAAGCATCGGGGGACAGGAAGGAGTCGCCTATTATCTGCCCAAGCGAGATGTGAAATTTTCCGCCGAGCGCAAGCTCGTCACTAAGAAGGAAATCGACAAGCAGAAAAGCGATGCGAGCGACGCGCTGGACTCGGCGAACGCCGCGAAGAAGGCCGCAGAGGCGGATTTGGAAAAGTGGAAGCAGGAACTTAGCCATCTAGCCGATACGTCCAAAGCGTTCGAGCCTACGCTGGCAAAGCGGGACAGTGCGCAGGCTGCGGTCACGGTCGCAGACCTGGAGGGTAAGGCCGCCAAGGCGAAACTGGATGAAGCCGACGCCCTGATTGGGAAGATGAAGGCCACCGGAGGCGAGTGTCTCTTCACCTACAGCGCCAAGATGGAATTGATGGACGCCGTGGCCGATCCGGCGCAGCCTTTCACGGCGGACTTCTCCCATAACATATTGCGTGATGATGATGGTACGTTGACAGTGACAAAGGACGGCCTGTTGTCGTCCGGCAAGGCTGTCGCGACCGACCGGACCGGAGACATTATCGTAGAGCTTGCGGGTGCATTGAGCGGGCTCGGTATCATCCCTGTCGGAGGAGAATCCGGTCAATTATTCAGCATGCCTAGCCAGAAGCCAGCTTCTGCGCCGGATTGTGCGACGCGGCTTGAAATCACCAAATTCGTCTACTTGTTCGACCCTGTGAATGCGGGGCAGGCAGTCGGATTCAGTCAATCACCAAGATCGCCATTTTCGGCGCAGGCACCAGAAACGACGACTGCGCCGGACGCAAGCCCACCGCCTGAGGCAAATGCGACAGAGGCCGCTCCGGCAGCGCATTCTGCAGAGCAGTCGAGTCATCAGGAAGCGCCCGCCCAAGACGGTTCGGGACTTGTATTTGAAGGCGACGCGCCCGCCCCCTCCGTTCCAGAGGCAATAGCGGAGGCTGATGGGGATGCCCGCTCCCGTATAACGGACATGGCCGCGAAATTCGATAAGCAGAACCCTTTTCCCGAGGGCACGCTCAATGCACTGAACTGGGAACTGCACGCGGCGGGGTGGCCGTTCAACGTGGCGGTTCAGGGTGGTGGTGGCGATGCCGGGCCGCCGAGGGACGTTGCAGGGCCGGGTAGTGCCGGCGCGCTTTTCTACCGGACGGCAGCCCCGGTCCTGCTGCAGCTTCGGCAGTGCGCGACGGGGCCGTGCTCCGAAATCGGCCAGCCAGTCGATGCGGCGATCGTATCGTTGCCGCAGGCGGGAAGAATATCCTATATCCCGATGCGATCCTCCGCATTCGTCAAGACGACCGACGACGTCGCCTTTGAAAATGGCATGCTGACGAGTTGGAGCGCAAGCAGGCCGAGTGAGGTTATGGAGATTGTCCGTCTGCCGGTCCGGGTGTTGACGTCAATCGTCTCCGTCCCCGCGCAGCTCATATCTTTACGCTTCGATCTTTCCGACAAGCAGAAAAGTCTGGCGGACATCCAGCAATCGCAAATCGAATCCCGGTCCAGACTCGACGCTCTTCGCCTTTGCCTGACAAACGCCCGCAGCCAAGGCACCGACGCGCTCTCCTGCTTCCCGGAAGACTGAGGGGCCTTTTCCCGCTGGCATCCCGCACGGCGCTCCCTATTCTGCTTTCCAAGCAAGGGAGACATTGATGCGCCACACCTTCACGGCCGTTCTGACCGCCGTCCCGTTCATATTCACGACGCCTGCCATCGCCCAGGATATCGCCGGCACGATCAAGGGCGACATGCCCGGGCTGATGGAGCTTTACCGGGACCTGCACAGCAACCCGGAGCTTTCCCAACAGGAGGTGAACACGGCGGCTAAGCTTGCCGCGCGTGCAAAGGCGATGGGCTTCACGATTACCGAGAAGGTCGGTGGGACCGGCGTGGTTGCGGTGCTGAAAAATGGGCCGGGACCGGTGCTGCTGATCCGTGCCGACATGGACGGGCTGCCAGTGGTGGAACAGACGGGTCTTCCCTTCGCGTCCAAGGTCAAGGCGACGACGGCGGGCGGCATAGAGAGCGGCGTCATGCACGCTTGCGGCCACGACACGCATATGACTGCCTGGGTGGAGACGGCGAAGCTGTTGACCTCCATGAAGGACAAATGGTCGGGCACGTTGGTCATGATCCTGCAACCCGCCGAGGAAACGGGGAAGGGCGCGCGGATGATGCTGGAGGACGGACTTTATACCCGCTTCCCGCGTCCAACCCATGCGATCGCCTTTCATGATGCCGCGAATTTCGAGGCCGGGCGGATTGCCTACACGCCGGGGCCGGCGCTCGCCAATGTCGACAGCATCGATATCGTCGTGAAGGGCGTGGGTGGGCACGGGGCCTATCCGCAGACGACAAAGGACCCGATCGTGCTGGGCGCGAAGATCGTCATGGCGCTGCAGACATTGGTCAGCCGGGAGCAAAACCCCCATGACCCGGCAGTGGTGACGGTCGGCAGCTTCCGCGCCGGCGCCAAGCACAATATCATTCCCGATGAGGCGACATTGCTGCTGACGGTGCGCAGCTATTCGGACGAAACGCGGGCGAAGCTGATCGACGGGATCAAGCGCATCGCGCGGGGCGAGGCTATCGCGTCCGGCATGCCGGAGGACAAGATGCCCGTGGTGACCGTGCAGGACGAATTTACTCCGTCCACCTATAATCCGCCCGAATTTGCCGAGCAGATGGCGACAGTGCTGCGGGGGCATTTCCCGCCGGGAACGGTGGTGAAGGCTCCGGCGGTCATGGGTGGCGAGGATTTCGGCCGCTTCTGGCGGGAGGACAAGTCGATCAGGAGCCTGATCTTCTGGGTCGGCGGCGTACCATCCGCACAAATGGCGGAGGCGGCGAAAGGCAAGGCGTTGCCATCCCTGCACAGCCCGTTCTGGGCGCCGGAAGCGGAAAAGGTCATTCCGACCGCAGCGGAGGCTATGACCGTGTTGGCACTGGATATTCTGAAGAAGAAATAGGCGGCAAGCTTATTTGCGGCTGTCCGCCTGGAAAGTGCTCGTCAGTATCTTGCCGGGAGGAAATTTGTCGCCCGTGGGAATCGGGTTGATTTCCGGGGCTGTCCTGGGAGTGGTGGGTTGGGCGGCCGGCTGGGTAGGAGCCTTTTGCTCCGGCGGTGTCGTATAGCTGTCCAGCACCAGCGTCGGCGCGGAAGCACTGGCCAGCGGTGCGGAAGGGTCGGCAGGCGGCGTCTGCGAAGGCCGGGGCATTGGTGCGGCCTGTGGAGCGGCGGCTTGCTCAACCATGTTCGATGCGGCTTCTTCCGACGCATTCGTCGCATTGTCCGCGCCGCCCGTTGGCAGGTTGCCGGCGAATGCGCCTACGGCGAGCGCGATCAACACGGTGATGATGGCGAAGCTCTTATACATCTTCAGACCGGACCATGGTGGAAAAGGCAGCCCTTATCGCGCCGTCACGGTAAAGATTTGGTGAGCGCCCCGGCTCAGGCGGGTTCGGGCGTCCTTTCCTTCGCCTGCTTCCGTGGAACGGACGCGGCGTCGCGCAATATGTCGGCCAGCATCCTGAACTCCTCACCCCTTGGGCTGTTCTTGCGCCAAACGAGAGCGATATCGCGCCGGGCATGCTCCGACTTGAGCGGACGGGCGACAATATGCGTGTTATTCAAAATGCCCCCCTGGATCGCCATTTCCGGCAGCATGGTAAGGCCGAGGCCATTTTCCACCATCTGCACCAGCGTATGGAGGGACGTGCCCATCATCGTCGCCTCCGCGCGCAATTCGGGCCGGTTGCACGCGGCGAGCGCATGATCCTTCAGGCAATGCCCGTCCTCCAGCAGCAGCAGGCGGCTTTCATCGATCATTTCCGGCGCGATGGCGGCGGGCGGATCGCGCGGATCGTCTTTCGGGAAGGCGACGAACAGCGCGTCGGACATCAACAGTTCGCTCTCCACCTCTCCGGTGGCGTAGGGCAAGGCCAGCAGAACGCAGTCGACATGGCCGTGGCGAAGGGATTCTACCGCCGCATGGCTGGTTTCCTCCCGCAGATAGAGTTTCAGCTCCGGCTTATCCGTGCGCAGGCGGGGCAGCAGCCTGGGAAGAAGGAAAGGGGCGATGGTTGGAATGACGCTCATGCGCAATTCGCCGCAGAGGGGCTTGCCGGACGCCTGGGCGATGGCGGCCAGTTCCTCCGCTTCGCGCAGAACGCGGTGGGCCTTCTCCACGATCCGGTCGCCCAATGCGGTGAAGCGGACGACGCGGCGCGTGCGTTCGACCAGCGTGATGCCGACCAGGGATTCCAGTTCGCGGATACCGGCCGAAAGCGTCGATTGGGTAACGAAACAGGCGTCCGCAGCCTTGCCGAAATGCCCCTGTTCCTTGAGCGCAACAAGATATTGCAATTGCTTGAGGGTGGGCATGTAACTGGACATTCATCGATCCCTTCGATTGAATGTCTAAATATAATCGCTCTACCCGATATATCCAGCCCATTTGGCAAAGCCGAACAGCGAAGTGAGCGTCAGGATGATGCCGACTGCGGTCAGCAGAACGCGGGGCGCGATATGGCGGGCGAGCATGGCGCCGAACGGGGCCGCGATCACCCCGCCGATCAGCAGGCCGACGGTGGCAAGCGTGAACGCGGTTAGGCCGATGTTGAAGATGAAGGCGATGCTGATGCTGAGGGTCAGCACAAATTCAACGCTGTTGACCGTGCCTATGGTGTGACGCGGGCTGGCCCCCTGGATCAACAGGTTGGACGTCACGATCGGACCCCAGCCGCCGCCGCCTGTCGCATCCATGAAGCCGCCGATTAGGCCGAGCGGCGTCACGATCTTCGGGCTGCGGCTTTGCGGCGGATAATGGAAACCGCGCCAGATCAGCCAGATGCCGATGCAGATAAGATAAGCCTGAATGAATGGTTTTATGAAACCACCGTCGATGTTCGACAGCACATAGGCGCCAAGCACCCCGCCAATGACGCCGGGAATGACCAGCCGGGAAAAGAGTTTCCAGTCCACATTGCGGTGCCAGATATGGCTGATCGCCGAGACGCCCGTCGTGCATGTTTCGGCCGCGTGCACACCGGCCGAGGCCGCAGCGGGGGGGACGCCCATCGTCAGCATCAGGGTGCTGGAAATCACGCCATAAGCCATGCCGAGCGCGCCATCGACCATCTGCGCGCCGAACCCCACAAGGATGAAAGGAAGGATGTCCTGAAAATTGATGGATGCCGCATGCGCGGCAAGCGAATCAAGCATGACTTCCCCTAGGCCGTAATTGTCTACTTCTCTGCTTAGCTTTCCAAAAGCCTCCAAGCAAGTTTCTCTTGGGGGATCAGAAGGCAAATAGCGACCCCATCTGGAATTATTAAGGGGCAATGACTATTATCCGGTCTGTTCAGGGATAAGGGCGGGCTTATGCTCAACAGGCTGATTGCATATCTGGATTCGGTGAAGGCGCGGGACCCCGCCCCGCGTTCGCGCGCTGAGATTCTGCTTTATCCCGGCGTCTGGTCGCTGGCCTATCATCGCATTGCGCACGCCCTGTATCGCCGCCGACTCTATTTTCTGGCGCGGGCCGTCAATCACTGGTCGCGCTTTCTGACGGCCAACGACATTCATCCAGGTGCGAAGATCGGCCGGAATCTTTTCATCGATCATGGCTTTACGGTGATCGGGGAGACGGCCGAGATCGGCGATGACGTTACCATCTACCAGAATGTCACGCTTGGCGGCACGGACCCGGCCAACGGCATTGCAGGCAAGCGGCATCCCACGATCGCCGATGGCGTTATCATTGGGTCGGGCGCGCAGGTGCTTGGGCCGATCGTGGTCGGCGCGCGCGCGCGCGTTGGCGCGAATGCGGTTGTGACCAAGGCTGTGCCGGAGGGCGCGACTATGGTCGGCATCCCTGCACGCCAGGTGCTGGTCGACGTCACCGCCTATCAGCGCGAGTTCGTCCCCTATGGCACGCCGTGCAGCGACAGTTTCGACCCGGCCACGCAGAAGCTGGAGTTGCTCCAGTGCGAAGTGGAAAATCTTCGCAAGCGCCTGGCCGAACTGATCGAGGAGAAGGCGCAGCGTGAAGCGCCCGCCCCGGCTCCCGTTAAGGAGCGCGGTCGCGCCTGATGACCAATGTCACGCCGTTCCCTGCCCATGGCGCAACACCGGCGCAGACCGGGTTTGAGCGGCAGGAACTGATGCGGATCATGGACCTTTACGGGCGTATGGTTTCCGCCGGACATTGGCGGGATTACGCCATCGATCTGGGCAAGGATGCGGCGATCTTCTCCGCATTTCGCAGGTCGGCCGAGCGGCCGGAATATCGCATTGAGAAACGGCCGGCGCTGCGCAACCGTCAGGGCATGTGGGCGCTGATCGGCGAGGCCGGCGCAGTGCTGAAGCGCGGAGCGGATCTGGGACCGGTTCTAGCGCCCGTGGAACGCAAGCTGATGCGGCTGGTGGAGGAATAGGTCGGCGAGGGGCCGCCGTCAGGCCTTTACCGCCGCCTCCCGGTCCAGATAGGGAAGGCGGCCGCGAATATCCTCAGGCAATCCCTCCACCACCAGCTTTCGCGCCTTATGCCATAGCGCGGACAGCAGCAGCAGCGCCGAGCCGATGATGAGCGCGGTGAACGCCCAGGACAATTCCACCGCTCCGGCCTGTTCCATCAGCGCGTATAGGGCATAGAGCACATAGGCGAGGCTGGATACCAGCAGCGCCCGGCGATCGATCGCCAGAGCGACGAGGCCGAAGGCGACATAGAGCAGCAATACCGTTATCGCCGTGCCAACGCCCATCTCGCCATCGAATACGCCGAGCAGGTGGAACATGCTGTGCGCGATCATCGGGGCGGCGGTGAGGTGCAGCCAGAAAGCGACGTCGGACCGGCGGGTCGTGCGGCCCCGGTCGCTCATGTCCCACCACATCGCGGCGGCGAAGATGCCAAGCCCGGCCAGCAGAACAAGCCAGAAAAGCGCGCCCTCAATCCTGGGTATGGCCGCATAGACAAGCGCTATGCCCACGCCCGCGACCGCCAGCGCCCCTGCGGCTACAGTGATCGGCACCATGAAGCGCTTCCAGTGGAACCAGATGGCGATGGCCGTCGCCAGCGCGATCCCCGATGCCAGAAGTCCACCGGCGCGGGGGGCGGGATCAGGCGCGACCTGCAAGACAAGCGCGGCCAATGCAAAGGTGACGCCGCCTGCAAAGCCGAGGAGCAGCAGGATGCTGGGCAGCGCCATGCGCCGTTGCCGCGTGAAATATTCGGCCAGGCCCCAGGACGCGGCGGCAATGAACAGGCCGGATGCGACGGACGGCTGATAGTCCGCCGCGCCAAGGCGCACCGTGTTTCCGAGCCAGCCCACCGCAACAAGCAGTATCGTTGCAGCAATAGTCACGAAAATATCGTTGAAGCCTGTCAGCAACCGGAAATGTTCTTCATCGACCAGGGGACTCGCGCGAAGCCGGGAAACATGGGCGCGAAGCGCCTCTGCCGCCTCGGCGCTAATGGCTCCGGCTTCCACGGCATTCTGGAGGTCACTCTCGCTATACATGGCCGATTTCCTCTCTTTGGCCGGAAGATAGCAGGGGTGTGTTGATATAGCAATACACATGCGGCGCGCCGTGATTGCAATAAAACTGTCATTAAAATTCCTCGAAACGGAAACAATACAGTCATAATTGCCCAGCGCGGACACGGCCGGACAACCGGACAAGGAATAGATATAGATGCGTATAAGATTGTTCGGAGCGACCGCGATTGCTGCTCTCGCCTGGCCGCATGCTGCTATGGCGCAAGGGTTGAGCGCCGAGGAGGCCGCGCAACTGCGTGCCGAAATCGCAGCGCTGAAAGCGCAGGTATCGAAGCTGGAATCCCGGTTGGACGGCGTGGAAGCCGCGGCGGCCGCACCTACTCCCGGCGCTGGCGCCGCCGGTGGAGCGCCCGGAACGCCGGCGCCCGCTCAGGTCGCCAGCGCGGCCCAGCCCGAAACCAAGATCGGCTGGAAGGGATCGCCGCTGTTCAGCCGTGGAGACGCCAGCTTCAAGGTGAAGGGGCGCATCCAATATGATGCGGGCTATGTCTCCGCGCCCAAGAGCGTTAATGATCGCGCGGTCGGTTTCTCCAATGAGCTTCGCCGCCTGCGCCTGGGGGGCGAGGGCAAGCTGGGCGGCGGGTTCGGCTATAAGCTGGAGACGGAGCTTTCCGACAATACCGTCGATCTGGTCGACACCTATATCACCTATGAGCATGGAAAGTGGCTGGTTACGCTTGGCAATCACAACCAGTTCCAGTCGCTGGACGAGTTGATAAGCGACACCGCCGGATCGGTGATGGAGCGCGCCGCGTTCACCGACGCTTTCGGATTTGAACGCCGCCTGGGCCTTTCCGTGCAATATCAGAACGGCCCGATCTTCGCGCAGGGCGGCATCTTTTCCGACAGCGCGGACTCCCTCACCAACGCCAGCGACGGTCCCAATGGCGGCGACGAAAATAACAGCTTTGGGCTCGACGGGCGGCTGGTGTTCGCGCCCAAATTGGGACCGGTGCAGCTCCATCTCGCCGGTTCCTATCATTGGCGCGATTTCAAACGCTTGTCGGAAACGCCGCAGCGGTACCGCCAGCGGGCGTTCCTGCATTCGATCAACAGCCGCTTCCTTTCGACCCAGGCCATTCCCGCAGAGGGGGAGAGCCATTACGGCGCTGAGGCCGGAGCGATTATGGGGCAATGGCATGTCGCTGGCGAGGCGCATTGGTTGCGGGTATTCCGTCCCGGCCTGGCCGATCCCACTTTCTTCGGCGGTTATGCGGAGATTGGCTATTATATCACCAAGGGCGATTCCCGGCCCTATAAGGCCGGCATCATGGGAACGGCCGATCCCAAAAATCCGGTCAGCAAGGGTGGGCCGGGCGCGATCCAGGTGAATCTGCGCTATGACTATCTGGATATGAATGACATGGGCATTACCGGCGGCAAGCAGAACGCCTATATCGCCGGCATCATCTGGACCCCGATCAACTATCTGCGCTTCAACATGAATTATGCGCACATCAGATATGACGACGCCGCAATCCTTGCAGGAACCCGCGCGGACTACGGCGTCGATGTGATGGGTGTGCGGGCCGAACTGGATTTCTGACGGCCAGCCCTGAAAGGTCCGGCCTGAATTGAGGAAAGCCGGCTTGCTCCTGTTGTCGCAGGAGCAAGCCACCCCAAGCCTAGAGCTTCCCGTATTTCGCTTCGAAACCGGCGATGTCGCCAGCCGCGAGATATTTTGCCTGATCGACCCAATGGTCGCGGACCGGGCGGCCCTTGAACGCGCCCAGTTGGGCATCGATCTTGGCGAGGTCTGTGTCGGTCCATCCCGCAATCTGCGCAAAGCTGGTGACACCAAGGTCGACGAGCATCGTATTCAGCTTGGGACCTACACCCTTCAACAGCAGCAGATCGTCGGGCGCTGAAGGCGCTGCGGGCGCGGGCTTTGCGGCCGCGGGTTCAGCCGTTTTCTTTGGAGCCGCCTTGGGCTTGGCTGCCGCCGCGGCAGGCTCCGCCTTCGGTTTCACCTCAGCCTTGGGTTTTGCAGGCTTTGCGGCGGGCGTTGCAACGGGTGCGGCGGCGGGCGCTGTGCTGGCCGCCTTCGGCGCGGCGGCTTTCTTGGGGGCTGGTTTCTCAGCGGCTGGAGCAGGCGTTGGAACTGCCGGCTCCTTAGCTGTTTTGGCTGCAGCTTTGGGCGTCTTGGCAGGGGCGGGTGCATCCACAACCGGCTTTGCGGCCGCCGCCTTTTTCGCGGCTGGTTTTTTCACGGCCGGAGCGGGTTCGCTGACCAGAGCGGCCGCTTTCGCAGGGGGAGGCGCGGCGGCGGGTTCGGCGGCCTTTGCCGGTTCGGGCGCTGGCGCAGGTTCCGCGGCGGCCTTGCTGGTCACCGGAGGCTTGATTTCCGTGGCGGCTGGCTTGATCGTTTCGGACGGTGGAGCGGCGTCCTTCTTGCCTGACAGGAAGAAGAACAGCACGATGATGATCAGCAGCGCAATCAGAAGCCACAGGCCATAGTCGGCAAAAAATGTGCTCATGTGGATAATCCTTTCCCGAACTAGGAATGATAGCGGGATGAACGGCCGAGTCCACATGCAACGCCCTGCAAAGGCAAGGGTTCATGCGGCATAATGGGACGACTGACGGGCCTTCGGCGCAAATTATACGGTAAGTTGCTGTTTTACAGTCATTCCTGCCGTCGATTTGGCATCATCCCGCCTTTTCGCGTTCCACCTCGCGCCAGCCAATGTCGCGGCGGCAGAAGCCGGTCGGGAAATCGATCCGGTCAACGGCGGCATAGGCGATGGCCTGCGCCTGTGTCGCGGAGCCGCCGGTCGCTGTGACATTCAGTACGCGCCCGCCATTGGCGACGAGCTTTCCATCTTTTAGCGCGGTGCCGGCATGGAAAACCTTTGCCCCATCCTGCTCAGCGCCATCCAGGCCGGAAATGGCGCCGCCCTTTTCCGGCGTGCCGGGATAGCCATTCGCCGCCATGACGATGGTCAGTGCCGTCTCATCGCGTAGCGTGACAGGGCCATGCTCCGCCAGCTTGCTCTGCGCCACGGCGAGCAGCAGTTCGACCAGATCGCCCTCCAGCCGCATCATCAGCACCTGGCATTCCGGGTCGCCGAACCGGGCGTTATATTCGATCAGTTTCGGCCCGGCGTCGGTCAGCATCAGCCCGGCATAGAGTACGCCGCTGTAAGGCATGCCTTCCGCCGCCAGCGTGTCCACGGTCGGCCGGATGATTTCCGCCATGACGCGCGCTTCCAGCTCCGGGGTCAGGACAGGCGCAGGGCTGTACGCGCCCATGCCGCCAGTGTTTGGGCCAGTGTCGCCATCGCCGACGCGCTTATGGTCCTGCGCGGAGCCGAAGGGGATGACCGTAGAGCCATCAGTTAGGGCGAAGAAGCTTGCCTCCTCGCCGGTCATGAACTCCTCGATCACCACTTCCTCGCCGGCCTTGCCGAACGCGCCGGAAAACATCTCGGCGATCGCGTCCTCGGCCTCCTGCCGCGTCATGGCGATGATGACGCCCTTTCCGGCGGCGAGGCCATCCGCCTTGATGACGACCGGTAGGCCGAAATCGTCGAGCGCGGCGAGTGCGCCATCCTTGCTCGTCAACCGCTCGTAACCGGCCGTCGGAATATTCGCACGCTTGCACAGGTCCTTGGTAAAACCCTTTGATCCTTCAAGCTGGGCGGGCTTCTTGTCCGGGCCGAACACCGGCACGCCCATGGTGCGCAGATTGTCGCCCAGGCCATCAACCAGCGGCGCTTCCGGCCCGATGACGACCAGGCCGATCGAATGGCGGATGCAGAAATCGAGGATGGCGCGATGATCGGCCGGATCGATATCGACCAGCTCCGCATGCTGCGCTATGCCCGGATTGCCCGGCGCGGCGTAAAGCTGCGTGAGCAGAGGCGATTGCGCCATCCGCCATGCCAGCGCATGTTCGCGCCCACCGCCGCCAAGCAAAAGGATGTTCATCGCCCGTCATGTCTCCTGAATATGATCCCGCCGGCCGCCTGTTAGCGGAGGAAACCCCCGGCGACAACGCACCCCCCCTGAGTGTCAGCGAATTGTCAGGCATGTTGAAGCGCACGGTTGAGGATCGCTTCGGCCATGTGAAGCTGCGCGGCGAGATTTCCGGGTTCAAGCGCGCGGCGTCCGGCCATCTCTATCTGGCGCTGAAAGATGACAGCGCCGTCATTGACGGGGTGATGTGGAAGGGCGGGGCGGGGCGTCTCGCCTTTTCGCCGCAGGATGGCGTGGAGGTGATCGCCACCGGCAAGCTCACCACCTATCCGGGCCGGTCGAAATATCAGATCGTGATCGATCGGATGGAACTGGCGGGTGAGGGCGCGCTGATGGCGCTGCTCGAAAAACTCAAGCGCCAGCTCGGCGCGGAGGGGCTATTCGATCCCGCGCGCAAAGTCCCGCTGCCCTTTCTGCCCAAGGTGATTGGCGTAGTGACCTCGCCTACCGGTGCGGTCATCCGTGACATTTTGCATCGGCTGGAGGATCGCTGCCCGACGCATGTGCTGGTCTGGCCCGTGCTGGTGCAGGGCGAGAGCGCGGCGGCGCAGGTGGCGGCGGCGGTGCGCGGCTTTGATGCGATGCGCCCCGGCGGTCCAGTGCCGCGTCCCGATCTGGTGATCGTCGCGCGTGGCGGCGGGTCGATCGAGGATCTCTGGGCGTTTAATGAGGAAGCCGTGGTGCGTGCCGTGGCCGAGTGCAGCATCCCGATCATTTCGGCCGTCGGGCATGAGACCGACACGACGCTGTGTGACTATGCGGCCGACGTACGCGCGCCCACGCCCACCGCCGCCGCCGAAATGGCGGTGCCGGTCCGCGCAGAGCTGCTGGCGATGTTGACCGAAAGCGGTCTGCGCGCTGGGCGGGCTGTGCGGCGCGGTGCGGGGCAGGCGCGAGAGCGGCTGGAAACGCAGGTCCGCCTGATGCCTCGCCCCGACACGCTGCTCGCGCCGCAAAGGCAGAGGGCTGACGATCTGGGTAAACGGCTGGGGCGCGGGCTTCGCCATCGCCTTACCGACGCGCGGCGGGAATTGTCGGACGCGGGCGGTGCGCTTCGCCCCATCCTCCTGCAGAACCGCCTCGCGCGGGAGTGGCAGCGGTTGCAGGGTGCGCGGCTGCGCCCGCAAATGCTGACCCGTCCGCTGGCTGACGGGCGGCAGGCGCTTGACCGGTTGTGGCGTCTGGCGGTTTCGCTGGACCCCGACCGGCCGCTTTCGCGCGGCTTCGCCAGGGTGATGGCGGGCGGCAAACTGATAAGGAGTGTGCATGACGCCAAGGCGGCAGGACACGTTATGTTGCACTTCCAAGACGGCGAAACCCCCGCCAGCATCGGCGGTGGGGTTGAGAAAGCGCCTCCGGCCGATATATCGGAACATAAGCAAGGCACGCGCAACAAGCCGCGTGCTCCTGATGAGACGCGGCAGCAGGACTTGTTCACCTGACTTGCCACAGATACGGACCGGAATATCGCCTATGCTCATGTCCAACAGCGAACGTCCGCCGGCGCGGCTTCATTACATGGCGTACAGCTTTCGCGTGCTGACCGCCGGGGACCATGTGGTGTGCGCGGTCAGCGGCGCGCGTATCCCGCTGGAGGATTTGCGATACTGGAGCATCGCGCGGCAGGAAGCCTATGCGACCGCGCAACTTTCGGTCGAGGCGGAGATCAAGGACCGGGCCGCGCGCGGATTGCCGGGGTGAACATGCGCATAGCGCCGGGACTTGCCGTCCTTGGCCTTCTCGCCGGATGTGCGGCGCCCAGGCAGGCTGGACCGGAACCAGCCATCGCCAGCGTGCCAGAGGTCAAGATCACCCAGGAGCCATCCCGGACTGACTTCGCCTTTGAAGGCGCAATCACCCAGGGCGGTGCCGTCATAGGCACTGCGCCGAGCGGCACAGTGGCTTTGCGCTTTGGCGCCATGACGGTTCCCGTCGCTGATGACGGGCGCTTTCTGATCGCCTTCGACCGTGATGCGGGACCTGTCGCCACGCTGTCCGCGCGCTTGGCGGACGGAACAAGCATCGCCAAATCGCTGAACGTCCTCCCGCGCGCCTGGCGGCTGGAGAGGGTCGATGCCCCCCTGCGCCCGGTCGCCAGCAGCGAAGCCTTCATGACAATCCGCAAGCCGGAACTGGACCGTATTGCGGCTGCCCGCGCCGTCCAGACCGGCAGTCAGGGATGGCGTCAGCGGTTCATATGGCCACGCACCGGCCGCATCTCCGGCCTGTTCGGCGCGCAGCGCATCTATCGCGGGGAGCCTGGGGCCTATCATGGCGGCATCGACATCGCCGCCGCGACGGGCGCGCCGGTGCTTGCGCCCGCCGATGGCGTCGTCATCCTCGCCGCCGCTGCGCCCTTCACGCTGGAGGGGTATCTGCTGATGATCGATCATGGCGCCGGTCTCAACAGCGCCTTCCTGCACCTCTCGCGTATAGACGTGAAGGAAGGGCAGGCGGTGAAGAAGGGGCAATTGATCGGTGCGGTGGGCAGCACTGGCCGGGCGACCGGTGCGCATCTCCACTGGGGATTGAAATGGAACGACGCGCGTATCGACCCGCTGCTGCTTACGGGGCCGATGCCGGGCGCTGGTGCGTCTGATCCCGGTATGCCCAGCGACTAGCAATTACCCGACGCGTTTGATCTTCACCGCTGGCCAGCCGTTGACGCTGGCCTTGTAAGAGCCGAGCGCTGCGCGTTTTATGCTGATCTTCAAACCTGGCTTTGGCGTGCCGTAGGGCATTGGATCGGCTGTCTGCCACTGCGATCCGTCCTCAAGTGTGAATACCCAGATGCCATAGGACATAGCGCGAAGATTTTTGATTGTGTCATCGATTTGCGTGACTCGGTTTTCGTCCTCATCGTCATTTTTGTCGTCATCACCGCCGCCCAGAAAAGGCAGCTTCGGCATGGAAAAGCCGAACAGGGATCGGCGGGTCTGACGCACATCCTCTTTGTCCATCACGACGACTTCATTTTTCTCTGTCGCCGATTCGATGGCGGAGACCTGTTCGTCATAGCAGGCGAGACGGGCGGCTGAATCCGTGATCGCGCGGCAGTCCAGAAGTTTGCTCAATGCGCGGGGAGGAGCTTTTTGCGCGGCTTGTACGGGGATTGCCAGCACAATGCCGGCGCACACCAATGTCGCGCCGATCCTGGTGGCTATTCTGTCCTTCTGCACCCCGGTCCTCCACATTCAGCAACGCTGCGGACGCTTATAGGAGCAAATGGGGACGGGCCGCTAGACCAAGGCAAGCGTGGTGCGCGGCAATGGCTTGGGCAAGCAAAAAACTATCTGGGCCAAAAGCCTGACTTTTCCTGTCGAATTCGCATTTTTTGTAACAACAAAATTGCAAAACCTTAAGATTTTGAGTCAATGGGCAGGCATGTGGTAAATTTGCTACACGATCGTGCAAAAGCAAAAACCAGCCATTCCCGCGCTTTACAGCCGTTGTGCGCCCGCGCAGATTGCGCCGCAGCCGTTTGGGATGTCACGCTGTCGGGCACTCCATCCTGAACGCAAGTAAATTGGGGCAGGCAAAAAAAGCCTGTCACAACTCCAGAGCAAGGGACTGGATAGTGAAAAAAATATCTATGACGGCGCGACTGCGCTCGACCGTTGCACCTGCCATTTTTGGTGCGGCGCTCATCTCCATGCCTGCTTTTGCGCAGGACGCCCCCCAGACCGCCGATGACGCCTCCGAAGGCGAAGCGATCATCGTTACCGGTTCGCGCATTCAGCAGGCGAACCTGACGTCGGCCGCTCCGGTCACCGTCGTCAACGTCAAGGATATCCGTGCACAGGGCACGACCCGCGTTGAAGATCTTCTGAACACTCTGCCGTCGGTGTCGGCTGGCCAGTCGAGCGGCGTGTCCAACGCCGCAACCGGCACGGCGACCGTCGACCTTCGCGGTCTTGGCGTGGCCCGTACGCTTGTTCTGGTCAACGGCCGCCGCCTGATGCCGGGCGATCCCGCTGACTCCTCGGCGGATTTGAACGCGATTCCCGCCACCCTGATCAAGCGCATTGAAGTGCTGACGGGCGGCGCATCGTCGACTTACGGCGCGGACGCGGTTGCCGGCGTTGTCAACTTCATGATTGATACCGACTATACGGGTTTCCGTCTGGACGCCCAGTACAGCATGTATCAGCACAACAACCGCAACAAGGTGGTTCCGCCGCTGCTCGATGCGCGTCAGCAGGCCGGCTTTGACGGTTACAGCTATCCGAGCGGCAGCGTCCTTGACGGTGGCACGATCGACCTGTCGGCGACTGTCGGCACCGACTTCGATGACGGCCGTGGCCATATCACTGCCTATGCCGGCTATCGCAAGGTCAAGGCGATCACGCAGGATCGTCGCGACTACAGCGCCTGTACGCTGCAGGATACCGCGACTGCGCTGCAGTGCGGCGGTTCGGCGACTTCGGCCGAGGGCAACATCGTTGCCTATGCGGACGGCACGTCGACCTTCTTCAACTTCGGCCCCAACCGCACGCTGCTGCCTGGACCGACGCGCTACAACTTCGCGCCGACCAACTATTATCAGCGTCCTGACGAGCGTTACACCGCCGGTTTCTTCGCGAACTATGAAATCAATGACTCCATCAAGCCTTATGTGGAGTTCATGTTCATGGACGACCGGACGCTGGCGCAGATCGCGCCGTCCGGTGACTTCGGCAACACGCTGCAGATCAACTCGGACAACCCGCTAATCTCGGCTCAGCAGCGCGACATTCTGTTCAGCGCGGACAATCTGGTGAACGGCTATCTCGGCAGCTTCCCGCTGACCAACGTGTCCAATCCCGGTTTCGCTCCCAGCACCTTCATCGATCCGACGACCGGTGCGACCTACAACCGCGGTTTCATGCAGTTGCTGCGTCGTAACGTCGAGGGCGGCCCCCGTATCGCTGACCTTCAGCACACGCAGTTCCGCACGATCATCGGTTCGAAGGGCGATCTGTCGCCTGCCTGGTCCTATGATGCCTATTATCAGTATGGCCGCACCAACTACTCGCAGGTCTATTCCAACGAGTTCTCGGTTGCTCGCCTGACCAACGCACTGGATGCCGTTACCGACACCCGTGCAGGTAGCGCGACTTTCGGTCAGCCGATCTGCCGCTCGGTCCTGAGCGGCTCGGATCTGAACTGCGTGCCTTACGACGTGTTCTCTGGTGCGCCCGCTTCGCAGGCCTCGATCGATTATCTGTCGGCGACCGGCTTCCAGAAGGCGGTTCTCTCCGAACAGGTCGTCAGTGCGTCGATAACCGGTCTGCTTGGCGAATATGGCTTCAAGTCGCCGCTGGCTGAAGATGGCGTCGCGCTGAACCTGGGTGCTGAATATCGTAAGGAATCGCTGGACCTGAAGACCGACCAGGCCTTCTCGACCGGCGACCTGACCGGCCAGGGTGCACCGACCCTGCCGATCCAGGGCAGCTTCAACGTCAAGGAAGTGTTCGGCGAAATCCAGATCCCGCTCGTCCAGAACGGCTTCGTGGATACGCTCGCCCTGAATGGTGGCTATCGCTACTCGAAGTACAGCATTTCGAACGGCAACGAGTTCAGCACCGACACCTACAAGTTCGGCATCGAATTCGCGCCGGTCAGCGATATCCGCTTCCGCGCCAGCTACAACCGTGCGGCGCGTGCGCCGAACCTGCAGGAACTGTTCGCTCCGAACATCATCGCGCTCGATGGTTCGACCGATCCGTGCTCCGGCTTCGTGATCACGGCAGCCGACGTTGGCTGTCTTGCCCAGGGCCTGGCCATTGGCGACACCGTCACGCCGAACCCGGCTGGCCAGTATAACGGTCTGATCGGTGGCACGGCGACGCTGCGTCCCGAAAAGGCGACCACGAAGACTCTGGGTGTCGTGATCCAGCCGCGCTTCCTGCCGCGTTTCGCCCTGACTGTCGATTATTACGACATCAAGGTCGATGGCGCGATCCAGGGCTTCGGTTCCGACGCGATCGTGAACTTCTGTACCGCTACGGCTGATCCGACGGCTTGCGCCCTGATCAATCGTAACCCGGTCAACGGTTCGCTGTGGCTGACGTCCGATGGCTACATCACCAATCTGCAGCAGAACATCGGTGGCGTCCGCACGAAGGGTATCGACGTCGGTGCTTCCTACTCGCACGACATCGGTGAAACCGGCACCGTCAGCCTGAACTTCCAGGGCACCTATCTCGACAAATTCTATGTCGATAACGGTCTCTCGGAGCCTTATGACTGCGCTGGTTACTATGGTTCGACCTGCTCTGCCGGTGGCGTTCCGTCGGCTCCGAACGCTCGTTGGAGGCACAAGGCTCGCGCCAGCTTCGACATGCCGAACGGTCTGGGCTTCTCGCTGCAGTGGCGCTATTTCGGCCCGGTCAAGGTCGACTTCCGCAACCCCAGCTCGACGACGCAGGGTTCGTTCGATCCGTTCTCGTCGCGCCTTGGCGCACAGAGCTACTTCGATCTGTCGACCAGCTACCGGTTCGCTGGCAAGTATGAGTTCCGCCTGGGCGTGAACAACATTCTTGACCGTCAGCCGCCGCTCGTCACCTCTGGTCGCTCCAGCGGTGCCAACAACCAGTGCCCCACCGGGCCCTGCAACGGCAACACCTATCCGGCGGTGTACGACGCTCTTGGTCGTTACATCTTCGCAGGCATCACGCTCGACTTCTAAGCGTCATGCAGGGATAAGGAGAGGCGGCGGTCCCAAGGGCCGCCGCCTTTTTCTTTGCCTTCCGCGGAGACAGAATTTGCAGGAAAGCGCACAGCCCCTAGCTGCTCAGGCCGATCGCGCAGCGGCTGCGGGTGATTTTCCTCAAGCGCGCAGATTGTTGCAGTCGGCCATTTCAGGGGAAAAGGCCAATGTCGATCTCTGGTTGAAACTCGCAGCGATCTGCCGTGCGCAAGGCGATATTCCCGCGGCTCTTGCAGCAGTTGCTGAAGCATTGAAGCTGGAGCCTCTGCACTTCGTTGCCCTGTTGTTGAACGCCAGCCTTTTGGAACGGCATGGGGCGCCGGATGCGGACGAACATTTCGGGCGCGCGCTGGCGCAAATGCCCGATGAACCGCTACCGCCGCAAATGGCCGCGATGGTTCGCCATGCTCAGGAACGATATCGCGCTTTTCAGGCGCAGACAGACGCGCATTTGTCTGCGGCCATCGGCAACGCCGTGCCTCAAGCCAGCGAAGGTGACGCAAGACGGTTGAACCGGTTCCGCACCAATGTCGCGCGTATTACGTCCACCTATCATTCGGAACCGACCGACTATCATTATCCCGGACTTGCGGAGTTCGAATTCTTCGACCGGGACCGGTTCGATTGGCTCGAACGGCTTGAAGCGGCGACCGAAGGGATCGCCGAAGATTTTGCGCGCGTTGCTGCTGCCGAACGCAGGGAACTGGTGCCCTATGTGCAGTATCCGGAAGGCGTGCCGCTACGCCAGTGGGAGGCGCTCAATCATTCGCGCGACTGGCTCGCCATCCACCTCGTGCGTAATGGCGAAATCGTCGAGGCGAATGCCCGGCATTGCGGATTCACGATGGACCTGCTCAGGACGCTGCCCCAGCCCGCCATCGATCAGGTTTCGCCCAATGCGATGTTTTCGCTGCTCGCTCCCGGCGCGCATATCCCGCCGCATCATGGGATCACCAATACCCGTCTTGTTTGCCACCTGCCGTTGATCGTCCCGGAAAATTGCTGGTTTCGCGTTGGCGCGGACCGGCGTCTATGGCGACGGGGCGAGGCTTGGTTGTTCGATGATACGATCGAACATGAGGCGGCGAATGAGAGTGATGCGCTGCGCGTGGTGTTTATTTGTGACATTTGGCATCCAGACTTAAATGCGCAGGAGCGCGCTGGCGTTCGTGCCGTGATTGAAGCGCATGAGAACAGAGGTAATGGCGCCCTCTAAAGCCCATATATGTCTCTGCACTATTCGTTGATGGGAGAATGACTTGCAGCAACTCACCCCTGCCGTCGCGGCGGCGCTGCGAGAAACAATGGCGCTCGCCAGTCGCGGCAATCTTAACGGTGCGCGCGCTTTTGCCGAAAAGGCGTTGAGGGAGAATGGTTCACAGGGGCCGATCCACGCGCTGCTTGGCATGATTTGCTGCCGCGCGGGCGATCTGAGTTCAGGCATCGAACATATGCGCGAGGCTTTGCGCAGCAATCCGAACGACCCGGTAATCGCCGCCAATCTGACCACTGCGATGATTGACAGCGGACGGTTTGGCGAAGCGGTGGAGATATGCACGCAGCAACGCGCAATGAACGATCCTTCGGGACGCATGTGGCGTCTCCGCGGCTTCATTCTGCAACAGACGGACGATCACGCGGCCGCCGCCAGCGCCTATGAACAGGTCGTGGCTATCGCGCCTGATGATTTTGAAAGCTGGAATAATCTGGGTAACGCCAGGGTGACTGCCGGCGAAATGGATGCCGGCATTGCCGCACTGGAACGCGCATCGGCACTGGCTCCCGCCAATGGCCCGGTGCATCTCAACCTTGCGGCGGCCTACAGCAACGCCGGCAATCTGACTGCCGCAGCGGACATTCTCAGCCGCTATACAGCCAAGGTACCGGATGACGCCACGGCGCTGGTGGAGCAGGCTACGGTGTTGCGCCATTTGTATCGCGATTCTGAGGCGCTGGAGGTTCTCGAAAAAGCCGTCGCCGCTTCGCCGGGCAACATCGATTTGCTGGTGCAAATGGGTGAGGAGCAGGGGGCTGCATGGCGCTTTGCAGATGCGGAAAAGACGCTTCGCCGGGCGCTGAACATGGATCGGCGACATGGCAGAGCGTTTGTCCAATTGGCGATCTTGCTAGAACATCTGAATCGCGAGGATGAGCTTCCGGTGCTGCTCTCTGAGGCTCAGTCCGCTGGCGCCGACCAGGGCACGGCGCATTTTCTACAGGCGCTTATCTGCCGCCGGGAAAAGCGGTTCGAGGAAGGGTTGCGTTTTCTGGCGGAAGTGCCCCGCGACATTGAGCCAATCCGGCTGGCGCAGTTGGAAGGGCAATTTCGTGACCGGCTGAACGACGCGGACGGCGCTTTTGCGGCATTCACCGAAATGAATGAACTGTTCAAGCAGGACCCATCCGAACCATTGGTCCGCGCTGCTCGCTACCGGTCCGCACTGCAGGCCGACCGGGACGTCGTGACGCCGGAATGGTTTGCGGGCTGGCGAGATCTTCCGCCAGGCGCAGGCGAGGGCAGTCCGGTCTTTTTGATAGGCTTTCCCCGATCCGGCACGACATTGCTCGACACCATGTTGATGGGGCACGACAATGTGCAGGTGCTGGAGGAACGCCCTACGCTTCAGAAGGTCGAGGAACGGCTGGGCGGGATAGCCCGGCTTGCTGACCTGAGCGGGGAGGAGGTAGATGATCTAAGGAAGCTCTACTTCCATGAGGTTTCCAACCATATCGAACGGCGACCCGGCGCCCTGCTCGTGGACAAATCGCCTTTGCATATGACCAAAGCGCCGCTGATCCAGCGCCTGTTTCCTGACGCCAAATTCATTTTGGCGCTGCGACATCCATGCGACGTGGTGCTTAGCTGCTTCATCACGAGCTTCCGATTGAACAATGCGATGTCGAATTTCCTGGACCTCGGCACTGCAGCAGAATTTTACAACGCCTGTTTCGGATATTGGGAACATTGCCGCAGCATCATCCCAATTCAGGTTCACCCCATATTCTACGAGCAGATGGTGAATGACAGCGAGGCGGAACTGCGGCCGTTGTTCGACTATCTGGGTCTGGATTGGCGGGAAGGGGTACTGGATCATCAGCGCACAGCGGCGGCGCGAGGTCTGATCTCCACGGCAAGCTATGCGCAGGTCACTGAACCTATATATCGCCGCGCGGCGGGCCGCTGGACCCGCTATCGCGATCACCTTAACCCCGTTTTGCCGGTTCTTCAGCCCTGGGTGGAACGGTTCGGCTACAGCATCTAGCATCTTGCCGATCGCGGAATTCCCATTGATAATGTTGCCAATCGAATTCCCGATGTTTCAAGGGTGATGAAATGGCTCGTATTTCTGCACTGGCGCTTGCCTCGATGATCGTTCTTGCGCCTGTATCCCTCCATGCTGCTGATGAACCGGCGAAGGCCGATCCGGCTGGCGACAAGGCCAAAAGCGATCGGGTCATCTGCAAGACCACCGAGGAACTGGGTACGCGGCTCAAGCGTAACCGGGTTTGCAAGACCGCGGCTGAGTGGAACACGGAGCGGCAGGAAAATCGCGCAATGTTGCAGCGTATGCAGACCAACAAGTCTTGCGGTGTCGATGGCTGCTAAGGCTTTTCGGCAAACTGTTTTACACATAGTATTTGAGCAAAAGAAACGGGCGGACCATCGATCCGCCCGTTCTTTTATTAAGTCTGCAGCACCAGCGCGCCATCTCCGTCATCGACCTTGACCGTTGATCCGTCGGGCACGTCGCCGCGCAGGATCAGGTCAGCGAGCGGGTCCTGCAGGTATCGCTGCACAGCCCGCTTCAACGGCCGCGCGCCATAGACGGGGTCATAGCCGACCCGGCCCAGCCACGCCCGCGCCCCGTCGGAGAGGTCGAGGGTTACCTTGCGGTCCTTCAGCAGCTTCTGCACCCGGCTCACCTGGATATCCACGATCGGCGCCATATTGTCGGCCGACAGGCGGTGGAACAGGATGATCTCATCCAGCCGGTTCAGGAATTCCGGGCGGAAATGCGCGCGGACGATTTCCATCACCTGCGGCTCCACCTCGGACATCTTCTGCCCGTCCGCCATCCCGGACAGATATTGGCTGCCCAGGTTCGACGTCAGCACGATGATCGTGTTGGTGAAGTCGACGGTGCGGCCCTGTCCGTCGGTCAAACGGCCATCGTCCAGCACCTGCAGCAGCACGTTGAACACGTCGCCGTGCGCCTTCTCCACCTCGTCGAACAGCACGACCTGATAGGGCCGCCTGCGCACCGCTTCGGTCAGCACGCCGCCTTCCTCATAGCCGACATAGCCGGGGGGCGCGCCGATCAGCCGGGCAACGCTGTGCTTTTCCATGAACTCACTCATGTCGATGCGCACCATCGCCGCACTGTCGTCGAACAGGAATTCGGCCAGTGCCTTGGTCAACTCCGTCTTGCCGACGCCCGTGGGGCCAAGGAACAGGAAGCTGCCCAGCGGCCGGTTGGGGTCCTGAAGGCCTGCGCGCGCGCGCCTCACGGCCGTCGATACCGCCCGCACCGCATCGGCCTGGCCGATCACGCGCTTGCCGATCTCCGCCTCCATGTTCAGCAGCTTCTCGCGCTCGCCCTCCATCATCCGCTCGACCGGAATGCCGGTCCAGCGAGCAACGACGCCGGCAATGTCCTCCGCCGTCACTTCCTCGCGCAGCATCGCGCCCTTGGTGACGGTCTCGGCCTCCTCCAGCTTGCGGGTCAGGTCGGGGATGGTGCCATAGGACAGCTCACCCGCGCGTGCGAGGTCGCCCGCCCGCTGGGCCTGCTCCAGTTCCAGCCGCGCGGCGTCCAGTTGCTCCTTCAGTTTCGCTTCGCCCGCAATCTTGTCCTTCTCCGCCTGCCAGCGGGCGGTGAGTTCGGACGATTGCTGCTCCAGATTGGCGAGATCGTCCTCCAGCGTTTCCAGCCGGTCCTTGGACGCCTTGTCGGTCTCCTTCTTCAGCGCCTCGCGCTCGATCTTGAGCTGGATGATGCGCCGGTCGAGATTTTCGATCTCCTCCGGCTTGCTTTCCACTTCCATGCGCAGGCGTGATGCGGCTTCGTCCATCAGGTCGATGGCCTTGTCCGGCAGAAAACGGTCGGTGATGTAACGGTTGCTCAGCGTCGCTGCCGACACAAGCGCGCTGTCGGTGATCCGCACGCCGTGGTGCAGCTCATATTTTTCCTTCAGTCCGCGCAGGATGGAGATAGTGTCCTCCACCGTCGGCTCGCCGACGAATACGGGCTGGAACCGGCGCTGCAGGGCAGGGTCCTTCTCCACATGCTTGCGATATTCGTCCAGCGTGGTCGCGCCGATGCAGTGCAGTTCGCCACGGGCGAGGGCGGGCTTCAGCAGGTTGGACGCGTCCATCGCGCCTTCGCCCTTGCCCGCGCCAATCAGCGTGTGCATCTCGTCAATGAACAGGACGATCTGCCCCTCTGCGCCTTTCACCTCGTCCAGCACGCCTTTCAGCCGCTCCTCGAACTCGCCACGATATTTCGCGCCCGCGATCAGGCTGCCCATGTCGAGCGCCATCAGCGTGCGGTCCTTCAGCGTGTCGGGTACGTCGCCATTGGCGATGCGCAGGGCGAGGCCCTCGGCGATCGCCGTCTTGCCGACGCCGGGTTCGCCGATCAGCACGGGGTTGTTCTTGGTGCGACGCGCCAGAATCTGCACGGTACGGCGGATTTCCTCGTCGCGGCCGATCACCGGGTCCAGCTTGCCGTCCTTCGCCGCCTGCGTCAGGTCGCGGGCGAATTTCTTGAGGGCGTCATAGCGATCCTCGGCGCTCTGCGTGTCGGCGGTACGGCCGCCGCGCAACTGGTTGATGGCGGCGTTCAGCGCCTCGGCCTTCACGCCCGCCGCAGCCAATGCCTTGCCCGCCGTGGTGGTGCTGGAAAGGGTGAGGGTGAGCAGCAGCCGCTCGACCGTGACATAGCTGTCGCCCGCCTTCTGCGCGACTTGCTCGGCGGAATCGAGGACCCGCACGGCGTCATTGTCCAGGCCCGGCGTCACCTGCGCGCCGCTGCCCGACACGGCGGGCACCTTGGCCAGCGCAGCGTCCGTCTCGCGCATGGCCACCGCCGGGTCGCCGCCCGCCGCCCGGATCAGGCCGGACGCCATGCCCTGATCGTCCTCCAGCAGCGCCTTTAGCAGATGCTCCGGGCTGATCCGCTGGTGGCTCATGCGGATGGCCACGGTTTGCGCGGATTGCAGGAAACCCTTGGCGCGATCGGTGAACTTCTCGATATTCATGACACCCTCTTGATGACTGTGGCAGCGATATAGTGTTGCCTATTTGCAACACAAGAGGCGTCTCCTCCCATCATCGATTTCACCTACAACTTTCTCCGGCTGAAACCGTATTGCACCGCTATAACGCCTTGCCTATTCTCCCGCCATATCGGGCTGCTCCGGCGCGGCCCTGCACGGTCATGCAAAGGATCCCCCCATGCTTCGTTCGATCGCTCTTGGCCTGATGGCCTCGTCGCTGGCGCTATCCTCATCCTTGGCCCATGCGCAAACCGCCGCACCCGTAGCGGCCGCCGCGCCAGCTCCGGCGGCGCCGGTCGAGGCGCTCGTCGCGGCGGTGGACATTCCCTACAAGCAATTCACGCTGAAAAACGGCCTGCGCGTCATCGTTCATACCGATCGCAAGGCCCCCGTGGTGGCGGTATCCGTCTGGTACAATGTCGGGTCGAAGAATGAGCCGAAGGGCAAGACCGGTTTTGCCCATCTTTTCGAACATCTGATGTTCAACGGGTCGGAAAACGCGCCCGGCGATTTCTTCGAACCCCTGCAGCAGATCGGCGCGACGGACCTCAACGGATCGACCTGGTTCGACCGCACCAACTATTATGAGACCGTGCCCACCTCTGCGCTGGAGGTGGCGCTGTTCCTGGAGAGCGACCGCATGGGGCATCTGCTCGGCGGCATCGACCAGTCGAAGCTGGATAACCAGCGTGGCGTTGTCCAGAACGAAAAGCGGCAGGGCGACAATCAGCCTTATGGCCTTGTCGAATATGCGCAGCTTGCCGGCCTGTTGCCGGACGGTCACCCCTATCAGCACTCCACGATCGGCTCGATGGCGGACCTGGACAGCGCCAGCCTGGCCGATGTGAAGGACTGGTTCATCGGACATTATGGCCCGAACAACGCGGTGCTGGTGTTGGCGGGCGATATCGACGTGAAGACGGCAAAGACGCTCGTCACCAAATATTTCGGCGATATCCCGGCGGGGGCGAAGGTCGCGCCGGTCAATGTCCCCGTGCCGACGCTCCCGGCGCGCAAGGATATGGTGATGAAGGACCATGTGGCCACCACGCGCCTCTATCGCTGGTGGACCGTGCCGGGCCTCAACGATCCCGATTCCGTGCCGCTGGGCATCGGCGCCAGCGTGCTTGGCGGCCTTGCGTCGTCGCGGCTCGACAATATTCTGGTGCGCGATGAGCAGCTTGCCGTCAGCGTGACGGCCGATGTTCAGGACTTTGCGCAACTCGCCTTCTTTGAGGTGACGGCCAATGTGAAGCCCGGCATTGACCCCGCTGTCGTTGGCAAGCGGCTGGACGAAATTCTCACCGACTATTTCGCGAAAGGCCCGACCGCCGACGAGGTGAAGCGGGTGGCGACCACCGATCTGTCTGGGCGCATAGGCGGGCTGGAGCAGGTGGGCGGTGACGGCGGCAAGGCCGTCACGCTGGCCGAGGGCGAGCTATATTCCAACGATCCAGCCTTCTACAAGAGGGAGCTGAAGGAGATGGCGGCCGCCACGCCTGCGCAAGTCACCGCCGCCATGCAGAAATGGCTGACCCGCCCTGTATTCGCCCTGACCGTCGAGCCGGGCGAACGCGACGCCTATGAGGAAGCGGGCGGAAAGGTGTCGAAGCGTACCGGCATCGTCGCCGCGCCGGCGCATTATGTGGCGGAGGATGGCGAGACCGCTCCTGGCGCATCGGCGAAGGGACCGCTCGCCGCCGTTGATCGCAGCAAGCTGCCCGACGTCGGGCCGATCCCGAATATTGATTTCCCGGCCGTGGAAACGACGACGCTCTCCAACGGCGTAAAGGTGTATTTCGCGCGACGTGACACCGTGCCGACGGTTCGCATGTCCGTGGTGTTCAACGCGGGCAATGCCGCCGATCCCAAGGATGCTTTGGGTACCCAGGCGCTGATGCTGACGATGCTGAAGGAAGGCACGCGGACGCTGAACAGCGTCCAGATCGCGGAGGCGCAGGAACGTCTCGGCGCCGCGATCGCCACCAGCGCCAGCATGGATAGCACGTCCGTATCCATGTATGCGCTGACGCCCAATCTGGCGCCTTCGCTCGACCTGCTGGCGGACGTTATCAAGAACCCGGCGTTCGATGCGAAGGAGCTTGAACGCATCCGCGCGACGCGGCTTGCGCAGATTGCGCAGGAACTGACGGAGCCTCGCGCAATCGCCAGCCGCACCTTGCCGCCCCTGCTTTATGGGAAGGACCATCCCTATGGCCGCCCCACCAGCGGCACTGGCGATCCCGCAGTAGTGGCGAAGCTGACTCGGAACGATCTGGCGAGCTTCCACAATAAATGGATTCGCGGCGACAATGCGGCGATCTTCGTTGTCGGCGACACCACGCTTGATGTCCTGAAGCCCATGCTGGAGGAACGGTTCGGCACCTGGCGGATGACCCGCGATCTGCCGGGCACCAAGGATTTCAACGTGCCCGTACCAGCCGCCAAGCCGCAAATCGTGCTGGTCGACCGGCCGCAATCGCCGCAATCGATGATTTATGCGGGCCAGTTGCTCGACGCCAAGGGAACCGACGATCTTGTCGATTTCCTGCAGGCGAATGATATCGTGGGCGGCAATTTCCTCAGCCGCATCAATATGGATCTGCGCGAGACAAAGGGCTGGTCCTATGGCGTGCGCTCGACGATCAACCGGTTTGAGGGGCAGATACCCTTTGTCGTTCTCGCCCCGGTTCAGGCGGACAAGACGGGCGCGTCGATTGCCGTCCTGAAACAGCAGATTGGCGATTTCCTGACGACAAAGGGGATCACGCAGGCTGAACTGGAGCGCACCATTAATGGCAGCATCCGGGAGCTTCCGGGCAGCTACGAAACGTCAGCCGATGTGCTGGGCGAGATGCAGCGGGACGTCATGTATAAGCGGCCGTTCGATTTCGTCGAGACGCTGGCGGAGCGATACAGGAAGTTGACCGCGCCGGAGCTGGATGCGGTCGCGCGCAAGATGATCGATCCGGCCAAGCTGACCTGGGTCGTCGTGGGCGACAAGGCTCAGGTGCTGCCGCAGCTCAAGGAGCTGGGCATGCCGATCACTGTCGTTGACAGCAAAGCCGCACCCGCGAAATAAGCGCGGGCAGGGTCGATACGCATCAAGAATGGAGACGAAGAATGGCCAAGGTAGACGGCGCCTATGATTGCATCACGAAAACGCCGATGGGCGATCAGCCGAGCGTTTTCACGGTCATAAGCAGCGGCGACAGCTTTCACGGCACCAATGCCGGGCCGCTCGGTTCCCTGGACGTCAAGGACGGGGAAGTGGACGGCAATCGCCTGACCTGGAAGATGGAGATGACAGTGCCCATGCCCATGGTGCTGGAGGCCGAGGCGATCATTGAGGGCGACACGCTGACGGGCACGATCCAGCTTGGCGCGTTCGGATCGGCGGCGATGACGGGAACGCGGCGCAAGTAGCGCCAAATCGAAAGAATGCCCGGCTTCCGTTCGCCCTGAGCGTTAGGAGTGCTGGGCTTCGACAGGTTCAGCCCGAACGGCCCAAATGCGACGGCATATGCTTCCAATAAAAACCCGCCGATCTCATCGATCGGCGGGTCTTCTTTTTTACCTGCGCCAGTCTTACTGGACGGTGACGGTCACCGCGCGGCGGTTCTGCGCCCATGCGCTCTCATCCGAACCCATCGCAGCCGGCCGCTCCTTGCCGTAGCTGATGGTGGTGATGCGGCTGGGATCAATGCCGATCGAGGCGAGATAGTTCTTGGCCGAATTGGCGCGCTTCTCGCCCAGTGCCAGGTTGTAGTCGCGGGTGCCGCGCTCGTCGCAATGGCCTTCGATGGTCACGCGAACGGTCGGGTTGGCCTGCAGCCACTGGGCCTGGCTCTGCAGCGTCGCCTGATCCTGCGCGTCGATGTCGAACTCGTCGGTGCCGAACAGCACGCGGTCGGACGATACGCTGGCCAGGAAGTCCTCCTGGCTGCCCTTGATGGGGCCGCTGGGTGCGGGCGGCGGCGCAGGCGTGCTGTTGTCGACGGGAGCGGGGGGCAGCTCCTCTGGCGGCTTCTTCGAGCATGCCGCCAGCGCGATGACGGCGGTGGCCATCATCAGGGTACGGGACACTGTTTTCATGTTTTTCTCCTCATTACGCATGTTGGATAGGTGCCTGCACCAGTGAAAATCAAGACTTCTGCGAGATTGTTACGCTGTCAAGACGATTGAGTTCCATGCCGTTGAAAATTCATTTCACGGAAGCAACGGGCCCCATGCCGGATCGGAGCCGTTAAGCGGGGTCGGAATGCGCCGTTCGTTGACGCCCGTAAGGTCGACTTGCCACACCTGACTGCCGCCGCTGCGGCCCGGGCTGGTGCGGAAGAATTGCAGGACGCGGCCGTTCGGCGCCCATGTGGGCTGCTCATCCTGCCAGCCATTGGTCAGGATGCGCTCATTGTCGCCGCCCGGCGTCATGACTGCGATTTTGAAGTCGCCGCTAATCTTGGTGAAGGCGATCTGGTCGCCGCGTGGGCTCCATTCCGGCGTGGCGTAGCGGCCGCCGCCATGGCTGATCCGCTGCTGGCCGGAACCATCGGCATTCATGACGTAAATCTGCTGACTGCCGGAACGGTCGCTTTCAAAGACGATCTTCGAACCGTCGGGAGAATAGCTGCCGCCCACGTCGATGCCCGGCGAGGTTGTCAGGCGGACGGGCGTGCCGCCGGCGGCGGGAACGCGATAAATGTCCGTATTGCCCGCAACCGCCATCGAGAACAGGATGGAGCGGCCGTCCGGCGACCAGCGCGGCGCGAAAGTGGCGTTCGAGCTTTCGGTCACAAGCCGCTGTTTTCCCGTGCCGATGTCATAGACGAAAATGCGGACGCGACGATTGAGATAGCTCACATAGACGATCGAGCCATAATCCGGTGAGAAGCGTGGGGTCAGCGCCAGCGACTGTCCGTTGGTGATGAAGCGGTGGTTGGCGCCATCCGAATCCATGATGGCGAGCCGCTTCACGCGGTTATCCTTGGGGCCGCTTTCAGCGATGTAGGCGATGCGGCTGTCGAAGAAGGGACTTTCGCCGGACAGGCGCGCATAGATGGCGTCGGCGCATTTGTGCGCGGCGCGGCGCCAGTCGCGCGGCGAGACGACATAACCCTGACGCGTAAGCTCGGATTTCAGGGCGACATCGTAAAGATAGCAGCCAACGGTGATTTCGGCATCTCCGCCGGTGGAGCGGACATAGCCCTGCACCAGCGCCTCCATGCCCATGGAGGACCAATGATCATATTGGGGGAAGGTGACTTCCGGCACTGTCACCGCCTTCAACCCCGCCGGACCGGAAGGTTCGAACAGACCCGACCCCTTAAGATCGGAGGCAATGACTTCCGCTATCTTGCGGCCCAACTCGTCGGTGGTGCCCGCAGGGGTCGAAACCGATTGTTGCGCCGGCATGGCGGGCACGGCGATTTTCAGGTTCGATGCGCTTTCATCCGTCACGTCGACGCTGAGCTGCGCCTGTGCTGGGGCAGCGAGCGCCACGAGGGCTGTAGCGGTGGCGAAGGCGATCCTCTTGATAATGGGGGTCATTGTGAGAGCCTCTTGTCGAATGCGATACGAAGGGATTTCCAGCCGTCATAGAGATCGGCCGGAAGCTTGAAGGGAGAAGCAAGCTTGATGGCCTTGATGGCCTGTTCCTGATGCAGCTTGACCTGCGAACGATTGCTGGCGGTTTGTCCGGTAGTCTCAAAGATCTCCGGCGCGCCGGAGATAGAGCCGTCCCGGTTGAGCTCTACGGCGACTGTGGTGCGCAGCAGTTCCACATCCGAACCCGTCGGGGATTTCCAATAGGGTTTGAGCTGGCGACGGATTTCGGCGTCCAGCGCCGCCTTCTGGGCAGGCCCAACGGACGTTGCCGGAGGCGCGGCGGCCTTGACCTTGCTCGGCGCTTCGGTCTGGATGCCCTTCAGGAAATCGTCGCCCAGCAAGGATCCGCGCGGCCGGTCGGTCTTGCCCTTGGCGGTCGAATTTGACGGCTTGGCGGGCGTTTCCTTGGGCTTTTCCTTGACCGGCTTTGGTTTCTCCGCCGCCTTTGCGGGGGCGGGCGGCTTGGGTTTCGCTTTTTCGGCTTCCTTGCGCGGCGGCGCAGGCTTGGGCGGCGGCGGCGCGGGCACGACCTCCGGCTCCACTTCGCGTGGAGAGGGCGCGGGCGCGGCTTCCTCCGTCGGTCCCTTCTCCGGCGCTTCGCTGGGCGGCGGCGGCTCGACGGAGATTTTCGGCGCGGCGGATTTCAGCGCGATCTCATCCACCATCGACACGTCGATCGGCGGGGAGTTGAGCTTCAGCGGATTGGGCGTCGAGAGAAAGGTCGTCGAAAGCGCGCCAAACAGCAGCACGTGCGCCGCCGTCGCGATTCCAAGGCCGATCTTTTCCGTTCTTTCCATGCCGGGGAGGACCTTATGGCTCTCTTTCTGAATCCATGCTGACAGGGCGGGTGCGTTCCTGCGATGCCGTGCTGACCAGCGCGACCTTGTTAAGGCCCGCGCGGTTCAACTCGCCGAGCACAAGGCTGACGCGGCCATAATCGATCCCTTTGTCCGCCCGCAGGAATATCTGCGGGGGCTGATCATCCTGCGTTCCCGCCGACCGGATTTCCGCGAGGCGGCTGGGCAGATCGGTTTCCGTCACCTCTGAATCGTCGACGAAGATCGCCCCGTCGCTGTCGATGGAGACCACGGAGGGTTTCTGGTCCTGATCCAGCGCCTTGGCCCGGTTCTGCGGCAGGTTCACGGGCACGCCAGTCACCAGCAGCGGCGCGGTGACCATGAAGATGATGAGCAGCACCAGCATGACGTCGACCAGCGGCGTCACATTGATGTCCGCCATCGGCGCGCGGCGACCGCCCCGGCGGTTGGAGGGGGAGCCCATGCCCATTATTTCTGGGCCTCCAGCTCACGGCTCAACATGGCGTAGAAACCGTCGGCAAAGCGCGCCAGCTTCGCCTCCAGCCGGTTGATGCCATGGCTGAACCGGTTGTAGGCGATGACGGCCGGGATCGCCGCGAACAGGCCGATGGCGGTGGCGAACAGCGCCTCCGCAATGCCCGGCGCGACAACCGCGAGGCTGCTATTCTGCTCTGCCGCGATCGAGGTGAAGGCGCGCATAATGCCCCAGACGGTGCCGAACAGGCCCACAAAGGGCGCGACGCTGCCTACAGTTGCCAGGATATTCAGGCGGTCGGAAAGCTGGTCGATCTCGGAAGCGGACGCGCTGCTCATGGCGGTGGCCAGACGGTCGCGGGTGCCGTCGCGGTCGATGGCGCGGGCGGCGGTGGAGCGGCGCCACTCGGTGACGCCAGCGGCCATGACCTTCGCGGCCGGAAGGTCGGACTTCGACTTGCCTTCGAAAAAGCGGTCAATATCCTCGGTCCGCCAGAAATCCTTTTCGAACTGGTCGCATCCCTTGCGGGTGCGGGAAAGCTTGACGCCGAAGCTGATGATGATCGCCCAGGTCCAGATGCTGGCGAGCAGCAGGCCCAGCATGACGATCTTCACGACGATATCGGCCTGAAGAAACAGGGCGACGGGTGAAATTGTGGCAGCGCCGGTGGCAAGGCTGACGCTGGGTAGGGCGATGCTCATATGCGGAGGTCTTCCCCTTGGCTGAGGCGGGTGAAAATTTCGATCCAGTGCCGCGGCTGACGCCGGGGGCGGCCCTGGGGTGTGATAAAGGCGACAGTGACGGTGCCTTCGGTCAACATATCCTCGCCGCGCAGCACCGACTGGTGGATCGTGCATGTCGCGGCGCCGATCGATTGCACCGTACTTTTCACCACCAGGTCATCGTCCAGGCGGCCCGGACGGCGATAGGCGATGGAGAGATCGGCAACCGCATAGACGCCTTCGCCCCCCTCCAGGTTCCCGCGCTGGTCGATCCCGGCCAGGCGCAGCATGTCCGATCGCGCGCGCTCCATATAGCGGAGATAATTAGCGTGATAGACCACGCCCCCGGCGTCGGTATCCTCAAAATAGACCCGCACCGGATAATAATGGACGCCCGACGCAAACAACCCGCCCACAGGCGCAGGCAGGCAAGGCGCATCAGGAAGTGCCGGCTTGGGCTGAAGGCGGGCAGGCATTGGGCCTTTAACCATGATGCGACTCGCAGGCAAAGCAAGAAATGACGGGAACGAAACCATTTGCGGAGCGGATGGCTCGGTTCGTCCTTGATGCGGAACGGCAGATCGATGGCCTATGGCTGCGGCTTTTCTATCGATCCGTTCGCCCTGAGCTTGTCGAAGGGCTGCACTTCTCTTTGGTAAGGACAGCACTTCGACACTGACAAGAGTCACGCGCCTCTTGTCAGCAGTCCGAACGGATCCGCCTTAATCGAACAGCCCGTCCTGCGACCCTTCGGGCGGGGTGAGGCCCAGATGCTTCCAGCCGGGACCGTTGAGGCAGCGCCCCCGCGCGGTCCGGGCGATGAGGCCCAACTGGATCAGATAGGGTTCGATCACTTCCTCAACCGTGTCGCGCGGTTCGGAAAGACCAGCGGCCAGCGTCTCCACGCCCACGGGGCCGCCGCGATAAACGTCCGCGATCATGGTGAGATAGCGCCTGTCCATCAGGTCGAGGCCCAGATGGTCGACCTCCAGCCGGTTCAGTGCGGCGTCGGCGACCTTCGCGTCGACTTGCCCCGCATTCGCGACATTGGCGAAATCGCGCACCCGGCGCAGCAGCCGTCCGGCAATGCGCGGCGTCCCGCGAGACCGGCGGGCGATCTCGGTCGATCCCTCCGGCGTGACTGTAAGGCCAAGCAGCCCGGCGGCGCGGCGCACGACCAGTTCCAGCTCCGGCACCGTGTAGAATTGCAGGCGCACGGGAATGCCGAAACGGTCGCGCAGCGGCGTCGTCAGCAACCCCTGCCGCGTCGTCGCGCCGACCAGCGTGAAATTGGGCAGGTCGATGCGCACGGAACGGGCCGACGGGCCTTCGCCGATCATCAGGTCAAGCGCGCGGTCCTCCATCGCCGGGTAGAGGATTTCCTCGACAGCGGGGTTCAGGCGGTGGATTTCATCCACAAACAGCACGTCGCCCTCATCCAGATTGGTGAGGAGCGCGGCAAGGTCGCCGGACTTGGCGATGACGGGGCCGGACGTGGCGCGGAAACCTACGCCCATCTCCTTCGCCACGATCTGGGCGAGAGTGGTCTTGCCAAGGCCGGGCGGGCCGAAGAACAGCACATGATCCAGCGCCTCGCCTCGCTGCTTCGCCGCCTGGATGAAGATGCGCAGATTCTCCCGCGCCGCCTGCTGCCCAATGAACTCGTCAAGCGACTTGGGCCGCAGCGCGGCGTCCGCGTCCTCAGCGCGGCGAGCGGGCGTGATGAGGCGGTCGGTGTCGGTCAATGATTAGAACTCTGGAAATCGTGATGCTCGTTGTGTGTTGGGATCGAAGAGGGCAGAGGCGAATATATTAGCATTATGCCGACGCTGATCACTCCGAGGGAAAAGAAGACGGCAGACGCCCAACCTGCAACCTGAGTAGGCCTAGCTTGCTGCACTGCAGATTGAATTTTCTGGTTGATCGCTTCGAAAGCTTCGGGGAGCAATTCGCCATCGTGAGCGACCGTTATCCAATAGCCCATCAATTCACCAAGCGGTCCAATAAGTGCCCGATTGGCGCGCTGACTCAGATAGCTACTCAATAGAGCTGCCATTATTCCTAGATAGAATAAAATCGCAATTATAACTCTCGCTCTAATGGAAATTAGCTGAAAGCTGAGCAAAGTGAAAATTCCTGCACTATTGATAGCCAGCAGAGAAGCAAGAAGCCACTTGTATGCGTCTTGATGAGCTTCCAATAAAACAGTTCTTGAATGAGTTGCGCTAGCAAGCTCTAACTCTCCAACCCGCCGTATAATGTCGGGATTAATATCGGTTGCGTCGTTGCTCACTTCGCCGCCTTCCGTAGCGCCAGCCGCACCAGCGCATCCAGCGTTGCGCCGTCACCGGCCTCCGCTTCGGCCGCTGCCACGGCGGCGCTGGCTTCGGCGGGCTTGAAGCCCAGATTCTGGAGGGCGGATACGGCGTCGGCGCTATGGCTGCCGCCGGGAAGGGGGGCGGTCCCCGCAGCAATCGCCGCGCCCGCCGGAGCCACGCCGATCTTGTCCTTCAATTCCATGACGATGCGCTGGGCGAGCTTCGGTCCGACGCCATTGGCGCGGGAGACCATGGCCTTGTCGCCCATGGCTACTGCTCGGTGGATTTCGGCAGGCTCCAGCGCGGACAGGATGGCCAGCGCCACCCGCGCGCCCACACCCTGCACGCCGGTCAGCAGGCGGAACCAGTCGCGCTCCTCCGCGCTTGCGAAACCGACGAGGCGGATGGCGTCATCGCTGACCAGCATTTCGGTGTGGACGGTGACCGCTTCGCCTGCAAACCCAAGCGCGGCGAGGGTGCGGGACGAGGCGCCGACAAGATAGCCGACCCCGCCGACGTCAATGACGGCATGGTCGATGCCGGTGCTGTCCAATATGCCCCTCAGCTTCGCAATCATGCGATGGGCTTAGCGATGTTCCCGGTTCGTTTCGAGCGGAAAATTAAGCGTATAGCTAAATTGCGGGTGCAATCACCCGTAGGTGACTGACCATGTATGGATCGCCGCCACGCCATTCCCCCGCATCGGCTCCATGCCCAGCGATACGCCATTGAACCACTCATTGCCGGTCAGCACGCCGCGGTTCATCAGGAAGGTGTAAGCCCCTTTGATATCCAGCATTCCCGTGAGCAGATCGCCGCTGCCGTGCAGGAACATGACGAAATCGTCCACCTTCGTCACTGTCCAGCTTCGCCCTGCATTGTCGACATAGGTGCCGATGGGCGTGCCGCTGCGCGCGAAGGACGCGGACCGAGGAGTGCTGTGCGTGTAGAATCCGATCTCCAGCTTCGTGCCGAAATCCTTCGCCGCGCCCGTCAGGAAGGATTCCGCCAGAATGTTGAACTCGCCATCCCCCGACAGGGACATATCGAACTGCATGGAGAGGGTGCGGATGTTCTTCACCTGCATCGGCTGCATCTTCGCCGCGCTGTTGACGGTCAGATAATGGCCGAAGGTGATCGCGTTATAGCCATAAACGCCGCACCGGGAAACGGTCGGGTAATTGTCCGGGACTTTGCCGAAATCACGACATCATTGGGGAAGGTCGATCGCAGGATGCTGATGGTGTCGACGATATTGCGGCCCACCGCCAGCGAAGGGTCATAGGTCGCGCACCAGGGCGAGGCATAAGCGAAATAATCGCCCGGTGCATAAAGCGTGTTGTCGGGCAGGAGCAGGCGCTCCTCGGCCGCCGCTGCAGCGGGCGAGGAGGTCGGTGCAGGCGTAGGGGCCTGGGCTGGCAAAGCTGTCGCCACGCCCGCCTGCTCACCCTTTTGGGATGATGCCGATACCGGCGCGCCATCGGACCCGCCGCCGCATGCGGCAAGGCCGCCAGCCATCATCCCCAGAATCGAGGACTTCCAAACAGATTTCATGATTGCCCACCGCAATAGTGCGGAACTTACGTCCGCGTGTTAATGGTTATCGCATTGCACCATTACAGTAAATTTAAAGCTAAGCTCTTATTCGCTGCGGAGTAAATTTGCCTTTTTTCTTATTAACTTAAGTCAATAAGTTTCATGGTTAACGCGATATTGGCCTGTCCGGCGCCGCGTGAACAAAACGGAAATATTGGAGTGAATTTGGTGCAGCGCCAACGAAGAAATTAAGCTTTTCCGGGGGTCGATTCGCTGTCGTCACAAGGCCGTCGGGGAGCCAATATTGCCCCGGGAGGCTATCTATCGTGCAATGCGCCGCGCCGTTGCCTGATGATGGGCATGGGTGATCGCCACAGCGAGGGCATCGGCCGCATCGGGACCTGCAATGGCCGCGCCCGGCAGAAGGCGGCCGACCATTGCGTGAATCTGATCCTTGCTGGCGTTGCCGACGCCAACGACTGATTTCTTGACCAGTCGCGCCGCATATTCGCCAACGTCCAGATTGGCGCGCGCTGCGTTCAACAGGCAGACCCCGCGCGCCTGGCCGAGCTTCAGCGTGGATTGCGGATTGGCGTTGACGAACACTTCCTCGACCGCCGCGCCGCCCGGCCGATGCATCAGGATCAGGTCGGTGAGCGCAGCGTCGAGGGCAAGCAGGCGTTGGGCGAGGGGCGCCTTAGCATCTGTCCGGATCTGGCCGTTGGCGACATGGCTCAGGCGATTGCCATCGGCGGAAATAATGCCCCAGCCGGTCGTGCCCAGGCCGGGGTCGATGCCAAGGATCAGCATGACGACAGCCCCTCTCCGTCCGGGGAGGGGCCAGTCATCAGCCCAGCTTCTCCATCACCGCGTCGGAGACTTCGTAATTGCCCCAGACCGTCTGGACGTCATCATCATCTTCCAGCGTATCGACCAGCTTGAGCAGGGTCGCCGCGTTGGTCTCGTCCATCTCGACCGTGGTCTGCGGCTTCCACGCAAGCTTGGCGCTCTCGGCCTCGCCCAGCGTGGCTTCCAGGGCCTTTGCGACTTCATGCAGGGCATCCATCGCGGTCCAGATCTCATGCTCGTCCTCGGACGAGGCGACATCCTCGGCTCCAGCTTCCAGAGCGGCCTCGAACACCTTCTCGGCGTCTCCCGCGGCGGCGGGGTAGGTGATCAGGCCCATGCGATCAAAACCATGGCTGACCGCGCCGGATGCGCCCAGATTTCCGCCATTCTTGGAAAAGGCCGTGCGGACGTTGGTGGCGGTGCGGTTGCGGTTGTCGGTCAGCGCCTCTACAATGATCGCGACGCCGCCGGGGCCGTAACCCTCATACCGCACTTCTTCATAATTCTCGCCGCCCGCCGCAGCCGCCTTGTCGATCGCGCGCTGGATATTGTCCTTGGGCATCGACTGCGCCTTGGCCGCGTTGACCGCCAGGCGCAGGCGCGGGTTCATGTCCGGGTCGGGCATGCCCATCTTCGCGGCGACGGTGATTTCGCGCGAAAGCTTGGAGAACATGGCGGAGCGCTTCTTGTCCTGCGCGCCCTTGCGATGCATGATGTTCTTGAATTTGCTATGGCCGGCCACGGCCTGCTCCTGACATATCTGGTGTGAAGTGGGGCGCTGTCTAGCGGGCGGTCCCCGTCGAGGCAACATCTCGATGATATAGGCGGCTGGGCCGTTAATTCGGGCCACTAATTCAGGCTGGCGACGACGCCAGTTGCGCCAGATGGCGGAGCTTGTGCGGATTGCGGATGATGTAGATCGCCTTGATCCGCCCATCCTCGATGTCGAAGGCCGTGGATTGCAACGTGTCCCCCCGCTCCATGCTGACATAGCCGGGCAGGCCGTTGATCCGCCCGCGCCACAGGATGCGGCGTGGATAATCGCCGGACTTGTGCACGATGCCCAGGAAGAAGCGCGCCACCTTGTCCGCCCCCTTGATGATGTTCATGGCGGCGATCTTCACGCCGCCGCCATCGCCATGGAAGGCGACATCATCGGTCAGCAAACTGGCGAAAGCGCTGGTCTCGCCGCTCTGCGACGCTGCGAGAAAGGCGTCGACAAGCCGGTCGCCTTCATCCTGCGCAATGCGGAAGCGGGGCTTGTCGGTCTGCACATGCGCCCGTGCGCGCGCTGCAAGCTGGCGGCAGCTCGCTTCCGAGCGGCCGAGCTGGGAAGCGACCTCCGGATAATCCATGTCGAATATGTCGTGCAGCAGGAACGCTGCGCGTTCGAGCGGAGAAAGGCGCTCCAGCGCCAGCAGCAGGGCGACGGAGAGGGAGTCGGCGCGCTCCGCCTCGACATCCGGCCCGACGCCTTCGGCCACGGGGTCCGGCAGCCACGGGCCGACATATTCCTCCCGCCGCGCCCGCGCCGACTTCATCTGGTCTAGGCACAAATTGGTGACGATCCGGGACAGGAAAGCGCGCGGATTGGCGATACCGTCCTGCTCCGTCCGTTCCCAACGCAGCCAGCTTTCCTGCACGATGTCCTCCGCCTCCGCCAGCGAGCCCAGCATCCGGTAGGCGACGCCCAGAAGGTGCGACCGGTGGGTTTCGAAGGCGTGGGCGGGGAGCATCGGCGGGTTCTACAATCCGGCGCGAGGGACGGGAATGGCCTAATTCCGCAGCGGGTGGACCATGCCGAAGCCGACGCCGAAGCGGTTCCAGCCGTTGATCGTGACGATCAGCAGCGTCAGTTCCACCTTTTCCGCATCGGTGAAATGCGCGTCGAGCGCTTCATGGGCCGCCGCATCCGGGTGACCGGAGGCGAGCGAGGTCATTGCTTCGGCCCACGCCAGCGCAGCGCGTTCGCGCCCAGAAAATACCGGCGAATCGCGCCAGCCGCTCAGGACGAAGATGCGCTGCGGATTCTCGCCCGCCTTGATCATGTCGTGGCTGTGCATGTCCATGCAGAAGGCGCAGCCGTTCATCTGCGACACCCGCATGCGGACCAGCTCGGCCAGCGGCTTTTCGATCGCGCCTTTCAGCACCGCGCCCTCCAGCGCCATCATGGCCTTTGCGGCGGCGGGCTGGGCGTCCATCCAGTTCAGTTGCGTATGCATCATCTTGTCCTTTCATCAGGTGATGCCGACAAGACGAGACAGCCCCATGCTCTGTGACATGGGGTGCGCATTTTTTGTTCAGGCGAAGATTTCCTCCAGGAAATCCATCGACGCCTTCCAACTGCGGCGGTCCGCATCCGGGCTATATCCGAAATGCTGGCCGGGCATGTTGACCGATTCATCGGTGAAGGCATGGCCGGTATGGCCATAGGCGTGGATCTGCCAGTCGGCCTTGCCCTCGGTCAGTTCCTTCGCCAGCGCGGCCGTGGCATCCGGCGGGCATAGCGGATCGTCCCACCCGTGGCAGACCAGCACTTTCGGCCCGATCGGCGTGACGTTGGGATAGGGCGGGGCGTCATAGACGCCGTGGAAACTGACGACGCCCTTCACATCCAGGCCAGCGCGCGCCATGTCGAGAACGCATTTGCCGCCGAAGCAGAAGCCGAACGCCGCGCATTTCGACGGGTCGGTTTCCGGCATGGCCTTCAGCGCATCCAGGGAAACGCCAAGCCGCGCCTTCAGCAGCGTGCGGTCATTGTTCAGCTCCGTCATGTAGCGCGCCCTGTCCGGGTCGTCGCGGGTGGGGCGCTTGCCCTGGCCGAAGACGTCGGCGACAAAGACCGAATAGCCCAGCGCTGCAATCTTTTCGCCACGCAGGAAATCATCCTCCTTGGTGCCCAGCACGTTCGGGATCAGCAACAGGCCGGGGCGCGGTCCCGCGGCCGGATCGGCAATGGCCATGCCCTCGAACGGGCCGCCGGGGCCGTCATATATCGTCACGCGCCGCTCGATGCCCATATCTCACTCCTCCTCTATGGCGCGGCTGTCCTTCCATGAAACAGTTGGGCGGGGCAAGTTGCGCAGGACGGATTTGCCGTTATGGAGGGCCGCAATTGGGCAAACCTAGCTTACGGAGACAGCGACCCATGCCGACACTCGTCCTCATCCGCCATGGCCAATCCGCGTGGAATCTTGAAAACCGCTTCACCGGCTGGTGGGATGTGGATGTGACGGAGAAGGGCGCGGGAGAGGCGCGTGCGGCCGGCCAGTTGCTGAAGGAGAAGGGGCTTGATTTCGATTGCTGCTTCACCTCCGTCCAGACCCGCGCGATCAAGACGCTGAACATCGTGCTGGAGGAAATGGGGCGTCTCTGGCTCCCCGTCGAAAAGGACTGGCGCCTCAATGAACGCCATTATGGCGGGCTGACCGGTCTCAACAAGGCGGAAACCGCGGCCAAGCATGGCGATGCGCAGGTCAAGGTGTGGCGCCGCAGCTTCGATACGCCGCCGCCGCCGCTGGAGGCGGGCGGCGAGTTCGATCTGTCGAAGGACCGCCGCTATGACGGCATCGCCATCCCGTCGACCGAGAGCCTGAAGGACACGATCGCCCGCGTGCTGCCCTATTGGGAAAGCCGCATCGCGCCGGAACTGAAAGCGGGCAAGCGGGTCGTCATCTCCGCCCACGGCAATTCGCTGCGCGCGCTGGTCAAGCATCTGTCGGGTATCCCGGATGCGGAGATCACCGAGCTGGAGATCCCGACCGGCCAGCCGATCGTCTACGAACTGGACGACAATCTGGCGGCGCTCGACCGCTATTATCTGTCGGAGCGCTGAGAGGCTTATCATGATCCGTTCGGGCTGAGCGGAGGCGAAGCGGCTTCGACAAGTTCAGCTATGCCCTTCGACTTCGCTCAGGGCGAACGGATGTATGCTGGACGGCGCAGATTCATCCGGTTAAGGGGCTGTGCTTCCGGGCGGCGCAGCCGCGCGCTTTAGGGGTGGGAAGCACGGCAATGGCGGATCAGGTTCAGGTCGGCATCATCATGGGCAGCAGGTCCGATTGGGAGACCATGCGCCATGCGGCCGAAATACTGGATGCTCTGGGGATCACGCACGAGTGCAAGGTGGTGTCCGCCCACCGCACGCCGGACCGCCTGTATGATTATGCGAAATCGGCCGCCGGGCGCGGACTGAAGGCGATCATCGCGGGCGCGGGCGGCGCTGCGCATCTTCCCGGCATGGCGGCGGCGATGACGCGCCTGCCGGTGCTGGGCGTGCCGGTGGAATCCAAGGCGCTCTCTGGCATGGACAGCCTGCTTTCCATCGTTCAGATGCCGGCCGGCATTCCCGTCGGCACGCTGGCGATCGGCAAGGCGGGGGCGACCAATGCGGCCTTGCTGGCCGCAGCGATGCTGGCGACCACGGACGATGACCTCGCCGGACGGCTTGAGGTCTGGCGGGCGAAGCAGACGGACTCCGTTGCGGAAACGCCGGAATGAAGGCGCGTTGATGACGGTCATTCCTCCCGGCTCCACCATCGGCATATTGGGCGGCGGCCAGCTTGGGCGAATGCTGGCGATGGCGGCGGCGCAGCTTGGCTATCGCACGCATATCTTCGCGCCGGAGGAGAGCGGTCCGGCGGCCGATGTTTCTCCCCACTGGACGCAGGCCGACTATACGGACGGGCAGGCGTTGGCGAAATTCGCCGACATGGTCGACGTCGTCACCTATGAGTTTGAGAATATCGACACGGCGGCGCTGGATGTGCTGGCGGGCCATGGCTTGGTCCGGCCGGGCGTCAACGCCTTGCGGATCGCGCAGGACCGGCTGGCCGAGAAGCGCTTCGTCTGCGACCTTGGCGGCGTGACTGCGCCTTTCTCACCGGTCGATAGTCTCGACGATCTGGAGACGGCGCTGGAGCGGATGGACGCGCCCGCGATCCTCAAGACCAACCGCATGGGCTATGACGGCAAGGGGCAGGTGCGGATCGGCGATGCTGGCGAGGCAGTCGGCGCATGGAATGCCGTGAAGCGCGCGCCGTCGATCCTGGAAGGATTTGTCCGCTTCGATCAGGAGTTTTCCGTCATCCTGGTGCGCGGCGGCGATGGCGACCTGCGCTTCTGGGACAGCGCGGCCAATGTCCATGTGGGCGGCATATTGGCGACCTCCACTGTTCCTGCCGGACCGGTGATCGCCGGACAGCTTGACGCGGCGCGCAGCATGGCGCGGGCCATTGCCGAGAAGCTGGATTATGTCGGCGTGCTGGCGGTCGAGTTCTTCGCGTCCGCCGAAGGACCCGTGTTCAACGAAATGGCGCCGCGCGTCCACAATAGCGGCCACTGGACCATCGAAGGGGCGCTGACCAGCCAGTTCGAAAACCATATCCGCGCGATCTGCGGCCTGCCGCTCGGCGACACCGGCCTTGCCGCAAGGACGGTCGAGATGCGGAACCTGATCGGCGACGAAGCGGCGGCATGGCCGGAGATACTCGCCGATCCGGCCAGCCATCTCCATCTCTATGGTAAGCATGAGGCGCGGCCGGGCCGGAAAATGGGCCATGTAACCCGGCTGGGGTTTTGATGATGCACCGAGGAAGGGAAAACGACCGATGCCGCTGACCCATCCCGCCACTCACCCCGAAATCGTCCTGATCCTGGCCCGCGCGGACAATGGCGTTATCGGCCGCGACGGAAAGTTGCCCTGGCATCTCCCGGCCGACCTGCGCCGGTTCAAGACATTGACGCAGGGGCGGCCGATGGTGATGGGGCGCAAGACCTTCGACAGCCTGCCCGGCCTGCTGCCCGGCCGCCGCCATATCGTGCTGACCCGCGACGAGGCGTGGAGCGAGGAGGGGGCGGAGGTCGCCCACAGCGTAGACGCCGCCATCCGGCTGGCGAATGCGCCGTCCATGTCGGTGATTGGGGGGGCGGAAATCTATGCCCTGTTCCTGCCCCATGCGGACCGGATCGAACTGACCGAGGTGCATGCCGATGTCCCCGGCGACGCCAGCATCCCCTATCCCGATCCTGCTGCGTGGCGGGAAATTGCGCGGGAAACGCATCCGGTGGAGGGGGTAAGGCCGGCCTTCAGCTTCGTGACGCTGCGGCGGGCATAGGAGCTGGAAGAATCATACCGTTCGGGCTGAGCTTGTCGAAGCCCTGCCCTTCACCTCAAAGAAAAAACAGCCCCCCTACGGCGAAGTTCAGGGCGAAATGTCAAACGCCTCGCTTACGCATAACTGCCGTCAGCCCGTTTCGGCCTCATCTGCGCCTCAGCGACCTTGCGCACGGCTTCTGCGATTTCCTTGTCGATCGCAGTGCGCTGTTCGGTGGAGAGCCCCTGATATTGCGCCTCCGACAGGTCATGCTTCTTGAGCACAGCGTCGCGGGCGCGCTCCATCGGCGTTTGATGGCCGACCTTCTTCAATTCGTCGAGAATGGCGTCGAAGGCGGTCTTTACGCCCTTTGCGGCGGCCGGTCCGGCGACCGCCGATGTGGCGGCGCTGGCGATGCCGCTGATTGCGGAAGCGATAGTCATGCAAAAGTCCCCCCGGATATGTGGCTGCACCATGCCGCATCATGCTTAACATCGGGTTTCGGCGTGCCCGCGCGGGGCTTATGGATTGCGCGGGTTCGCCTGCCCCCCTATAGCCCGCGCCATGCGGCGGCTGGATAGCGGCGCACCGATGCCCGCCGACCTGCGCGGAGCCATCGTCGCGCTGGGCAATTTCGACGGATTTCATCTGGGTCATCAGGCCGTGGTCGCGCGCGCCGTCGAACGGGCGCGTGCCGAGGGGCGGCCTGTTATCGTCGCGACCTTCGATCCCCATCCCGTGCGCCTGTTCCGCCCGGATACGCCGCCATTCCGCCTCACCAGCCTGGACCAGCGGGAAAGGCTGTTCGCGGCGGCGGGCGCGGATGCGATGCTGGTGTTCCATTTCGATCATGCGCTGGCCGCAAAGACAGCCGATGATTTCGCGGCGATGCTGGTCGACGAAATTGGCGCCGCCGCGGTGGTCACGGGCGAGGATTTCACCTTCGGCCGCAACAAGAGCGGCAATGTGTCCCGCCTTGCCCAACTCGGCAGGGCGCTGGGCATCACCAACGAAGCGGTGACGGCGGTCGTCGATGCGGAGGGGAATGTCGTATCGTCCAGCCGCATCCGGGACGTGCTGAAGGCCGGGGATTGCGCCACGGCGACAGCGCTGATGACGCGGCCCTTCGCCATTCAGGGTACCGTCCAGCATGGCGACAAGCTGGGCCGGACCATCGGCTATCCCACCGCCAATGTGGATATGGGGAAATATCTGCGCCCGGCCTACGGCATCTATGCGGTGCGCGGCGTGCTGCCGGATGGCCGGGTGCTGGACGGGGCGGCGAACCTGGGCATCCGCCCGACCTTCGACCCGCCCAAGGAATTGCTGGAACCCTATTTCTTCGACTTTTCCGAAAGTCTCTACGGCCAGTGCATAGAGGTGCAGTTGATCGAATATCTGCGGCCGGAGGCGAAGTTCGACGGGCTGGACGCGCTGGTCGCGCAGATGGACGCCGATTGCGATCGCGCGCGGCAAATCCTTGCGGCGACGCCACGGGTCGCCTAATGCCCCCGGGATATTTCTCTCAGCCGTTCGTGCTGAGTAGGGACTGAGCTTGTCGAAGGCCCGTATCGAAGCATCCGCGCAGGTCCTTCGATATGCCATTTCGACAAGCTCAATGGCTACTCAGGACGAACGGGGTTTTGTTTGACCGGACCCGCATGACCGACCAGCCTGACTTCAAAGACACCGTATTCCTTCCCAAGACCGACTTCCCCATGAAGGCGGGCCTGGCGCAGAAGGAGCCGGCGATCGCCGCGCGCTGGGCGGAGATGGACCTGTACGGCAAGCTGCGCGAGAAGCGGAAGGGGCGTGAGCGCTTCATCCTGCATGACGGCCCGCCCTACGCCAATGGCGACATCCATATGGGCCATGCGATGAACAAGGTGCTGAAGGACATCATCGTCCGCAGCCAGTCGCTGCTCGGCAAGGATGCGCCTTACATCCCCGGCTGGGACTGCCACGGCCTTCCGATCGAATGGAAGATCGAGGAGGAATATCGCAAGAAGAAGCTGAACAAGGACGAGGTCCCGGCGGCCGAGTTCCGCGCCGAGTGCCGCGCCTATGCGGAGAAGTGGGTCGCGGTGCAGCGCGCGCAGTTCGAGCGGCTGGGCGTCATGGGCGACTGGGAAGACCCGTATCTGACCATGAAGTTCGACGCCGAGGCGACCATCGTCGGCGAATTGCTGAAGTTCGCGCAGAGCGGCCAACTCTATCGCGGCGCGAAGCCGGTCATGTGGTCCCCGGTCGAAAAGACCGCGCTGGCCGAGGCCGAGGTCGAATATGAGGATGTGACCTCGACCCAGATCGACGTGGCGTTCGAGATCGTCGAAGCCCCGAACGCGCCGGAACTGGTCGGCGCGCATGCCGTGATCTGGACGACGACGCCCTGGACGATCCCGGTGAACCAGGCTTTGGCCTATGGGCCGGAGGTTGAGTATGTGCTTGCGGAGATTAGCGGTCGATCATTTTTGGTTGCGCTGGCGTTGTTGCCAGCTTTCGCGCGCAGAATGGGTTATCAGGGTCTAAAGGCTGCAAATACTGATGCGGAATTTTCGCAAGGCGTAATCGATCTGCCGAATGCTTCCACGCTGATAAAGGGCTCCCAACTCGCCGGTGCCGTCGCCCGCCACCCCATGCACCACCTCGGCGGCTTCTTCGCCAAGCCGCGTCCGTTCCTGCCCGGCGATTTCGTCACCACTGACGCCGGCACCGGCCTCGTTCATATGGCCCCGGATCATGGCGAGGATGATTTCGAGCTGTGCAAGGCGAACGGCATCAACCCCGTCTTTGCGGTCGATGGCGACGGCAAATATCGCGAGGACTGGCTGTGGCTCGGCGGACAGGGGAGCGTCATCAACCCCAAGTTCGTGAGCAAGGATGGGCCGATCTGCACCGACCTGCGCGAAGCGGGCGGACTGCTCGCGGCGTCTGACGATTTCAAGCACAGCTATCCGCATAGCTGGCGCTCGAAGGCGAAGATCATCTTCCGCTGCACCCCGCAATGGTTCATCCCGATGGACAAGGCGCAGGAAAGCGGCGTCGTGGACTTGGACGGCGGCGTCCTGCCCACGGCGGTCGCCACCGGCAACGGCCCGACCCTGCGCGAAATCGCGCTGGACGCGATCGCCCATACCCGCTGGGTGCCGGAGCGCTCCACCAACCGCATCCGCTCGATGGTCGAGGGCCGCCCGGACTGGGTGATCTCCCGCCAGCGCGCATGGGGCGTGCCGATCGCGCTCTACGTCAATCGCAAGACCGGCGACTATCTGGTTGATCCGGCCGTGAATGCCCGCATCGTCGAGGCGTTCCGGGCGGGGGGGGCGGATGCGTGGTTCGGCGCGGACCATCAGGCGCTGCTGGGGACCGACTATGACCTCAATGACTATGAGGTGGTGAACGACATTCTCGATGTTTGGTTCGACAGCGGCTCGACGCACAGCTTCGTGATCGAAGGGCGCTATGGCGAAGGTGTGCGCGCCGATCTGTATATCGAGGGGTCGGACCAGCATCGCGGCTGGTTCCAGTCCTCGCTGCTCGAAAGCTGCGGCACGCGGGGGCAGGCGCCCTATGGCGCAGTGCTGACCCACGGCTTCGCGCTGGACGGGCAGGGCAAGAAAATGTCCAAGTCGCTCGGCAATGTCGTCGATCCGCTCAAGATCATTGCGGAGAGCGGCTCCGACATCCTGCGCGTCTGGGTCGCCAGCACCGATTATTTCGACGATGTGCGCATCGGCAAGGAAGTGCTGGCCGGATCGTCCGACGCCTACCGCAAATTACGCAACACTTTCCGCTATTTGCTGGGTGCTCTTTCCGACTTCACGGAGGAGGAGCGCGTCGCCCCCGCCGACATGCCGGAGCTTGAGCGCTATATGCTGCACCGGCTGGCGGAACTGGACGCGGAGATGCGCTCGGTCGTCGACAAGAGCGCAGGCAGCGAGAACTGGCTGGAATTCAGCCGCTACACCCGCGCCCTGATGGACTTCGCCAATAGTGACCTGTCGGCCTTCTTCTTCGATATCCGCAAGGACTGCCTCTATTGCGATGCGCCGTCCGATCCCAAGCGCCGGGCCTATCGCACCGTGCTGGATACGCTGTTCCATGCGCTGGTCCGCTATGCCGCGCCGATCATCCCCTTCACGGCGGAGGAAGTGTGGCAGAGCCGCTATCCCGACCCGGATGACAGCGTGCATTTCCTGGACTGGCCGGAGGTTGACGCTGACTGGCTGGATGAGGGGCTGGGCGAGAAATGGGCGAATCTCCGCGCCAAGCGCGATGAGGTGAATGAAGCCATTGAACCGCTGCGCCGCGAGAAGATCGTTCGCTCCAGCCTGGAGGCGGATGTGACCATGGGCGAACTGGTCGCCGCCGGAGATGTGGATTTCGCCGAACTGGCGATTGTGGCGCGGGTGGAAATGGGCGTTGGCGACGGGATCACCGTCAAACCCTCCGACTGGCACAAATGCGGCCGCTGCTGGCGTCTGCTTCCCGAAGTGACGGATGACGGCGCGCTCTGCGACCGCTGCGACGATGTGCTGAAGGCATGAGCGCTCCTCTCCCTTATCGTCATCCCGGACTTGATCCGGGATCCACGAGCATCGGCGCTTGTGCGATGGAACGACCAGTGAGCCAATGGATCCCGGATCAAGTCCGGGATGACGAAGTGATAATAAAAGGCCAAGGAAGGTCGGTATGAACCTGCATCACCGCCCCCTGGGCTTGTCCGTCGCCGCGCTGATCTATCTGGCCGATCAGTTCGTCAAATATGTGGTGTCGGTTCCGCTGGCTCTGCGTTCCCGCGCGGACGCAGGGATAGAGATATTGCCCTTCTTCAACCTGCGCTGGCTGGAGAACAGGGGCGTATCGATGGGCTTCTTCCATGCGAGCAGCGACACGATGCGCTGGGCGCTGGTGGGCATGACCACGGCCATCGCCGCCTTTGTCGCCGTCTGGCTGTGGCGGGAAAAGGCGCGGCAGGACGTGCTGGGCCTCGCGCTCATCCTGGGCGGCGCGCTGGGAAACATTACCGATCGCGTGCGTCTGGGCTATGTCATCGACTATGCCGATTTGCATTTCGGCGAGTGGCGGCCCTTCCTGATTTTCAACCTGGCTGACGCGGCGATCACCATCGGCGTGCTGATCCTGCTTGCGCGGGCGTTGCTGCTGCGCGAGAAGACGGTAAATACGGAGTCATGATAGCAATGCGTAAATTCCTCCTCGCCGCCGGTATGCTTGCCGGTCTTGCGGCTGTTTCGGCCTGTGGTTCGCGGGGCCTTTCCGGCCGCGACCGCCCGGATGAATTCGCCGTGTCGCGTCAGGCTCCTTTGATCATTCCGCCTGATTTCGCGCTTGTCCCGCCTGCTCCGGGCGCTGCTCCGGCAGCTTCGGCCGATTCCAGCCGGCAGGCGATGGACGCCATGTTCGGCGGCGCGGCCGCCCGCAGCCCCGCCGAAGCCGCTGCGCTCCGCGCCGCTGGCCGCGACAGCGCTACGCCGGGCATCCGTTCCGAAGTCGGCGAGACCAGCGGTACAGTGGTGGACAAGGGCGCGACCGCCCGCGACATCATCGCAGCGCCGGAAGGCGACGGCCAGAATGCGAAGGCGTCGATCCCGCAATAAGCGGTTTCCTCGACACCATTGGAAAGGGCGCCTCAAGGCGCCCTTTTTGTTTTGCGGGATTTTTATTCGTTCGGGCTGAGCGACGTCGGAGCCTTCCGCCGAACGCAGTGCGGTGCTTCGCCTCCGCTCAGCCCAAACAGAATTGAGCTTATCCGATCTGGATACTAGGCCCGCGCGCCTTCGCTGACGCCGGCGCTGTTGTGGCGCAGCGCGGTCAGCACCGTGTTGACGATCCCGTCGGCATCAAGCCCGGCGTCGGCATATTGCTTTTCCGGCTTGTCCTGATCCTGGAAGATGTCCGGCAGGCGCAGCGTCCGGATTTTCAGGCCCGCATCGGTCAGGCCGGTATCGCTCGCCAGCGTCAGCACATGCGCGCCGAGGCCCCCGACCGCGCCTTCCTCGACCGTGATCGCCACTTCATGCGTGGTGAGCAGCTTGCGGATCAGCGCTTCGTCCAGCGGCTTGGCGAAGCGCAGGTCGGCAACCGTGGTCGACAGCCCGCGCGCGTCCAGCGCATCGGCGGCCTTCAACGCTTCCTCAAGCCGGGTACCGAGCGAAAGGATCGCCACCTTCTTGCCCTCGCGGACGATACGGCCCTTGCCGATTTCCAGCCGTTCGGGCGTTTCAGGAAGGGCGACGCCCGTGCCGTTCCCGCGCGGATAGCGCACAGCGATCGGTCCGCTGTCATGAACGGCGCAGGTATGGACCATATGGACCAGTTCGGCCTCGTCCGCCGCCGCCATGACGACGAAATTGGGCAGGGTAGCGAGGTAAGTCACGTCGAAGCTGCCCGCATGGGTGCTGCCGTCCGCGCCCACCAGACCGGCCCGGTCGATGCCGAAGCGCACCGGCAGGTTCTGGATCGCCACATCATGCACCACCTGATCATAGGCACGCTGCAGGAAGGTCGAGTAAATGGCGCAGAAGGGCCGCATGCCCTGCGCAGCCAGACCCGCAGCGAAGGTGACGGCATGCTGTTCGGCGATGCCGACGTCGAACGTGCGGCCGGGAAAGCGGTCCTGAAACTTGTCCAGGCCCGTGCCGGAGGGCATGGCGGCGGTGATCGCCACAACGCTCTCGTCCCGCTCCGCTTCCGCGATCAGGGCCTTGGCGAATATATTGGTGTAGCTGGGCGGGCCGGGAGGCGCCTTGGCCTGCGCGCCGGTAACGACATCGAATTTCTGCACGCCATGATATTTGTCGGCGGATTTTTCGGCCGGGGCGTATCCCTTGCCCTTCTTGGTGACGACATGGATCAGGCACGGCCCCTCGGCCGCGTCGCGCACATTCTCCAGCACCGGGATCAACTGGTCCAGATTATGTCCGTCGATCGGGCCGACATAATAGAAGCCCAGTTCCTCGAACAATGTGCCGCCCATCGCCATGCCACGCGCATATTCGTCGGTTTTCTTGGCGGCCTTGTGCAGCGGCCCCGGCAGCTTGCGGGCGAGGCGCTTGAGCGTATCGCGCACGGACAGAAATTCGCGGCTGGACACGATCCGCGCCAGATAGGCCGACAGGCCGCCAACCGGGGGCGCGATCGACATGTCATTGTCGTTCAGGATGACGACCAGCCGGTTGCCCGCCTCCCGCGCGTTATTCATCGCCTCATAGGCCATGCCGGCGGACATCGCGCCGTCGCCGATCACCGCGATCGCCTTGCCCGGCTTGTTGGTCAGCTTGTTGGCGATGGCGAAGCCAAGCGCCGCACTGATCGATGTGGAGCTGTGCGCCGCGCCGAACGGGTCATAGTCGCTTTCCGCCCGCTTAGTGAAGCCGGACAGGCCGCCGCCCTGGCGCAGGGTGCGGATGCGGTCGCGCCGCCCGGTCAATATCTTGTGCGGATAGCATTGGTGGCCGACATCCCACACCAGCCGGTCATCGGGCGTGTTGAACACATAATGGATGGCCGTCGTCAGTTCGACCACGCCCAGGCCGGAACCCAGATGCCCGCCGGTGGTGCCGACGGCGGAAATGGTTTCCTGCCGCAGTTCGTCGGCGAGCTGGCGGAGTTGGTCGGGCGCCAGCTTGCGCAGATCGGCCGGCACATCGACCCGGTCAAGCAGCGGCGTTTGGGGACGGTCGTTCATGAAAGGGAATCGATCCTTATGGACTCTGGCCTATACTTAGCCTCAACCGGCCTTACGCGCACTTGGCGCAGGTGCCGAGCACTTCTATCACCGGGCGCTCGGCCGTGAAGCCTTCATGCGCGGCCACTTGCCGGACATCCCCCGTCAACGCATCGTCATCAACATGGGTTGCCTCACCGCATTGGCGGCAAACCAGGAAAATGCAATCGTGAAGGCAGCCGGGATGGGCATTGGCCACATAGGCATTGGCGCTTTCGACCCGCATGGCCAGGTTGCTGGACACGAACAGGTCAAGGATGCGGTACACGCTGTTGGGCGCGACTCGCTTGCCGCGCGCCTTCGACACCGTATCGGCTATGTCATAGGCTGATGCAGGCTTCTCCTCGGACGCCAGCGCATCGAAAATGGCGGCGCGCATGGGCGTCCACTGCTCTCCACGCGCCTCAAGCGTGCTGCGCGCGGCATCCGACAGGGACGGACCGGCATGTTCATGATGATGGTGCGAAGCCATCCATCCTATCTATGCCTCTGAGGTCAAAGCGGCAAGGGGCAGGAGGTAGGTCGGTTTAGCGGGGAGCGTGCTCCTGCCATCTCAGGCGCGCTCTCCATTGGGATTGAGGTTCAGGCCGGAACGGCGGTTACCGGGGCCTCGTTCAGCGCATCCGCCTCCAGCAGCCCTTCCTGCTTGGCGACAATCGTCGCGACCAGCACCTGCCCGGCGACATTGACGGCTGTCCGGCCCATATCGAGGATCGGATCGATGGCGAGCAGCAATCCCGCGCCTTCCAACGGCAGGCCAAGCGTTGAAAGGGTGAGCGTCAGCATGACGATCGCGCCCGTCAACCCGGCCGTGGCGGCGGAGCCGATCACTGATACGATGACGATCAACGCATAGTCCATCGCGTGCAAGGGAATGCCATAGAAGCCCGCCACAAAGATCGCGGCGATCGCCGGATAGATTGACGCGCACCCGTCCATCTTGGTGGTCGCCGCAAGGGGGACGGCGAAGGCAGCATAGCCGCGCTCCACGCCCATGCGCTCCGTCACGCTCTCCGTTACCGGCAAGGTGCCGACCGAGGAGCGCGAGACAAAGCCGAGCTGGATCGCGGGCCAGGCGATCGAGAAGAAGCGCAACGGATTGATGCCGTTCAGGATCAGCAGCAGCGGATACACGCCCAGGATGATGATCGCGAGGCCCAGATAGACGGCCCCCGCGAACGATCCGAGCTGCGCCAGCGCTGTCCAGCCATAGGTCGCGACCGCCGTGCCGATCAGGCCCGCCGAGCCGATGGGCGTCAGGCGGATGATCCAGCCGAGCAGGGTGCGGACCACGGCCAGCAGGGAGCGCACGAACGCCAGGAAGGGATCGGCCCGCTCACCGAGCTTGAGTGTGGCCAGGCCCACTGCAATGGAGATCACCAGCAGTTGCAGGATATTGAACGACAGGCTGGTCGTCGCCTTGCCGTCATCCGCGATCTTGGTGCTGCCCGACAGGCCGAGCGCATTGTCGGGGATCAGCCCCTTCAGAAAGTCCAGCCAGCCGCCGACCGATGTGACATGCCCGGCGGGTATGGGCGCGCCCTTGGCGCTGAGGCCCGGCTGGATCAACAGGCCGACGGCCAGGCCCACGACCACGGCGATCAGCGCGGTGATCGCAAACCACAGCAAGGTGCGCCCGGCGAGCCGCGCCGCATTGTCGAGCGCGCGCAGATTGGCGATGCTGGCGACGATGGCGGCAAACACCAGCGGCGCGACGATCGCTTTCAGCAATTGCACGAAAATGCCGCCGATTGTCTTGAGCGCCTGTGACAGCGCATTGAGTTCACCGTCCGGCCCGGCGCCCATGGAGCGCGCCAGCAGGCCGAGCAGCAGTCCGATGACCATGCCGGCCAGAACCTGGAATCCGAAACTGCGATAATTGAGCGTCATGGCGTGGCGTCCCTAGCTTGGCTTTGCATATCGGCAGCCAACAGCGATCTTGCGACCAAGCTTTTCTAGCAGCCGGGAAAGCGCGGATAAGGAGGCCCTCTTTCCGCAAACGCCAACCTTCGCGATTGGCGAGCGGTTCCCTCTATGCCACACATGGCGCAACAATCCATCGGGGAGCAAAAAAATGAAATTGTCTGCCACATATCTGGGGTCGGCCCTGATGGCGCTTGTCCTGATGACGCTTGTCCTGTGCGGCGCGCCGGCGATGGCCGCGTCGGACCCGGAGGCGGCCAAGGACGTGCTGAAGCGTTCCGTCGCGTTCGAATCCTCCCTGGGCAAAGGGCAGGTGCCAGCGCTGGCCGCTTATTACGCCTCCGTGCTCAAACAGGCCGGTTATGCCGATGGCGACATAGAGATCACGCCCATGGGCGAAACGGCGACGCTGGCCGCGACGCTCAAGGGCAGCAATCCGAAGCTCAAGCCGATCCTGCTCAGCGGCCATATGGATGTGGTGGCGGCCAACAAGGCGGACTGGACGCGCGACCCCTTCGTGCCCGTGGAGGAGAATGGCTACATCTTCGGCCGGGGCGCGGAGGATAATAAATATGACGTCGCGATGATGATATCGACGATGGCGCGACTGAAGAAGGAAGGCTTCCGGCCGAAACGCTCGATCATCTTGCTGCTGTCGGGCGACGAGGAAACGTCGATGACGACGACGCGCGCGCTGGCGCAGAAATATAAGGACGCCGAATTGCTGCTGAACGGCGATGGCGGCGGCGGCACGCTGGGTGAAGATGGCAAGCCTGTCCTCTACAAGATCCAGGCCGGGGAAAAAACCTATGCCGATTTTGAGGTCAGCTTCACTGATCCGGGCGGCCATTCCAGCGCGCCGACCGCGACCAATCCGGTGTACCGCATGGCGAAGGCGATCGGGCGGCTGGAAGCGTTCAAATTTCCGCCCATGTCGAACGAACTGACCCGCGCCACGCTGAAAGTCGCGGCGGGCCGGGCCGGGGGCAGCGACATTGGCGCGGTGCTTGCCCGCTATGCCGCCGATCCCACGGATGTCGCAGCGGCCGACCAGCTTTCGACGCACCCGGAATTTATCGGCCAGGTCCGCACCACCTGCATTCCCACCATGGTCAACGGGGGGCATGCCGAAAACGCCCTGCCGCAGCGCGCGGCGTTCAATATCAATTGCCGCATCTTCCCCGGCGTGCCGGTTGAGACGGTGAAGGCGGAGCTGGTCAGGGTTATCGCCGATTCCAGCGCCACCGTCACCACCAAGGACGATCCCACCTCCAGCGATGCCTCGCCCTTGCGCAAGGATGTGACGGCGGCGGTCACCAAAGCGGTACGCGCCCGCTATCCTGGGCTGGAGGTCGTTCCCGGAATGGATGCGGGGGCGACGGACAGCCTGTATTTCCGGGCGCTCGGCGTGCCTTGCTATGGCGTGGCGTCGCTGTTCACCAAGCCCAGCGACAGCTTTGCTCATGGCCTGAATGAACGTGTTCCCGTCGCGGGCATCGGCGCGTCGCTGGACCAATGGTATTCCGTGGTGACTGATCTGTCGAAATAGACGCGCATCTTGCGTGAATCGTCATCCTGTTTTACACTCGAACAACAGGAGAAAATATTTGGTCGCACTGGCACCCGTCGCATCGCAACCCGACCCGCTGGAAGGATGGAGCCTTCCTGCGTGGACCTATGACGACCCGGATTTTTTCCGGGCGGAGCAGGAGAAGGTGTTTGCGGCAAGCTGGCAGGTGGTGTGCCATGTCAGCGACGTGCCGGGGCAGGGCGACTGGCATGCCCTCGAATTTCTGGGTGAGAGCATCATCGTCGTGCGCGGAGAGGACGGCCAGGTCCGCGCCTTCACCAATGTCTGCCGCCACCGCGGGTCGCGCATCGTCGATGGCGCCAGTGGCTGTGCAAAGAAGCTCGTCTGTCCTTATCATGCCTGGACTTATAGCCTTGACGGGCGCCTGACCGGCGTGCCGCAGAAAAGCGATTATCCCGGCCTCGATACCAGCCGCCACGGGCTGACCCTCGTGGACATGGAGATATGGCGGGGCTTCATCTTCATCAGGCTGGCGGGCGGCGGTCCTTCGGTCGCGGATATGATGGCCCCCTATGATGCGCAGGTGGAGCCGTATCGGTTCGAGGATCTGCGCGCGCTGGGCCGGGTCACGCTGCGCCCGCGCCCGGTGAACTGGAAGAATGTGGCGGACAATTATTCCGACGGCCTGCATATCCCGGTCGCGCATCCCGGCCTCACGCGCCTGTTCGGGCGCAGCTATGGCGTCGAGGCGGAGGCGGAGGTCGACCGCATGTGGGGCGATCTGGTCGAGCGGCCCTCGGCCAACTGGTCCGAGCGGTTGTATCAGACACTATTGCCTTCCGTGCCGCATTTGCCGGAGGCGAACCAGAAACGCTGGCTCTATTTCAAGCTCTGGCCGAACGTCGCCTTCGACATCTACCCGGATCAGGTGGATTTCATGCAGTTCCTGCCGATCAGCCCCACCGAGACGCTGATCCGGGAGATCAGCTATGTGTTGCCCGACGACCGCCGGGAGATGAAGGCGGCGCGCTACCTCAACTGGCGCATTAACCGCGAGGTGAACGCAGAGGATACGGCGCTGATAGCCCGCGTGCAGGACGGCATGCGTTCGCGCAGCTTCTCCATCGGCCCGCTGGGGGAGAGCGAGGTGTGCCTGCGCAGCTTCTGCCGCCGGATGCGCGCGCTGATCCCCGAAGCCCGGCGCGAGGAGCGGCCTGCGGCGGGGTGGTCCTGAAATTCCCCTCCCTTTCAAGGGAGGGGCTAGGGGTGGGTGCGAGCGCAGTGAGCCTCTCCCACCTTTCTGTCAAAAGTGGCGGAGGGGGCATTGAGCCCCCGCCACCCCTTCACCCACCCCCGGCCCCTCCCTTGAAAGGGAGGGGGGAGATTATGCGATGACCAAGAGATACGACGCCATCATCATCGGCGCAGGCCATAACGGCCTCGTCTGCGCCTTCTATCTTGCGCGGGCGGGGTTAAAGGTGCGCGTGCTGGAACGGCGCAATGTCGTGGGCGGCGCTGCGGTGACGGAGGAATTTCACCCCGGCTTCCGCAATTCGGTGGCGAGCTATACCGTCAGCTTGCTGCAGCCCAAGGTCATCAAGGACATGAAGCTGGCCGATTATGGCTATCGCGTCATCGAGCGGCCGATCTCCAATTTCCTGCCACAAGAAAATGGCGACTATCTAAAGCTTGGCGGCGGGCTTCAGCGGACCCAGGCGGAGTTCAAACGCTTTTCGGCCAGGGACGCCGCTGCGCTGCCGGGCTATTATGACGCGCTGGAAAATGTCGCGGAGGTGCTGCGCGGGCTGGCGCTGAAGGCCCCGCCGAATATCGGCGACGGCCTGCGCACTATGATTGACGGCGTGAAGCAGGGCAGGGCGCTCTCCAGGCTGACGATGGAGCAACAGCGCGACGTGCTGGACCTGTTCACCAAATCCGCCCGCACTTTCCTGGATAGCTGGTTTGAGAGCGAGGCGGTGAAGGCTGCTTTCGGCTTCGACGCGGTCGTCGGTAATTATGCGTCCCCCGACACGCCGGGCAGCGCCTATGTCCTGCTCCACCACGTCTTTGGTGAGGTGAATGGCAAGAAGGGCGCATGGGGCCACAGCATCGGCGGCATGGGTACGATCACCCAGATCATGGCGCGGATATGCCGCGACCTGGGCGTCGAGATCAGCATTGAAAGCCCGGTTGCGCAGGTGCTGACGGACGGCGCCACGGTCGCGGGCGTGCGGCTGGAAAGCGGGGAGGAGATCGCCGCCAAATATGTCGTCGCCAATGTCGGGCCGAAACTGCTCTACGAACGCATGATGGCCCCGTCCGACCTGCCCGCTGATTTCCTGAAGCGGATCAAGGCGTTCAAGGCGGGATCCGGCACCTTCCGCATGAATGTCGCCCTATCGTCCCTGCCGCGCTTCACCAGCCATCCGGAACCGGGCGAGCATCACCAGTCCGGCATCATCATCGCGCCGACGCTCGATTATATGGACAATGCCTTCATGGACGCGAAGCGCGACGGCTGGTCGAAAGCGCCGATCGTCGAGATGCTGATCCCCTCGACCGTTGACGACAGCCTCGCGCCGGAGGGTTGCCATGTCGCCAGCCTGTTCTGCCAGCAATTCGCGCCCGTCCTGCCCGACGGCCGGGACTGGGATGACGAGGAAGAAAAGGCGGCCGACGCGATCATCGATACGGTCGAGCGTTATGCGCCCGGTTTCCGCGACTCGATCATCGCCCAGACGCGCCTCAGCCCGAAGGGGCTGGAGCGCAAGTTCGGCCTTGTCGGCGGCGACATCATGCACGGCAACATGTCGCTGGACCAGCTATGGGCCGCGCGCCCGGTGCTTGGCCATGGCAGCTATCGCGGGCCGCTCGCCGGCCTCTACATGTGCGGCGCGGGCACCCATCCGGGCGGCGGCGTCACCGGCGCCCCCGGCCACAACGCCGCCCGCGTCATCCTGTCCGACGGCAGCCTGTTCGGCCGGATGCGGGGGAAATAGATCCCTGTTTCCTGCTCCCGTTTGCCAGATCAAACCAACACCCGTTCATTTCGAGCGTAGTCGAGAAACCAGCGCACAGGCTTCTCGACTATGCTCGAAGCGAACGGATATTCTCTAGGCCAGGGCTGCCCCGGCTTCTCGCCGCGCCATCCAGTAGAGCGGAAAACCCACCAGCATCAACAGTAGGCTATAGCCGCTGATATCCAGTCCCGCGCCCCACAGGGTCCAGAGCGAATAGACCACGCCTACCGCCGCCACTGGCAAAACCAGCCGGAACTTCAATGCCGTCAATGCGCAGCACAGATACAGCCACAGCGTCGCTGAGGTGGAGAGCAACGCCATCGTCTGGAACAGGTCACCCATGCCGCGCAGACTGTTCGAAAGCAACAATAGGCTGCCAATGATGCTGGAGATAATCAGCGCGCGGACGGGCGTTCCGCGCCCGTCGGTCTTTGCCAGCCATTGCGGCAATTGCCCCGCCTTGGCCATGGCGAGCGGCACCTCGCCCTGCAGCAGCAGCCAGCCGTTGAGCGCGCCGATCGCGCTGATCGCAGCGAACAGGGCGATGAAATAGGATGGGCCGGGCGACCAGAAACGCGCGACGAAGGTAGCGAAGGGCGCGTCGCTGTGCGCGGCGACGGCTTCTGGAAGCAACAGGGCGATTCCGGAACAGATCAGGAGATAGATGAGGCCAGTGACCGCCGTCCCGATCATCGTCGCGCGCGGGATCGTCCGTTCTGGATCGGCGACCTTGCCCGCGCAGGCGCTGGCGGATTCAAAGCCGAGCAATGCCCATAAGGTGAGCGCCGCTGACGCTGTGACGGCGGGAAGGCTCAGCCCCTCCGCAGGGAAAGGACGCAGCGGCGCTGTGCCCTGTGTCGTCAACACCAGAATGATGATGACGAATACGACGAGCAGCGGGACCAGCTTGAGCGCCACGGTCAAAATCTGGAAACCGCCCGCCGCCTTCGCCCCCCGGATGTTGAGCAGGGTCAGCAGCCAGAGCAGGGCAAAGCCGGACGCCGCCGCCAGTCCCGGCACTTGTCCGATGATGGGCATGAAGATGCTGAGATAGCTGACCGCCGCGATGGCGATGGCGACATTGGTGGTCCAGATGGACACCAGATAGATCCAGCCGACCGCGAAACCCGCGATCGGTCCGAACGCTGCGGCGACCATCTCCGGCGGGCCGCCCGTCCCCGGCAGGCGCTTTGTCAGCGCCGCAAGCACCCAGGCCAGCGATAATGCGCCGCCGATGGTCAGCACCCACCCGGCAACGGCGTTCCATCCAAAGGGCGCGAGCGCGGCCGGAAGCAGGAACACGCCCGATCCGATCATGTTGCCCATGACCAGCGCGATGCAGGCGAGGAGGCCCAGCGGGCGCGTGGATGTCATCGCTGCATCAGGCCCCAAATTGCGGCCGAATGCAAGCTGCCGTCACCGGCGGAGGAGGCAGCCCCTCCGCTGATGACGGAGGGGCGCATCCCGGTCAGAATTTGAAGCCCACCTTGGCGCCGATGGTGCGCGGCTGGATGGGCGTGCGATATATTTTCGGCCCGATGGCGGTCACGCCGTCCGGGTCGCCGCAGGTCGTTTCCAGACATTGAACGCCAACTGTCGAATAGGCGCGCTTGTCGAACAGGTTGTTGGCGAAGATTTCCGCCGACCAGATGCCCATGGTGAAACCGGCGTTCAGATCGACAGTGGCGTAACCAGGCAAATCTCCCCTGATCGCTTTTTCGACAGTGCGCAGGTCCGAGGTCCGCTTGCCTTCATAGACCATCGCCGCCTGCAGATGGACGTTGGAATCCCCGACCGGGAATTCGTAACGGGCGACGGCATTTGCCTTCAGCTTCGCGGTGACGGGAAGGCGCGTGCCTTTGGGCGCGAGGATCGCATCCCCTGGCGAACAGTCGGATTCGCAATAATCCTTGGTCAGTTTAGCGTCATTATAGGATGCGCTGCCGGTCAGGGTCAGGCCGCCGAACGGCCGGGTCCACAATTCCGCCTCCACGCCGCGGATGCGCGCGCGGCCTGCATTCTCGATCTGCGTCAAGCCGTTCGCGCCGAGCACGGAAATCTGCAGGTCGGTCCAGTTGAGCTGATAGATTGCGCCGTTGAACCGAATACGATTGTCGGCCCAGCTCGTTTTCCAGCCGATCTCGTAATTCTCGATGAAGTCGGCGTCATAAGGCGGCAGGTCCCCGCGCCGGTTGATGCCGCCCGGACGATAGCCGCGCGAGGCTGTGCCGTAGATCAGTGCGTCGTCGGTGAACTTGTACGTGACGTTAAGCTTGTGAAGCCAGCCGACATCCTTGGTGCTCTTGTCCAGATTGGTGCAGGGCGAGCCTCTTACGACCGCCGGACTTTGGCAGGCATAGACCGGATTGCCGCTGAAACCGGGATTATTATAGCCGAAGAAGCCGACCAGGCTGTTGTCATATTTATAAACGCGCGCGCCCATGGTGACGCTCAACTTCTCGGTTACATCGGCGGTCAGCTCGCCGAAGGCCGCATAGTCGCGGTCCACGCGGAGCTGCTTGGTCAGCCAGATATTGTCGATCGTGCCGGGCACCTGTTGAGCATCGGACAGATTGTCGATGATATAATGCTGCTCGATATTATGCGCCTGCCGCTGGTAGAAAGCGCCGCCAACGAAACGGACGACGCCATCGGACGGGGACGTGAAGCGCAGTTCGTGGCTCTGCTTGGTGAAGCGGTCTATGCCCCGGATATACTGGTTCGGGCTGATGACGTTGCCGGCATTGTCGTAGAGATAGGCGCCAGACCCGAACAGCGCGTCATAGAAATAGGAATAGTCGGCATAGTCGCTGTTCGTCGTGACCTTGCGCTTCAGATAGGAGCCGGCATAGGTGACATCGAAGCTGCCGATCTTGCCCTCGATGGTCAGGGCCGCCTGATACCAGTTGTCCCTCGCGCCCTCCGGGTTGAACTGCATCGTCTGCAAATCGCCAAGGCCGCTTTCGACCGCGAAGCTGCCGTTCGATTTCTGCTTCTGGCCCATGATCTGCGGCGTGACGGTCCAGTTGTCGTCAAGGTCGATCTTCAGCGCGGCGCGGCCGCCATAGGTCTCGACGTCATTATAGTCCTTCTCGACATAGGGCGCATTGTCGAGCGTGACGCCGGATGAGGGGAAGGTCAGGCTACCCGCGATATTGTCGATATAGCCGGCGTCCTTCTTGTACCAGCCGACCGCGCGCAGGGCCATGCGGTCATTGAAGGGCACGTTGATGAAGCCTTCCGCCGTATAGCCTTCACCGCCCTTGGATACGGAATTGACCTCGAAATCGGCGCCCATCTCGAACTTGCCGGTGTCCGGCTTGTTGGTGATGATGCGGATCGTGCCCGCCTCGCTCGACGCGCCGTACAGCGTGCCCTGCGGTCCGGCCAATGCCTCGACGCGCGCGATGTCATAGACATGGACGTCCAGCGCGCCCTGGATCGTGGTGATCGGCTGCTCGTCCAGATAGATGCCGACCGACGGCTGCGATGCGGAATGGTTGGCGTTTTCGCCGCTGGCGACGCCGCGGAAATAGACTTTGGCCGATCCGGGGCCGCTGGTCTGGTAGGAGACGCTGGGCAGATAGCGGGCATAATCCTCGAACTTCTGCACCTGCATCTGTTCCAGCTTCGCCGTGCCGAAGGCGGTGATGGCGATGGGCACGTCCTGCAGATTCTCGGACCGCTTCGTCGCTGTGACGATGATCGCGTCGCCGTCCTCCGCCGCAGCCGCCGCTTCCTGGGCGAAGGCTGCGCCGGACAGTGTCAGCATGGTGGATGCAAGGAGGATCGCAGCGCCGGTCTTGCCTGCGCGCTGGAGGGAAGTGAACTGCATGGACGGCCCCTTTTGCCTGCTTTGTTCTCTTGCGGCAGTTCCCCACTTTTTGCGGCGCAGAGCAAGCCGGTTTTTTACGATCGTATGACAGGCGCAGACGAATTTGCCCCGCTGTTGCAGGTTTGACACGATTGCTGCCGTGAATCAGCGTGATCGGTTCATTCTGGCCAGGTTTTCGCGACATCGCCCAGCGCATCGCGCAATGGCCCCAGCCATGCGTCATAGTGCCGCCATCGATCCATGCCGTCCCGGTTGATCGGGCGGCGGACCTGTTCGCTGCTGGCCGTCCGCACAGCGCGGTCATTCTCGTGAAAACGCAGGCAGGCGGGGTCGAAGGGCAGACCGATATGGTCGAGCAGGCGGCGCACTTCGCCTTCCGGGTCGTCCACCAACCGCTCATGGATCACCCGGTGCACCCGGCCGGGCAGCACCGTATCGAAATGCCGCATCAGCCGGACATAATCGGCATAATAGCCGCCCATATCGGCCAGATCATAGCTGAACGCCTGCCCGCGCGCGAAATGCTGGCGGAAGTTGGAGAAGCAGCAGTCCATCGGGTCGCGCCGCGCATCGATGATCGTCGCATTGGGCAGGATCAGGTGGATGAAGCCCAGATAGGTCCAGTTGTTCGGCAGCTTGTCGATGAACAGCGGCCTGTCCGTCTTGCGCTGGATGCGCGTGCGGTCGAGATATTCCGCGCCAAGCTCGGCCAGCCTTTCGCTCGTCATGTCCGCAATGGCGTCCACCCATCCGCGCGGCCCGCCGCCGCTGTCCCGCCCTTCGCGCAGGGCCATGGCGGGAATGTCGGGCAGTTCCATTGTCCCCTCCACCTGCGGGTGGGAGGCGAGGATTTGTTCGATCAGGGTCGATCCGGCGCGCGGCATGCCCAGGATGAAGATGGGGTCGCGGGCGGCGTGGCCCTGCCCGGCGCGGGCGGCGAGAAATTCGGGGGTGAAGCGCGCGATGATGGCGTCGACCAGCCCGGACATGTCGGCCATGTCATAGTCCAGTTCCGCTTTCCGCAGGCGATTGCCCTCCGCATAGTGGCGGAAGGATGGCTCCCATTGCCTGGCGTCCTCCATCGCCTTTCCAAGCGCGAAATGGAGGTGGTAGCGATCCTCCGCCGATGCCGCGCCGCTGTCCAGCGCCGCCTGCATCGCATCCACATCCGCCCCGGTAAATCGGACGGTTTTCAGATTGGCCAGGCTCCACCACACTTCGCCCAGCGCCGGCTCGGCCGCCAGTGCGGCGCGGTACGCGGCGATGCTGTCCTCCTGCCGTCCGACGGTCTTGAGGATATGGCCATGGCTCATATGAAGTTTGGCGTGATCAGGGAAACGGCGGGTCAGCGCGTCATACAGCGCCACCGCCTCCTCATAGCCGCCAATCCGGCCCAGAGCCGCCGCTTTCAGATTGCTGCTGGAGGGATCGTCCGGTTCGTCGGCCAGCACCAGATTGAGTTGCTCGATCGCATCCCCGAACCGGTTCTGCTTGTAGAGGACAGTGGCAAGGTTCGCCCGCGCCGCGCCGAAGCCGGGCGCAAGTTCGACGGCGCGGCGCAGCAGGTTTTCGCTGTCCGTCAACCGGCCGATGCGGGCGGCGAGTTCCGCCAGCATGCGGATGGCGGCGACATCGGTGGGCTGTTCGCGCAACCGCCCTTTCAATATGGGTTCGGCGACGTGCAGTTCATTCTGAAAGAGCGCGCTCGCCGCCTCAATGAGTTCAGGATCGTGGATCGACTGGCGCACCGCCTCCAGATCGGCGGCTTCGCCTTCCTCCGTGCGGCCCAGCTTTCGCAGGGCGAGCGCGGCCAGGCGGTGCGCTTCGGCGGTCTCCGGCTGCACGCCGATGATTTCCCGCAATTGCGCCAGAGCGACCGCAGGGTTTGCGGGCAGGGTGCGCCGGGCGAAAGAGAGCGCTTCGGCAATTGAAATAGCAGGGGCGGGCTGGGTTCGGGCCGTCATGGATCCGGTGATAGCGCGTCCCGCAGGTCACGCCTAGCGGCGCGCACGGGCCTTCGCTATATAGAGGGCATGAATATGACATCTGTAAAACTAGCTGCGCTGCTGAACGCCACGCTGGGCGAGGATACGGCTGCGGCGATCGACGATATCGTCATTCCGGCTGGCGTGGCGGACAGTGGACCCGATAGCGTCACCCGCGCCGAGTTCGCGGTGGCGATGACCGTAGCGCTTCACTGGGGGCTGCTGCAGCGGGTGCCGACGGGCGAGGCCTATGCGGCGGACTGCCGGGCGGCGGGGCGTAAGATCATGCTGGACCATGGCGCGCTCCGCACCATCGCCTTGCCCGGCGGCGCGCCCACAGGCGCAATCCCGGCGGGCGTCGCGGCCTTCTCGCGCATCCTGGAACCGCTGGGTTATGTGGTGGCCGACGCTTATCCGCTTGAACGGCTCAGGATGACGGGCTTTGCCTATTGTCATCAGGATGCGCCGGACGAGATCGCCCAATTCTTCATCAGCGAACTGCATGTCGACCGGTTCGACGGCGCATTTGCGGATGCGGCGGGCAGGTTGTTCGGCACGACTGCCGATCCTCTGGACGCCGCGGCGCGTGAGGCGCTGGCGGTATTCGCCAGGGACGGAAAGGCGTCGCTCGACGTCGCCATGGCGGCGATGCCTTCCATTGTCGGGGCCTTTGACCGGCACCATGCCTTGCCTTCGCTTGCCGATTATGAAGTGCTGAAGGGCCAGAGCGCGGAGGCGGCGTGGATCGCGACGGAGGGCAATGCCTTCAATCACGGCACTGACCGGGTGGAGAATGTCGACAGCGTCGCCGACGCGCAGCGGGCGCTGGGCCGGGCGATGAAGGACAAGGTGGAGGTGTCGGGCAGTGGCCGGGTGCGTCAGACCGCCTATCGCGCCGACTGGGTTGAGCGCGATTTCACGGGTGAGGCTGGCGAGGTGCTGACCTTGAAGGTGCCCGGCTCCTTCTATGAGTTCATCGATCGCGCAAAGGATCCGGAGAGCGGAAAGCTGGACCTGAAGTTCGACAGCGCGAACGCGCAGGGCATATTCAAGATGACGGCATCGCTCGACGCCTGAGTCCGTCGGCCGCGCGGACGGGTTGGCGCCATAGGAAAGCCGCAGAAATGCGCGCTTTTCCTGAAGAATCCAACAGCATGTCCAACAGCCATGCCCGCTTTCCAACAGTGCGCGCGGATGGGCGCGCCGGTACGGCCGCTGGGCTATGACCGTTCGTCCTAGTGACATCGCTCCCGCGGCGCATTAAGGCGCATCCCATGCTGGGGGCGATAAGGCATTCGGATAAGGCACGGGCGCTGTTCGCGGCGCTGGCTTTGCTCGTGCTCGCAATGCGCGTGGTCATGCCGAGCGGCTTCATGCCCGTCGCCACCGCGCATGGCGTCGTGGTGACGCTGTGTACCGGGCAGGGCGCGGTCAATGTCATCGTCGATCACGGCCAGGCCCCCGCCAAGCCCGAACCCAAGAGCATGGCGGGCGAACATTGCCCCTTTGCCGGTGGTGCCGCCCCCCTGCTTGCCGACGCCATGCTGGGCGTCACGCTGCCCACCTGGCAGCTTCCGAACGGCCCGGTCGCCTTTGCGCTGCGCACCGGGTGGATCGCGCGGCTGGCCGCGCCGCCGCCGCCATCGTCCGGGCCGCCCGCGGCCGCCTGACGCGGCGGTTCTCCTACCACAGATCTTCGAACCGCCTTTCCGTCCGGGTGCGCCGCGCCCGGACGTCTGACGCTTTTTCGAAGGTTCTTTTTATGCCCATTCCACGACATGCTTACACCGTCGCGTTCCTCATCGCATTTGCAGGACTTTCGCCGCCCCTTCATGCCGGGGAGGATGCCGCTGACAGACCCGACATCATCGTCGTCGGTCAGAGCAATGCGCCCATGACAATTGAACCGCGCGGCCTCTCTGTCAGTCTGGGCGAGGAGCAGTTTGCAGGCGTTAACGCCTTCAATGTCGAGGATTTAATGAAATATGCGCCCGATTTCTTCGTGCGCAGCCGCTATGTCGGCGACAATAATGGCGTGCCCGGATTTCGCGGCACCCACTCCACGCAGTCGGCGCGCGCGCTGGTGATGGTGGACGGTTTTGTCGTCTCGAATTTCCTCGGCAACAGCTTCGCCTTTCCACCTGCCTGGGGTGTGATTTCTCCCGGCGAAGTGAAGCAGTTCGATATCGTCTACGGCCCCTATTCGGCGCGCTATTCCGGCAATGCGATGGGCGGGATCGTCAACATCACGACCCGCGCCCCGGAACGGACGGAGGCGTTCGTGAATATGCAGGGTTTCGTGCAGCCCTATGACCAATATGGCACGCATGACGACTATTGGGGCTGGTCCGGCGAGGCGGGTTTCGCGCTGAAGCAGAAGGACGGTCCCTTGTCCCTGCGCGTGTCGGGCCGGCGGCTGATCAACCGGGGGCATCCGCAGCAATTCTATCAGTTCGGTTATAGCGCTGCGAACTATGGCAATCCCTCTGCCGGAACGCCGGTCACTGGCGCGGTCGTGGACAACGGGATGGTCCCGGTAACGGGTACAGCGATCCGCGCGCCCATCGTCGGCGACTATTCCTCGGTCGATACTCGGCAGGATCAGTTGCGCGGCCAGCTTCGCTTCGATCAGGGCGATGTCCATGCCGAGGCTTTCTTCACCTATTGGTGGAATGAGGAAAAGACGCTCGACCCGCAAAGCTATCTGCGCGACGCCAATGGGCAGCCCTATTATGGCGGCGGTCTCGTCAGCTTCGGCGGACATACCTATAGCCTCAACGCCGCCTCTACCTTCAATTGGGGGATCGCCCGCAAGGATGAATGGCTGGCGGGCGTGAAGCTGGATGCGCCGCTGCTGGGCTTCGACACGCGCACCACGCTGTCGACCCTGCGATTCGACCGGCAGGATGCGCTGCAGTCCAGCGGTTTCGCCAATGGCCGGAACAATGGCGCGGGGCAGATCACATCGCAGGGACCGACCGGCTGGTATACCGGCGAATTTCAGGCCAGCCGCATCTTCGGCGCACACAGCATCGCCTGGGGCTTGTCCGGGAATCGCTACGACACGGACCGCAGCGTTTACGGCACGGCCAACTGGCGGGATGCGACGGGGCGGACCTTCCGCAACCGGACGTTCGGGCGGACACGGCTGCTGGGGGCCTTCATCGAGGATGAGATTGCGATCGGCGACGCGATAACCTTGACCGCCGGGTTGCGGGCGGAAAGCTGGCGCGCCTTTGGCGGCGGGCTGACGGCTCTTGCCTCAGCCGGAGCGCAGGCGGGGCAGGCGGTGACGCAGCGTTATGCCAGCCGGAAGGACAGCGCATTCAGCCCGAAACTGGCGTTGCGCACGATGCTTTCACCGGACTGGTCGGCGGAGCTGAGCCTGGCCACGGCCACCCGTTTCCCGACCGTGGGCGAACTGTTCCAGGGGTCGCTCAATGGCGACGGCAGCTTCAACCAGAATAGCTTCGACCCGAATTTGAAGGCGGAGAAAAGCCGGGACGCCAACCTGCTGCTGCGCCATCATATGGGTCCGGTGACGCTGACCGGCAGCCTGTTTTACCAGCGGGTGCGCGACGCAATCTTCAGCTATATCGGTTTCAACCAGAACGGCGTGTCGACATCGAGTTTCAAGAATATCGACCTGACCCGGCAATATGGCGCGGAGCTGATCATGGAGAGCCGCAACTGGCCGGTCGAGGGGCTGGACATGGAGGCGAACGCGGCATGGATCGATGCGGAAACGGTGCGCAATAGAGCCGATCCTCTATCGGAAGGGGTGCAATTCCCGCGCATCCCGCGCTGGCGGCTGAACGGCAGCATCCGCTATGCAGTGACGCCCACCCTGCAATCCTCGCTGGGCTTCCGCTATGCCTCGCGGCCCAACACGGACCTGGATGGTCTGCAGCGTGGCGACACTTATGGCTATACGTCGGAACTGTTCGCGCTGGATGCTAAGCTGACCCAGCGGTTCGGAAACGGAATGCGTGTTTCGGCCGGGGTCAACAATATCACCAATGACAAAGCCTGGGTGTTCCATCCCTATCCGCAGCGCAGCTTCCTGATCGAAGCGGGGTGGACGCTGTGAGGGAGGAGAATCTCTACCGCACCGTCTGGCGCTGGCATTTCTATGCCGGGCTGTTTTGCGTGCCCTTCATCCTGTGGCTGTCGGCGACCGGCGGGCTGTATCTGTTCAAGCCGCAGATAGAGGCGATGATCGACCGGCCCTATGCGGGCCTGCAATATACCGGCCCGCTCGCCAGTCCTTCGGCACAGGCGGGCGCGGCCATGGCGGCGGCGCCGGGTTCGGTTCTCCATCGCTTCGTGCTTCCCGACAGGATCGATCAGGCGACGCAAATCGTTGTTGGCAAAGGGGCGGAGGAGACGCGCATCTACATTCATCCGCAGACGCTGGCCGTCCTGAACAGCGTGGGTGAGGAGGACCGGTTGATGCGGCTGGTCTTTCGCCTGCATGGGGAGTTGATGGCGGGCGCCGCAGGTTCGCTGATCGTTGAACTGGCGGCGAGCTGGGCGATTGTCATGCTGCTGACCGGACTGTTCCTCTGGTGGCCGCGCTCCGGCGCGGGACTGGCGGGGACTGTCTATCCCAGGCTCCGCCGGGGCAAGGCTGCATTCTGGCGGGACTTGCATGCGGTGACGGGCATATGGATTTCCCTGCTGGCGATATTCCTGATCCTGACCGGGCTGCCCTGGGCCAATAATTGGGGCAATTATCTCAAGGCCGTGCGCGGCATGGCCGCCAGCTATTCGGAGAAACAGGACTGGTCGGCGGGCAGCGCGGCCGATGCGCGCGACCGGGCGGCGCTCGATAGGGGCGCGCGTATGATGATGGGCGAACATGCGGAACATGGCGGAATGGTCATGGCGCATGCCGCCGGTCCTCTGGGCGCGCTTGATCTGATCGTGCCGCGCGCGCAGGCGCTCAATCTGGCGGAGCCAGTCGAGATTTCGCCCCCGGCCGGGCCGGATAATATGTGGCTGGTGAAATCCAATGCCGCCAACCGGCCGCTCCGCACCACCATCGGCATGGATGGGAACACGGGCGAGATCATGAGCCGGGAGGATTTCGGCCAGCGGCCCTTTATCGATCGCGTGATCGGCATAGGCGTTGCCGCGCATGAGGGCGCGTTGTTCGGATGGGTGAATCAGGCGATCGGGCTTGTAACGGTGCTCGGCCTTATCCTGCTTGCCCTGTCCGCGATTGTCATGTGGTGGCGCAGGCGGCCGGGCGGGGCGCTGGGCGCGCCATCGCCGCAGGGAATGATCCGGCATAGCTGGCTGCTGGTCGGACTGGTGGTGGCGCTGGCCTTTCTGGCGCCGCTGTTCGGGGTCAGCCTGGCGGTGGTGATCGCTTTCGAGCGGCTGTTGCTGCGGCGTGCGCAGGGACCGGCGCGCTGGCTGGGGTTGCGGGCTGGGTGAGCGGCTAGGCAACCGGTCAGAGGATCGCTGAGAATCCTCCGACCCTTGGCTCACAGGCCGGGATATTTCGCCATGATCGCGCTGGCGACGCCGTTGGTCCATCCAAAGCCGTCCTGTGTCGGATATTCGCCGCCGCCGCCGGGCTTGCGTTCCTCGACATCATATTTTTCCAGCATCTTGCCCGTCTCGACATAGGCTGCGGTGACCGTACCCAGCCAACGCTGGGCGATGTCGCGCGCGAGTGCGGGCTGGCCGGACCGTTCCAGTCCCGCAATCGCGATCCACTGCAGCGGCGCCCAGCCATTGGGCGTGTCCCACTGCTGTCCGGTCCGCAAAGTCGTCGTGCGCAGGCCGCCGACAGCGAGCAGGTCACGCTTTACAGTCTCGCCGACAGCTTGTGCCTGCTTCGCGGAGGCAGCGCCCGCGAACAGCGGATAGAGCGTCGCGGCCGAAAGACGCGGGGTCGGCTTTTTGGCGATCCTGTCCCAGTCGGCATAACGGCCCTCGCGCGCGACCCAGAAATAGCGGTTGAGCGCATCGCGCCGTTGCGCCGCCAGCCGCGTAAATTCGGTGACGCACGCGCTGTCCTTCACCTCTGTGCAGCGGCGGACGATGGAGTCCTCCATGATCAGCATCAGGCTGTTGAGATCGACCGGCACGATGTCGGTGGTCCGAATGGTGGACAGGCGCTTTGGGTCGTCCAGCCATCGGCTGCTGAAGTCCCACCCGCTTTCGGCTCCGGCGCGCAGATGGCGGTACAGGACCTCGGCGGGCCGGGACTGATCCTCAGCGGCGGTGGCGACATCCTCCGCATAGGATTCATCGCGCGCCTGGGGGATATCGTCCCAGTACCGGTTGAGCAGCGCGCCATTCGGCATGCGCACCACGCGCGCGCAAGCGCCGTTGGCGTCCAGGCAATTCGCTCCCTTCATCCAATAGGCATGCTCACTGCGCAACGCCGCCAACCGGCGCGCCGCCAGCGTGGCGTCGCTATCTTTTGAGAGGTCGAGCATCAGCGCAAAGAAGGGCGGTTGCGACCGGCCAAGATAATAGCTCCGCATGCCGTTAGGGATATGGCCGTATCGCTCGATGGTGGCCGTGAAATCCGCCAACATGGATTCAATGAGCGGTTGCTGCCCATCGACTGCCAGCCCCAGCATCGTGAAATAGCTGTCCCAATAATAAATTTCGCGGAAGCGGCCGCCGGGCACCACATAGGGCGCATCCATGGGCAGGGCGGAGCTGCCCGGTTTGACAGCTTCCGGTTGCCGCACAAGCGTCGGCCACAGCGTCTGGATATGGCGGCGCAGCGACGCTGCATCGCGATCATTGATGCCCGGCACAGCGAAATTGGCGAGTATGAAGGCGCGCAATGCTTCTCCCTGCGGAGTGCTGCGGCGATAATCCTCCATGATCGCTTCTGGCGCGCGCTTCGGCACTGCATCGACGAAAGTTTTGCCATCGGGGAATATGCGCTCCGTCTGCACCGTGCGGAACAGGTCGCCATACATATCTACGGGTGTGCGCTGGGCCACCGAAGGCTGTGCGAGCAACAGGGCCGCGGACAGTAAGGCTCCACGCCATAGCGATGATATCTTCATGATATGCTGCACTTTCATAGGAACCCTCTCAATGGCTCTTTAGCGGCTTCACGCCCAGATGCCGGTCAAAGAAGCCCGACACAAGCTGATATGCCTCAACGGATTCCGGCATGTCGGGCCAGACGAAAAAGGAATGGCCAAGGCCGTCGAACAGATGCAACTCGCTTGTCACGCCCAGCATCGTCAGCCGCCGGTCCTGCCACGTCAGAATGCTGGCGGCAAAATCGCGGCTCCCCGCCAATTGCAGCACGGGTGGAAACGCCGCCATCACCTTGTCCGAACTGAGAGGATAGGCGAGGGGATCATTCGCCGCGACCCCGTCCATATAGGGGTTTGCCAATGCTCCGGGCAGCGGCCCGTTGCGTATCGGCCTTCCGCTGACGAGCGGATCGGAAAGATAGGCGCTATCGCCCTGATAGGGCGCTCCCGTGCCGCAGAATGTCCCCAGCGCGCCGGGCCGCGGCAGCTTCTCCTTCTGGAGCCAGGCGACGGTCTGCGCCGATATGACGCCGCCCGCCGAGCAGCCATATATGCCGATATTTTCGGGCGGATAGTGTTTCAGCAATGCGGCATAGACCGCCGCGACATCCTGTGAGGCGGCGGGGTAGCGATGCTCCGGCGCCAGGCGGTAATCCACCGTCACCACCTTTACACCCATGGTTGCCGCAATCGGGATCGCCTCGACCAGAGCGCCGCTGCCCGCGCCCCACTGAAACGCCCCGCCATGCACATTGATCAGCACGCGATTGGCGTTTTTCGCTGATATGCCGTTCGATGGCGTGACGATATCGACCGGGACGCCACCGATCGACGCATGCTGTTCGCTAGTGCTGAAATGCGCGCGCATCTCGGCAAGACGGTCATCATTATACCGTCCCCAAAATGCGCGCGCGGCCATGATGTCCCCCGCAAAATCGGGCGCTTTGATTGCCTGCTGCCGTGCGATGACCTTCCGCGCCTGCGCGCTGAGCAGGGTCGATGGCGGCAGGGACATTGCCGGAACCTCTATGGTTTGCGCGACGGCCGGAAGGGCTGCGGCGCCCAGCATCATGGCGATGAATTGAGCTTTCATAGGCCTTCTGAAAATGGTGGCGAAAAACGACAGCGCCTAGTGTGACTTTATGACAACGCTGTCAAAATATTAGTGCGGAATCCCTCCTTTGCCCGGTCCGAGCGTTCCAATGGCCCGGAAGAATGGCTAAAGGGCGTCGCCTTACCAGGAGATGGGCAAGGCATCGACCGCGCCTGCTCCCAAGCGCAGGGGATTAAACATGCAGAAAATTTCATATCGCCATTTGATGGCTGGCGCTGCATTCAGCGCATTGTTCACCGCCATTCCCGCATTCGCGCAGACCGCCGACACCAGCGCGCCTGCCGCGGATGAGATTGAGGAAATCGTCGTCGTCGGCACCGCTGGCGCAGGCACCCGCCGCCAGGATGCGTCCTTCGCCGTAACCACGCTGAGCAGCGACGCGATCACGCGCGCCGCCCCCAACAGCACCGCAGACCTTCTGCGCACCGTGCCGGGCGTGATGGCGGAAAGCTCCGGCGGCCAGAATGGCGCGAACATCTTCGTGCGCGGCTATCCGTCCGGCGGTGACGCCCAGTTCGTGACTTTCCAGATGGCGGGCACGCCGATCTTCGCGCCGCCAACGCTGTCCTTCCTTGAAAACTCGCAACTCATCCGCCTGGATGAGACTGTCGAGCGCGTCGAAGCCGTCCGTGGCGGCACCGGTTCGCTTTTCTCGGCCGGTCAGCCGGGCCTGACCGTGAACGTCGTGCCCCGCACCGGCGGCGCCACGCTGAAGGGCTTTGCGAAGCTGTCCTACACCGATTTCGACGAGATCCGGGGCGATGCCTGGATTTCCGGTCCGCTGGATGACAGCACCGGCTTCATGGTCGGCGGCTATTATGCGCAGGGCAACGGCATTCGCGATCCGCGCTATCGCGCCGAAAAGGGCGGTCAGATCACCGCAAACATCCACCATGACTTTGATGGCCGTGGCTCGGTGGAAGTTTACGCCCGCTATCTGAACGATCGCGGCCAGTGGCTGTTGCCGATCCCGGTCGTGTCGGACAGCAATGGCAAGGTCCGCGCTTATCCCGGTTTCGATCATGGCACCGGCACGCTTAACGGCCCCGACACGCAGATCACCACCAATGTCGTCGGCCGCACGCTCAACCTTTCCGAAGGTCGCGGGGCCAAGGTTATCAACACCGGCATCAACTTCGACTATGAACTGGTTGACGGCCTGCGTTTCCGGGAGCGGACCAGCTATCTGGGCGGCAACGCCGATACGCTCGGCCTTGTCCCGGTTGAAGCGCCGACCTCCGCTGCGACGATGGCGACGCGGCTTGGCGGGGCGGGTTCGACCCTCGCATCGCTTTCCTATGTGAATGGCGGCACCGCAGTTGCTGGTGGCGCGGATGCGCAAGTGATGCGCGCAGGCATTTGGGAAGTGCGCAAGAAAATCTCGTCCTTCGTGACCGATAGCTCTCTGGAATGGACTGCCGGCAACAACAAGCTGACCGGCGGTTTCTACTATACCGGCTTCAGCTCGCGTGACGTGTGGGCGCTGGGCAATCAGGTGCTGCTGGCTGCTGAGCCGAACGCCCGGCTGCTCAACATGACGCTGACCAATGGCGCTGGCGCGCAGCAGACGGCGACGCTGAATGGCTTCTCCAGCGGCCCGGCATTCCAGGTGCGCGGTTTCTATCAGGGCAGCGACTATGCCTTCTACGCGGTCGACGAACTGCAGATCACGCCGGAACTCCGCATTGACGGCGGCGTGCGCTGGCAGCGTCACGTCATTGACGCGACGCTCAGCACCTCGGCCAATGGCGGCACGGTGAATCTGGATGGCAACCCCAACACCCTTTACGACAACAGCGTCACGCAATTGGGTGAAAACCGGTTCATCAACTACAAGGACTCGGCCTGGTCTTGGACGGCCGGCGCCAATTACGACTTCAGCCGTGAGATTGGCGTGTTCGCCCGCTACAGCCGTGGCAACAGCTTCCCGCAGTTCGACAATCTGCGTGAGGCTTCGGCCGTCAACATCGCCGACGGCACTGGCCTCGCCGCAGTCGCCAAGGTCGATACCTATGAAGCTGGTCTGAAGTTGTCGACGCGGTTCGCCAACCTCTATGCGACCGTGTTCCACAACAAGTTCGACGGCCTGGCGACCACCACGCTGATCAACAACGTACCGGTCAGCTCGAACGGCGGCGCGAAGGCGACCGGCGTTGAGCTGGAAGGCGTGATCCGTCCCTTCGCCGGGTTCAGCATCGCTGCGGCGGGCACCTGGCTGGATGCCAGCTATCGCGACTTCTTCACCGGCAATGGCGCGATCGACAATACCGGCAATCAGGTACAGCGGCAGCCGAAATGGGCATGGCGCGTCACCCCGGCTTATGAAGTCGAGATCGGCGGCCTGAAGCCGGCGATCTTCGCGACGCTGCAATATACCGGCGACCGCTTCTCCGATCCGGAGAACAACCAGGTCCTGCCGCACTTCTATCAACTCGATGCCGGCATCTCGGTCGACATCAATGAGCGGGTGAAGCTGGCGGTGACTGGCAACAACCTGACCGACGAGCTGGGCCTGACCGAAGGCAACCCCCGCATCATCGGCGGGCAGGGCACCGGTGCAATCCTTGCGCGTCCGATCCTCGGCCGGTCGTTCCGGTTCAGCGCGGCGGTCAGCTTCTGATCGCCCAATGGACCGCAGGGATGTCCTGAAGGGAATGGCCGGGGCGGCGGCAATGTCCGTCGCCCCGGCTGCCCTTGCCCAGGCGGCCAAAGGCAGGCAGCGCAATATCCTGCTTCTGATCTCCGACGATCAGGGGCTGGATCTGGGCTGTTATGGCGTGCCGATCCGCACGCCCCGTCTCGACCGTTTCGCGCGGGAGGGTACGCGCTTTACGCAGGCTTATGCCGCGGTTTCGTCATGCAGCCCCAGCCGGGCGGTGATCAATACCGGCCTCTACACGCATCAGAACGGCATGTACGGCCTGCAGCACGACGTGCACAATCAGTCGCTGTTGCCGGGTATCGAAACACTGCCGTCCCTGCTGCGCGCTGCGGGTTATGCGACCGCGCTTGTCGGCAAGAAGCATGTAGGGCCGGATTCCGCATTTCCCTATGAGGCGGAACTGGTCCCTGAGCGATCCGGTATCCGCGATGTGCGGGAACTGGCGATCGCCACCTCCAGCTTCATCCGCTCGACGGATGACCGGCCTTTCTTCGTAACTGTCGCCTACAGCGATCCGCATCGCGCGGCGGTTGATTATGGCAATGACCGCCGCTGGCCGGATGTGGAGCCTGTCGTCTACGATCCCCGCAAGGTTCCGATCCCCTCGCATCTACCGGACCTGCCAGCGGTGCGCGCGGACCTTGCCGAATATTATGAGGCGCTCAGCCGCCTCGACAGCGGTGTCGGCATGATCCTCGATGATCTCGCCGCCACTGGCCGGACGGACGATACGCTGGTGATCTTCCTCAGCGACAATGGCCGTCCTTTTCCGGGGGCCAAGACCAATCTCTATGATCCCGGCCTGCACCTGCCGTTGATCGTGCGCGCGCCGGGCGCTGCGCCTGCGGTCAACGACGCGATGGTAAGCTGGGTCGATGTCGCGCCGACGGTGCTGGAGTGGGCAGGGGTCGCGCCGCCCAGCGCCTATAAATTGTCGGGCGGCTCCCTGCTTCCTCTGCTTGGCAAGCATGATGATCCTTCGCGCGACGCGATATTCGCCAGTCACGACTTTCATGAGATCAACCAATATTATCCCATGCGCGCCATCCGTACCCGGACGCACAGCTACATCCTCAATCTCGCCAGTCCGCTGGACTATCCGATCGCGGGAGACGTTGGCGGTTCGCCATCGTGGAAGGCGATCAGCGCCGATCCGTCGATCCCGATCGGCAAGCGGACGCAGGCGGCCTATCTGAAGCGAGACGCAGAGGAATTATATGATCTGGCCCGTGACCCGGACGAACTGGTCAATGTCGCCGCCGATCCTGCCTATGCGTCTATAAAGGCCGCGCTTGCCGAACGCCTCCACGCGGTGCGGGCAGAGACAAAGGACCCATGGCTGGCCGGGCAAACCGATCCCTATGCCCATGTCGGGAAACATTGATGCCGAAAGATATCGACCGAAGGGGTATTTTACTGGCGGGCGGCGCTGGCGCTTTCGGTCTGTATAGCTGGACTGCCGCTGCCTCTTCGGCGGCTTTGGCCAAAAAGGAATTGACCCTCCAGCGCCGGCCCGGCGTGAAGCCGAAAAATATCCTGGTCGTTCTGACGGACGATCACCGATATGATGCCATGGGCTTCATGAAGGCTCAGTCCTTTGGCGAAACGCCGACGCTTGATCGGCTGGCGCGGGAGGGCGTGCATTTCAAAAATGCGTTTGTCACGACGGCGCTGTGCTCGCCAAGCCGGGCGTCGATCTTCACCGGACTCTACGCGCACCAGCACCGGGTGGTGGACAATAACCATCCGATCCCGCCGGGCCTGATCTATTATCCCGAATATCTCCAGCATGCGGGATATGAGACGGCGTTTATCGGCAAATGGCATATGGGAATGGAAACCGACACGCCCCAGCCGGGTTTTGATCGCTGGGTCAGCTTCAAGGGGCAGGGTACTTATCTACCCAGCGAGGACGGCCTGAACATCGATGGCCGGAAGGTGCCGCAAAAGGGATATCTGACCGACGAACTGACCGACTATGCGCTCGACTGGATCGGTAGCCGGACCGGCAAGCGCCCCTGGATGATGCATCTCGCGCATAAGGCTGTGCATGCGGAGTTCATTCCGGCGGAACGGCACGCGGGACGTTATGCGAAAGAGACGTTCCGCTATCCCGAGAATATGAAACCGGGCGTTCCCGGCCGTCCGATGTGGGTCGAAAACCAGCGCAATAGCTGGCATGGCGTCGATTATCCCTATCACGGGCAACTCGACATCGGCGAATATTATAAACGCTATATGGAGACATTGCTGTCGGTCGATGAGGGTCTGGCGCGCATCATGGAGTTGCTGGAGCGCCGCGGCGAACTCGACGACACGCTGATCCTGTATATGGGCGACAACGGCTTCATGTTCGGTGAGCATGGCCTGATAGACAAGCGCGCCGCCTATGAGGAATCGATGCGCGTGCCGATGCTTATGCGGTGTCCGTCTCTGTTTGGTGCGCGAACGGTGGACCAGGTGGTTGCCAATATCGATGTCGCGCCGACCATGCTCGCGGCGGCCGGACTTGATGCTCCGAAGGGCATGATGGGCGCGGACATGCTGCCGCTGGCGCGGGGAGAGCATACGCCTTGGCGCAGCGAACTGATGTATGAATATTATTGGGAGCGGAATTTCCCCCAGACGCCGACCGTCCACGCGCTACGCGAGGACCGGTATAAATATATCCATTTCCACGGCATCTGGGATGTGGACGAACTTTACGATCTAGCCGCCGATCCGCACGAGAATGACAATTTGCTGGCCCGTCCCGGCCATGAAGATCTGGCAGAAAAGATGAGCGCGAAATTATTCCGCATGCTGGAGGATACGAACGGCATGCAGATTCCGCTCAGCGCCGATGCGGGAGAACGCAACGAACTGCGCGACCCCGCGAAGCCTGGCGCACAGGGCGCGCCATTTCCGCCACGATTTTTCCGTCCACCCTCTCGCTGAAGGCATGGTTTGCGCTTCAGGCGCGGTAAGGATCGCCGGTGGCCGGATCCTTCAACCCCTCGCTATGAATGCGCGCCATCCGCCAAGATGCGTGATGTCCTCCGCACCGGTCATGGCGCGTGGTTCGGCCACGAAACCCTTGACGCTGGTGCCGTCACCCAAGGTTACCGTTCCAATGGCCAATGGAGCGGGCACTTCCGCGACGAAGCTGCCGAAGGCGGCGACATCAAGCTCGTAAACCTCGACGGCAATGGGCGCTCCATCCTGGCTGTGGATCAGTGCGGGCTTGGGCGGAACGCTGTCCGCCATCGCATAAAGGCGATAGGTGGGGGCAGTTTCAAATGCGCCCACAAAGGTCGCGTCCCTTGACGTAAGTTGCCAGTGCAGCGGCATATCCTTCAAGTGCGCGCCGACGACGGCCAGTTTCACGCTTTGCATTTTTCCCTCCATGTCGAGTGGTGGCAGGCGCGGCAGATCAGCCGCCGCGAAATAGCTCTCGGCCACGGCAAGAAGGCCATGGTCGCTGTCGGCAGGACCAATCAGCGTGATTCCGAAACCTGTCCCGTTGGACCGCACGCCGGCGGGAACGGCGACCGCCGCCATGTCGAGCAGATTCACGAAATTGGTATAGGCGCCCAGATTGCTGTTCAGCGCGATCGGCGCCGCCTGCAATTCAATGACGCGATATGTCGTGCCGGTCGTCGGGAATGCGAGCAGGTCGATTTCGTCCCAGAGTTCATCCGCATGGCGTTTCAATTCAGCAAGGCGGTAGATGCCGTTGAACAGGTCAACCGCGCTGATGGACGCGCCCGGTTCCACCACCTCGCGAACCGTTTCGTCTATTGCGCCCGGATTATTGGTCAGCAGATCGGCGATGGCGGCTGCGCGTTCCGCAACCCAAGGGCCACTATAGAGGAGCCGCGCCGCCTCCTGCAGGGGCGCCATGTCGATCTCGACGATCTCTGCCGTCGCAGCCAGAGTGTCGAGTGCGCGATCGTAAAGATATTCGGATTCGCCGTCCCCGAACCATAGGCGCTGGTCGCGGCGAGGGACACCGATGCGCTTGGGCTGGACCGGGCGATCGGCCAGCGGTTTGGAATAGGGATCGGCCGGATCGAAGCCTGCAATAACTTCATCGACGAGCCGCGCGTCCGAAATCCGGTCTGTGAATACAGTGATGCAATCGAGCGTGCGGCAGGCGGGAACCAGGCCGCGCGTGCTCCACCGGCCCTTGCTGGGTTTGAAGCCGATCAGATGATTGAAGGCGGCGGGGACCCGGCCGGAACCCGCCGTGTCGGTGCCCAGCGCAAATCCGACAAGCCCTGCAGCAACGGCGACAGCGGAACCGGAACTGGAGCCGCCGCTGACATAAGCGAGATTATAGGCATTGCGGGGAATGCCATAAGGGCTGCGCGTGCCGACCAATCCCGTTGCGAACTGGTCAAGATTGGTTTTGCCGACGCAGATCGCGCCAGCCGCTTCCAGCCGGTCGATGACGGATGCGGATGTATCGGGGCGATAGGCGAAAGCGGGGCAGGCGGCTGTCGTCTCTAAACCGGCGACGTCGATATTGTCCTTCGCCGCATAGGGCACGCCGGCAAGGGGCAGCCGCTCTCCGGCTGCGATCCGCGCATCTATTGCGCGGGCTGCAGCGCGCAGGGCGTCTGGCGCGGTGCGGCTGATCCAGATTTGCGGCTGGATGGCGTCGTAGGCAGCGATCCGGGCCAGCGTTTCTTCCGCCACAGCAAGGGCGGTCGTTTGCCCGCTGTTGACGGCGGCGGCGATGGAGGCGACGCCGCAGCGGTCAAGGCCGGTCATGGATGCCGCCTCAGGGCCAATAGCGGCGTGCCCGGCTGCAGGGATTGCCGTTCCTGCATATATAGCGCGGCGATTGTGCCACTGCTGGGGCTTTCCAGTGGGCACTCCATCTTCATCGCCTCGATCACTGCGATGACATCGCCGGTCTTGACCGTGTCGCCGGGCGCCACCAACAGCTTCCAGACACTGCCGCCAAACGGCGCCTCGATCACGTCCGCGCCTTCGGGCACGTCTATGGCTGTCGTTGCAGCCCCGGTGTCGGCGCTATCTGTCAGATCAGTGACGCGATCAAATTCGCCCGACCGCTGCCATTCGGCGCGTTCTTCATCGAAAGCGGCCTGGCGCTGCGCCTCAAAACTGGCGATCGATTCTGCATTGTCCGCAAGAAGCTTGCGATAGTCGGCCAGCCGGAACTCTGATTCCTCGACCTGGATGGAACGGCGGCCATTGGGAAAATCGCGACGCCATTCGACCAGTTCCTCCGCGCTCACCTTGAAAAAGCGTATTTGGTCGAAGAAGCGCAGCAGCCACGGTTTGCCATCGACGAAGGCGTCCGTTTGCCGGTGCGTATTCCAGACCTGAATGGTGCGGCCGAATAGCTGATAGCCGCCTGGACCCTCCATGCCATAAATGCACATATAAGCGCCGCCAATGCCCACGACATTGGGCGGGGTCCATGTGCGGGCGGGGTTATATTTGGTGGTGACCAGTCGGTGCCGGGGATCGACCGGCGTCGCCACCGGAGCGCCGAGATAGACGTCTCCCAATCCCAGCACGAGATAGCTGGCGTCGAAAATCAGATTCTCGACAGCATCGGCGTCGGGCAGGCCGTTGATGCGGCGGATGAACTCGATATTGTCCGGGCACCAGGGCGCATCGTCCCGTACAGCGCCCATATATTTTTCGATCGTTTCAATCGTTGCCGGGTCGCGCCAACTGAGCGGCAGGTGGACGATGCGGGAGGGGGCCGAGAAATCCTCAAGGTCGCCCAGCCGTTCCTCCGCCTCCATCAAGGCCGTAAGCGCGCCACGCTGGTCCAGCACATCGCCGTCGAAATGGAGCTGCAGCGACCGTATGCCGGGCACGATATCGATGACGCCTGGCAAGGCGAGCCGTTCAAGCTCCGTCATCAATGCCTGAACGCGAATACGAAGCTCTATGTCGAGGACGATCGGGCCATATTCGACCAGGATATTGCGGTCGCCCTGCTGTCTGTAGACGGTGCGCGGGCGCGATCCCTGCGCGGGGATATCCGCAAGGATAGGCGACAGCGCGGCGATATCGCGCGCCGGAGTCAGGTCTGCAGCAACAAAATCCGGCGCAGCGCTGCTCGCCGCCGCGGCATCCTCTGCGGTCACTGGAACGAAGCGCAAGCGGTCGCCGGGGGCGAGCTGCCCGATCTTCCAGCGGTCCGCGGCGATCACCACGAACGGACATACGAACCCGCCCAATGAGGGGCCATCCGGACCAAGAATGATCGGCATGTCGCCGGTGAAGTCGACCGCCCCGATAGCATAGGGGTTGTCATGAATATTGGAGGGATGCAGACCGGCTTCGTCGCCATCCGTTCGCGCCCATTGCGGCTTTGGCCCGACGAGGCGGACGCCGGTGCGGTTGCTGTTGTAATGCACCTGCCAGTCCGCGGCGAGGATGACGTCTATGTCGTCCCCAGTGAAGAAATCCGGCGCGCCATGGGGGCCGTAAAGAACGCGAAGCGTCCATGCCTCTCCGAAGTCCGGCAGGGGGAGGGGAGAAAGCGGCGCAACCACTTCCGCACCGCCAAGGTGCAACGTATCCCCCGCAAGCAGCCGCCGCGCCGCATGTCCGCCAAATTGGCCGAGTTCGAAGGTGCTCTGGCTATGGAGATAGGGCGCGATGTCGAGACCACCGGCAAACAGGATATAGCCGCGAATGCCGCCGCCGGTGACGCGGCCGAGCGTGAGCGTCTGCCCAGCCGCCACATCAATCGCGACGCCGCGTTCGACCGGCGTCTCGTCCAGCCTTGCGCCGAAATCGGCGCCGGTGAGGCACAGGCGCGCAGGGGCGTTGAAGAACAGTGTCGGCCCGCTGACCGTGACCTCCAGGCCTGCCGTGCCTTCGGCATTGCCGAGCAGCCGGTTCCCGATGCGGAAGGATTGATCGTCCATCGGGCCGGACGGGGGAACGCCTATCGCCCACAGCCCCTGCCTGCCCGGCCAGTCCTGAACGGTGGTTGCAGTGCCGCCGCTCACCACGCGAATGCTGCGCGGATGATAGGCGATTGTGTCGAGCAGGCGGGTCGAGACCTCTCCGCTGATGAACGGCCCGGTCCGCACCACATCGCGCAGCCAGCGCAGGTTGGTCTCTATGCCGTCTATCCGGCTTTCGTCCAATGCGGACTGCATTGCCGATATCGCCGCTTCGCGCGTGGGCGCGTGCACGATCAGCTTTGCGAGCATTGGATCATACCAGGCGCTGATGGCGCTGCCGGCCATGATCCAGGTCTCTGCGCGAATGTCCGATGGAAAGCTGACGGCAGTCAGCGTGCCCGTGGTTGGCCGGTAATCAAGGGCGGGATCTTCGGCATAGAGCCGCACCTGTACGGCATGGCCGCGCGGGACGGGTGGTTTGGCATCCAGAAACGCGAAATCCTTTGCCGCGCCCCGGATCATCCATTCGACCAGATCGATACCCATCACCTCCTCGGTGACGCCATGTTCGACCTGAAGGCGGGTGTTCATTTCCAGGAAAAAGAATTGCTGCCTCTCGGCATCGTAAAGAAATTCCACTGTGCCGGCGGAGCGATATTTGGCGGCTTCGCCGAGCCGGACGGCGGCCGCGATAAGTTCGGCGCGGATTGCGTCAGGCAGCAGCGGCGCGGGGGCTTCCTCGACGACTTTCTGGTTGCGCCGTTGCAGTGAACAGTCGCGTTCACCCAGTGGCATGACCCTTCCGGCTCCGTCGCCGAATATTTGCACCTCTATGTGGCGGGCGCGGCGGATATAGCATTCGAGGAATACGCCAGCGTCACCGAAATTGCCCTCGCCAAGGCGCGCGACGCCCGCAAAGCCCTGCCGCACCGCAGCTTCATCCTCGCAGATGCGCATGCCGATGCCGCCGCCGCCAGCCGTAGCCTTCAGGATGACAGGGTAGCCTATCTTTGCCGCTGCCTCTGCGGCTTCCTCCTCGCCGGTCAACAGGCCGGTGCCTGGCGCGAGCGGCACGCCATGTTCGGCGGCCAGTGCGCGGGCGCTGTGCTTCAAACCGAATGTGCGGATATTTTCCGGTGTGGGACCGATAAAGACAATATCGGCGGCGGCGCACGCTTCCGCGAAATCGGCATTTTCGGCCAGGAAGCCATAGCCCGGATGAATCGCCCCCGCGCCAGTTTCTTGCGCGGCCTTCAGGATCGCGGCGGTGTCGAGATAACTTTCCGGCGCGGGCGCTGGCCCGATGCAAACCGCCACATCCGCCTGCGAGACATGGAGCGATGCCGCATCCGCCTCCGAATAGACGGCGACAGAACGCAGGCCCATCTGGCGCAATGTGCGGATGATCCGGGTGGCGATTGCCCCCCGGTTCGCAACCAGGACTGTGTCGAAGCTCATGCGGTGACGATCATCCGTACGGGCGTGGGGTTGAAGGCATTGCAGGGATTGTTGATCTGAGGACAGTTGGACACCACGACGATGACATCCATTTCAGCGCGCAGGTCGACCGTTAGGCCAGGCGCGGAAATGCCATCGACGATGCCGAGCGCGCCATCCGCCTCGACGGGCACATTCATAAAGAAGTTGATATTGGAAACGATGTCCCGCTTGCCGCGGCCTTCGGTCAGGTTGGCCTCCAGGAAATTCTCGACGCAGGCATGCTGGGACTTGGTGTGGTGACCATAACGCAGCGTGTTGGACTCGCAGGAGCATGCTCCGCCGATTGTGTCATGATATTCTACGGAGGTGGCGGCGATGGTCATCATCGCGCGGCCTTCGTTCGACCTTAGCACCGTGCCAGCGCGCAGGAACAAATTGCCCTGCGCAGCGACAGTATCCTGTGCGCTGTACCGCTCGGCGTCGTCGGCCGCGGAGTAGAGGAGGAAATCGACGGCCTGATTGCCCTCCAGATCGACAATGCGCAGCGTCTGGCCTGCCGCGACATGATGCAGCCATGGCGCGCGGGCGGGCACAATCTCATCATGGACGACAGTGCCGGAGAGGCCTGAGATATGCGGGTCGCCGGAAATAGTTGAAGGGGTCATTTCGGCCTGTTCCATTCTAGCGACGGAAATAGTCTTCGACGTTGAGGAAGGCGCGTAGACCCTCCGGCGTTGCCGCGCGAATAGGGTCGTCGGAGGGCGTGACTGCACCTCGCCAGGCCGATGCGCGGAGAGGCGTGACGGTCCATTCTTCACGCGGGTCCAGAACATGCGGGCAATTGGCGATCACGACGATCACGTCCATTTCCGCGCGCAGGATCATCGTGCGTCCGGCCTCATAGGGGCCAATAAGCGGCGTGATGGTCCCGTCAGCCTCGATCCGCGTGCCCTTGAACAAATTCACGCATGGATGGACATCGCGCCGCTGCAGCCCATGCTTCGCGGAACCGAGCAACAGGCGGTCGCGGGCGTTGGGAAAGGCGCCGCTGTTCCGGCCCTCGCCATATTTGGCGTGGTTCGTCGCGGTGTTGGATGCGCCGCAAAAAGCGTCATGCGTACCGGCGCCATCTTCCAATATGCTCATGAGCACACGTCCCATATCGGAGAGGAGCAACTTGCCCGTGCCGAGATAGGCGTTCCATTGTATCTTCACCGTGTCCGCGACGTTGAGGCGCTCGCTCGGCATCTCTGCATTATAGATCAGCATCGATGCGCAGGCGTCGCCCTGCACATCTATCAAGCGAAGGCGGGAGCCGCGCGCGAGCCTGCGGCTCGCATAGCCGCCTGCCGCGATCTTTTCTTCCCACAGCAGGTCATCGGACGATACCACGGCGGCGAGATCATTGGCGACAGGCGGCACGATCGGCATCGCCTCCACAACCGTTCCCGCCATGGCGCGCGCATGGTCGCGCGCGGCCATGGGATCGGCGAGCACCGCCGTCATGCCGCGACGCCCTTGCTGGCCTGGGTTTTGGTGGAAGCGCTAGAATCCTTATTCTCGAAACCATCCTGCTTGTGGAGCGGCGGCAGCAGCGCGGTCGTTGTGACAAGCTGTAGCTGGTGTACGCCGCGAATGCCCCGCAGCGCGTCGCACAGTTCCTTCAATCGCATGGCCGGACCCTGAACCAGCAGCACTTCCAGCGACTGGTCGTCCTCCAGGAAAACATGCTGGGAAGAAATAACTTCCTTCAGATATTCCGCCTGGGTCTGGGCCAATTGATGCCGGACCCGGCCCCGGTCCCCCCGGTAAACGATCGTGACAGTGCCTGCCAGCGTATCTTCGGGACGGGTCAGCGCCTCATGCTCGGCCAGTGCGTGACGGATAAGCTCGGCGATAAGTTGCGATCGGGAGGGCAGGCCGCGCTCCTCGACCATGACGTCGAGTTGCCGGAACAACTCTGCTGGAAGACTCATGCTGAGGCGAGCGAGGCTGGTCGGTTCGGTAGTCATGCTGCAGCCTTCTCAATTATTACTAACATCGTCAAGTTTAATACTTTCGTCGTCATTGCCGATCGGTGGAGCCTGTTTTGCAAGCGGCAGATCATAGACCGCCGTGGCGCCGAACCGATGCGGCGCATGCGGATCGCGGCGGCGCTTGTCGAGAGTGAGGACGCGGGTTCCCAGGGAGAACGCCTCCCGAATGTCATGCGTGACCATGATGATCGTCAGCGAATAATCGCGCCATAAACGGGTAATGAGGGCGTGCATGTCCGCCCGTATTCCCGGATCGAGCGCACCGAACGGCTCATCGAGCAAGAGGATGCGCGGCCGTTTGATGAGAGCCTGCGCAATCGCGAGTCGCTGCTGCATGCCGCCCGACATCTGCGCGGGATAAAGATGCAGGCTGTCGCCCAGTCCCACAGCCGTCAGCATCTCTTCCGCTTCGGCTATTGCGGCGCGACGCCGCGCGCCGAAAAGCCGGGCGGTAAAGGGCGCCTGCGCGCATTCCAGCCCGAAAACCGTGTTGCGGAGCACGGACAAATGCGGAAACACTGAATAGCGCTGGAACACGACGCCGCGATCCGGCCCGCATTCGGGTTTAAGGGGTATGCCATCGAGCAGGATCGACCCGCGCGTAGGCACTTCCTGCCCAAGTATGACGCGCAGCAGGCTGCTTTTTCCAGCGCCCGACGGCCCGATGATCGAGACAAAGGAGCCTGCCGCGATATCAAGGTTTACGCGTTCAAGAACGACCTTGTCGCCATATTCGACCCAGACGCCGCGGAGACTGAGGAGCGCGCTCAATGCTCCTCTCCATGCGCCCATGAGAACAGGCGGCGGCTGGCCCATGTCAGGAGCATATCCATCGCGATCGCCAGCAACGCGATCCAGGCGACATAGGGCAGGATGATGTCCATGGAGAGATAGCGGCGGACAAGAAAGATGCGATAGCCAAGACCTATGTCGGACGCGATCGCTTCGGCCGAGATCAGAAAGACCCAGGCTGGGCCGAGCGACAGGCGCACAGCCTGAATAAGGCGCGGCATCGCCTGTGGCAGCGCCACGCGCAGCATCAACTGCCAGCTACTGGCTCCCAGCGTCTGCGCCTTGACGATCTGTTCCCTTGGCAAAGCGGCGATATGGGCCGCGACGTCCCGGATCATGAACGGCGCTATGCCTATGACGATCAACGCCACTTTTGCCGTTTCGCCAAGGCCGAAGGCGATGAACAATATCGGCAGCAGCGCGATGGGCGGTATGACGGCGATCCCCGTTACCAAGGGGCCGAATGTGGCGCGTACAGGCGGCAAAACGCCCAGAAGCAGACCCACCAGCAATGCCGATAGGGTGGATATGCCAAGCCCCATACCGAGCCGTTGCAGACTGGCGAATGTATCCGCCCAGAAGATGAACTGCCCGGAGAGTTGGTCGGGCTGGAACAGCAGCGCCGACATTCCTTCGGCCATGCCGCCGGGCAAAGGCAGAATCTTGTCGTTCGGATTGGCCGCATGCCGGCCGGCGGCAATCACTAGGTACAGCAGCACCAGCAACAGGATCGGGATCGCGCCGAGGAGGATGCGATTACCCCGCCTGATGCGTCGGTTCACCCACCGCATGGCGAAATATCCCCGATATTGGCCGCCGGATCAGAGCTTACCATCAGCGGCCATCTGCATATAGCTCGCGTCGAAGCGCAGGGTGATGTGGCCGGCGTCCCCCAACGTCTTGTTGCCTGGAAAAGCCATGCCGACCGCATCAGCGGATTTTGCACCCTGGCCGAACAGCCCCTTGGAATAGCTGAAATCCCGCACGCGCGTCATGGTGGTGATGAGGGCGGGCGCTGACGTGGCCGCGACGGCTGCCTTCGGATCGGCATAGAGATAAGTGGTGGACAGTTGATTGTCGAACAGTTCCGGCTTGGTGCCTGCAAGCTTAGCCATGGCGGCCCGCGCCGCTTTTCCTTCCGCATCCTGCCGCTGCATCAGCGCGGTTGTCTCATACCAGATGCCGGCTAGCGCTTTGCCGAGATTGGGGTTGGTTTTCAGCGTAGCTGTATCGACGACCAGCAGATCGAGGATCTCGCCGGGAATATCTGCAGAGCTGAATACCTGTTTCGCGCCCGGCGCCGCCCTCATCACTGAAAGCTGGGGGTTCCAGGCGACGGCGGCGGTCACCTCCGGGGCGGCGAAGGCCGCGACAATGTCCGCGTCCGACGTGTTCACCGTTTTAACGTCGGTCAACGCCATGCCGATGGACCCAAGGCCACGCGCAAGCAGATAGTGCGATACCGACAGTTCCGCGAGATAAACCTGTCGGCCCTTGATTGCAGCCAGCTTGTCCGCGCCTTTCAGCATGATCCCGTCATTGCCGTTTGAATAGTCGCCGACGATGATGGCGCTGGTGTCCTTGCCTCCCGCTGCGGGGATCGTGAGCGCGTCCATATTCGCAACCGTGACGCCATCCAGCTTCCCGGCGGTATATTGGTTCACCGACTCCACATAGTCGTTCACCTGGACGATGTTGATCTTGAGGCCGTATTTGTCGGCCCATTTCTTCACGATGCCGGCCTGCTGGGCGTATGGCCAGGGCATCCAGCCTGCATAAATCGACCAACCGATGCTGAACTCGGTCCGCGGCTCCTGTGGCGCGTTCGATGAGGGTGAGCAGGACGCCGCCATAAGTGCGCACGCCATGAGTGCGATTTTTCCCGCGCCGCGAATCCGGTTGAGCATGATTCGTCCCCTTTCGCACTGCAGCATTGCCGCAAATCGAACCTTTGTCCATGCATCATTATTACTGTTGCGGCATTTGGTAATATCAATACTATGGCCGCAGCGTTGGTCGGACGGGCTTCGATCCACAAGACGCGTCGACGGGGAGAGCATGCATCGGAAGGCGCTGTGGCGAAAGCTGCTCGACGGTTCATATCCGGGGGATTTCGATGGCGCAGAGTTCCACAAAAAAACCATCTTCAACCGGCGCTTCGCAGTCAGCGGCAGCGCGCACCTACCCCAACGGCAATCCCGACCTGGACTATAATCCCGTTGGCGTCCGCAATACGGACAGCGCCGTGCCGCTGCATCGCAAGAAGGCTGTTGTCCATGATTATGCATGCGACGGCGCAGCACCCGGCAATCTGGCGTTCCGTTGGATATTCGGTTCCAACGTCGCCGCCACGAACCGCGATCCGCGCGTTCAGGTCGTGCAGTATAATGAGGACAGCTTCATCCTGCGGCAGAATGTCTGCGCGCATTGGGAGGCGCCTTTCACCTATCTCCTGTTCGGCAACAAGGGCGCCCTGCTGATCGACAGCGGCGCTACCGCAGACGCGCAGCATTATCCGCTGCGCGAGACGGTGGACGCCATCATTACGCGATGGGGGCAGGCGCGCGGGCGGAGCAAGGTGCCGCTCACCGTCGCGCTGACATCCGGCGAGGATATCGCGCAAAATCAGGGCCTGGTGCAATTTGCGGGGCGGCCGGATACGATGATCGTGCCCAAGCCGCTGGAAGTGATGAAGCGCTTCTACGGCCTGGGAAGCAGTTGGCCTGGGGGTACCGGCAAAATCGATCTGGGCGATCGCGTGATAGAGGTGATCCCGACGCCGGGCACGCATAAGGATGGCGTCAGTTTCTACGATCCCTATTGCGATTTCCTCTTTACCGGCGACCTCCTGTTTCCCGGCAAGATCAACATCAGCAATGACGGCGATTTCGTGGCCTCTCTGGAGCGGCTCAAGGACTTTGCTACGCGCCAGCCGGTCAAATGGATCATGGGCGGCCATATCGAGATGATGTTCGTGCCGGGCAAATATTACCGGCGCTTCGTCAATTACAAACCTTATGAACGCGTGCTGGAGATGGAACCCGCGCTGATCGATGAGGCGCTGCAATATGCCCGTGAAGTGCAGGGCAAGGACATGATGCTCATCCGTCCCGATTTCGCGCTTTTCAACGGCGTCAGTCCTGATCAGCGCACACGGGTCTGGCCAGAGGGCGTACCCAATATCACGCCGCCATTCCATTTCTGAAGATCGGGAGAGCTTATATGGATCGCCGCACTTTCCTGACCTACAATGCCGTTGCCGCCGCTGTGCCGCTGTCTGGCGCAATGATGACCGGCATCGCCCAGGCGGCGTCGGCCGCCGCACGCCCGGCTCCCATTGATTTCAAGAGCAACCTTCCCGCCAAGGGCAGCTTTCCGGAAAAATGGATTTGCGGATCGTCGTCCTGCATGGACAACACCGATCCCCCGGTCCAGGTCCACTGGTACAATCCGCACACCGCGATCCTGCGGCAGAACAAGGCATATAGTTACGAGGCGCCCTTCGCCCCGCTCTACTTCGGCAACGACCGTGTGTTGCTGCTGGACGAGGGGTTCACGCAATTACGCAATGAGTGGGACCTTCGCGGCGTGGTGGACCAGTGCATCAACGAATGGTGCGCCCGCAATGGCCGTGATCCCGCCAGCCTGGAGCTGCTGGTCGCCTACAGTCATTTGCATGGCGATCACTATATGGCGGTCAACCAGTTCGCTGATCGTCCCAACACCCGTTATATGGGCCAGACGCATGAGGAGATGGTCGGCTTCTGGGGCATGACCAATTTCCCGGAGGAGCGGGTGACGCTCGACCTTGGCGGGCGCGACATATTGATCTGGGGGTCGCCCGGACATGTGGTGTCGGAGTTCGCCTATTATGACAGCTACACCCAGATTCTCTACACTGGCGACATGTTCTACCGCGGACGCTGCTACATCAGTTTCTGGCAGCCCTGGTTCGACAGCATGAAGCGGCTGATCGACTTTTGCGATACGCATCCGGTGACGCATGTCATGGGATGCCATGTGGAGATCAGCAAGGACGGCCAGGACTACGCCTATGGCATGACCTGGCAGCCTGACGAGGCGCCTGTGGAGATGACCGTGCAGCAATTGCGCGAAGCCTTCGCCCATGCCCAGAAGATCACTGAACCCGGCATTTATTTCACCGGCACGGTTTTCCTCTGCAACCAGACGCGGGGCACGACCACGATCGACAGGAACCCATATCGTTACGGCTGAGGCGCCACATTGTCAGAGGGAAATGAGAGCATGAAAAAGCCCATTGGTTTGACGCTGTCATTGGTCGCGTTGTGCGCTGCGGCTCCACCGGATCCAAAAGCGCTGAGCGAGCAGGAATTCACCGTGCCAGGCTTCGCCGATTTTCTGGCGGTGGATGGCGACTCCGTGTGGACAACAAATGACGGCCGCGTCGAAAAATGGTCGGCCAAAGGTAAGCAGGCGTCAGTCGATATGCCAAAGCCCTGCGGCGCGATGGCGATGGCGTTCGGTTCGCTTTGGGTGGCGAATTGCAAGGGCGGCGAGGTTTACCGGATCGATGCCAAGACGGCGCGCATAGTTGCAACTATCCCGGTCGGCTTAGGCCCCAGCGGCGAATTGAACGTGGTTGCGGGTGCGGGTTCGATATGGGCGCCCAGCGAGACGACCGGCAAGATCGCCCGGATAGATCCGGCCACTGACAAGGTGGTCGCTTCCATCGATGTAGCGCCCGGCACGTCTTATCTGACCTTCGGATTTGACGCGCTATGGGCTGCAAGCGGCAAGGCGCAATCGCTTCAGCGGGTGGATCCTAAAGTCAATGCAGTGACCCACACGATCGCGCTGGGCAAGCAACCGGGCTTTCTTGTTGCGGGCGAGGGCGCCGTCTGGGTGCAGGAACAGGGCGACGGTACTTTGGCGCGCATCGATCCGGCCACCGCCGCCGTGTCCGGTCGCGTCAAGGTCGGCAAGACGCTGATCTATGGCGATATCGACGCGGGGGGCGGAGTGGTTTGGCTTCGCACTACCGAAGACCAGACATTCGTGGCGATCGATCCGAAATCGATGGAGATACTCGTACGCGCGGGCAAGCCGGCGGGCAGCGGGGCCTTGCGCTACACGCCCTCTGGCATCTGGACCAGCGCGCATGACGTTCATACCCTGTCCTGGTGGAGCGCTGCGCCAAAGGAGAAGCCATAGCCTCGCCTCTCCATCTAGGAACGCGGTTTACGAATCAGCGGGATGCCAGCCGCTTTCATTCAACGATGTTAAGCGCATTTTTGGACCAAGTGACTTTCATCTACGCGGGTTGCGCGCAATCGTTTTCGTAAAAAGCGCCGTTTTCTGGCGTTTATCGAAAGACGCAGGCGCGGCGGGCAACCTCATAATTAATACTCTTGACGCAATAAGTAATATCAATACCGTGTGTCATATCGCAGTTCAGAGCGACGTCACCGAGAGAGAGAGGATCGAAATGTTGGGCCGGTCACCGGCTTGATTGGGGAGATCTTTTGTGGATCAGATTCCTGCTCATAATGCTGCTCTCTCGGGCGACCTTCAATCCGTCGCTGGCGGCGCTTACGATGCGCGGGTGGGGCAGAGTGGGATCGGGAAGACCTTGGTCAACCTCATTCCCCCGGCAATGGTTGTCGCTGTCATATTATTCTGGATGTACGGTCCTCAGGCCTGGATCAAGAATGATTGGTCAATACTTATAGCTGGCGGCCTGACCACGGCCTTCGTGCTTTCGCTTGAATGGGTGTTTGAGCGGCATGCGGGCTGGCGTTTGAACAGGCGCGAATTTGCCACAGACCTTTTCTATGTGATCTTGAGCTATACGGTCATTGCCTGGGTCACCAGCACGCTCGCCGAGGAGCCTTTGAAGGCGGTCAAGAAATCTCTTGGCATCACCACTGAATGGGCCACGCACATGCCGTTCGTGTTGCAGGTCGCGCTGGTGATTTTTCTCATCGAATTCGGCCAATATTGGATGCACAGGCTGATGCACAACTGGCATCCCTTCTGGCTGACCCATGCGCCGCATCATCACATTACGCAGTTGAATGCGATGAAGGGCGCCGTGGGTAATCCGGTGGAGTTGTTCCTGATCAGCCTAAGCGTGGTCGCGCTTTTCGACTTTCAGCAGTCTGCGCTGTTCTGCGCGTTCAACGTACTGGGCGTGGTGTCCACTTTCGCGCATGCCAATGTGCGGTCCGACCCGCCGCTATTCTATTCCTTCTTCTTCACGACAATCCGCCATCACAGCCTGCATCATTCAGTGGGTTATGAGGAAACGCGCTGCAATTACGCCAATTCGCTGATCCTGATCGATCGCGTTCTGGGCACCTATCGTGAGGGTGAAGGCATTCTTGTCGGGCAAGATGATCGCAGGAGGCTCTCAATCTGGGAGCAGTTCATGTTCCCATGGTTGTCCTGGATCGAAAAGATCAAGGCGAGACGGAAAAATTCAGCCGTCGCGGCAAGTTGATAAGCTGCGGATGGCAGGAATTGCGCCGGATTTACCAGTTCGACGGGTTTTGAAAGTCGGACTGCACTACGTCAGCAAATAATCCGAAAATCGGAGCTGACGCATTCAAAAGGGGTCCTCGATCAAAGGACCAATCAAGTTCTGGCGGAGAGGCGTCAGGGCGCGGGAGAGCTTTACCAAAAAAAGGGGAAACACATGTCATATCGCGCGAAACTTAGGCTAGGGCTTTTATCCGCAACCATATTCACGAGCGCCGCGCTCGCAACGCCGGTGATGGCGCAGGAGGCTCAGGAAGCCGCTGCAACGGATGGCGATTATATTATCGTCACGGGCACGCGCCGCAGCACGACGATCATGGAAACGCCGATCAACATTTCGGCGGTCAGCGCGGAGGAACTGGCGCGGCAGCGGATTCAGGATGTGCGCGACCTGGCTGATTTCACGCCTGGCCTGACAATTTCCGACACTGGCCCTGGTACAACTGGAGCAATCGTGCTGCGCGGCCTCAGTGCATCTGATGTGGACGCTACTGGCACGAACTATGACGATTCTCTTGGCGTTTATCTGGGTGAGGTTCCGCTTTATTACGACTTCAAGCTTCTCGACATCAATCGAGTAGAAGTACTGCTTGGGCCGCAGGGCACGCTCTATGGTCTCGGTACGCTGGCGGGCGCGATCCGCTACATCCCAAATCGTCCGGACGTCAGCAATTTTTCCGGCGAAGTCCATGGCAGCTTTTACGGCAAGAGCCACGGCAGCAAGCCCGGATATCAGGGGGACGCCGTCCTCAATATCCCGATTGTCCGGGACTATATCGCTTTCCGGTCGACCACAGGATATTATTATGATCCCGGCTTTATCGACTATCCGCTGCTGATCCAGACGCCCGGCGTGTCGTTGCCACAACCGGACGGCCCGGACGGCGTTTCTGACGCTGGCTATGCGGCAAACCTGACGGGCCGCAAGGATCTGAATTTCGAGAAAACCTTCACGACGCGCAACCAACTGTTGTTCTACATTGACGAGGATTTCTCCGCCAACATCACTTACGCATTCCAGCGGACGAAAACCGGCGGCTCCCAATCCAACAGCGTCGGCGTTCTGGGTACTGGAAAATATGAGAATGCGAGCCGCTATGCCGAGCCGGTAAATCGCCGGGCGCACCTTCTCAGCCTGGAAGTTAACGCCAATATATTTGATATCGCTGATCTGGTGGCGACGACCGCCTATACCGAAGTCAAGTCCGACGCGCAGAGAGACAACACGGATCTGCTGCTCGATCTCGACTATGATTATGAATTGTTCCCGGCCTTCACCAGTTGGAATGAATCGCACACCAAGCGTAAGCAATATAACCAGGAAATCCGCCTCGTCTCCAGGCATGGCGGGCCGTTCAGTTGGGTGCTCGGCGGCTTCTACAACGAGAACCGCTATGGCAGCGACTATGCCGAGCATATTCCGAACCATCCCTGGGCCGATCCCGTCACCAATCCCGAATATCTTGAATATGTGAGCTACATCCGATCGAAAGTCACTGAGACGGCATTCTTTGGCGAAGGATCGTTCAAGATCACTCCGGAGTGGCAGGTTACTGCCGGTGCCCGCTACTTCAAATACACGTCGAACATCGCTGGCGCACAGACGCTGCCGATCCTGGGTGACCCACTCAGCCCCTATGAGCTGACCGCGCGAGGCGGGGAGGCTGGTAAGAGCGGATGGGTGTGGAAATTCAACAGCTCGTACAATTTCTCCGAGAACCTGATGGCCTATGCAACCTACAGCAAGGGCTATCGCATCGGCGGCCCGAACAGCGTAGCGCCTTGCCCCAATCCGTTGCCCAACGATCCTGACGGCGACAATGTCAATAACACCCAGATCATCTGCGGCTTGCCCAACGAAATCCAGTTTGGCCCGGATACCACCAAGAATATCGAGGTCGGTGTTCGCACCCAGCTTTTCGACAGGAAGCTGACGTTCAACTTCAACGTATATCAGATCAAATGGCAGGGTCTTCAGGTTGATTCCGCTACCTTGAACGGAATTACCAGCATTACGGTCAATGGCGGTAGAGCCAAATCCGAAGGCTTTGAAACGTCCTTTCAGGTAAGGCCGTTCCCCGGATTCTCGATCCAGGGCACCTATTCCTATACCGACGCCAAGCTGACCGAGGATGTACCTGGCATCATCCCGGTCAACGATCCGGCTGGTTCCTATCCCAGCGCGCCCATCACGCTAGCCGCGCTTTCGGGCGATCGCCTGCCCGGCTCCGCTAAGAACAGCGGCAGTTTGGGCGCAACCTACACAATGCCTGTCATGGACGGCAGCCTTATCGCCAACTGGACGGCAACGTACCGCGGCAATGTCGTAACGCGACTTGGTTGGGATCGCGCCTATGGCGATAAGCTCCCCAGCTATGTGATGCATCGGGCGTCGCTGACTTATGAGCGTGATAAATATAGCGTCAGCCTGTTTGCCAACAACATCTTCGACAAATTCGCCGTTGTCTCCGTCCAGAATGACAGGTCTCGCGTCGGCCTCAATGACGGTGTCCTTCTGCGCTATTACAAGCACGCAATTGCGAACCCACGCACCTTCGGCATCGAAGCGCGCGTCAAATATTGATTGCTGTAAAGGGACAGGGGCGCTCTCCAGAAATGGAGAGCGCCCCTGTTCTGTTTTCCGTCCGCAACAAGCTGCAGGCGTTGGACGGCGATAGCGCCGGCTATATGATCTTGATGCCCTGAGCCTCCAGCCAGGCCCTCGCGGGTTCTAAGGCATCTGCATAAGACCGCCATTTCCCGACGGCATCGGCATTGATTGGACGGCGCACCTGTGCCGCGCTTGGCGTCGCCACCGCTGCTCTATTCTCATGGAATGACAAGCAGGCTTCATCCCATTCCAGATGGCAATGGTCCAGCAGGCGGCGTGTCTGCCCCTTCTGGTCGGCGACCAGCGCCTCATAGGATAGTTGCAGCACCCGATCAGGGTAGAGGCGTTCCCACATCGCCATCAGCCTGTCGAAGCGCATATAATATCGCGCCGTATCCATCAGATCATAGGAATAGGCGTAATAGGCGGACTGACTGGCGAACAGATTCTTGTAGTTGCTCCAGACAGTATCCATCGGATTGCGGCGCAGGCAGACGATCCGGGCATTTGGCAGAGCGCGCGCGATATGGCCGATGTAGAGAAAATTGGCGGGCAGCTTGTCCGTAAATCGCGCTACGCCCTTGGGCCTGTGATGGCCCGCCCGTTCCATATAGGCGTCACCGATCTCGGTGGGATTGACGCCGCCGCTCGCCAATATGGTTTCAGGATCGATAACGACGCGGGATGACGTGCCTGTCAGCCGCTTGACTGCGAGCGGCATGGCCTGAAGCTCGCCCGCCGATCCAACATCCCGGTGCGAAGACAGGATACGGTCGACCAGCGTGGTTCCGGTACGCGGCATGCCCACCACAAATATGGGGGCCGGGTCCGCATTGCCTCGCCCGGCCGCAAGCGAATGCGCGCGATCGGTAAACAGCGCTTCGACTGCATCGAATATCGCGGCATCCTGGCCGAAATCATACTGGATCGCGCGTTTATGCGCGGCATTGGCGGCGGAAAGATGCTGAAAGGCATCCCCACTATTTCCGATATCTTCCAGTTCCTTCGCCAGCGCATAACGAATGCGCAGCGCATCGTCCGGCTTGCTGGCCTTGGCCAGCGCGCTTTGCAGTCTGGCCACATGATTTGCCAGCGCGGTCTGACGCGATAGAATGGCGAGTGCATAGTGGGCGCGCGCATCGCCGGGGTCTTTGGCCAGGATCGTTTCATAGTGCGCGCGCGCATCATCCACCCGGCCGGTAAAGCCGCTGGCCGCCGCGAGATTATAGCGATAGTCCAGATTGCCCGGCTGAGCCTTTACCGCCGCCGCAAACGGCATGAGCGACCCCTCATGGTCCCCAAGCCGGGCCAGCACGCAACCGATAGTGTCGAGCGTCAGCGCGTCGCCAGGCGCCAATGTCATGGCCGCCCGCGCGGCGTTGGCGGCTTCCCCATCCCGCCGCAGCAGGATCAGCAGCCTTGCCAACTGGGCCAGATGCTCCGCTTCCGGTCCCCGTTCTACGGCTGCCTCGATCAGCGGAACCGCCTTGGCGATCTGGCCCGCCTCAGCCGCCGCCATGCCCAGCAGGAAAAAGCCCGCCGGCTGTTCCGGGCTGGCAAGGGCAAGCGCCTTGGCGGCGGCAGCAGCGGCAGGCAGATCGCCACGCCGCAGAGCTGCTCTCGCCTGTGCTTCCAGCGTCAAATCATAACTCCCGTAAAAGCGTTCACGCGCGGATTAGACCAGATGGGACAGGGACCGGCTATCGGAAAAACTTCCAGGCATTGGGAGCCATGCGCCCGGCTAAACGGGTAATCCCGATATTCAGTGTCGAATATATCATGCCGTGTGGCCAAACCCTTTGTCCGTTCAATGGTCATCACTGCCCAAGCCGACCCCCGCGCATGAGAAATCACGCCTGACTGCACTGGCTGGTCCTAAAACATTCCTGCGGCGCAAGGACAGGCCGCCATATTACACGTGGCGGTTGATTGATGCCCAGTTCGCATCCTTATGCCGGGCTGATATCAGAGATGCAGGGATTGCTAAGATCTGCGTTAACGCCTCGGACTTCATAACAAAAATGGCGGTCGTCGATGCACTGCACCGCTGGGAAGGGGACGAGACATGGAGCGGTGCACATGTTCACTGACGGTGATCCTGCGTGGCTGGTAGCATTAACGCAATAGCTGACATGGTCTGACGCCTGCCTTATGAGGCAGATATGGCTATCGATTTTTGCACCGTCTCTACAAACGCTTGGCTTTTAATCGATGCAACGGCGGCCATCACAGGCTGCGTAGTAGGATATTTGGCCTATGTCTTGATAAAACGGGCAGTGCGCGATCCGCTTTCGCTTTCGGTGCCGAACTTTTTGGGTGGATGTCTGTTTCCAACAATTGTGGCAGGCATCGCTAGCTACGCGGTCTATCTCAGTGTGCCCGCCGATCCATGTAGTGGGGCGTTTACGGACGATGGGCAGTTTATCCCCCCGATCATTTTCGTGATCATCGGCCTCAGCGGTGTAACATCCTTTTGGATAGCCGCTTGGCGAAAGCTGTAGCCCTTAGCCGCTGTTATAAGCAGGTTGAGCGGCTAGAAATACGCCAGAAAGCAAATCGTAAGCGGCTTTTGGAGCTGGCCCCGCGCGGGATGAATTACTGTATTTACTAAGGAAATTTTGGTGGACGCACTTGGGCTCGAACCAAGGACCCGCTGATTAAGAGTCAGCTGCTCTACCAACTGAGCTATGCGTCCAACGTGGCTGCCAGGGCCGCGTGCCGGGCTGGTTTTCCCGGTGAGGCGCGGCGGTTAGCATGATCTTCCGCCTTTGCAAACATCAAATGCGGAAGGCTGGCCGATTTTTCGTGGCGCCGCGCATCAGGTCCAACTGCCGGGGGACTTTTTGTCCCGGTCTATGGCCATGATGATGCCAATGCACAGCATCACCGTGAGCATTGATGACCCGCCATAGGACATGAAGGGCAGGGGAATGCCGACGACCGGGGCAAGGCCCATGACCATCAACGTATTGATCGCGACGTAGAAGAATATGGTGGTGGTGAGTCCGGCGGCGGCAAGCCGGGAGAATTTGTCCTGGGTTCTGAGCGCTACCCTGATGCCCCAGCGGAACAGCAGCCCGAACGCCACGATCAGGGCGATGCCGCCCACCAATCCCCACTCCTCCGCCATCGTTGCGAATACGAAGTCGGTGTGTCCTTCCGGCAGATAGTCGAGGTGGCTTTGCGTGCCGTTGAGGAAGCCCTTGCCGAAAATACCGCCGGAGCCGATGGCGATCTTCGACTGGCTGATATGATATCCCGCGCCAAGCGGATCGCTTTCGGGATCGAGGAAGATGAGTACCCGTTTCTGCTGATAGTCATGCAGGAAGCTGAAGGCGACCGGGATCGCGGCGGCGACCGCCAGGCCGGACCCGATGAACAGGCGCAGCGGCAAGCCGGCAAGAAACATCACGGTAACGCCTCCGGCCACGATCATGGTGGATGTGCCAAGGTCTGGCTGGATAAGCACCAGAACGGCGGGAAAGCCGATCAGGGTAAGCGCGGGCCATATGGCGGCCCAACGCCGCAATTCTCCCACCGGAAGCCGCGCATAAAATTGGGCAACGGCCAGCACGATCATCGGCTTCATGAATTCCGACGGCTGCAATTGCATAAAGCCCAGATTTATCCACCGCTGACTGCCGCCGGCAACGCCGCCGATCAGTTCCACAAGCACCAGAGCGATAAGAACACAGGCATAGCCGGGAAGCGCGATTTTCGAGAAAAGGGAAACCGGCAGGCGGGACAGGGTGAGCGCCATGGCCAGGAATATGCAGAAGCGAGCGCCCTGGTTTATCGCCCAGGGCGTAAGGCTCCCCCCAGCAGCGCTGTAGAGCACCACTGTTCCAAAGCTGGCGATGCAGGTGAGCAGGATGAGCAGCCGCCATGGCAGGCTGGCTATGGGGGCGGGGACCAGGCTGCTCATTCGGGCACATCCCCGTCATGCGCGGCGTTGGAAGGGGGTTGGGCCGCATCCTCGGCCGCGTTCGCCACATTCGCCGCATTGGCGTCCGTCGGCGGCGCGGCATCGCCTGGCACGGCGGCCAGACCCTTGGCCCGGCGATATTCGGCCATCTGCGCCGCCAGCCGGGTGGCCGGTGGACCGCCCCAGTCCTTCTCATATTTTTCCAGCCGTTCCACCGCTTTGGCTGGATCGAACAGATAGCTGATGACATCGGCCGATATCATTGGCGCGTCCTGTATCCGGCTGACATGGCCGCCATGCTCGATGATCGTGCCGACGGCGTAGCGGGGATTGTCATAGGGCGCGAATCCCTGAAACAGCGCATGGTCGCGCAGCTTGAATGGCAGGGAGGCATTGCCTCGCACGCCGCCTGCGCGTTCCGCCATCGTGATGCGCCGCACCTGCGCCGTGCCGGTTTTGCCCGCCATCAGCACGTCAGGCACCGGAAGGCGGGCGGCGCCCCCGGTGCCGCCACCGTTCACGACCGCGCTCATGGCGTTGTGGATGACCGAAAGATGCTCCTGCGACACGCCCAGAGCCTTGGGAGGCTGGCGGTTCGCCTTGTACATCAATTGCGGCATCAACTCCTTGCCCGAAGCGATGCGCGAGGCCATGACGGCAAGCTGGGTCGGGTTAATGAGCATATAGCCTTGCCCGATTGTGGCGTTTACCGTGTCGTAAATCTGCCAATCCTGCTGATATTTGCGCAGTTTCCATGCCGGGTCGGGTACGGTGCCATAGCTTTGACTGGGATAGGGCAGGGGGAATTTCTGGCCCATGCCCAGCCGCCGGGCCATATCGGCGATCACCTGCATGCCCATCCGTTGCGCCATCACATAGAAATAGATGTCGCAGCTTTGCGCGATCCCTCGATGCATGTTGACGGCGCCATGGCCGCGACGGCTCCAGCAGTGGAACAGGGCATTGCCGACGCGGATGGCTCCGGAGCAATTCACCGTTTCCTCCGGGCGCAGGCCAGCCTCCAGAAAGGCCAGGGCAGCCATTGGCTTGACGGTCGAACCGGGGGGATAGAGGCCCTTGAGCGTCTTGTTGCGCAGGGGCACATGATCATCCTGCGACAACATATCCCATTCCGCGTGGGAAATGCCGTCCGAGAAGCTGTTCGGATCGTAGCTGGGCATCGATGCCATCGCCAGCAGGTCCCCGCTGTGACAATCGATGACCACCACTGACCCAGATTGCGTGCCAAGGCGCCGGCCGGCATATTCCTGCAATCCCGCGTCGATGGTCATGCGGATCGTCTTGCCCGGCGTGTCGGGACGCGTGGTCAATTCCCGTACGATCTTGCCGCGAGCGGTGACTTCCACCCGCTTTGCGCCCGGTTTCCCGGTCAGTTCGCGTTCCAGGCTGCTTTCCAGGCCGTCCTTTCCGATCTTGAATCCCGGCGTGATCAGAAGGGGGTCGCGCCGCGTCTCATAATCCTTGGCCGACGCCGTGCCGACATAGCCGATGAGATGGCCAACGGCGGCCCCGGCCGGATAATGCCGGGAAAAACCCTGAGCGGGCGCGACGCCGGGCAAATCGGGCAGGCGGACGCTGACAGCGGCATATTGTTCGTAATCGAGATTGGCGGCGACCTCCACCGGCTGGAAACCGGCCGCCTTTTCCAGATCCTCATGGATGCGTTCGACCTCATCCGGCTGGATGGCCAGAATCCGCGCGAGGCTGGCGATGGTCGCATCCTTGTCCCGCAACCGGTCAGGAATGATGTCGACGCGGAAATCGGTGCGGTTGTTGGCGAGCGGGCGGCCGTGACGATCAACGATCCATCCGCGCCGGGGCGGGATGAGGGTCAGGTTGACGCGGTTGCTTTCGGAAAGAAGTTGATATTTCTCATTTTCCGCGACGCTGATCCAGGCCATCCGCCCGGCCAGAAGCAGGCCGACGCCCCCCTGTATGCCGCCCAGAACCATGGCGCGGCGCGTGAAGGAGAAGGACTGGCTTGCCTGGGTAACGATCTTGCCGCTGGACTTGCCGAATTTCATGCCATGATGCGCCAGCGATCAAGCCACGCACACTGACGCGCGACGAACGGGTAAAGCAGTACGGACCACAGAATCTGCGGCGCAATCAGCATCATCGTTCCCCCGCCGCCGGTAAGGCGCGCGAACAAGAGACCCCCTGAAAGGCAGAAGATAATCGCAGCGGCGGCGATAAGCCAGTCCTGCCAATAATCCCTCCAGTAGAGTTGCCGCTCCGTGGAATCGATACCGATCAGGGTGATCGTCCACAGGAACATGGCGCTGCCCAGCGGCTGGCCGCTCATCACGTCATCGAACAGGCCGAGGGGCAGGGCGATCCACGCCTGCCACAGCTCCGGCCGCAACAGCCGCCACGATAGGAGCAGCAGCAGACCGAACGGCGGCATGACCGGCGAGGACACCACGACGGGCAAAGCCGTCGCCATAGAGCCAAGCATGACCGTAATCACCGGCGTTCCCTCCAGCCGGAAGCGGGAGGGGTGATTGCCGAGTTTCGGGCCTTGCGGGATCATTGCGCCACGCTCACGGCGTTGTCCGCGGACGTGGCGGGCGCGGTATTGGCCGAGTTTGGAGCGGTCGCCGGAGGAAGTGCGACAGGAGCGGCAGGTTGCCGGCCCGTGCTTTGCTGCTTGCTCGTGCCCGGCGATCTGGCCAGGCTTTCCTCGAACGGGCGCTGCACCATCACCATCTCGACGCGCGCCGGGCTGGCAAGCGGCACCGCAACGGCGTCATCCCCGGCGATCCGCACCACGATCGCCACTGGAATGTTCGGCTGGTACAGGCCGCCGGTTCCGGAAGTGACCAATATGTCGCCGGGCTTGAACGGGTTGCGCCCCGCGCTCAGGGATTTGATCTGCAGCGATCCGTCATCCGCGCCGGTGGATATGCCCGCGATATTGTCGGTCGAACGACGGACGGGCACGACATTGCTGCTGTCGGTAAGAAGCAGAACATCGGACGTGTTGGGACCGGCCGTATAGATGCGGCCGATGAGCCCTTCCGGCGCACGCACGGGCATGCCGGGATAGGCCCCTTGCGACCGGCCTGCGTTAAGACGCGCCAGCCGCCGTGTGCTGGACGACGAGGAACTGATCAGGCGAGCGGTCGCCACTTCATCCTTTTCCTCCTCCACCAGTTTGAGCAGCTTCTTGAGCCGGACATTCTCCTGCTCAATGGCGGCCGCTTCGATCAGGCGGGTGCGGTTTATGTCCACCTGGCGGCGCAGGGACACATTCTGTGAGCCTGCCCGGTAAAAGGCGGCGATCCGTTCGTCGACGGTGCCGATTCCGCTGACAAGTTCCTTAAGGCCAGAAGACGCCGGGCGCGTGATTTCCGCGCCAGCGGATCGGATCGCGGCGAAACCGGTCGGGTCGAACATGGCTATGATGATCAGCAGCAGGCCGGCCAGCGCTCCGGTGACGGCAACGACATAGCTTGCAAAGAGGCTATATTGCGCCTTCCGGTTCTGGCCGGGGCGCCGGCTGGGCGGCCGCGCCATCTTTTATCCCCTTTTACGCCTAAGCGGTCTGCAACACGCCCCGGAACATCGGATCTTCCATCGCGCGGCCGGTGCCGATCGCGACGCAGGTCAATGGATCCTCTGCGACGGTGACGGGCAGGCCGGTCTCGTCGCGCAGTTCGTCATCCAGACCCTTGAGCAGCGCGCCGCCGCCAGTGAGCACGATGCCCTGATCGACGATATCCGCCGCCAGTTCCGGCGCGGTATTCTCCAGCGCGATGCGCACGCCCTCGACGATGGTGCTGATCGGTTCGGCCAGCGCGTCGGCAATCTGGCCCTGATTGATCGAGATTTCCTTCGGAACGCCGTTTACGAGGTCGCGGCCCTTGATGTGGATCGTCTCGCCTACGCCGTCGCTGGGCGCCTGCGCCACGCCATATTGCTTCTTGATCCGCTCGGCCGTCGCTTCGCCGATCAACAGATTATGATGGCGGCGGACATAGGAGACGATGGCTTCGTCCATCTTGTCGCCGCCGACGCGGACGGACGTGGTGTAGGCCAGGCCGCGCAGCGAGAGCACGGCGACCTCAGTGGTGCCGCCGCCGATATCGACGACCATCGAACCGATCGGCTCGGTCACGGGCATGTCGGCGCCGATCGCGGCGGCCATCGGCTCCTCGATCAGGAACACCTGACTCGCGCCCGCATTGCTGGCGGCATCGCGGATAGCGCGGCGCTCGACGCTGGTGGAGCCGGAGGGGACGCAGATCACGATTTCGGGGAAGCGCCACGGGCGCGCCTTGCCGCCATGTACCTTCGTGATGAAGTGCTTGATCATCTGCTCGGCGACGTCGATGTCGGCGATGACGCCGTCGCGCAGCGGCCGGATGGCCTCAATCGAATCGGGGGTCTTGCCCATCATCAGCTTGGCGTCGTCGCCGACCGCCTTCACCCGCTTGATGCCGTTCAGCGTCTCCACCGCCACCACGGACGGCTCGTTGAGGACGATGCCGCGTCCGCGCACATAGACCACGGTGTTGGCGGTTCCGAGGTCGATGGCCATGTCCTGAGAGGAGAATTTGAACAAACGCGAGAAGACCGACATGCTGTTTCCTGTCCCGTGCGAAGGCCCCGGAGCGCTCAGGGACACCGCGCAATATTCATCTGTTTTCCGCATAGCACGGCCTGAACGGGCGAAATATTTGTCGGGCGGCGGGTCGCGGAAAGCGTTCGCTTGGGCTAGTCCCTGACATATGTCAATACGCCGCCTGCCCGAGCATCTGGTCAATCGCATCGCCGCGGGCGAAGTGGTGGAGAGACCGGCCAGCGCGCTCAAGGAATTGGTTGAAAACGCCATCGACGCCAGTGCCCGGCGAATCGCTGTCCGGCTGTCCAATGGCGGGCTGGACGGGATAGAGGTCAGCGACGATGGGTGCGGCATGAGCCGCGCCGACATGGCCCTCGCCCTGGAACGGCACGCCACGTCAAAGCTTCCCGACGATGCGATAGAAATGGTTTCGACGCTGGGTTTCCGCGGCGAAGCGCTGCCCTCCATCGCCAGTGTCGCGCGCATGTCCATCGAAAGCCGGCCGGATGGGGCCGAAGGATGGCAGCGAGTCGTCGATAATGGAGCCCTGCTTTCCGAAGGGCCGGCCGCCATCCCGCGCGGCACGCGGATCAAGGTGGAGCAGCTTTTCGCGCGTGTGCCCGCGCGCCGGAAATTCCTGCGTTCCGCGCGATCGGAATATGCCGCCTGTCTGGATGTCGTGAGGCGTCTGGCGATGGCGCGGCCCGACATCGCCTTCTCCCTGGAACATGACGGCCGCCGCGCGCTGGGCGTGCAGGCTGACGAAGGGCGTGAGGACCGAGTCGCGGCGCTGACCGACCGGGCGCTGGCCGACAATCACGTCGTCATTGATCTGATCCGGGACGGCACTGCGCTGACGGGGGTGGCGGGTCTGCCCACCTATAATCGCGGTGTGGCCGACCATCAGTTTCTGTTCGTCAACGGCCGCCCGGTGCGGGACCGGCTGCTCGTCGGCGCCGTCCGCGCCGCGTATGCCGACATGCTGGCGCGGGACAGGCATCCCGTCGTCGCGCTGTTTCTGGATATGCCGCCCGGCGAGGTCGATGTGAATGTGCATCCGGCCAAGACTGAAGTGCGGTTCCGTGAACCCGCGTTGATCCGCGGCATGATCGTCAGCGGCATTCGCCGTGCGCTCGATGATGCCGGTTTTCGATCCGTGCAGCGGGCGGACCCGGCGGGACTGGGAGCATGGCGCGCCGAGCCTGTTTCCCCCACACCCATTGGGACGATGCCCATTTTCGATGCGGCGGGGCAGACAGCGATCCTGCTGGACCGCGCGCCGAACTATCAATCCGTCGCTGACCGCCGTCCATCCTTCCTGACGCCGCCGCCGATGGCGCGAGCGGAGACGGCGGAGCAGGCCCCGCCAGAGGCGCAGAGCTTCCCGCTGGGCGTTGCGCGCGGGCAGGTGGCCAAGACCTATATTGTTGCGGAGGCTGAGGACGGGCTGGTGCTGGTCGATCAGCATGCGGCGCATGAGCGCCTGGTGCTGGAGCGGATACGGCGGGCAATGGATGGGGCAGGCGTGCCGTCGCAGGCGTTGCTTCTGCCGGAGGTGGTGGAACTGGACGAACCCGCCTGCGACCGGCTGGAGGCGCGCATTGCCGAATTGTCGGAATTTGGGCTGGAACTGGAACGCTTCGGTCCCGCGGCCATGCTCGTTCGGGCCACGCCCGCCATGCTGGGGGCGGGCGATGTGCAGGGGCTGGTCAATGACCTCGCCGATGACCTTGCCGCGTACGACTCCGCGCTGAGCCTGAAGGAGCGGCTGGACCATGTGGCGGCGACGATGGCCTGCCACGGGTCGGTCAGGGCCGGGCGCGTCCTGTCAGTCACTGAAATGAACGCCCTGCTCCGCGAGATGGAGGTCACGCCTCGCAGCGGCCAATGCAATCACGGCCGCCCGACTTGGGTAAAGCTGGGTCACGCCGATATAGAGAAGCTGTTCGGGCGGAAATGATCCGAAGGCGGGGCTTTCCTACCGTCCCGCTTCCGTTGCCATCCGCACCGCCAGTCCACCCAGCACGGTCGCCATCAGCCAGCGCTGAATGGTCGCCCAGCTTGGACGCTGCACGAGCAGGGTGGCGATGGAGCCTGCCGTCATGGCGATCAGGGCATTGACCGCGACGCTGATCGCGATTTGCGTGCCGCCCAGAATGAGTGACTGGCCAAGAACATGGCCGCGCGCGGGATCTATAAACTGAGGCAGCAGCGACAGGTAGATTACCGCGACCTTGGGATTGAGCAGGTTGGTCATGAAGCCCATGACGAACAGCCGTCGCGGGGAATCCGGCGGAAGATCGCGGACCTGGAAGGGTGACCGGCCGCCGGGCCGGATTGCCTGCCATGCCAGCCAGAGCAGGTACAGCGCCCCAGCGAAGCGAAGCGCATCATAGGCGAACGGCACCGCCATCAGCAGCGCGGTGATGCCAAGAGCGGCGCAGAGCATGTAAAACAGGAAGCCTGCCGCCACGCCGCCAAGCGAGATCAGGCCAGCGCGCCGCCCCTGACAGATGGATCGCGAAATGAGGTAGAGCATGTTCGGGCCGGGCGTCAGCACCATGCCCAGCGCGATCAGGGCGAAGGCGGCGAGATTGGCGAGCGTCGGCATGGCGGTCCCCCTATGGTCGGCGGTTCCATGGGGGATAGCGGGGTGGTTAATCAAGACATGTTTTGCCGGGGTAGGGAAAGTCCGCCTATGCTGGATCGTCTGGCCGGGTGCGGATGATCAGGATCGCGATCATGGTCATTACCGGCGCATCATCCTGATTGATGACTGTCGTGAGCACGCGGACGACGCCCCGGTCGGGCTTGCTGCGGGACGGGATTTTTTCCAGCACTTCCGATTCGCAGCGCAATATGTCGCCGGGATAGACGGGGCGCAGCCAGCGAAGCTCGTCGATCCCTATCGCTCCCAGGCTGGATTCCTGAACGCCGGGCCTTTCCTGCATGCGGGCGACGGTCATCGCCATCATCATGGAACCTGTGTGCCACCCGCTCGCCGCCAGCCTGCGGAAATGGGTGGGGGCGGCGCCCTCGTCGGACAGGTGAAAGGGTTGGGCGTCATATTTCGACGCGAAGCCGATCACTTCTTCGCGCGTCACCTCATAACGGCCGAAACTGTCCTTCGCGCCGACCTCAATATCTTCAAACCATGCTGTCATGACCGATCGACTATGGCGTGGCGGAGAGCCGGTCAAGCGTCGCCGGGTCACCATCGCCCGGCTGTGGCGCGACACCGATAAGCCGGGCCAGCAGGGGATAGACATCGACATTGTCGAAGCCGGGTTTGACCGGAACGCCCCTGCGGATTGCGGGGCCGTTTGCGATGAACAGCGCCGCCATATCCGGCGCTGCATTGTCATAGCCGTGCGTGCCGCCGGACGACGCTTCTTTCGGCGCTGTCTTTTCGATCAGCCAGCCGTTTTCCGCGAGGCAGAAATAAGGCGGGACGCGCGGATTGGCGCCGTAATGGAGGCGCGCGGGAATGTCCGCCTTCCGCCAGCAATTCAAATGAGCGTGCGGTTTAAGCAGCGCCGCCTCCAGTTCCTTCTCATGACCGGGAACGGGGTAGATGCTGGCGAAGGGGCCAGTCTCCAGCACGCGATAGTCGGCCGGATCGGCAAGCGTGTCGAGCGCGATCCAGCGATCGGTGGATGTCGCCGCCATGCCATGATCGGAGACGATGACAAGATTTGCTGTCTGGCCCAGCATAGCCAGGCCGCTGGTCAGCCTGCCGATGCTCCGGTCCACCTGCGCGATGGCGTCACGGGTCTGCGCCGCATCCGGCCCGAACTGATGACCGGCGGTGTCCACCGTATCGAAATAGAGCGTCAGGAAACCGGGACGGGTGCCGGCCGGGCGGCGGAGCCAGTCGATCACGGCATCGACGCGCTGGTCTCCGGTGACTGTCTGGTTGAACTGCAGCCAGTTTGACGGGCGCGTGCCCCCGGCGATCGGGTTCGGCCATTTGGGATCGCGAATGCCGCCCCAGGCGACGTTAGAGCCGGGCCAGAACATCGTTGCCGTTCGCACCCCCGCCTTTTCCGCGGCGACCCAGATGGGTTCAGCCTCATTCCACCAGAAGGGATCATCGCTCGCCATGGTGAACGTCTCGCCCGGACGGCGCGCATCCTCCATGCTGTTGGCGACGATGCCATTATGGTCGGGCCGCTTGCCGGTGACGATGGCCCAGTGATTGGGGAAAGTCTTTGACGGAAAGGAGGGGCGCATGGACGCGCTGACGCCCTCGGCCGCAAGCCTTGAGAGATTGGGCGTCACGCCCCGATCCAGATAGTCGGGCCGGAAGCCGTCTATCGAAATCAGAATGGTGACGGGTGGCCGCGCATCCTGCCCGGCCGGCATTGTGGGCCGCTCTCGCACGGGCGCGCAGGCGGCGGCCATGAGCAGGAAAGAGAGGAAAACAACACGCAGAAACAGCGGCATCAGCGAATCCCGTTCGTCTATCCTCCCCCTAACAGAGACCCGGTGACGGAACCATGACGCCACCGGGTCTCTTTGGATCAATCGCCGAGCGAGAGTTTGGCGAATGCGGTCAATCCGACCGGATTTTTGCCATAGGCCGCATCCAGCGCGCGGGGCTTGTCATAGATGGCAGCCGATCCGCCTAGAGCGAGGCCGAACATCTTGCCGAGAGGGATGCGATAGGCATAGCCCGCCTGCATCTTCGTCACCCGGAACGCCGCGCCATGCAGCGGGTCACCCTCCGGGAACAGCTCGTCATTCTCGACATTCTCGATCCGGCCGAACAGATTGTGGCCGCTTGCCGGATTCCAGTTCGCCTCCAGCAGCCAGGCGGTCAGCACAGGTCCGGGAAGGCGGTTCTTGGCGGAGAAGGCGCCGATTACGGACAGCCGGTCATCGCCATAGCTGACACTCGCCGTCAGCCGCCCTTCATCCTCATCGTCATGCAGGGCTTCCGGGCTTTTGATCCGGCCATAGCTGAGTTGCGCCGCCCAGTTGGACGAAGGACTCCACGTCCCGCGTACGGACCAGCTATCGAGCTTTGGCGTTTCAATGCCCCATCGTTCCTCGTCCGGCTCACGGCCGCGGAAGGCCGACGCCTCGATCTGGAACGCGCTGGCGGAAACGCCAGCCGTCACCACGCCATAGGTGATATGGGTGCTGTCGAACCAATGATGGGTGATCGGCGCTTCCGCATTGTAGCGGGAGGAACGGCGCATCATGAAGGCGCTTGGCCCCAGTGCGGGTTCGCCGACCGGGCCGCCATAGAGGAAGGCGGATGCGCCGGGGGCGATATCCACATCGATCCGCGCCGCCAGTTCCATGAACAGGTCATGAGGGTGCTGCCGGTCGATCAGGGCGATGCCGTTCGCCGTCTCTCCAGTCGCGAAAAGATTTGGGTAGCCGCGCGCTGACATCAGCGGTTCCAGGCTGAACATGGATTTGAGCGTCAGCCGCGCGCCATCGCCCAGCGGACGTTCGGCGGTCGCCATCAGCATCGACTGGACATAGGCTTTGTCATCGCCGCGCGCGCCGCCCTGATCGGTATAGACGCCCCAGGCATATCCATGCGCCATCAGCATCCAGTCGCCGGTCATGACGTGGAGGCCGTTCATGCTGCCCTCCACGCCCGGTATGCGGGCGGTGCCGGAACCTATGCTGGCGCGGTTCCGTTTTGGGGCCGCCGGCAAGATCATGGTTCCATCATCCAGTACCGATCCTTCGGTGTAATGGTCGATGGTATTGCCATGATCCATCTGGCCATGATCTCCTTGGCCATGTTCAGTATGGCCGTGGTCCATCATGCTGTGATCCATATCCTGCGCCATTGCGGGTATGGAAATCCCCGCCGCAGGCATTGCAATCGCCGCCGCAGCCGGAGCCACGACTCGCCAATATCGTCTGTTCATTGTGAGTATCCTGTCTGTAAACGCAATTAGGAAGTCGAGGGTCTTCCGATGGTTCAGACGAGGCGTTTGGGAGGGGGCGTTTCCGGCGCGGGCGCAGACGCCAGGCGCAGGGAAGGGGCCGTGCGATCATGCCGCAAGGCAAGGACGTGGCGGACCGAAGCTGCAAAACGCGCAATGCCGTGGGTCGGCGGAATGCAGCCTATGCATTCATGCGCGGCCATCGCTTTGGCGGGCATGGGGTCTGGGGATGACGGCGCATGCCCCTCATGTCCATGATGCGAGACGGCAGGCTCCTGGGCAGGCGCAGGCTCGGCGCAATGCGCCCCGGCCAGTGCGGGAGCCGTCAGACAGGCGATCAGAAGGGCGATGAGCAGGCGCATGTGGGGCGCTGATACAGGATTGGCGCCGCCCTAGCCACCCGTCACAACAGAAATGGCGTAATTTCGCGCCAAGCCGCCAATTTCCTATCGCGGGGGAGGCCAGCATAGGCGGCGCTGGAGGACGGAAGGTCGATCAGCGCATAGCGATCAACGTCCGCCAGTTGCCTGCGTCCGCGCCGGGCCGCCTCGCCGCCGTTAAAGGCGATGGCGCGCAAATCCGGCAACGTCGCGGCAAGTCCGACGAGGTCGCGATGCGTGGCGTCGCGGATCGCGCCGTCCAGGCTGCCCTGCCGCCACGCCGTGGCGATGACGTCCCAAAGGCCGATGTGGCGCGCTTTCAGCCGGGCCAGGCGTTCGGCATAGGGCAGGGCTGGCAGCGGTTCGCCAATGACTTCGCCGACCAGCCACCAGAAGGCGTTGGTGGGATGGGCGTAATATTCGTTTGCCGCCAACGAGCGTTCGCCGGGCAGGCTACCAAGGATCAGGACGCGGGTCTGCGCGTCGATGCTGGGCGGGAAGGCGGATTTGAGGGAAGTCACCTTAGCTCTACCCTCAAGTGCTCCTGCGAAAGCAGGAGTCCAGAGGATGGGGCGGAACGCGGGGCACTGGATTCCTGCTTTCGCAGGAATACCGTACAATCACACATTAAACCGGAAAAGCATGATGTCGCCGTCCTGGGTGACATATTCCTTGCCTTCCGCGCGCCACTTGCCCGCCTCCTTGGCTCCCGCCTCGCCATTATATTGGACATAGTCGGCATAGGCCATGGTTTCGGCGCGGATGAAGCCTTTCTCAAAATCGCTGTGGATCGCGCCGGCCGCCTGCGGGGCTTTCGAACCGCGCGTCACTGTCCAGGCGCGGGCTTCCTTCGGGCCGACGGTGAAGAAGGTGATGAGGCCAAGCAGTTCATAGCCCGCGCGGATGATGCGGGCGAGACCGGCTTCGGTCAGGCCCAGAGCCTCCAGATATTCGCCGCGCTCCTCAACCGGCATGGTGATCAGCTCAGCCTCGATCGCGGCGGAAACGATGACCGCCTTTGCGCCCTCTGCGGCTGCCTTTTCGAACACGCGGGCGGAATAGGCATTGCCTTCCGATGCCGCGGCTTCCTCGACATTGCACACATAGAGGACGGGCTTGGCGGTCAACAACTGCGCCTGTTCGAACAGGCGGGCTTCCTCCACATCCTTGGGCTGGGTCAGGCGTGCGGGCTTGCCCTCGCGCAGCAGGTCGAGCGCCTGGCCGAGCACGGCGGCCGCCGCCTTGGCTTCCTTGTCGCCCTGCTGCCCTTTTTTCAACAGGTTGGGAACGCGCTTTTCCAGGCTTTCGAGGTCGGCGAGCATCAGTTCGGTCTCGACCGTTTCCGCGTCGGCGATCGGATCGACCTTGCCCTCGACATGGGTGATGTCGTCATCCTCGAAACAGCGCAGGACATGGACGATGGCGTCGGTCTCACGGATGTTGGCGAGGAACTGGTTGCCCAGACCCTCGCCCTTCGATGCGCCGCGCACAAGACCGGCGATATCGACGAAGGCGAGTTGCGTCTCGATGATCTTGGCGGAGCCGCCGATCTTGGCAATCTGCTGCAGCCGGTCGTCGGGCACCGCGACGCGGCCCTCGTTCGGTTCAATCGTGCAGAAGGGATAGTTGGCCGCCTGCGCCGCCTGCGTTTCCGTCAGCGCGTTGAACAGGGTCGACTTGCCGACATTGGGGAGGCCGACGATACCGCAACGAAAACCCATGAGACTATCCTGTATGCTGGCCCGCAATCTGGCCTGTAATCCTGAAAGTAGCGCCCGATACAGGCTTAGGCGCGGATTGGCCAGTGGCTTGGGCGATGCAGCGGGAAACGCGCCAGCGACAAAATGTAACCTCGCGGACATCTCTCGAAAATGCAGGGTCATTATCGGCCCGATCCCATGCGAAAATTGCTTCCGGCCCTGATGGCCGCCGCCCTTGTCCTGCTTCCCGCGATGGCGCAGGCCGAGACCCGGCATGACGAACAACTGTGGATCAACCTGACCGTGATGGGGCCGGTATCCGGCGATCTTGTCTATTTCGGCGAGCTGCAGCCGCGTTTTGGCGATGGCGTGTCGCGGACGGAGACGGCGATCATGCGCGGGGCGATCGGCTGGCGGTTCAGCCCGGCCGTCACTCTGTATCAGGGCTATGCCCATGTCGTGCAGCCGGTCGATGGCGGCCGCGACGTGAATGAGGAGCGCAGTTTCCAGCAGATAAGCTGGAACATCGGCAAGCCCTGGGGCGGGGAGCTGTCGTCCCGGACGCGGCTGGAGCAGCGCTGGCGATCCGACGGACGCGACATGGGGTGGCGCGCGCGGGAGATGTTAAGGTACGAAAAGCCGCTGAAGCCGGGCGTTCAGGGGCCAAGCGCATTGATATATTCCGAACTGTTCGTCGCGCTGAACGATACGGATTGGGGCGCGCGGGGCGGATTCGACCAGATCCGCAACTTTGTGGGGCTGGAGATTCCGGTAAAGGGAGCCACGACGATCGAGGCGGGGTATCTGAACCAGTGGATCGACCAGGGCGCCGGGCGTAGCCGGATGAACCATGCCGCCGCGATCAGCCTGTGGGTGCGGCATTAGGGTTTATTATATTCAGGCGGATGCCAAGACGTGCTCCTGCGAAAGCAGGAGCCCAGGCCCACGCTCCAAACTGGGCTCCTGCTTTCGCAGGAGCACGTTGTATTTCAGATTATCGGTGCGGGCCTTATTTTAGTCCACCAAACGCCCCGCCACATCGCTCATAAAGCGGACATCATCATTCTTCGCCAGCCATTCCGCCTCTGCGCCGATGGCGGCGAGCATGTCGGATAGCGGGTCCATCTCGACCCTTGCGTAATTGCCGAGCACATAGCCGTGCACACGGTCCTTGTGCCCCGGATGGCCGATGCCGATACGCACCCGGCGGAACGGGTTGCCGATATGCGCCTCGGTCGAGCGCAGACCGTTATGCCCGGCGGTGCCGCCGCCGCGCTTCACCTTCACCTTCATGGGCGCAAGGTCCAGTTCGTCGTGAAAGACGGTGACGTCCTCGGCGGCGAGCTTGTAGAAGCGCATGGCTTCGCCAACGGCGCGGCCGCTTTCGTTCATGAAGGTAGCGGGCTTCAGGAGCGCGATCTTTTCCGGGCCGATGCGGCCTTCGGAAAACCAGCCCTGAAACTGGCGTTTCGGCGCGGAAAAGCCGTACATCTCCGCCAGAACATCGGCGGCCATGAAGCCGACATTATGCCGGTTGAGGGCATATTGCGGACCCGGATTGCCAAGGCCGACCCAGAGTTGCACGGCATATTCCCCAAAAATAAACCCCGTTCGTCCTGAGCTTGTCGAAGGAATGCCTGATCTTCAAGGAAGAACAGGGCTTCGACAGGCTCAGCCCGAACGGGGATAAGCGGTGCGAGAAAGAAAGGCTTACGCCTCTGCTTCACCCTCCGCCGCAGTCTCGTTGTCGCCTTCCTGGCTCTTGAGCGCGGACGGGGCGACGATGGTCGCGATGGTGAAGTCGCGGTCCTCAATGGCCGACTTCGCGCCCTTGGGCAGCGTGACGGCGCTGATGTGGATCGAATCGCCGACATCGAAGCCGGTCAGGTCGACGACCACGTCATCGGGAATTTCGGCCGCATCGACGATCAGTTCGACTTCGTGGCGAACGATGTTCAGCACGCCGCCGCGCTTCAGGCCGGGCGAGGCTTCCTCATTCTTGAACAGGACGGGCACATTCACGTGTACCGAAGCATGTTCGGACACGCGCAGGAAATCGACATGCAGCGGGCGATCGGTAACCGGATGGAAGGCAACGTCCTTCGGCAGGGTGCGAACGCCGTTCACCATCACCACCGAGTTGAAGAAGTGGCCGGTTCCAAGGAGCTTCACCAGCGCCTTTTCTTCGACGTGGACGATCGACGGTTCTTCATTATTGCCATAAATGACGGCGGGTACGCGGCCCTCGCGGCGGAGAGCGCGGGAGGCTCCCTTGCCTGCCCGATCGCGTGCCTCGGCCGACAGCGTAAGCTGATCGCTCATTGCATGTCTCCAAAAGCTGTTTGAGTGTTCATGCCCGTCACGCCTCCAGGGATGACCATGCCGGGACGCGGGGCCATTAGCGGGGGATGGTGGGAAAAGCAAGGGGGGTAGGACGCGGGCGGCTATGCTCCCCTACACCCGTTCGTCCTGAGTAGGCATTGAGCTCGTCGAAATGCCGTATCGAAGGATTGAGGCAGGGCGCTTCGATACGAGCCTTCGCCTTCGCTCAGTCTCTACTCAGCACGAACGGAGATTGCAGTCGGCGCTACGCTTTCGATCGCTCCGCAATATGGGCGTCGATGTTCCGGCCCAGCACGGTCATCGGCACATTGCCGCCCTTGACGACTGCATCGTCGAACAGGCGCAGATCATATTTGCCGCCCAGTTCCGCCTTTGCTTTCTCGCGCAGGCGGACGATCTCGCTGTGCCCGACCTTGTATCCGCAGGCCTGGCCCGGCCATGCGCAATAACGGTCGACCTCGCCCTGGACTTCCTCGACCGTGGAGCCGTTGGTGCTGGCGAACCAGTCTATCGCCTGCTGCCTTGTCCATTTCTTGGCATGCAGGCCGGTGTCGACGACAAGGCGGCAGGCGCGGAAGGAGATGGACTGGAGATAACCGAGCTTGCCGACCGTATCGCCTTCATAGACGCCCAACTCGTCGGCAAGCTGTTCGGCATAAAGCGCCCAGCCCTCCGAATAGGCGTTGAAGGCGAGGAGGGAGCGGACCAGCGGCAGCTTGAACGTATATTCGCCCTGCCAGATATGGCCGGGAATGCCCTCATGATAGCTGAGCGTCGGCAGCGACTGGCGCGGCCACATGCTCGTATCGCGCAGATTGATGTAATAATTGCCCGGCACCGATCCATCCATCGTGCCCGGCCCGGCATAGCCGCCAGGCGCGCCCGCCTCGATCTCCACAGGGACGCGCTTCACGATCAGCCGGCCGGGGACCAGTGTGGCGAAGGCGCGGGGCAGGCGGGTGCGGATGTCGGCGATACGGCCGTTGATATAATCCAGAATTTGCTGCCGCCCGGCATCGGTGTTCGGGAACAGATATTTGGGATCATTGCCCAAAGCCGTCATCCGCTCACCCACAGTGCCCTGGGTCATGCCAAGACTCTTGAGCAGCGTGTCCATTTCCGACTGGAGCGCCTTGAGCTGATCCAGGCCCATAGCATGCACTTCATCCGGCGACATGGTGGTCGTCGTTCCGGCCTTCAGCGCCCAGGCATAATAGGCTTCGCCATCCTTCAGCTTCCATACGCCTGCGTCATCGGTCGCCTTCGCGCGATGGGCGGTCAGTTCGGCGACCTGCCGGTTAAGGGCGGGCGCGACCTTGTCTGTAACAATCTTGAGCGCCTTCGCGCCATAGTCGCCGGGATAATCCTTCGCGCGTTTCGCGATTGACGTGACCGGGACCCATTGGTCGAGCGGCTGGGCGAGTGCGCCCTGCTGTTGCTTCAATGTCTTGTCGAGCAGGAAGGAAGGCAGGATCACGCCCCGCGCCGCATCCGCCTTCAGCCGCTGCGTTTCCCCGTCCAGATTTCGGGCATAGCTTTCCAGCCGGGCGAGATAGGCGTCGGCATCGGCCGGGGACGCGATCTGGTGGCCGCTATCCAGGAAATCCGGGGTTTCGACGAACGCGCCGGTATTCTGCGCCACGACATAGGGCGAATTGCGGTAAGACCAGTTGCTGTTGATCGCGGCCATGTCGCCAAAGGGAAAGGCGAAACCCTCCAGTGCGGTCTCATGCGCTGTGCGCACGACATCGACATCCGTGGCGGTCCCGGCGGAGAGAGCCTTGAGGTCGATGGCCTTGAGCTTCTTCAGGCGCGACAAGGCGTGGTTCTTCGTCGCTTCGATACCGGCGGGCGTGCGGTCGAACAGGCGCGACTTGAGCGGCGCGCGCGCATCCTTGTCTATGCCCAGGCTGGTCGCGCTTTCCGGATAATCGGCGAGCATCTGCTCCGCCATGTCGGACAGAGTTGCTTCCGCCTTGGCGTCGCTCGACTGGGCAGCGTTTGCCGGGAAGGTGGACAGGGCAAGGGTCGCGCCCGATGCGATCAGGAAATCGCGGCGGCTGGTGGTTATGGGGGAGGGCATTGGGGGAGGTCTCCGGCTTTATCTTTGCCGGGGTTATGGGCCTGGTGTTTCGCCTTGGCAACACAGGCGGTGGTAATGGCGTCTATTATACCTTG
>NZ_MINO01000003.1 GCF_001757355.1 Sphingobium phenoxybenzoativorans
AGGAGCGTATCCATGACCAAGCTGCAAAATGCCATCGTCGGCGGCGTGCGCGCGGTCATCGGCCAAGTGCCCGCAAGCTGGCTGCCCGGCGGGACGCCCGATCCGCTGATCGACAAGCGCGTGTCGCTCGGCGAGCAGCAGTCGCGGGTCGACGGTCCCGACAAGGTGCGCGGGGCGGCGCGGTTCGCCGCCGAAGTGCCGATGGAGGGTCTCCTCTACGCCGCCTTCGTCCACTCAACGATCGCGCGCGGCCGCATCGCCGATATCGATGTGTCCGCGGCCGAGGCGGCACCCGGCGTCGCGCTCGTCATGACCTATCGCAACGCCCCCAAAATGAGCGTCCCGCCGCCGATCGGCATGACCAACCTCAAGGCCGCCGGCAATCATACATTGCCGATCATGCAGGATCCCGAGATCCGCTGGAACGGACAGGTTGTGGCGGTGGTTCTGGCCGAGACGCGCGAGCAGGCGGACCATGCGGCCACCTTGGTCCGCGTGCGCTACGACGCCGCGCCGGCGCGCACGCGGTTCGAGGAAGGCAAGGCCAGCGCCTATACGCCGGAGTCCATCCTCGTCGAGCGCAATCGCCTCGAGAAAGGCGGCCCAAGCCGAAAATTCGCGGAGGCCGCGTTCAAGATCGACGCCGTCTATACGACGCCCTGGGAGAACCATAATCCGATCGAGCCGCACGCCGCGACGATCGTCTGGCGGAACGGCAAGCTGATCGTTCACGATGCGACCCAGATGATTCACGGGACCGCCGGTTCGCTCGCGAAGACATTCGGGCTGAAGGCTGGCGATGTCGAGGTAAGCTCGCCCTATGTGGGCGGAGGCTTCGGCGCAAAGGGCCTTTGGGATCACCAGATACTGGGCGCGGCGGCGGCGAAGCTTGCTGACCGGCCTGTGCGCGTCGCCCTCTCACGCGCCAGCATGCACCAACTGATCGGCGGGCGCATGCAAACAGAGCAGCGGGTGGCGCTGGCCGCGGATGCGGACGGCAAGCTCAAGGCTATGCAGCACCATGGCTACGGCGTCAGGCCACTGCATAGCATCTGCGACGAAGGCTTCACCCTTACGGGCCGCTCGCTCTACGCCAGCGAGAGCTTCGATATCGTCCAGCATTATGTCGACCTCGACCTGCTGGCGAACAGCTTCATGCGCGGACCCGGTGAGACGCCCGGCACCTTCGCGATCGAATGCGCGATGGACGAACTGGCCTACGCCATCGGCATGGACCCCATCGAGTTGCGCCGGCGCAACGTGGCGAGCCGCGACCCGGTGAGCGGCGCACCGCACTCGCAAAGCGCGATGATGGAGGCCTACGACCTCGGCGCGGCGCGCATCGGCTGGGACCGGCGCTTGGCCGATCCGGGCACGCGACGTGAGGGCGAGTGGCTGATTGGCATGGGCTGCGCCACCGGCACCTTCCCATTCATGCGCATGCCCGGCACTTCCGTGCGGATTACGATCGACGCCCATGGCAACGCCCATGTCGCGAGCGCTGCGCATGAAATGGGCATGGGTACCGCAACAGTGCAGCGGCAGCATGCCGCCGATCGGCTGGGTCTCCCGCTCGACCGTGTCACGGTGGAGATCGGGGATTCGAGCCTGCCGTTTGCAAGCTTCGCCGGCGGATCGTCGCAGACCGCTTCACTCGCGGCCGCCATCAGCGCGGCGAGCGGGAAGCTCGCGGCTGAACTGGTTCGGCTAGCCGGCAACGACACGCCGCTCGCAGGCCTCAAGCCGAGCGAGGTCGAGTTCGTCAACGGAGGACTGCGCAGCGTCGCGGAGCCTGTCCGCCAGGAAAGCTTCGCCTCAATCCTGCGCCGCGCGGGACGGAGCGACCTCAGCATGGTCGGCGAAAGCGGCGCGCCGCTCGAGATCATGAAATATTCGATGCACAGCACGTCGGCCAACTTCTGTGAACTGCGCGTCAGCGAGGTCACAGGTGAAATACGCGTCGATCGCCTTGTCGGTGCCTTCGATTGTGGCCGTATCCTTAATGCCAAGACTGCGACCAGCCAGTTCAAGGGCGGCATGATCATGGGGCTTGGCATGGCGCTGACGGAGGAGACGCTGCTCGACGAGCGCAGCGGCCGCATCATGAGCACGTCGCTCGCCGACTATCATGTGCCGGTGCATCTCGACGTGCCCGACATTGACGTGCTGTGGACCGACATCCCCGATCCCCGCACACCGCTCGGCGCGCGCGGGATAGGCGAGATTGGCACCACCGGCGTCGCGGCCGCCATCGCCAACGCCGTTTTCAATGCGACCGGCAAGCGGGTGCGCGACCTGCCCCTGACGCTCGACAAGCTGATCTAGTCCTGGCCGAAATATCCGCACTCGGAATAGCTGACCGTCAGCAGTCAGGATCAGCAAATTTGTGCACGGACGGCCGGGATGGGTCGGGAGCCGCTGGCACGGCAGTAGCCGAAACCTGCACTTGGATTGATCTACAGCACCTCCATCGCTTGCACTTTGAGGTCAGGGTGCAACATCGCCGGCTTGCTCTGCAATAGGGCGCGCCTTGGTTATAAGAGTCGTCAAGAGCTTGCCCGGCTCCTCGCTGGTGATGTGATGCCCTGATCGTTCGAACCATATCAATGCCTTCGATGGCGCATAGACTTGGGCGAACCATTCCGCCGCGACCTCGCTCGACACGTTCACATCATGGCGGCCAAGCAGCAGGAGCAGCGGCACATCAAGCTGCCGAATGGGCGACAGATCTGTGGTCAGTATCTTGGGCAGAAGCGCCTCGGTGACGGGAACCTGCCCCTTGAAGGCATTGCGCACGTCCTCGTCGCTATATTCGGGCGCGAGCTTGAAAGCGGCCGCTTCAAAGTCGCCTCCGGACCGCTTCCAGGCGGCTCCACCATAATGGTTGAGCCACTTGCGCTGGGTCAAGATGGCGGGAACCGTGACCGATTGGCCAGGCGCCGCATAAGGCGCGATGGCTTCAAGCTCTTTGATTGCCTGAATGTTGCCGTCACCCCGTGCTTCAGCCATTGTCCACGCCCATCCGCGGCGTTCGCTCTCTGGCCCATCGGTAAGTTGCCCCATGCCGATATAGGCGTGCAGCCATTCAGGGTGCGCGGCTGCGAGCTTCAATCCCAGCATGCTGCCCCAACTATGGCCAAGGACGAACAGCTTGCGCTTGCCGAAGCGCTTGAGCGCCCATTGCACCAGTTCCTCGGCATCTGCCTGAAAGCGCTCAGGGGTCAGCGTCGCCGGATCGCTGGGGCCGCTAAGCGTGTAGCTCTTTCCGGCGTTGCGCTGGTCCCAATGAATAACGGTGAAATACTCGTCCCATCCGCGGTCCCACCACCAATCGAGCGGCATCTCGACAAAACCCGGACCTCCATGAAAATAGATCAGCACGGGATTTCTCAAATCCTGGCTGCGGATGGAAATCACCTGGTTGATGCCTCCGATCCGGATACTCTCGATGGCCTGCAGGCCCTGCGGGCTCACGATCTTGCGTAGGCCAGCTATGATGCTGACAGCTTCAGCGCGATTGGCCGGGCCGATAGGCGCTGCCTCTGCTCGTGCGGCGGCGTTTGCGGGCACTGCCGCAATGACCGTGGCACAGATTAAGCCACCGACCAGCCTCGAAGCCCCGTACAGCATCGCAACACTCCCGGTCCATTTACAGCTTCAACGACAGGTGAGCCAAAGATGAAGGGCCAATGCGCCGGCCCATGGCGTTCCCAACACTCACCCCGGCGAGTCGAGCGCGAGCAGATCCTGGTCTTCGGGATGGCGTTCGAAATAGGCTGCGACAAATTCGCAGAGGGGTATGATCTTCAAGCCTTGATCGCGAACGTCTCGAAGCGCGGCTCTGATGAGGCGGCTTCCCACGCCTTGCCCCTCGAGAGCCTCGGGCACCTGCGTGTGCGTGAAGACCAGTGCGCCGTCGCGGCGTTCATAGGCGGCAATGGCGAGTTGGCCGTCTATTTCCAACTCATATTGCCCTTCCGCTTGATTGTTCCGAACCTCGCTTGTGTCGGACATCATCCTGCCTCCTCATTTCGTGCGCCTCATTCACCCAGCAGATGAAGCACGAGCCGCCGCGCGTGCGCCGCCCGTCGATGTTCGAACAAGTATATGCCTTGCCATGTTCCGAGGCACGGCGCGCCGTCAATTACGGGGATGGACAGCTGCACAGCCGTCAGCGCCGCGCGGAGATGAGCGGGCATGTCATCCGGTCCTTCTTCGTCATGCTCATAACGATGCCGGTCTTCAGGCGCGATGCCGGCGAAATAGGTTTCCAAATCCCGGCGCGCTGCCGGTGCCGCATTTTCCTGGATGAGGAGCGAGGCAGATGTGTGCTGGCAAAATATGGTGAGCAGACCAACGACGATCCCACTTGCTTGTACCCAGCGCAGGATCGGCGAGGTCACGTCATGCAATCCCTGTCCGGGTGTTTCGATCGTGAGGGTTGTCGTTGCCTGTCGCATCATGGCTGCCTCCCAAGCTTCATGACCGCCGATCGCGCGCAAATTGGGGAACGGGAAGAGGTACAATCCAGGGCAGCCGACGCGTAACCCAGTTTTCATATTGGGGCACGAGACCCGAGGCATCGTCGAAGCTCGCGACGGGTAGCTCAATCTCATCGCCGGTAAGGTTCACGAACCGGGATCCACATGTTGGGCAGTAAAGGCGACGGTAGGTGGGACTGCTTTCCCAGACCGCATGCGGCCCGGAAAGAGCGACGGCGGACAGCGGAAAGACGGCAAAGGCGAGATAGGGCGCGCCATGTGCCTTTTGACAAACAAGGCAGTGACAAAGGCCCACGCGTAATGGCTCACCCCGCGCGAAGAACCGCAATGTGCCACAAGTGCAGCCGCCCGACCGTTCCTTGGTTGCTGTCGTCATGCGCGAACAACACGCAGCGACCGGGAAAGACCCACGCCGATGAGGTCGAAACCTGGCAAAGCGGGGAGGGAACAAAGGGACTGGCGCAGACGCCTTGAATGGAGGAGTCGTTCCATGTCGGATGGTGTGTAAAGCAGCGAAACCGCATCCTCGTGCGTTGGCGGAGGGAACAGAGATTGAGGCTGCTGGCGTGGGCGAAAAATAGGATTGCTTGAAGGGGCCATTCTCACCGTCATCGCCGCAGCTATATTTCCCATTGTGTGGATGCGCCGACAGGTCCGGAAACTCCGCGACGCAATGGATTTTGAAGACCGAAGTCATAACTGAAGCAGAATTCATGCCCGGGCCTAATATAAGTCCCGGCGCGCATTCTAAATAGTATCGCGCCGGGACGGCATATGGCCCCCGCCACAAGCATGTGCGCAATAGGTCCGATTTGATTGATAATCTGTTATCGATGGAAACATTCGCATCTGCGTGAGGGCGCATGACAGTCTGGCAAGAGGCCTATCGCGGCTATCAAATCTCGTACCAAGCCAGGGACAGCGTCGTCCGCATTGCCCGGCCGGGAGAAAACGAACCTCTCGATGTCATAGAATATGCAGCACCCGGCGAAGGGCGGTCGATCCTCCGTATCAAGGCGAAAGCGTTGATCGATTTCGATCGCGCGAGACTCGGATAATTTCCTGAGCCGCACCTCTCAGGGCACTGCCCAATCTGTTGAAATCGACTGGGCTGGAACCACCTTCGCAATCGAACTGTTCGCCCAAGATGCGGAAATATCACGATCTTCGCCTGACCGATGGTCGTCTTGCCATCGTGGTAGCCCGCGAAAATGGAATGTCGCAAGGAGCGTTTGAGATCAGACTTCGCAAAGGCTGGGCACTCGACGATGCTGTTAGCAAGCCGCTGGGGGTCCGCGGGAAGTGAGGGCCGGCTAACTTCAGGGGAAGGCCGACCCTCGGCTCCATCATTAGCGATTGGGATCGCGAAATCCAGATAGCATGTAACCGTTACCACCTGGTTTAGGTCGGTCGCCCAGCGAGGGTGAGCGACCGACCAGTCCTCGGGCACTCTCAACGCAGCTATGATACGCCGTCGCTTCCAGGCGACAATGAGAGATTGGCCCGATTTGGGTGGGCCGCCAGCAGGTTCCGCAACCCGTGGTGTCTGGCAGCCTCGATCGTGCGATAGCCGCTATGTGATTGCGATCGCAAGACAGGAATATCGTCATTGGGTCTCCGGCGGAATCTGGTGAATTTGCGATAGGCGGCCTGCAGGCGAAGACTCAAGCTAGGCAGACATCAGGCATGGTCGTTTGCCGCTCTCCTGCTAAACGATAGCGATGCTACATCGTGCCATGTTGTTTGCCCTATGCCTGTCCGCTTGCACCTCGCACGATCGTCGATCGCTTACGCGCTCGGTCGAGCCGGGAGCATTGGCAGTGACGCTGACCGATACTGCCCGCCAGCGCCCCATTCCTATCCTGATCTATGGGAACACCGACCCGGGGAGGAAGAAGCCACTGGCAATTATGTCTCACGGATACGGCGGCCATAATGGCGACTACGCCTTTCTGGCAGGCGATCTGGTAAGGCGCGGCTACATCGTTGTGTCGATCGAACATTTGGAATTGCCGGGTGACCCGCCGATGATCAATAGTGGCGATCTTGCTCTTCTTCGGCGGCCTGTGTGGGAAGTCGGAGCAAGTAGCATCGGCTTCGTCATTGGAGAAATGGCCCGCCAAGGCCTCAGCGATTCTGCTTACGGCGCAATGGTCATCGGTCATTCGAACGGCGGTGATATGACCATGCTATTCGCTACCGAGCATCCCGAAAAGGTACGGATAGCGCTGTCTCTCGATAACCGCAGAATGCCCCTGCCGCGACTGAGGCAGCCGAAAGTCTGTTCACTCCGCTCGAGCGACCACGTCGCTGACCCCGGCGTCCTGCCTTCTCCAACGGAGCAGACGGCACTGGGCATGTCGATCATTGCAGTACCTGTAAAGCACGACGACATGTGGGACAGGGCTGCAGCTTACCAAAAAAGGGCGATGCTGGCGGCGATTGGTAAGTGCCTTAATACCTAACTGCGAACGTGTCTTTCCAGGCGTTGAACGATACGGTGTGGTCGCCTTGCTTGGTCGAGAGCGGTCGGCACTCGCGGGATTGAGGCGCCAAGTCGCTATTGCCGCCGGGCGCTACAAATCGATGTCGGGGATTAGGTGGCAAGCCATTTGGCGAAGGTGATGACCGGTGCGCTGCCGCCAATCGGCACAACCAGCAATTCCACGGTGGCGGTTGCAGCCACCCCCCAATAATAAGCTGGATGAACACGGCCCAAGACAAATCGGTCGAAAAAAATGCCGGTAAGGAGGAAAAGGAACAGCGCAGCGACGACCAAGAGCGGCGTTGGGCTGCCGGCTGGTAGAAATCCTGCCAAACGGCTTATCGCGGGCGCCGTTAGTAATACCGTACCGCAGAACATTAGACGCTTATGCCATGCTGCGTGGCGTCGCATTCGCAGGCCGGCGAAGGTCAGGACGCCGAAGCCGACCAGGTGAAGGACATCAAGGGCCAGAAAGAGACCAAGCGGGAATATTCCGTTGATTGCGCCGCGTGCGATGGCTCCCATTGTGCCTGCAATACCTAGCGGTATCATCAGCATTGCAATAACCGCCCCGAGCCATCCCAGGCGCCGGTGCAGTTGGGGCGAACGTCCGTTCGCTACGAGCCAATTTTGCGTAAGGTAAAGAATGATCCACGACGAGAACAATGCGACGTGGGCATGCACCTGCCAAGGGAAATCGGTGAACCACGTCCGGCCGGTGACGACTTGCGAACCGAAGCCTGCCGCAACCGTGGCAAAGATTGCAACCGCCAGATAGAAAAAGAACCAGCGCTCCTTAGCCAAAGGCGCGTGGCCACCCACTTCCCCCATTTCCGCGCCCCACATACTGATGGCGACAAAGGGCGGCTGCCGACCGTGTCCGCTGCCAGCTACTCGCGCCAAAGTTTTCTAATGACCATATTGGTCGGGGAGCGCTAGGCGATTCATTGATTGAATTGGCTTCCACTTATTGCACCAGCGGGCATTGAAACCCCTAAATGAAAATGAGGTGACATGTCCTTTGCGAATTCGCGCAAGGCGGCCTTAACCGCCTCGGCATGGGTCTCGTCCTGCAGATCGACGGACACGATGATCTGTCCGGCAAGGGCGCCGTCTTCTCTTGCAGCCTGACCAACCGTTTCGCCGTCCGATCCGGCGATCACGCTGCCGCTGCTGTTTTGATCGCCTTCCGCGGAAACGAAGATATCCGTCCGCTCGATGCCAATCTCTTGCACCAGCCGCTCGATTGCCAGATCGGCCTGAGTCCTGCTGACGAATTTACCTTCCAAAGCTGTGCTCATCACAATTCCTTCGATCATCAGGGACGGGAGTTGGCGCGGTCGACCTCGGGGTAATCCTCCGGCGACACGCTGCCGACCAACGGCCGATCCTCTACGTCTTCTTGCGGATTGCCGCCGCGCGTGCGCGGGTCGAGGTCATCCGCATTGGGCTGGACGTCGCCAGCGGGTCCGCGACGGGGAAGCTCTTCGGACTGACCGTTTTCGGGATCTAAGCCATTTTCGTTACCAGGCATGGTATCAACCTTTCTGCGCGTGCAGGACCGTCAGGTCCGTCCGCTCTATCAAACCCTCTGCGCAAATCGAGTTTCATGCCATTTGTCGAAGTTGATCCAAGTCATGATAAATTTCGCTGCACAAGAGAGCGATAAGTCAGGGAGCGCCAGGGAGAAAACGCAGCAAGGCTTTGATCTGCACAATAAATCTTGCCACGCGACGATCCCGCCCGTCGGAAAACCGGACGATCTGTGGTCCGCAACCCCTTCGAACTAAAATGATAGGCCTGCAACCAGTTCGATGTTCACGCGCTTTTGCGCAATCGACTGTCTATCTCAATCTCCCAGATGACCCGGAGCCTTCCTCATGCTTATTTGTGCCGGCTATGACCTCCTGCTCGAGGCCTATGCTCCCACGCCCATGATCTCCATGTTAAGTATTCGTTCTGACCGGTGGGATGATTTGCGAACCTCCCATTGCGTGAGCAATGATCGCGCCATCGCCATAGAGGATTATCGGGACGTGTTCGGCAACATATGTTCGCGCACAACTTTGCCGGTGGGATACACCAGCATCGCCTGCGACTTCGTCGTTGAAGACTCGGGCATGCCTGATCGGCAGAGCCCTAACGCCATCCAGCATGAGATAGAAACCTTGCCGTCCGATATCCTCATGTATCTGGTCGGCAGCCGATATTGCGACACCGACCTACTGTCCAACGAAGCCTGGTGGCTCTTTGGCCATATTCCGCCGGGCTGGCAGCGCGTGCAGGCGATCGTCGATTTTGTGCACGGTCATCTGACCTATGGCTACTCTTTCGCGCGCGCGACCCGAACCGCATGGGAAGCCTATCAGGAAAGGGTGGGCGTTTGCCGGGATTTCGCGCATCTGGCCGTTGCCCTTTGCCGCTGCATGAACATCCCGGCGCGATATTGCAGCGGCTATCTTGGAGATATCGGCATAGATCCGGTGGATATTCCGATGGACTTCCATGCCTGGTTCGAAGTTTATCTAGGCGGGGAATGGCACAGTTTCGACGCGCGCCATCATGTGCCCCGCATAGGACGTATTATGATGGCCTGCGGCCGCGACGCCGCGGACACAGCCTTGACCACAGCGTTTGGCAATGTGCGCCTGGCAAGTTTCAAGGTGCATACGGACGAAGTGAGCGAAGTTCCTTTAGCCATGCGGAATGCCGTGAGGCTCGCAGCTTAGCAGCGTTGCTGACGTCACCACCCTCGCTTGCAATGCACGCCCTCCAAGGGAATTGGCGCCATGTGGTCAACGCTTAGCGACTAACTAATCTGCTTTATCATGCGTCACAGATATGTGTCGGTAGCGGGCTTTATGCGAGCGACGATCCCGCGCGGCCCAAGCGTCCGGGCCAGCAGCCGCGCTGACTTCATCAGCAGAAAGTTAGCAAACAGAGAAGCTGAAATAGCAGCGCGCTGGATCGATCGCCGACGGGTCAGCAGGGCCATTCCAGCTTCCAATGATCGTCGGCCTACCCCACAGCCATACAGGCGCTCTGCGTAAACAGCGGCGCGAGTGCGCAAAAGAGGGTGGCTTACTGCTGCATGCTTCTGTGCTTCCATCGGTGCACAGAGTTGCCCGTCTGCATAGGCCATCATGTCGAGCGTATGGATCAGCGTGGGCCACAGCGTGAGCATAAATTTCGTCAGTCAGCCCATCTCCTCAAGGACATTACGCGCAGGCGCCGGATTATCAGCTGGCGCGATAGTTCCTGGCACGCCGCACCACCTAAATGCTTTGCTTGTGCGTTACAGATTGATGGCGACTGAAATTTCACCTGAGCCGTATATCCTGATAATGACCGGAGTTGGCCTCCTAATCGCCCTCGTCGCGTGGCTGCCGCTCGCACTGAAAAGGCTGCCGCTATCGCTTCCGATCGTCTGCATCGGCATTGGCATGGCTATCTTCCTTCCCCCGCAGGTCGTGCTTCAGCCGCTGCCGATTCGCTATCCACAGGTCACGGAGCGTCTTAGCGAGTTCGTCGTCATCATTGCGCTGATGGGAGCAGGCCTTAAGATCGATCGTGTCTTCGGCTTTCAGCGATGGGCGGTGACATGGCGACTGCTAGCGGTCACGATGCCGCTTGGAATTCTCGCAATTGCCGCGATCGGCATCCTGCTGCTCGGGTTGCCATTGCCAGTCGCTTTGCTGCTCGGCGCCAGCCTGGCACCCACCGATCCTGTTCTTGCCGCCGATGTTCAGGTTGGGCCGCCAAAGACGGGCGAAGAGGATGAGGTACGATTTGGCCTCACCTCCGAAGCGGGACTGAACGATGGTGCAGCCTTCCCTTTCGTCCATCTGGCAATACTTCTTGCAGTAGCGCTACCCGCAGGAACGCCATGGCTATGGGAGTGGCTTACCTTCCGCGTAGCTTGGGAGATTATCGGTGGAATAGCGGGCGGTTGGGTGATCGGCCGGGTTTTTGGTTGGCTGACGTTTCATGTCCCGGCTGAGACCAAGCTCGCAAAAACTGGCGACGGGATGATCGCGATCTCTGCAACCTTCGTCTCCTACGGCCTTACCGAGATTATTCACGTTTACGGCTTCCTAGCTGTGTTCGTGACGGCGTTGACGCTTCGCGCGACTCACCGCACGCACGAGTTTCAGAGCGACCTTCATGCAATCACCGAGCAGATCGAACGCCTTGCAATGATGGTGGTGCTGATCCTGTTTGGCGGGGCGATCGCGAGTGGACTGTTGTCTTCAATAAGCTGGATAGAGTTAGAAATCGCGTTGATTATCCTCCTCGTGGTTCGCCCGCTAACGGGCTGGTTCGCCCTCGCTGGATATCCAGCGGATCGACGGGAAAAGATGACACTGGCCTTCTTTGGAATACGAGGCGTCGGATCGATCTACTACCTATCATATGGAATGAACCATATGTCGACGACGCACATGGAAAGGCTCTGGGGTGTCGTCGGCTTGGTAATCCTGCTCTCCATCCTCCTTCACGGCGTAAGCGTCACACCCATCATGCGGTCGCTCGACCGATACCGGGGGGTTGACCCCGACGCCGAGGCCGGACACGAGTCCGAAGCTTCAACAGAGGCCGAAAAGACAAAGGGCTGAGGCGTATGCGCGTGGACACAGTTTTGCAGAAAATGTGAAGGGATCCGCCCTGCAGTCCTCTTGCTCTGAACACCGCTTACCCAGTCTGGGCCGAAGCAGCTGTTCTACCGAGGCGCTTGCAACCGCTCGATTTGGTCGAGTGCTGCTTGAAATTCCAAACCGGGCGCGTAGCGGCTCGCCTTAAGTCGATACGGACGATGAGAAATAGTTTGTCTGGTCAATGAGCGATCACGAAGGTATTGGAAACGGTGGTTCTTGGTAGACGAGCGCTGGCACAAGGGCGCCCGGTGTGCCCACTACAACCTGGTCATAGATTTTGGCAGCGATTACGCTGCGGCCGAGCGTCTCCGAGGCCAGTTGCAACAGAATAAGCGATCCCAAACCCACCCACCAGGCCGGATGCACATGGCCATGCCGCAGCTTATCGCGCGCGATGCCCGCAATCGGAAATGCGATCATTCCGATGAAGACTGCAGTCAACATCGAATACATAAACAGTGGTGCAGGCAGAAGGCGGCCGAGCGATGGACCCATGATTGCTGCCATGCCACATATGATCAGGCGCGGATGCCATTCACGATCGCGTCGCTTAGCAACACCGACGACCAATAGTGCTGCGAACAGGAGAACGCTCAGCGGGTTCATCAAAAGAAATTGTGCAGGAAAAAAGAAGAAAGGCACTGCCGCCTTTTGAGCGCTCCAAATCGTTGTAAGGGTGCCGACGATCACCATGGTCAATGCCCAGCCCACTGCCAACCAGCCCAATTTGCGGTGGAGGGCGAGCGATCCTGTCGCTGCAAGTGAAACTTGAGCGACGAACAGCAGAACCCACCCCATGAACAAGACCGCGTGGATATGTACAGAAACTGGCGCGTGGAATGATGATATGCCCATCGCCGCCAAAAAAGAGAAGGCTGCGATATTGATGAGCGCCATAACGATCGCAGTGATCGCAAAGAAACGCTCCTCGGCCACAAATAACGACCGCCTCGCGATCACTGAAGCCATATACTCCCCCTTAGCCTCACCTTGGCTGATGCCGAGTGATACGATAGTGGTTGCTTGTTTGAAACAGTCAAGAAGAAGGAGTGCCGCTAAAGAGATGAGCGACGTATAGGGAGATACGAGTTTCCTACTTTTTGCTCATATCTCCTGTGCGGTGAAGACGCGCAACGTTTGCGCGCGTTACAATCATTTGTGGTAGCACAGTCGTCATTCTGGACACGCCGTTCAAAAGGTTGACCGACGATAAAACCGGACCGTCGCCGGTAGGCACCTGAAAACTCTAATTGAATGGCTACGATGGGTCGAGGCTGTCGTTCCGGCACGCCGCCTTAATACCGGGTTTCGGCGGAGGCAGACGTGCTTCGCAGCGACATCACCGGTTTCTAAAGGTCAATTTAGGAATATGAGTGAGCCTGCAGGCGAGATCTGCCTCACCGGACGCGACCACGTAATACTCACCTGCATCAACAATGCCTGTCGTAAAGACGATATCGTGCACATACATAATATCCTGGATCGGTCTAGTAAGCTCGGCGCTAGCTTCTAGAAGCGGCGCATACTCGGTGCGGAGCACAACGCTGGGGTCCTCCCTGTCAAGCAGCGACCAATATGTCCGGTAAATGCCGACGATCTCTTTTGGCTCGACACCGTGCCAAAGCGTGAGCCACCCGTCATTGGTCAGGATCGGGGGCGTTCCACCGCCCATGCGCGCCGTGGCGACCGTAGCAGCATGCGGGCGGATGCCAGGCTTATGCCACGGTTTCCAGAACAGCGCGTCGGGCGAATGAGCCAGGTTGATGGACGGTCCTGCGCGCCATTCGCTACCTGGCGGGTAAGCGAAGTAAAGGTCGCCCAACGGGCGTGTCTGCGCCCAATATTGGCCATCAATCAGCCCTTCGAAGATCAGCATATCCTTGTTCTGATGATCGAGGACGATCGCTTCGAACGTCCAATCCAGGCCGTCGTGCGAGGAATAGAGCGTCGTGGAATGGCGTTCCGGGCTGACCGAGCAGGTTGTCATCAGATAGCGCTCACCGACCCGGCTGATCCGCGCATCCTCGATACCATAGCATTGAAAATCATGGGCGGGCGCGATCGCCCTGTCGTAATGGACGGTGACAATCGTAAGCCCGTCCGGGGTCAGCTCGACAGGCAGGAGCCAGGACAGCGAGGTCAAGGCCATGATCTTCCAGCCGCCGCCCCGCAGCAGAAACTTGCGCGGATCGGCGGTATCGGCATGCTCAAGCGGCCAGGCGTCCAGAACGTATCGGCCGACGCCGTCGTCGCCGCACTCCCATCGTATGGCATGGACATGTCCGTCCCGGATGGGATGGCGCAACGCTTCAGCGACACGCACCATCATGAGGAGATTGCCATTGGCGAGCCGGGTCAGGCCCGGATTGAATGCGCCAAGGATATAGGTCTCGGCCTCGAGATGACCGGCAAGCGGCGATCGCGCGAGATCAATGTCAGGGGGCGTCAGGACCAGTCGGTCGATCGCGAAGCTCATTCCTTATCCTGCATGCGCGGCGCAATGGTGAGCTGCTGCACAACCGCGCGGCGCGGCTGGGTCAGGAGATAGTGAATGCCGACGGCGATGTCCTCGGCGCGCAGCATCGACTCTTCCTCGATCATCTCGCGCTGCTTCTCGGCAGGAATATCGAGATATTGGAAGTCGGCGCCGGTCTTACCTGGTTCGACCAATGCCACCTTGATGCCTTTGGGGCCGAGCTCCTTGCGCAGCGCTTCCGAGAAGCCCGCGATGCCGGCTTTCATTCCCGCATAGACGGTCGAACCCGCACCCAGGATATGCGCCGACATCGAGCCGATGAGGACGATGTCGCCTTTGTCCTCAAGCAATCGGGCGCCGGCATGCGCGCTCATCACATAGGCGGTAAAGTCGGTGGCGAGGGCATAGCGCAGATCCGCATCGGACATCTCCGACAAGCCCTTGGCGGGGACGGCCGCGTTAATCACGACGATATCCGCTGCGGGAAGATAGTCGGCAGCCGCGGCAAAGAAGCGATCGACGCCGTCAGGTTCGGTGAGATCGAGAGCTATCCCATCGCCTTCGCCGACTTCGCGGATGCGCTCCAGCGCGTCGTCCAGATGTTCAGGGGTGCGGCCGCAGATGAACACCTTCGCGCCCTCGCTCGCGAGCAGAACAGCGATCGCGCGTCCGATCCCGGTCGTGCCGCCCGATATGATGGCCTGACGACCCTTCAGGCTAGGCATGGTAGTGTGCGCGTCTTCGATATCCGTCATGCCCTGTCCTTCGCTTTTGCCCAGCGGATGGTGATCCGGCCGCTGGCGGGGATGGTGAAGTCGATGCGCTCGTCGCTATCGTGCGCCGGGCGGATGCGATCACCTCCGGCAACCTCGACCGTAAAATCGGGCAGGCGCGGGCGGCCGCGTCGCACCAACGCGAGCCGGGCGCGGCAGCCGTCGCCGCCGTCGAGCCTGATCGTCAACGACCGATCGTTATTGCGCTCACTCGCCATGAGGAAATGATCGCAATAGATTTGGAAGTGCTCGCCATCGACCGAATGAAAGGCGCGGCTGGCGAACACGAAGGCCGCGCCGGCGCCGTAAATCTCCTGGCCGACCTGCCCGGCCGGCTGGCCGTCATGATAGAGATCCTCGAGCGGGAAGGAGAGCGCGGCATCGATATGCCCGTTGCGGATGTCGGTCGCGAGGCAGTCCGCTGGCAGCGCGTCGGGATAATAGAACCAAGCGCGATGGAGGGCGTAGCGACAATATTCGCTGACGAGGATGCGCGCGGCCGGATCGAGATCGGGGCCGCTATCCTTCAGATAGCGCTCGAAGGCGACGAAGCTGTCGAAACATTCGTAGATGGCCATATAGGGACCATCGTGAAGGCACGTGACGCCGAGGAAGTTGCTATAGTGTCGCGCAGCCTTGATCTGTGATTCCCAGATCGCAGAGTTATGGAAGAAGCTAGCCAGATAGACGTAGCTGTGGCGCAAATAATATTCTTCCGCCGTGATCCGCCAGAGCCGCATGCAGGCGGCCGCGCCCCAGGCGGTGAGGTTCGCCTGATAATTGAGCTCGAAGCGCATGTCTTTGGCAGCGTCGATCGCGGCTTGCGCCTCGCGCAGATATTGGTCTTTTTTGGTCAGCTCATAGGCCTGCAGCATGACGTAGGCGTAGAGCCCGCCGACGTCGGTCTGCCCGAGCCCATCGTCGTTGCGCGCCTCCACAATTACCGAGAAATCGTCGACCTTGAACTGGATCGGCCAGGCGTATTTGAAATGGTGCGCGGCCTTGATCGCGTAGCCTAGCGCACCGAGAAACAAGCGCTTGGCGCGGGTTTCGCCGTCTACAGCGAGCCGTCCGAGGTTGAGCAGTGGATGGTAGAGATACCAGCTGTCGACCGCGTCCTTGTCCTTGTCCCTGCCCACATTGGGAAGGTAGCGGCGCAGGGTCTTGAGCTTGGCGTCGCGGAACTTACCGAGGCCCGCCATGAACTCCGCTTCGAGTTCTACGGGCTCTTTCCGCCAGACAGCGAAGTCGCGCAGCGCCCCGATGAGCGACATCTGCACCATGATGTCTGGATACTCGGCGTCCGTATAAGGGTGCGCATAGCGGTGGCCATAGTGGCGGATGGTCGCTTCGTCCGCCTCATCAAGATCGCGCAGCGTCTGGTCCGCGCGGGCGACCCAATCCCGAAATTCGGTGTCGGGGAGGTCGAGCTTGTGATAGGCCGCACCCAGCATCTGGATGAAGCGGCGGCCCATATCCTGCCCGTCGGACGCAACATCGTCATGAAAGACGATTAAAGTATCCGAGATCGTCGTCGCTTTGCCTTCGGGCAGCGGGTTGACCGGCGGGGTGCCGCTCTGCGGCGGCGATGGCGGCAGATACCCCAGCTCCGGCCATTCACCGCCGACCGCACTGTCGGGCGTTGTGTCGGTCGCTGCAAAATAGTCTGCAAGCGCGGTGAAATTCTGGACGTAGAGGACGCTGCCGAAGGCGGGTTCGTCCATGTGGAAATAGGTGAGGCCAGTGTTAAGACCGCGCTGCGCCGCTTCCACCCGGCCGACCGAGCCGATGGGATCGTCATTCTCGCCCAAAGGATAGAGATCGCGTGGAAGGAAGGGGATGAGGAGCGGCGCGGCGGGGGTCAGCGTCGTCGTGATGCGCAAAGCCGTAAGCTCGGCATCCGCCACGCTGAACCGAACGGTCTGTGCGCCCATAGGGCCTTCCAGATCAACGCGACAGGTTTCGATTGGATGGGCGCGGACCGTGCGCAGCTTCACTGCGCCGCCGAGGAGATGCGCCGCGCGGATCGCTAGGCCGCCCTTGCCTGGTCGGCGAACGATCGCCCAGAGCGCGTCGCGACCTTCGAGGATCTCGACCTCTCGGCCCGCCAAGGCGAATGTGGCGACAGGACGCATCGCGCCCTGCATCAGTTCGTACCGGAGCGCCAGAACCTGCGCGCTGACGCCGGGCGGCGTTCTGGTCAGCGTCGCAGCCCTAGCCATTGAACAAATTGATCGACGGAGAAGCCACCTCGAGCAACATCGCCATTGCCGCATTCCCCTGCGTACAGGCGAGCGACTTGGCGCTATTTCCAGCAGCGTCTGTCCAGTCGATATCGGCGCCAGCCGTGATGAGATCCTCGACGATCTGGGCATGGCTGAACATCGCCGCCATCATCAGGGCGGTCTGGCCCGCCCGGTTTCGGCGGTTGGGCTCCGCCCCCGCGGCGAGGAGAAGGCGGGCAACGGCGCCGAACCCTTTGAACGCCACGCCCATCAACGCTGTGTTCCCCCGTCCGAGGTCGGGCGCGTCGACCTGCGCGCCCGCCTCCAGCAGTGCCTGCGTGGTTTCGAGCGAGCCGTGATAGCTTGCCAGGATGAGCGCGGTATAGCCTTTGGGGTCATGCGCCTCGAGGTCGATCCCGGCGCTGACCAGCGCCGGGATCATGTCTGCGCGGCCGAGCCGCGCTGCGTCGAACAGCAGCTCCTGCAGCCGCTCGGGCGACGGAAGTGGACGCGGGCCGCCCGTTACTGGCTCGTCATGCTCAGGCATCGGGCTGGGCATCGAGATCGACCGCCAGCTCGCGCGGCCAATGGCGCACCTGGCCGCATGCCGCGAGGAAGGCGTCAACGTCCTTGGCCGAGCCGAGCGGCAGGCAGCCCTCGTCCAGTTCTTCGGTCAGGCCCGCCTTGTCGAACAACGGTGCCGATGCGGCACCGATGCCGATGAACTTGCAGTGCGCAAAGGCGTCGGAGACGAAGTCCTTGGCCGGCTTGTCGATCGCCAGAAGCGCCGCGCCCTCGGCCGAAGGCAGCACGGCCACCGCGTCGAACAGGACTGACGGACCGCCGTCGATCTTGTGTTTGGCGGCGAGCGCCGTGCCGTCCGACAGCGTCACGCCGCCGACCTTGGGCGCAACCACCTCGAACACCGCATTCTGCGCGTCGAGCGCCTTGGTGAGCGCGGTGAATAGCGCCGCGTCGCTCCCATCGGTCAGGAGGATGCCGAGCTTGCGGCCCTCAAGGCTGGGGGGACCGTTTTTCACGATGCTGAGCGCGTCGGACGGTGGCAAATCCTGGATCGTCGGCCGGGCGGCCACGGCGGGCTCAGGCAGGTCGAGCGCCAGGCCGTCCGCCACGGTCTGGGCGAGGACAGGATCGATGTTCATCAGGTGAGAGACGAGCCTGGCGCGGATATCGACACGCTCAACCTTGGAGAGCTCGAACACCAAGGCATCACCGATATGCTTTTGCTCGATCGGCGTCTGGCTGACGAAGAACTGCCGCGCCTGGCTGTAATGGTCGGCAAAGCTCTCCTGGCGGATACGAAGCTTCGGACCTTCGGTCGCTTCAGCGAAGCTACGGAACCCCCGCACCGGATCCTCGCGCGGTCCGCCGATCTCGGCGCCCCAGCTATTGGGTTCGTAATTGGCGCGGCCGACCGGGTTGCGCATGGCCATATGCCCGTCCTGCTGGAAGTTCGACACCGGGCATTTGGGTGCGTTGATCGGGATATGGGTGAAATTGGGCGAGCCAAGCCGCTTCAATTGCGTGTCGAGATAGGAGAAGTTGCGGCCCGCGAGCAGCGGGTCGTTCGAGAAGTCGATGCCCGGCGGCACATTCTGCGTGCAGAAGGCGACCTGCTCGGTCTCGGCGAAGAAATTATCGACGACGCGGTCGAGGACGAGACGGCCAATAACACGGACGGGCAGAATTTCCTCGGGAATGATCTTAGTCGCGTCGAGTACATCGAAGTCGAAGCTGTTTGCAAACTCGTCGTCGAACAGCTGGACGCCGAGCTCCCACTCCGGGAAATCGCCCGCGTTGATCGCATCCCATAGGTCGCGCCTATGGAAGTCGGGGTCGGCGCCATTGATCTTGACCGCCTCATTCCAGACGACCGATTGCAGGCCGAGCTTGGGCTTCCAATGGAACTTGACGAAGGTCGAGCGGCCCTCGGCGTCGAGCAGCCGGAAGGTGTGGACGCCGAAGCCTTCCATGGTCCGGAACGAGCGGGGGATGGTCCGGTCGGACATGATCCACATGATCATGTGCATCGATTCAGGCGTAAGGCTGATGAAGTCCCAAAAATTGTCATGCGCGGTCTGCGCCTGCGGAAAGGCACGGTCCGGCTCGGGCTTTGCCGCGTGGACAAGATCGGGAAACTTGATCGCATCCTGGATGAAGAACACCGGGATGTTGTTTCCGACGATGTCCCAGTTGCCCTCCTGGGTATAGAGTTTGACGGCAAAGCCGCGCACGTCGCGCACGAGGTCAGCCGAGCCCTTCGAGCCAGCGACAGTCGAAAAGCGCACGAAGGCCGGAGTGCGCTCGCCCACTCGCTGGAAGATGTCGGCGCGGGTGATGTCGGCGAGGCTGTCGGTCAGCTCGAAGAAACCATGCGCGCCATAGCCGCGGGCGTGGACGACGCGCTCGGGAATGCGTTCATGATCGAAATGGAAGATCTTCTCGCGAAGATGGAAATCCTCGAGGAGCGTCGGGCCCCGCGCGCCCTGCTTAAGGCTGTTCTGATCATCGGCAATCGGCGCGCCCTGCGCCGTGGTGAGGGCTGGCGCGCCGCTCTGGACGGTCTGGTGGGTTTCGCCGCCTTGACCCTGCGGTTCGGCAAAGCTCGTCGCGAACTCGCTCGCAGGCGGGAGCTTGGGCGCCTTCTTGGGGGTCTCGCCCTTGGTCTTGGGTTTGCTCGGGGTTTTCGCCATGGTCGCAGGATCCTTGTCTTTCGCGTGCAGGGTCGGTTTTCGTTAGCTCGATCTCGTCAGGTCAGGCGTGGAGAGACTTGGCCTGATGCGGGGGCGCGGTTCGAGTGGAAACTCGTTGCGTACGCGGGCGTCCGCAGAAGTTCATGTCGACGATACTTTCCAGTCGGAGCAGCAATCGCTGAAAGGCAGGCGGGTTGCCTCGTGCACCGCAATACTAACCTCTGTCAGGTCGATTGTTCGCGAGTGACCGCACGCGCGCGGCTCAAAACTATCAAACCCGCAAAATCGTCCTGACAGAGGTTAGTTCTTTGCTAAGCGCAGTTCCGAACCGATGGCTGAACCGTTGTTCCACCGACATCGATCCACATGAGGTCGACCGACGAGGAGCATCCCATGGCCGAAACCAAGACCGCTACCAAAGCGAAGCCGAAGACTGGCTCAAAGACCACCCGCAAAACCCAGCGCGCCGCCGCGAAGCCGGCCGATGCGATCAAGCTCCTGAAAGCCGATCACCGCGAGGTGGAGGGCTATTTCAAGAACTATGAAAAGCTTGAGGACGAGGCCGAGAAGAAGGCGCTAGCCGAGCGGATCTGCCTGGCGCTGACGGTCCATACCCAGATCGAAGAAGAGATTTTCTACCCAGCCGCGCGCGAAGGCATCGATGATGATGACCTCCTCGACGAAGCCGAGGTCGAGCATGCCAGCGCCAAGCAACTGATCGCCGAGATCCGCGCGATGGAACCAGGCGAGCCGCTGTACGATGCCAAGGTCACTGTCCTTGGCGAATATGTTTCGCATCATGTCGAGGAAGAGGAGAGCGAGATGTTCCCGGAAGCTCGGGACAGCGACCTCGATCTCAAGGCTCTTGGCGTCCAGCTCGCTGAACGCAAAGCCGCGCTGATGGCGGAGGCTGGGCAATAATCGCGAAGACCGCGCTTCGCCGGGAACCCCTTGGACGCCCCCGTCTTTTGGGGGAGTCACAAACGGCGCGCTCTGCGCCGATCGGAGGAACGAACGAGGCAATCATGTTTACAGAACGCTTTCTTAGAGACCGGCGCGGCGTCGATTTGGAACCTGCCGAGCGTGCTATGCTCGAAGATGCCATTGCCGAGGTCAAAACAGTCGGTCCGCGGCAGATCATCGTGCGAGCCGGTGAGCGGATCGAGCAGAGCACTCTGCTCATCGAAGGGTTCATGTCACGCTATATCGACGATCGTCGTGGATTACGGCAGCTTGTCGCGGTCCATGTGCCGGGCGACTTTGTCGATCTTCATTCCTATCCGCTCAAAATCCTTGATCACGATGTCGCGACGATGACGGCAGCCACCGTGGCGATCGTACCCCATACCGCACTCGACCGGATCAAGACTGACATGCCCTCGCTTATCGACAAGCTCTGGTTTGCGACCCTCATCGACGCTGCCATCCACCGGGCCTGGCTGTTCCGACTGGGCCGTCTTGATGCACTGGGCCGGGTTGCGCATTTCCTTTCGGAAACGAACGCCCGGCTCATTTCAGCGGGGTTAAGCGATGGCCGGCGTTTCGCACTGGGCCTCACCCAGAATGACCTTGCCGAGATTTGTGGCCTCACTAGCGTGCATGTTAACCGGATCATGCGGCAGCTACGCGAGGAGCGGCTCTGCACATTCCGATCCTCGCTCGTCGAGATCCCCGATCCCGAAAGGCTGGCCCGTCGTGGTGAGTTCGATCCTGCCTATCTCTACATCACGCCCGCGCTCGCGCCGGGCGAAGCATCAAAGGCGCAAAGATGAGCGTTCCAGATACTGTTCCCCAGCCCGAGACTGAACCCGGCGTCGCAACGGCGGAGGCCGGGGTTGTCATTCTCGAAGGTCCCGACGGTGTGGCGGTTACGATGACTCCCGATGCCGCGACCGGGACTGCCAATAGCCTTCTATCAGCCGCTGATACCGCCCGCACCCAGACGCGGCATGGCGATACATCGACTTGAGCAGCCCGTCCTTTGGGACCGCGGCGGACGAAGACAGACGAGGCCGATATGAGGTTCTTGAAGAATAACGGGCTGACCTTGGTTCTATTACTGCTGTTTGCCGGCTCGATCTTTGGCCAATGGCTTGCGGGCTGGCACGTCGCGATGGACGATGCACGGAGGCACGGCCAGCCGATCCTCAGCCTTCTGGCCTATACGGCTAGCCCGGAATTTCTCTCGAGCGTATTCGAGAATTGGGAGAGCGAGTTTCTGCAGATGGCGACCTATGTCGTCCTCACTGCCTGCTTCATCCAGCGCGGTTCTGCCGAGTCAAAAGATCCTGACGCACCGACCCGAGATGCCGAGCTTGTCACGCAAGCTGGTAAGCCCGGCGCGCCCGCGATCCTGCGCTGGGGACCACTCTGGCGGGCGCTCTATGCCCGGTCACTGGGAATTGTTCTGGCAAGTCTGTTCCTGATGTCATTCGTCATTCACTGGACCCAAAGCGCTCGGGTCGCCGCCCAGGATGCGATCGAACATGGTGAGGCCGCGCCCACGCTGTGGTCCTATCTCGGCGATGCGCAGCTCTGGTTCGAATCCTTCCAGAACTGGCAAAGCGAGTTCCTCTCGACCGCAGTTCTGGTGGTGCTGTCTATCTTCCTGCGCCAACGGGAATCGCCGGAATCCAAAGCGGTGGCAGCGCCGCACAGCCAGACCGGCGAATAGGCGCGTGTCTCGCCTAATCTCCGCTTCCGTTTGGCGCCCAGCACCTTCGACCGCAATTTGGACGTTCAAGAAAAAAGGAATTCATCCTGGAAACGCTTGCCGGCTGGGTCGCCCCTGTCGCCACAATGATCGCTGCGATGATGACCGCTGCCAATCTCGGGGCGCGTGTCACCGGCTGGGGGTTCGTGATCTTCACGGCCGGATCTCTTGCCTGGTCACTCCTCGGTTTCGCCACCGGGCAGACCAACCTCCTCGCCACCAACGTTTTCCTGACCTTCGTCAACATTGTCGGCATCTGGCGGTGGCTTGGCAGGCAACGCGCCTATGAGGACGGCGGTAAGTCCGCCGAGGCGGCAAGTCGCCGATCCCGTCACCCCAATCTTTTCACCGCCACGGGCATCAGCGGGATGCCGGTCGTAACCGCAGATGGCCGGGCCGTGGGCAAGGCGGTCGAGGCGCTGGTGGCTTGCGAGACGGGGCATGTCAGCTATGTGGTTGTGGCCTCGGACGGCGTCGGTGGCATCGCCGAGACTCTCCGAGCGGTCGCGCGCGCAGATATCCGCTTCGCCTGCGAGAAACTTGAACTGGTCTGTGCCCTCGATCGCTTCGAGGCGCTCCCATCCTTGAAGGAAGGCGATTGGCCCGCCGCGCCCGTCGCTGTTGAGCCGGAGCTGATGCGATGACGCAGGCGCGCGGTTTGGGCGAGACGGCCTTCATACTATGGCAGGCGCTGATCGAAGGGGATGTCCTGTATCTCGCCGACGACGAGCAAATGGCAGAGGCGACTGCCGATGCGCTCAGGGCGCTGGCGCCGGACAATCCTGTCATCTTCCTGCCTTCCAGCGATGCGCTGCCGGGCGATACCGCTCCGGCTTCGCCGGCCAATGTCGGTCACCGCGTGGCGGCGCTCAGTGCGCTTCGGCGGCTTGGGCAGGACCCCGAAAGATCGCCGCTCGCGACGATCATGAGCGGAGAAGCGGCAGCGCGCCGCTATGCCGATCCCGCGTCTTTCGAGGTTGCGCCGCCGTCCCTCAATGTCGGCGACCAGATCGATCAGGCGACTTTCGCGAATGATATGGCGGCGGTGGGCTATGTCGAGGACGACCGTGTCGATGAACCCGGCGAAGTGTCGGTTCGCGGCGATGTCATCGACATATTTCCCGCGGATGCGGGTTCACCTGCGCGCATCGAGATCGCCGATGGCACGATCAGCGCTATCCGCCGTTACGATCCTGCCTCGCAGCTCAGCACCCAGAACTGCCACTCGTTGGCGATTGGACGCGCGCTCGAACCCGATGTCGGCGCAGGCACATCGATCCTAGCGCATCTGCCGCCGGGCGCGCTCTTCCTGTCGCCTAAAGCAGACGCGCGTCGCCAGCGCTTCATCCGGCTGGCCGAGGACGCGGCCCGTGGCAAGGACAGGATCGTTGATGCCATTGGCGAGGCAAGTTGGGCGGCTGCCCTGGCCGAATGGGCGGTGCACCCTCTCGACGCGAACACCGTTGAGCCGATCCCCCGCTTTATCGAAGAACGCTCGCCGCTCAGAGCGCTGGCCCGGTTCGTTAAGCCCCTCCTCCACGGTCGGCGCCTTGTGCTGATCGGCAGTGAACGGGATATCCGCTTTCTGCGGCCTCGTCTCGCGGGGCGGCTGAAGATTTCTCTGCCCCTCGTCGAAAATCTGAGCGCGGCCACGGCGCTGGCTGCAGGCAGCGGGGCCGCGTTGATCTCACCGATCGATCATGGCGCTCTGACCGACGCCGTCCTGCTTGTCGCTGCCGGCGACCTGCTGGGGAGCCGAGCTCTTATCGATGCGGCGACCGAGCCGGTTATGGCGGCGCTCGCACGCAGCGGCGGCGACATCAGGCGCGGCGATGTCGTCGTTCACGAGGATCATGGCGTCGGTCTGGTGGCGGGTCTGGAAGTCGATCCCAGCGATTCCCGTAGCGAGACGATCGCGCTGGAATATACCGGCGGGTCACGCCGTCTCGTCCCGGTGCGCGAAGCCGCCCGGATCTGGCGCTATGGTGCGGACGCGGACGCAGTCTCGCTGGACAAGCTCGATGGATCGAGCTGGCAGAAGCGGCGCAGCGACATCGCGGCGGCCGTGGCCGAGAACGCACAGGCCCTCCTCGCTTTGGCGGAGGAGCGTGCGCGTCTCACCGCACCGATCCTCGAACCGGACCCGGCGCTTTATGAGCGGTTCGTCAGCGGTTTTCCGTTCAATGAGACCGCCGATCAGGCGCGCGCCGCGCAGGCGGTGCGGGACGATCTGGCCAGTGGTCGCCCCATGGACCGCCTGGTGATTGGCGATGTGGGGTTCGGCAAGACCGAGATCGCCTTGCGCGCAGCCGCCTTGGCCGCGCTGGCGGGGTACCAGGTCGCGGTCGCGGCGCCGACGACGGTGCTGGTGCGCCAGCATCTGCAGACCTTCGAGCAGCGCTTCGACACTCTCGGAATCAAGTTGGCCGGGCTTTCCCGTCTTTCAACTGCGGCCGAGAAGAAGATGGTCAAGGCTGGATTGGCGGACGGCTCTATCGCGATCGTGGTCGGCACGGGCGCGGTGATGGGCAAGGACGTGCGTTTTGCCAGGCTCGGTCTGGTCATCATCGATGAAGAGCAACGGTTCGGCGCCGCCGACAAGGCCCGGCTGCGAGGCCGCCACGATGTTCATCTCCTCGCCATGAGCGCGACGCCTATTCCGCGAACTTTGCACCGGGCGATAATCGGCCTTCAGCAAATGTCTATCATTGCGACCCCGCCGGCCCGGCGGCAACCGATCCGCACAAGCTTGATCGAGCTCGATGACGCACGCCTGCGCACTGCCTTGCTGCGCGAACGCGCGCGCGGCGGCCAGAGCTTCGTAGTCGTCCCGCGTATTGACGACATGGCGCCTTTTTCGGAGCGGCTTCAGCGCATCGTCCCTGGCCTTGTTCGGATCGAGGCCCATGGCAAATTGCCGGCGAAGGATATTGATACGGCGATGGTCCGCTTCGCCGGTGGCGACGGCGATATCTTGCTGGCAACCAACATCATCGAGGCCGGGCTCGACGTGCCGCGCGCCAATACCATGATCGTCTGGCGCGCCGATCGCTTTGGATTGGCACAGCTGCATCAGCTGCGCGGAAGGGTTGGGCGGGGTCATCGGCGTGGCCAAGTGCTTCTGGTGACCGAAGGTGCCGACATTGCCGCGCGCACGATGAAGCGGCTGCGGACGCTGTCGACTTATGACCGGCTCGGTGCTGGCTTTGACATCGCCGCCGCCGACCTCGACCAGCGGGGCGCGGGCGATCCGCTCAGTGATACCCAGGCTGGTCACATGAAGCTCATCGGGGTCGATCTCTATCAGCATCTGTTCGAAAAGGCCCTGAAGCAGGCGCGCGGGCTGACGGACCTTGATTGGATGCCCGAGATCGCCCTCCAAGGCGCGGGAGCGCTGCCGGAAGCGTGGATCCCGGAGGAGGATATCCGGCTTGGCCTCTATGTGCGGATCGCACGCGCGGGCGACGAGGGCGAGATTGAAGCTATGGAACAGGAGCTTCTCGATCGGTTTGGCCCTCTCCCCTCGGACGCGCAGCAGCTGATGGCGCTCGCGCGCATCGCCTTGCTGGCCCGGATGGCGGGGATTGTCCGGGTCGATGCCGGGCCGGCCGCCATTGCGCTCACGCCACACGGCAAGCAGATGCGGCCGCCCGGTGGTCTGGGCTTGATCGCAAAAGACGGGCGGTGGCTGCTCAAGGAGGCGACCGAGGACGCAGAGCGATCGGCTCGCGTCACCGAACTCCTCGAAGCCCTGGGCGAGGTCTCGCTATGACGGTCGCGGCTTCGAGCAGGAGCGACGACGAATCACCGCTCGACTGCCTGATCATCGGCGGGGGCCCTGCCGGGCTTACGGCAGCCATCTATCTCGCACGGTTTCGCCTTTCGATCCGGATCATCGATGCTGGCCAAAGCCGGGCGTCGCTTATCCCACGGACACACAATCATGCTGGATTTCCCGGCGGCATCACCGGTCTCGACCTGCTGGGGCGGATGCGGTCTCAGGCCGAGGAGTTCGGGGTCGATATCGTGTCGGGGGCCATCGAGTCTCTTGCACGAGCGGAAACGGGGTTCGTGGCGAGGAGTGGTGCCAGGAAGTGGCGGGCGCGCTCGGTGCTGCTGGCGACCGGCGTCGTCAACAATCGCCCGCCAATGGCATCTGACCTTCATGACATAGCCCTGCAACGGGGACTGCTGCGCTATTGCCCGATCTGCGACGGCTATGAGGTGACGGACAAGTGCATCGCCGTCATCGGAACGCAGACCCATGGCCACAATGAAGCTCTGTTTTTGCGGATGTATTCCGCAGACGTCACGCTCATCTCTCCGGCCGGCGGTTATGCGCTGAGTAGCACCGAACGGCAAAGGCTGGTTGAGGCGGGGGTTGTGCTCCAAGACGGCCCTTGCGAGCCTTTGACCATCGACGGCGACCATATTCTTGTGCCGATCCCGGGCGGCGTGGCGCGGTTCGACACCGCTTATCCAGCGCTCGGCTCCGCGATCCGATCCGAGCTCGCTACCGAGCTTGGCGCGACGGCCACGGACGAGGGATGCCTTGTGGTCGACCCGCATCAACGCACCACGATCGCCAGCCTCTACGCAGCGGGCGACGTCACCAAAGGGCTCGATCAGATCAGCCACGCCATGGGGGAAGCTGGCGTCGCAGCGACGACGATCCGAAACGATCTAGCGGCCATCGCGCCGCTCCTGCGCTGATTGGGCGCGCAGGATCAGGCCTTTTTAAGTAGGATAGCATACGATCCGCCGTCTTGCAGGGCGGTCAGGGCGCGTCCGGCGCTTAGCCGTTCAATCCGCCGAGCCTGGCTCTGCCATCCTGCGATGATGTTCCGCCAATATGGACTGCGGCACCACGCCTGCGGTCGCGACCTGCAGCTTGTTCGACCAGCCCGACACGATGTGGCCCTTGCCCGCCATGAGCGCGTCCCATCCATCGCGAGCGACCTTGGCCGGATCGGCCTTGTGGGAATCCTGGCCAACATCGGTGTCGAGCATGCCGGCCCGCGCGAAAAATTCGGTGTCCGTGGCGCCGGGCATCAGGGTCGTGAGGGTGACCCCCTTCATGTCCTTGATCTCGTTCCGAAGCGCCTCGGTCACATTATCGATCATGGCTTTGGTGCCATTATAGACGGCGTTGAATGCGCCGGGGATGTACCCCGCTATCGATCCGGTAACGAGGATTTTGCCGTCGTCCCGCGCCACCATATCGCGAAGCACTTTTTGCAGGAGGTAGAGCGTACCCGTCACATTGGTGTCGACGGCGTGGCGCCAGATTTCTACAGACTGGTCGAGGAACGCGCCGCCCGTGCCGGTGCCGGCATTGGCGCAGAGAAGGTCGATGCGTCGGCCGCCGGCAGCCTCGATGAGCCGGTCGACGCCCTCGATCGACGACAGATCGACCTCGAGGGCCTCCACCTCGCCGCCTTTGGCGCGGAGATCATCGGCAGCGGAGGCGATCAATCCTTCGTCGGCGGCAATGAGGAGGTCATAGCCCTGCTCGGCCGCGAGGTGCGCGAGCTCAAAGCCGATGCCGGTCGATGCGCCAGTGATCACGGCGAAGCGTCTGGTCATATCCATACCTTCAAGCCCCCGGAAGTTTGGCCAGCATGGCGATATGGTGCTGGACCACGGTGACGATTTCGCCAGCCGCCGTCTTCAGGGCTGGGCTATCGCCACTTTGCTGATAGGTCTGATGCAGCGTCAGGGCGGCGGCGTGCGCCTCACGCTGGGCAGCGACATAGGCGGAGACGGCCGCAGCCCCCGTCGCGTTCTTGATCGTGTCGAGCTTCGTTTGCTGATCGGGCGCGAGCGCGGGCGGAGCGACCGTGAGCCCGGCGCTGGTCGCGGCCGTCTTCAGCTTTTCGGTCGACTGGCTGTGCGCTTCGATCATCATTTGCGCGAAATCCTTGACCGCCTTGTCGTCGCTCTTTCCGAGGACGGCGCGCGAAGATTCGATCTCGAACAAATCTCCGGCGCCGGCCATCGCCAGATAATTGGCTGCGGTGGTCGGCGATGGGCTCGCCGCGTTGGGTGCCGGCGTCGTGTCCGCGACGTTCCTCGTCACGGAATTGGCGTCGAGCGCCTCCGAGGCGGGCGTGCCGCTCTTCGTATCGTTGCACGCCGCTGCGAGCAGGCAGGCGGCAAGCGCGGCTCCATGGTAAAGCTTCATCGTCCGTCTCCTAGTGGTTCAGCGTGCGACCCGGTCGAGGCCGGGCTTGAGCACGATCTTGGTCACGTCATTCTGAGAGTCATGGAACATCTTGTAGCCCTCGGGCGCCTGTTCGAGCGGGAGCCGGTGGCTGATGAGGAAGGTCGTATCGATCTTCCCCTCGACGATGGCATTGAGCAGGGCCGGCATATAATGCTGGACGCTGGTCTGGCCAGTCTTGAGCGTCAGCCCCTTTTCCATGAAGGCGCCGAGCGGGAACTTGTCGACGAACCCGCCATAGACTGCCGGCATCGAGACGCGGCCACCCTTGCGACAGGCGTGGATGGCCTGGCGGATCGAATGGGTCCGGTCGGTGCCCAGGAACAGCGATGCCTTGATCTGGTCGATGACATTGTCGACGAAGAAACCGTGAGCTTCGAGCCCGACTGCGTCGATCACGGCGTCGGGGCCGATGCCGCCAGTCATTTCCATCAGCGCTTCGTAAGTTTTCGATTCCTCGAAATTGATGGTCTCGGCGCCGAACCGCTTGGCGAGTTCAAGCCTGTGCGGGAAATGGTCGATCGCGATGACCCGCGCGGCACCCATAAGGAACGCCGACTGCACGGCGAAGAGCCCGACCGGCCCGCAGCCCCAGACCGCTACCGTGTCGCCGGGCTCGATGTCGGCATTTTCCGCCGCCTGCCAGCCGGTCGGAAGAATGTCCGACAGGAACAGCACGTCGTCATCGTCGAGGCCATCGGGAATGACGATTGGGCCGACATCGCTGAACGGCACCCGGACATACTCAGCCTGGCCGCCTGCATACCCCCCCGTCAGATGACTATAGCCGAACAGGCCCGACATGGGCTGGCCGTACATTTCCTGGCCGATATCCTGGTTGTCGGCGGGGTTGCCATTGTCGCAGGCCGAATATTGATGCTTGCCGCAATGGTAGCAGCTGCCGCAGGCGATCGTGAACGGCACAACCACGCGCTGGCCTTTTTTAAGCGTGGACTTGGGGCCGGTTTCAACCACCTCGCCCATGAACTCATGACCGAGAATATCACCGGCCTGCATGGTCGGGATATAGCCATCGTAGAGATGAAGGTCGGACCCGCAGATGGCGGTCGAGGTGATCTTGATAATCGCGTCGCGGGGATTGAGAATCTCTGGATCGTCGACCGTGTCGACGCGGACGTCATGCTTGCCGTGCCAGGTGAGCGCGCGCATCAGGCTTTCTCCTCATCCAGCTGAGCCATCGTCCAGGCCGCAGTTGCTATTTCACCGGTCTCCATCAGCTGCTTGAACCGGCGCAGATCGCGGCGCGCCTGAATGGCAGGTTCGCGCTGAAAGAGCTTGGCTATCAGCTTGCCGAGCGTGCCGGCCGGGGGATCATAGGCGATCGTCGCTGTCACTATGGTGCCGCGGTCGCCCGCGTCGCGAAACTCCACGCGCCCGCTATTGGGGACGTCAGCGCCCTCGGCGGACCTCCAGGCGATCAGTTCGCCGTCGCTTTCCTCGATAATCTCCGCATCCCACTCCACCATGGCTCCAGCCGGCGCTTTCACGACCCAATGGGAGCGCGTCTTTGATAGACAGTCGATGCGCTCGACATTGTCCATGAACGTCGGGAGCTGCTCGAAGTCGCGCCAATAGGCGTAGAGTTCGGCGCGGGGGCGATTGATCGTCACAGTACGACCGATCAGGTCGGCGCTCTCGATGCCAATCAGGTCCTCGGCAGAGTCTTGCCGAACCTGCGCATTCTTGGATGTGGTCAGTGGCGCGTCATCGGACATCGTTCGCAGCTCCTTCTCCGTTCGTTTGTGGCGGCTCCGACGCAAACAAGTATTCGTCTTGTCTCTCGGTAATCTCGAGACCGCCGGACCTTTGCGAAGGGGAGGCAGCGTCGCTCAGAGAGAACGCGCGGAGACGGGGAAGTACCCGGCTATCGGCGAAAACTAACCTGGATCGACACGATTTCTGTCAGTTGCGGCCAGAAAAGGAGATCGCGAGCGAGGATGCGCGGACCGATGGGCTGATCATCGCGTTCTGACTTTACTATCGTAGAAGAAGAGGAAAATGAAATGACTGTTTCGGCTGAACAAACAGAGGAAAAGCGAGGTCCGCTCGGCGATGCACGCCCGGATGCGACGGAAAGCGATACAAAGACGCCCGGCGGGCAGGCTCCTGAAAAGCCAGAGGATCGCCCTAATGTCGGCTCGGTCAAGCCGGAAGATTATCCTGACCAAGCATAGTTTGTTGTTCAGGTTATCCTTCCCCTGTTCGCATCAGGCGCCCGGCGTCAGGTCCGAGCACGGGGACGGGGACGGGAGCGCTTGCTCTATCACGCCGTCGCTGGTCAAGCGTGCTCCCTGAAACGCCATTGATGTTGGATGAGTTTTTTTAAACAGAGGGTCGGCGGCTTGAATGGCCGACGAAGCGATTGCGCTGATGGGACGCCATTCCGAGATCGAGGTCGTGGTGACCGATATTCAGATGCCGGGCTCAATGGATGGACAGAACCCAGTCATTAAATTCGCGACCGCTGGCCGCCGACGACGCTTATCCTTACCTCCGACAAGGCCACGCTCGACACCACCAGTCTGCTGGCGGACGCCTGTTTCCTGCGCAAGCCGATCAACACCAAGCGGCTGTTCAGCTTTGTCGGGATGCCTCACTGACGCCAGTTGTGCTCGCCAGTTGCGCGTAAGCCTGATCGATGACTGGCCAATGTCTCAGACGTTCGCTGTCGGGTTAAAGGAGCCATAGCGCCTCCAGCGGGCGGGCAGAGCGTTTGACCCCTCGGTTAGGAAAAACCCTAGCGAGCAGCAGTCCGTCGAGCTCAAATCGGAGTTTCTCGGAGGCGAGCCATTGGCGGATGTGGGCTGAGGCAAATAGGTGTCATCGCGGCTAATAATTCAGGTTTGTGTGTTGGGTGCCTCGACATAAACTATAAAGCGGTAACGGTAGTTTTCGAGCTTTGCTGCGAAGCGAACCGTGTTCGCTGATTACGCCATCGAGGCGATTGACGACGATAGATGGCGAAGGCTCGTGCTCACGTTAATCAGGGCCAAGTCATCTTCATACGGGATGGCCGTTGTTCAGTTCAGCGAGCATTTGTTCGAGCCGACGACGCTTTGCCTCATGGATTTTCGCGTCTCTGATACAGCGCAGATATGCCCGGATGACCGAATTACAATTCAGCAGAAGTCAGACGCTTTGAACGAGTCCTGGCGCGGCGAGACGATGCTTGACTCCTACATCTAGGCATTTGGCGGACTCGACGAAGGATCGAACGTGATAAGCTCCCGCTCGATGCAGCCCTCGATCGCCAATGCTTCTCTGCCTGATGGGCTATGTCCGCTTCCGGGAAAGCTGCCGACTATCGTTATTCCCACAAATGGCCGGCTCTGGTCGAGGGTGTGTAAAAACGCGAGACTGTGTTATATTTTTCCTGGATTTGCGGGAGGCTTTGAGATGGGCCGTTTCGTCGAAGGGGAAGACCGCCGGCAGGATTTTCTGCTGCCCGCATCGCTGGATGATTACGTGTCTGAGGACAACCCGGTCCGGGTGGTCGAGGCCTTTATCGACGAGCTTGATTTACACGCGTTGGGTTTTGCCGGCGCGACGCCTGCCGAGACCGGTCGCCCGGCCTACCATCCTTCGACGATGCTCAAGATCTATTTCTACGGCTATCTGAACCGGATCCAGTCGAGCCGTCGGCTCGAGCGTGAAGCGCAGCGCAATATCGAGCTGATGTGGCTGACCGGACGTCTCGCACCCGACTTCAAAACCATCGCCAACTTTCGTTGTGACAATGGACCGGGGCTTCGGGCGGTATGCCGGCAGTTCGTCATGCTGTGCCGGTCGCTGGGGCTGTTCGGACAGGCGGTGGTCGCGGTTGACGGCAGCAAGTTCAAGGCAGTCAACAACCGGGATCGCAATTTCACGACAAACAAGGTCGCCAGGCGCATCGAACAGGTGGACGCCAGCATCGAGCGCTACCTGGCGGCACTCGACCGGGCCGACCGCGAGTCCGGTGATGTCGCCGAAGCCAGGACAGACCGGATCAAGGAGAAGCTCACCCGTTTGCGCCGCCACATGCAGTTGCTCAAGGAGATGGAGCGCCGGGTCGAAGCAGTTCCCGACCATCAGGTCTCACTCACCGACCCGGATGCGCGCTCGATGAACAGCAGCGGCCGTGGGACGGGTATCGTTGGCTATAACTTGCAGGCTGCCGTCGACACCAAACACCATCTGATCGTCGCTCACGAGGTTGTCACCGAGGGCAACGATCGCGTCCAGCTCGTGCCGATGGGCCTGGATGCCAAACACGCCATGGGGGTCGATGAGATCACCGTCATTGCTGATCGCGGCTATTACAATGGCGATCAGGTGCTGGCCTGCGAGGGGACCGGCGTGCTGCCGTGCATTCCTAAGTCGCACACCGCGATCGGCATCAAGACCGGCATGTTTAGCCGCCACGACTTCGTCTACGACGCTGAGCAAGATCATTACATCTGCCCTGCGGGCGAGACGTTGACCAAGGCGACTGCCCCCTCCGATCGTCGCGACGACATGGATCAATATCGCAATCTTGCCGCATGCCACACATGCGTGCTCAGGCCGCGCTGCACGCCAGAAAAAGTAAAGCGCGTCATGCGCTGGAAGCACGAAGGCGTGCTCGATGTCATGCAGGCGAGGCTCGACCATATGCCCGATGCGATGATCCAGCGCCGAAAAACCGTCGAGCACGTCTTCGGCACCCTCAAATCATGGTCGAGTAGCGCGCATCTTCTGACAAAAACGCTCGAAAAGGTCCGAACCGAAATGAGCCTCTCGGTTCTCGCCTACAACATCAAGAGAATGATCCGGTTGTTCGGCGTGCAGCCCCTCATCCAGGCAATCCGAACCTGACCAACCGACTTCCAGCGGGCCCCATACGGCTGCGACGACGCTCCGATCATCCCGTGCAGAAGCGTTTTTACACGCCCTCGGTCGACTGCTGCCGAAGACTTTCAAGGTCGGCAATGCAGGGTACAATTTTGCGTTAGAGCGCACTCATCTAGAATTACATTGGTGCTTCGCCATCGCGCCATCCGCTTATTTTTGCCTCGCCGAAACGAAATCTCTCCCTTGACAGTTATTCCGCGGCAAGTTCGGCATGTGGCCAAAATTGGGGGAAGTTGAATGGTTGTCAAACAAAGATTAGAAAATGGCGGCCTGATCGTGTTCCTAGTAATTGTGACGATTGGACTCACGCTCGTGATTTCGAGCTTCCTAGGCGCATTGCTGTGGGCAGCGCTCGCAGCGTTGCTGTTCCAGCCGCTGTATCAGCGCTTGCTGGTGCGGTGGCCAGGCCGCCGGAACCTTGCATCCGCGCTAACGCTGCTAATCATCACCGTAGCGGTGATCATCCCCTCGCTGGTTATCGGCAGCCTTGTCGCTGAGCAGGCAACAGGTGTCTACACGCAGATCCGCAGTGGACAGATCAACTTCGCTTTATACTTCGAGCAGATACACAACGTCCTGCCCCGCCGAGTGCAGGACTTGGTGGAGAATGCAGGCTTCGGCACATTCGAGCGGGCTCAGGCCAAGATTTCGGAAGCCGTCAGTAACAGCGCCAGCATCCTGACGAAACGGGCGCTGGCCATTGGCGCAAATGCCGCGGCGTTCATGCTCGCTTTTGGCGTCGGCCTCTATGTCACCTTCTTCCTTCTACGCGACGGGGGAACGCTCGGCCCCGCAATCGTGCGCGCCCTACCTCTCGAACCCTCGGCGGCCGAGCGGATCGCCGCCCGTTTTGTTACAGTCGTGCGCGCAACTATAAAGGGATCGGGTTTGGTAGCGCTTGTCCAAGGTGCCCTGGGCGCGATTACCTTCTGGATTGTAGGTTTGCCGGCAGCTCTTGTTTGGGGAATGTTAATGGCGATAACCGCCCTCCTCCCGGCGATCGGCCCGGCCATTATCTGGGCACCGGTCGCGGTTTATCTTCTTGCTACCGGTGCGATATGGCAGGGCATTGTCGTCATTGCGTCCGGTGTTTTTGTCATCGGACTTACAGACAATATCCTTCGCCCGATACTGGTCGGGCGGGATACTGGTATTCCCGATTGGCTGGTCCTGGTCACAACGCTAGGCGGGATCGAGCTGATAGGCTTGAGCGGGATCGTGGTAGGTCCACTCGCTGGCGCTCTGTTCATGACCGGATGGCAGATCCTCACGGAGCAGCGTTTCGCGAGCCCATCGCTTCAAACTCAATCCGTGGCAGATGCAACGGATGACGCCTGAGCGAAGGATCTGCTCTTGAGACATTGCTGCTATTCTGGTCTGCGTGCTCGAACGACGGCGTTCGCTAAAAGCGGACTAATCGTGTCATCAGAGAGGAGGCTTCGGAGCCTGATCTTCGACGATTTCTGGAATATCGACCTGCAGAGCGATCGTATAGAAAATGAGCGTGACATAATTACAATATCAACATTTTCGGTTGGAGCGTAGAAATGCTTATGGGTACCTAAGCGTCGTGCATTTGCCACAATTTTCTCATCAAACGGGGCAAGACTTTGACCCCCAATCGCACACCGGCTTCAATAGCTTCAAGCGCCCAATCGGCTGTCCTCAGTGTTCAGGTCGGTGATCTCCTTTAGCGCCGGCGCCCTCCCTCGCATAGCCACTGCGCCCATGTGTTGCGTATGGTTTAGCCATGTGTTCTGCATTGACCACCACGACGCAGCAGTCACCGAGCCTGCCTTCAAAAAATGCCTCGACCTTTTCAGGGATTGTTTCGCCTGGTTCGGTATGGTCGCTGCTGACAAGTGAGCGGAGTGCGTCATCAATACTCCAAGGCGTTCAGAAATTACCTGCCTCGAAGCATTCATCATTTCGACTGCGCGAAGTCTTATTTCAACACCGAATAGCCTAAGGCCATCGGACGAGCATAACCTGAAAAGCCATCATACACCCGCTGGGATTCAGCGTCCGAAGCTTGTTTCTAGACCGGTTCCGCCGCTGAGATGAGGCTCGTTCCGGTCCTTTGGACAGTATCAGGTGTCATGATGATGGCAACCCCGCCAAGGCCATCTAGCATCACAAGTTCCTCTTCCGCGCTGGCGACAACGGGTTTAGTCAGGGGCTGCGGCGTATTGAAGAATTCAGTCATTTGGTCGGCCTTTGGTGCGAGGACAGGGCGTCAGTCGATTGCAAGTCGATATAAAGATAAGCCGGATCGAAATGGCCTTGATCGGCCAGCTTTTCGGGGTCAAGAATTTCGACGAGGGAAGATCGGAAGACGCACAGCTTTTGCTCGCGCAGTTGCCGCAGCACCCGGTAGATGTGAACGTTGGTGAGACCGCAAATCTCTGCCAGATCGGGCTGAATAAGCCCCAGCGCAAAGCGCCTGCCATCGCTCAGACCCGCCGACATGAGGCGAACATTGGTCTCGCTGATAAAATGCGCGATGCGCTCGACGGCATTGAGGCGGCCGAGCCGAAACAGCCAGGCGCGGTGTATCGCAGCGTCGATCAAAGTCGAGAACCGGAGTTTGAGCGTCAGTTTCGGGAGCTCTTGGGCAAGGATTTCGAGTTCGCTGTGCGGCACGAGGGCAACGGTTGCCGCTGTCATCGTGGCAACGTCGTGATCCAGCACCTCTAGTGAAAAGGCATGCAGATCAACAAAGTCCCCCGGAACGTGGACCGCAACCAATTGTCGCAAGCCATTCCGGTCGATGTATCGCGACATGAAGCCCTCGATCAGCAAGATGCTGTGATCGAGCGGCTCGCCGGCAGTCAATACGTTCTGGCGTGGCGACAGTGTTTTTACCTCACTGATGGCCGCCTCGAAACGGGCGCGTTCCTCAACCTCCAGATGCACCGCCTGTGTCTGAGGAACCGTTCTGTGAACATAGGTAGCGAACCTCGCAATGGGCGCAGCACACCAGCGACAGGGTCTGTGCCAACCTATAACGGGCTGAGCGCAGGGCCGTTGCTTCCCCCCCCAATTAATCGTGATGACACAGGTTAATTTACGTTACGGAGCGGCAACTTCGCTCGGCTGCACCTGTTCGACCGATAGCACTCAACATCAACGCAGACCCATGCCCGACCGAACTCGGCATGACACCAGTTGCGTCCAACAATAGTCAGATGAAGGGCAACATGGCTAATAAGTCCCCGACGCCTTCAGCGGCCCGCATCAAGGCCAAGCCTATTGTCAGTTTCACGCCGCCCGATTCGTCGCCCGCCGATATCGGCGGCGAGTCTCCGCAGAAAGCCGACGTGATCCCTTCAGATGCCGCAATCGCATTTGCCTATGAGGAGACCGAAGGTTCAGGCGGAAAGACACGACAAAGTGCAGGAGACGACGTTGCAGCATTAACGACACAGCACGGCATCCCGGTCGCGGACGACCAGAACAGCCTCAAGCAAGGCGCGGGCGGGCCGTCGGTTCTGTTCGACGCAGTGGCGGTGCTGGTTTCCGCCCAAGGCACAGCCCTGCTCTCGCGCACTGCGGTGGCCAAGGACTTCGCCACCGATGCCTTTGCGCATTACAAATGTATCGGCATCAGTGCTGACGCCGAACCAATCTTCGCAAAAGCAGGCATAGTGGACGATCTGGACGAGGGCTGTCTCGCGATTGCAAAGCCGGCTGACGCCCAAGCCTTTATCGAGGCCTGCGGTGCGCTGCGCTACTGGCCCCGGGAAGCGGCAATCGACTTGGCCGCGCTACCAAAACACTAAGCCCGTGAATTTAAAATAACGGAGGGGCTACCGAACTTGTAGGCCCCGCCCAACTGTGAGGAACATCCTGGATGCGGATCGGCATCATCGCCCATTTAAAATACCCGATTATCGAGCCCTTCGCCGGCGGTCTCGAGATGCACACTCACCTGCTTGCGCGCTCATTGAGCGAACGAGGGCATTCCGTGACGGTGTTCGCTTCCTCTCGCTCTGAAGCGCAACTGGGTCTGGAGGCCATCTGTTCGGAAAGTGCGATTAGCACGGTTGGCACGGCCGAAGCGCCCGATATCGCCTTTTTCAAGGAGCACCATGCGTATCTTAGCTTGATGATCGAGCTGCGCCACCGACGCTTCGACGTGATCCACAATAATAGCTTGCATTATATCCCGGTGACGATGGCCGACAGCTTGCCGATGCCAATGGTAACGACACTCCATACCCCACCCTTCTGCTGGCTCGAGAGCGGAATTCGCCTGTGCCGCGCCCGCAACAATGCGTTTGTCGGCGTGTCCGAAGCCGTCTCACGCCTATGGCAGCATGTCATGCCGACAGATGGGGTGATCCTGAACGGCATCGACCTCGATCGCTTTTCCTACCGTTCGGCACCGGACCCCGAGGGCTATCTGGTCTGGTATGGGCGCATCGTACCGGAAAAGGGATTGCACCTCGCTATGGCGGCAGCCCGTCAGGTGGGCTTGCCGCTCAAGATCGCTGGCCCGATCCTGGACAAGGTCTATTATCGCGAGCAAATCGCGCCCCATCTTGGAGTCCAAGCGGTCCATGTTGGCCACCTGTCCCATGGCAAGCTTGCCGAACTGGTCGGCGGGGCAAGGGCGTTTCTTTGCACACCGCTGTGGGACGAGCCTTATGGTTTGGTCGTCGCCGAGGCGCTTGCGTGCGGTGTTCCGGTCGCAGCGTTCGCGCGTGGTGCCATTCCGGAAATACTCGATGATACCTGCGGCGTGTTGTCGTTACCCGATGATGTGGACTCTCTGGCGCGCGCGGCGCTGCAAGCGCTCTCGCTCGGTCGTCGCGACTGTCGTCGGCGCGCTGAAGCGGTCTGTGATGCCAATCGGATGATCGACGCTTACGAAGCCTTGTACCACCGCATGACAACGAGCGGCGGCAAGGGTTTGCGGTTGGTTGGCAAAGCTGCCGAGCAGATGCCGGCAGTCGCTTTGCCCGCCGGGTCGTGGCCTGACGCCGCCATGGAGACACCGCTCCATGTCTGAGGAGGTTCAACGGGCAACCACTGATGTTGCTGAACACGTGCAGCATCTGGCGATGTGTGTATGCGTCCCTGCCCGCAATGAAGGTGATCGGCTGCCTGCTTTCTTCGAGGCAATTGCCGCCCAGGATTGGCCGGGGCGGATATGCGTGGCGATCGCCGTGAACAACACGACGGACAACAGCCTGGAGCAAATCGCGCGCGCGCGTGTGCGGCATGCCGACCGCCTCGACATACGCGCGACCATTGCAGACTTTCCGCCGAACCTGGCTCATGCCGGGTCCGCGCGCCGTCTGGCGATGACGGAAGGCCTCCGCCAGATTTCAGACCTCGATCGAGGCGTCCTCGTCAGTACAGACGCGGACACACGTCCGCCGACCGACTGGCTTCGCAACATCGCTGCCGCCTTGGCGCGTGGAGCCGATCTGGTCGGTGGCAAGATCGTTATCGATCAGGAGCGCGAGCCCCTTCCAGACGCAGTGTCCCTGCTTTACCAGCGATGGGACCGCTACTGGGCGCAGGTTCGAGACATTGAGGATCAGATCGATCCGGTTGAATGGGACCCCGCCCCGCGACACGGCGATCACACCGGCGCGTCACTCGCCATTCGCGCCAGATTGTACCTTGCCTGCGGGGGCGTGCCGATCATCCCCACAGGAGAAGACCGCGCGCTGGTAATGGCTGCTCTGGCCGAGGGGGGACGGCTAGCCCATCCTGCGAACGTCTTTGTGTGGGTTTCGCCGCGAACGGAGGGTCGCGCCGAAGGCGGTATGGCAGCGGCAATGCGAGAACTGTTCGAGACAGCACGAGAGGCCGTAGTCCCCGTGGCGCCGGCGTTTCGTCACTGGGCCGAACGTGCCTTGTGGAGACGGGCGATACGGCACAGCGCTGATGGCCAGGCGGGTATCGTTCTTCAGGAACCAAATCTCCCCGCCATGCCGCATGATATGCGTTTGGAGGACGTGCGATGATCGACCGGCCGATCGGCTATTATGTCCATCACCACGGCGCGGGGCATCTGGCGCGAGCAAAAGCAATTTTCGACGCCGCAGATGGACGGGTCACCCTGCTCGGCACGAATATCGGGTCCGCAGGGATCGATCTTGCCGACGATCGCGCTGCCTCTCAGACGTTCGATGGCGCGGATGGTATCGGCAAGCGGCCGGACGCGCTGCACTATGCCCCGCTGGATCATCCGGGCGTCCGCTCGCGGGTAGCGGCGATTGCGCAATGGATCGACGAAAGTTCGCCGTCTCTGATGGTGGTCGATGTCTCGGCAGAAATTGCAATGCTGGCCCGCTTGGCCTCAGTGCCCGTCATTTACGTGCGACTGAACGGGGATCGTAACGACACCGCTCATCTGGAAGCCTTCCGGGGTGCGTCCGCCTTGCTCGCACCGTTTCATAAGGATCTCGAAGCTGACGCCACGCCGCTGTGGGTTCGACAAAAAACGCGCTATTTCCCAGGAATTACGGCCGCACCTATGGGCTCCTTCGAGACCGCACAGAACACCGTCCTTGTCGTAAACGGGAGAGGTGGAAAGGGTGGAGACGGTGCGGCAATCGCGGCGGCTGCCGCGCAATGCCCGGGATGGCATTGGCGGGTCATCGGACCCTGTTCCCTACCGCCAAGCGCGCCGCCGAACCTGACGATGCTCGGCTGGGTCGACTGTCCCGAACGTGAGGTGTCCGCAGCGACCCTGGTCGTAGGTGCAGCAGGCGACGGACTGGTAAGCCACCTGTTGGCAGCCGACCGGCCGTTCATCTGTCTGCCTGAAAATCGAGCGTTCGATGAACAGCTGGCAACAGCGCGCGGACTATCAAAGGCTGGCGCTGCAGTGGTTCTGTTGCGCTGGCCTGAGCCCGCGCAGTGGCCCAATCTGATTCAGAAGGCGTTGACACTGCCTGGCAAGCTTCGGCGCCGCTTGCATGATCCTGCGGGGGCAACCAGTGCGGCGCAATGGCTTTTCAGAATGGCCAACTCGTCCGGTACCAGCTGGGAGGAGGCAGCATGATTGGTGCACAGAGCCTGACATCAAAAGCTGACACCCCTCAAGAACGGGCGCGCTCGATCATGGGCAGGCTGGTCGACCTTGGGGCGCGTTATGATGCCGCGCCAGTTTTTCCCATCGAAAGCCTGAAGCTGCTTCAAGGCGCCGATCTGCATCGTACCTTTGCGCCGCAGGATGCGGGTGGTGAGGTCTTTGCCGACCGCCAAACACAATATGACTGCATGTTGTCGCTGCTCCGGATCATCGGGCGTGCGGACCTGAGCGTCGGCCGGCTTTATGAAGGGCATGTCAATGCGATGCTCCTGTTCGAATGGTTCGGAACAGATGCGCAAAAAGATGTGCTGCGTCGGGCTCTGATGAGCGGAGCTTTCTACGGTGTGTGGGCGACAGAACCCTCGCCGGGTGTGCAGCTTCGGGAAAGCGGAGCGGGCTGGACTCTGGACGGGGTGAAGTCCTTTGCAACCGGCGCGGGCGGCCTCGCTTCGGCAATTATAACGGCGCAGCCGGGGAAAGGGTCTCGCCGGCTCGTCATTGCCAGAGCTGATGACGAGAACAGGACTGATTTGTCGCAATGGCGGGTCCGGGGCATGCGCGCGACCGGCAGCGGCCAATATGATCTGGGCGGAATGAACGTCTCGGTCGACGACCTGCTTGGCGAGGCCGGCGACTATGATCGCGATCCGGATTTCACAACAGGAGCCTGGCGGTTCACCGCCGTCCAGCTCGGCGGCATTGAGGCGCTGCTTACCGAAACGCGGGCGGCCATGTCGTCAGCAACGCGCGAAAATTCGCTGCAACGCGCGAAGTTTGCCGATGCGGTCGCCGCGACCCGCACTGCCTATCTATGGGTGAGAGAGTGCGCTTGCCGGGCAGCGAAAAGCGATCCCGATGGTCCGGCATTTGCGCGCATGACCCGTGGTATCGTTGAGCGTGCTGCTCTGGATGTCATGGAGTTGGCCAGCCGTATCATTGGTACGCGAAGCGCCGTCGATGGCCAGCGGATCGACAAGATCATTCGCGACCTCAGTCTCTATCTCCGACAGGCAGGGCCTGATTATGCAAAGGATCAGGCGGCCCTTGCCTGGCTCGACCATGACGTCTGGGCCGACGGAGACGCTCTTTGGTGATGCATCTTGGCTCCGCGGTTCCAATCGAGAAACCTCCCTGGAGACGGCGCCGATGGCTGATTCTCGCACCGCATCCCGATGACGAGACGCTAGGCGCAGGCGCCCTTATCGCACAGGTCGCAGCCGCAGGCTGCTTTGCGGGGCTGATTTTCCTGACTGATGGGTCGGGATCGCACGGCGCAGATGAAGTCGATCCCGCCCGGCTCATTGCTACGCGCAAGCGCGAAGCGCGACGGGCGCTGCAGCGGCTCTCCAGTAAAATGAGCCCGTCACCCATTTTTTTAGGCTGGAAAGACGCTTTCCCCGAAATAGCTGGTGGAGCCGCGTTCGAACGCAGTTGCCACAGGCTGGTCGCCTTGTGCGCGCGATTGCGCGTCGATGTGCTGGCCACCACGACTTCGAACGAACCGCACTGCGACCATGCTGTGGCGAATGAACTCGCAAATACCGTTCAGACCATCTCAAAGCGACCGCTGGCGATCGCCGAGTATGTCGTCTGGGGCACGGCTCCGTCACCAAGCACCCATTTGTCGTTGATTACTGCGCCAATGTTGCCGGGCAGACGGCGCCATGCATTAGCGGCTCACCGCAGTCAGCTCACAGCATCGCTCGGCGCAGGGTTTCGGTTGCCCAAGGACAAGCGGTCGATGGCAGACCGCGACTTGCTCTATGTGAGGAGACGTTAATGACTCGCCACCAGAGCACCCTGCCCCCAGACTATTTCGAGGAAATGTTTCAAGGGACGAGCGATCCGTGGGATTTTGAAAGCAGTCCCTATGAGCAGGCAAAGTTTGCGGAAAGCATCATTTCTCTAGAGGGACGACACTACGTGGCCGTTTTCGAGGTCGGATGCGCGAGAGGCGTCCTGACCTCGCTGCTTGCCGACCTCTGTGCATCGCTGCTGGCGATCGATGTGAGCACGACTGCGCTTGCGGCCGCACACAACCGAACCGCAGGCTGCGACCACGTCAAAATCGCTCAAATGGCCTTCCCGGAGGAGACACCTGCCGATTCGTTCGATTTGGTGGTCTGGTCCGAGGTCGCCTACTATTGGGACGATGCGGACCTCCAGCGCGCGGCGGCGTGGCTCGTCGATCACCTTGTTTCAGGCGGTGACCTTCTTCTCGTCCATTACACAGGCGATACCGACTATCCACAAAGCGGCGATGACGCTGTCGACAAGACCTTCAGGATACTGGGACCAGAATTCTCCGTCCTGAAGACTGATCGACATGAAAGCTATCGGCTCGACCTGTGGCGGCGACTATCATGAGCCTCAGTGTTTTGACGATCGTCAAAAACCGCGCCGGGCATCTTGGTCAGCTGGTAGAGGGATTGAGGCGCAGTGTCGTCCAGCCTGCCGAGCTTATCATCGTCGATATGGCAAGCGCTCCGGCCGTGACGCTTCCCGATACGGCTTTCCCCACCACAATTATTTCCCTCAGCGGTGGACGCTTGCCATTGGCAGCGGCCCGCAACGCGGCGGCCCAAGCGGCAACCTGCGACAATCTGCTGTTCCTAGACGTAGATTGTATCCCGATGCGGGATCTCGTGGGCGTGATAGATGACCAGCTTCGGCGAACTGCCGGCCTGATTTGCGCCGAGGCGTTTTATCTAAGCGGTGCCGATGCGCGTGGGAATTGGACTGAGGACGAATTACTGGCCGTCGCACGGCCGCACCCTGTCCGACATTTTCCCACATCCGGAATGCGCGAGGAAGCCAACGCCGGTTTGTTCTGGTCGCTGGTCTTTGGGATCCGTCGTACCCAGTTCGACAGGCTAGGCGGCTTTGACGAAGCTTTTTCGGGCTATGGGGCGGAGGACACCGACTTTGGCTTTCGCGCGAAGTGCGCCGGCATTCCGCTACTTTTCATGGGCGGGCCAGGAGCCTTCCATCAGCACCATGAAGTTTTTGACCCTCCGCTCCCGCATATTGAGGACATCGTGCGCAACGCGCAGCTATTCTTCGATCGCTGGAAAATCTGGCCCATGGAAGGCTGGCTGCAAGCATTTGGTGAAGAAGGGCTCATCTGGCGCGATGAATGCCAAATCAAGTTAGTGCGTTTGCCGACGGCTGATGAAGTCGCAGGGGCGCGGCGCTTATCTGCTTTCTAAAACAAGTGGCGGCATACCCCCCGCCGCCTAAAAATCAGCCCTCCATCGAATGCTTGATATCGCGGATTTCGTCATGACCTGCCTTCACGCTATCATAGGCCGATGAAATCAACGTCTGTACGGCTGGTGAGAGCTCGCGGTCACCCAGTGCGTCCTCATATTTAGCCTTTATGTGATCTTCGCCAGCTTCGACTTCGTTGATGATCGCCTTGTCGTCATGACCCATCACTACCGACTTGAGGTTAAGGAAGACGCGGTGTGCCCCAGCGAGCGCGGTGCCCTCGTCCTTCGGTTCGCCGCCGAGCGTAGCAACTTCCTGCTGCAGCCTCGTCACGAGCTGGCGACGTTCGCTGGCGAGGCCGGTGAACAGCGTCACGAAGCTGGCGTTCTTGGTGTCTTTTGCTGCCTCGGTATATCCCTCGACGCTGTCGAGCGTGGTGGCGATGAGGCTATTTAGCGCAGACACATCGTTGGTGGACTCGGACATATTGGATTCCTGACATAGTCGACCGCCGCAGGGGTGCAGCGAACTCGTGCGTCCAACGGCTCGATACCCGCAAAGACCCTTAGAGCGGGCGAAAATTAACCTCTGTCAGTACGATTTGAGCCGTGTCCCGCGCCGATGGTTGTTGCTGTTCGCCGGCACGATGGTGCTCCGAGGTGGAGGCTTGCTCATTACGGGTTTGGTAAAGCTCATCCAAATCTCCGATTTGACGAGAACCATCTGCACCGCCGGCGAATGAGGTAGGCAGGTAGCAGAGTTGTTGAAATTGACCTGGTCGCCTTTAATTGGGATACCGCCAAAATCGATAAGCTCGGCTTCTGCCTCGACCTGGATGGCTGCCTGTTTAGAAGCCGTGTTCCGAAATGCGAGTTGAACGTCGCCAGCAGGAAGCACTGAGCTGCAAGATGATCAATCTGCGCGGCTTTCAGAATTGGTTGGAGACTGCAACTCGCAATCGTTACTTTATTGATCGCGCTCCCGATATTACGGTTGAACCGAGGGTGGACCTATATATCCTGATGGTTTGCCTAACTCGTTGCTGGAATGAGAAAGAGCCCCGCCACTATGGAATGGCGAGGCGCTAAGATTCCAATCGGGTCGCATTTGATCGGGACAGCATCAACCGAGTGCCTTCATTGTGGTTCCATTTGAATGGGTTATGCTCACCTCGGCAGATCGTGAAAACCTAACATAAACAGCGTTCAGCCACCGCCTATACCCTCGATGACAACCCCAGACCCCTCACACCGCGAGCAAATCTCGACGTCGTCGCGTCCACTGCCTTCGCATTGCGGGCATACGATCTCGTTAGGATCAGGCTGCCGCGGCGCGGTCCTTTCTTCAGAGCTTTTGTCACTCATGTTCAATCCGCTCCAGCTGCAGACCGGGTAGCGTTGCCGCTGTTCACTCCATCAGCTCCAGTCTGGTCAGTCTCGAAGTAACCGACGCCGACAGCAATGATGAGTAAGCCAACCACGAGTATCAGGCTGACGACGAGGATGTTTCTTGTGACTTGTGTGCGAGAGCCACTGCGCGCATCGACCGTAGATATGTGAGTCTCAGTCCCACCATTTTGTCGTTCGTTGTGCATATTGCTCTCCTATCGCCATGGGAACAGCGAGCATCCTACACTTGTTCCGGGTGGCTGGCCTATTGTGGATAAAAAGGGAAGCGCCATGTACAGGCCGAGCACCTGACCATCCCGCGGATATCTTACTCACCGCACTGTCAAGACCGACAAAGCTTATTTACTCTGCCTTTTGATCGCGAGAAACTGCAGCGAGGCTAGCAACATAGGGACTGCCGCATGTATCATGGCCTGCCTCATGACAGCCACAACGACTTCACCTACGACACCGGCCTTGCGACATCTTCGCAGAACCGAGCTGCTGAAGAACAGACGTGGAGCTGTCACGAGGCAATGGGGCATCTTGCTTGAACCCTACAATGGTAGTTGGTTCCAAGGTTCGTTATTTAAGCTAACCCTTCTTCGCCAACTCATCCCCCGCTTCGTGCAATGCGACACCAGCGGTTTCGAGACCCTGCGAGGTTGCCTCAGCCAGATCGTTGAATATCGATCCCGCCTTCTGAATGAGCGGATCAAGTTCACCCTGGTCGTAAAGAATCTTTCCAACGACCCCAAGCACGACGCCACCGAGAATTGCTCTGATCATAATATCTCCTATGATCTGGGCGAACGTAGCGTCAGGCGGTCCGTTCCGAAGAAATCGATCGGGCTAATCCAGGTTGGTCAATAAGCCGATCAGGTGGATTGAAGATAGTCGCCAGCAGAGCACTCAACTCGTTCACATGGCGGACCTGTGCGCGCATTTCTCGCGCTGAAATTTTGGTCCGTTTTGGCCAGTATTAAAGCAGGTTCGCGCAAAATGCTAATCTTTACTCTAAGGGTATTCCCGCGCGGGGGGTGAGGATGGTCAAAGATAATTTCTTCGACGGCTATATCGACGGCTGGCAAAGCATCGAGCCTGACAGCATTCCAAAACTGCCAAACATGGAACTGTCTGAAGGGGTATCACACTATCGCTACGGCTACGACATGGGTCGATCAGCAGCAAAAGACGCTAAGATGGGAAGGCAGGATTTTGACAACCCTCAGCATTAGTCAAAGCTAATCTTGGAAAATGGCCCGATCCTGGGAATAGCACCGGGCCAGGTAAAGCGTTTGGTTTAACGCTCGGGTCGCGCGGCGGCTTTGCACCAGCACCAGCAACAGCGCACACACAAACGAAATCACCTTAATCTGGGTATCGAACCGCGACTTCCGAAGGACCCCGAATCTTCTGTTATCTCCATAATGGCGGAAACGGCAGCGGCTGCAATGATGGAGATCAATATGGCGATCCAGTTTTGAGATAACAGCGATAGCATGAGGTACACGCCCTCTGGCTAAGGTGCCGATTTATGAAGGTCTGCGGTGGTTTCGAACAGCGCGCGAGTGGAAGGACTTGTCCGATCCAGTAGTTTTGAAATGCGCTGTTTCAGTTCGGAGCGCTCTGGTGACCGGCCATCATCAAATGCCATTGCCCAGCTACCGAATTCGCGTTCACCGATCTGTTTGCGATTTAGCTCCACCACCGCACGATGACGAGGGTCTAGGCTAATCTTGTGAAACAGATAATCGACGTGCCGTTCAGGCCCTTCGAGCACCTGAAGAAATCTCTTTGAGTTAAACAAAAGCAGCCCGGTGACGTCGAATTTCGAATTATTTGCGACTGCCGTCTGAAGAATGTCGTGGCAGTCAGCTAACCCCACCATAGGCCGGGCGGAGCTAATGTAGATTATTTGAATCACTGCATTCACTCCACTATCTCAGGACGAATGTAGCCGCTATTTCCTAATTTCTTGTGCTTAACATTTGTTAGTATTGATCGCGTCCTGCACTTGGCGCTCATCAGCTACGATTTGAGTGCACCCAGCAAAGCCTTACGCACCGAGATGGAAAGGCTGATCCAAGTTGTCTATGAGTTAGCCGAAGCGGAGTGGGCCGCCAGCAGGTTCCGCAACCCGTGGTGTCTGGCGGCCGCTCGATAACATTTAGCGTCGAGCCATATTGCTGTCGAGCCGGACGGGTGGGCAGAAAGTTCACTTGCCGCCCACCCCTCTCGTTTAAAAGTGGAAGATCACGCCAGCCATCGGCCGGATGCTGTCGAAATCATAAGTTTCAGCTTGGAGGCGCACACGCACACCGCTGTTTCCCGTGATTCCGCTAAGCCCTATATCCTTGGGGCCGACTTCAACGCCCACGCCGTAGATCCAGTCCTTCTGGTCGCTGTAACCACGCTTGCCATTCACCCACTGATAGCCAGCAGACGCGAAAACCATACCGCTGTCACCTGCACGGGCGCCTACGCGACCACGAACGCCATATTCCCAATCAATGTCGCCGAAGCCCTTGGAGGCGTTGCCCTCAGCGCCCACAAAAACCGGCCCAAGCGGAATATTTACGCCTGCGACGCCGCTAACAAGCCCGCCGTTCATGCGACCGCCGCGTGGCGAACCAAATTCGCTGTCCTTGTCAAATGTGTGATAGCCACCCAGAACGCCGACGTAAGGCTCGATCCCAAAAGCCGGGGTACCATCAGGCGCAGTGTCTTGCGAAAGCGCTGCGGTTGGCAAGGCAGCTGCGAAGGCAGCAGCGATAAACAACTTCTTCATTCTGAAACTCCAATATCACCCGCAAGCTTATTGTGCGGGAGCCATGAAGCGATCATCGGAGAGGTTGGTTGCAGCGCAAAATCGATTAAGTCATTGTTGTTGCTAATAGGATACACGCTTTCGCAAGCGTTATGATGCGGCCGCTAACTTACTGCAGGTAAATTGATATAGGTTTGTTGCGGGCAAAATCTGTCACGGCCATATGCCAGACTCCGAGGTGCTAGCGGTATAGAAAGGCTGGCGGAAGGTTGCGAATATTCGCCCTCATGGCGGTAACGAACATGGTGTCTTTGGTTCCGGATCAACTTGAAGATATCTGTCAACGCTTGCGGTCAGCCCCCTGATCATCGACGATGGCCGACCGGATTTGGAGCTAACGGCGGCGAAGCCGACGGCTAGTTAGATTTGGGGCTGTTTGTCAGGGCACGGCACAGTAGCGCCGCCACGGTCCTGTCAGCGGCGTTGAGGCGGACACGTTGGAACCAGTATCGGTTTAAGACGCTGATGAGGAATGGACAACATAGCTGAACCCCAGCGTGCGATCGACCGCCTCGCGCGCTATTTGGGCACCACCAAACCTGTCGATCCATATGATTGGTCAGGACTCCTCGAACGCGCCTCGACGATTATAGCGGTGCTCAAGGATCCTGATTCTGAAATGGTTGCGGCTGGGAACGGAGATACTTGGCGCGCCATGATCGACGCGGCACTCGTCGGGAAATGGGATATTGCTGGCGCAATGGACGCTGCGCATCATGCCCAAAAGGGTACCGACGAAGAGGGCGAGATAGAGCTGACACCGGAAGCCGCGCGCAACGCGGACCAGGCATCCTGGGTTAACGGCAAACCTGAATGAAAGCATGTGCGCTGGAGCTTAGATACATCGTCAAAGCCGGACACACACTGATGGATCGAAATGCCAACAGTGTAGCCACAGAGAAATTGATACGAAGTCGAAACGGTAGCATTTCCCTTAATCTGGGTTAACCTCCTCTGTCTGCTTCATTTTTTTTGGGCAGTTAACGTCTCCTTTGGTGTTTTTCTCTTAATAGGGAGTGGGGCATCAGTGACAGGGAACCATCGTGCGTCTAAGCACCAGGACAATCCGCGTGCTTCACGCCTTCGCTTATGTGGTAGCGTTATTCCTGCTCGCGTTGCTGGCAATTATTTGGGCGGCGACTGGGTTTCACCCACTATTTACCGCCACTATCGCGGTGGTTATTACGATCCTTATCGCTGGATTGGCGCTCCGCTCGCGCATTGCTCTACATGAGGCTGTGATCGAGCAATACAATAAGAGTATTGCACCACAGGATGGCTATGCAACTCCAGCCATAGGATTGCGCGATGTGGCCGAACGTATTCCGGTGGTGGCGAAACGTCTCGCCGAAACGGCGACCCGATTGCCGCAACGACACCCCGTTACTGATCTTCCCACGCGTGAACTGCTGTTATCGACCATGGATGGCGACTGGCACTGCGCAGCGCAACCGACGCTACTGGGCATCATCGACGTCCTGGATTTCGATAGGTTATGCTCGTTCGATCAAGAAGCCGCCGACAGGCTACTCGCTATCATCGCGAGCAAACTCATCCGCATGGCTGATCCACGACGCACTGTCGCGCAGATCGATCGCAGCCGCTTTGCAATCTGGTTTGCAGGTGCTGACTCGCAAACAGCGGAAATTGAGCTGGAAACCCTGTCCTATGCTTTACGGAATCGTTTAGGCGAGGACGCGGGAAACCTGCAACCCCAAATCCGGTCTGCAAGCGTCAAGGCGACGCCCCAATCCGAAAAACCCTCTGCCACGCTCGCGCGCGCCATATCGGCATTATCAATGGAAATGGCGGGAACGACCGAAATGACGGATCCGCGCGAAACTGCGCGAAAGACCTTTTGGATCGAGCAGCAATTGAGGCAAGCCATTGAAAGGCAGGAATTCGAACTTCACTATCAGCCATTCATAGATGCTGTCCGTGGCCGGATCTGCGGTGCCGAAGCGTTACTGCGATGGCACAGACACGAAGCTGGCAATCCCTCGCCATCTGTCTTCATTCCGATTGTAGAGCGCATCGGTTTGGCGGAGGAAATCGGGCTCTGGACTCTCAACACGGCCTGCAGACAGGCACGCGAATGGGAGCAAGCCGGATATATGGGCCTCAAGGTCGCGGTCAATATGTCGGCTCATCAACTGGCACGGCCTGATCTTGATGCATTGGTCAAGCGCACTCTTGACCAGCACGGCCTTAAGCCCGGACTTTTGGAAATCGAACTAACCGAAACGGTAGCGGCGATCGATAGCACACAGGCCAAAGCGCTTCTCCAACGTATTCGGGCCCTCGGCGTTGCGGTCTCGATTGATGACTTCGGAGCGGGTTATTCCAGTCTCAGCTATTTGAAGCAGCTCGTTTTTGACAAGCTCAAGATTGACCGGGAGTTCGTCATCGACGTTCATTGCCACAAGGACAGCCAGGCGATCTGCCAGAGCATCATCGCGCTAGGACGAGGCCTTGGCATTCCTGTCCTTGCTGAGGGGGTCGAAACGCAGGACGAATTCGCTTGGTTGCGTCGCCACGGCTGTGAACTCTTTCAAGGCTATTATTTTTCAAGGCCGCTTCCGGCTGCCGACTTCTTCCATTTTGCTACCCAATCTCACGCCGTCACTTCTCTCATCGATATCGGACCTGCCCGGCAGTTGGCGGGCATAAAAGCGAGGCTCGCATGAACCCCACCCGTCGCCCCTTCGCCAATGCCTTGTTGGCCGGGATCGTCCTCGCAGCGCTCTCAGCCTGCGGAAAGGAGCCGGTTCGGCCTGCGATGATCCAGCCGATACGGGATCCCGCGCGGCTCCATGATACGATTGGCCTACTCCAAGCCGGCAATTTGAAGAAAGCGGAGAAGGCCCTGAAAGCCGTGATCAAAAAGGATCCAACCGACCGAGAGGCCGCGACGTTATTACGGTCCATGTCCGAAGACCCGGAGACGTTTCTCGGAAGTCAGAGCTTCGCCTATACGGTTAAGGCAGGCGACGACTATCTCAGCCTTGCCCAGCGCTATCTCGGCGATCGCTACAAATTCTATGCGCTGATGCGCTACAATGGTCGGACCGGCCCAACGCCGCTCGAACCAGGCGCAACGCTTAGGGTCCCTGGCACGAAGCCGCGCGAAGCAGCAGCGCCTCCCGCACGGGAAGCGCGCCCGGCACGAAGCGCTGGTCCGGCCAAGCCCCCCACAGCGGCAGCGCCGCCCAAGGCGGCAACGGCCGATCCCGCGCGGGCGGCAAAACTGCGCGCAAATGGATTGAGCGCGCTTAATCGCGGGCAGGTCGCACAAGCTGTGACAGCCCTCCGGGCGGCGGCGGCTGCCGCCCCAGACGATGTCCTGATCAGACGAGACCTAGCGCGAGCCGAACGGCTCTATAAGACTGTCAAGGCGAAGGGTTGAGCTATGAATGCGCATTGCAACATTCCGGCCGATCGGATCGGGCGCTTCGCCATTGAACGCCGGATCGGTGAAGGCGCGATGGCCAATGTCGCACTTGCGCAGGATCCTTCGATTGGCCGCGCCGTCGCGATCAAGACGCTCAAGCCGGAGTTTTGCCAGGAAGGCGAGATAGTGCGCCGGTTTCTAGATGAATCGCGCGCGGCCGGACGCCTGTCCCACGCCCATATCGTCACAATCTACGATGTAGGCGAGGCGGAGGGTGTTCCTTATATCGCTATGGAATATGTTGACGGCCTTCCTCTCGACCAGCTTCTCGGAACCGAGGGGCGCTTAGGTCTTGAGCGCGCGCTGCGGCTTGGTGCCCAGATCGCAAGTGCGCTCAGCTACGCCCATGGGCGTGGCGTCGTCCACCGCGACATCAAGCCCTCAAACATCCTCGTCTGCGCGCAGGGTCAGACCGCAAAGTTGCTCGACTTCGGCATAGCCCGAATCGACAGTCGCGACGAGGAACATGCGGAGCGTGATGCGCAGCGCACTCAGGTTGGCCAGGTCATGGGGACCCCACGCTACATGAGTCCGGAGCAGGCGCTGGGACTTGCCGTGGATGCACGATCCGATCTCTTCGCACTAGGTTCGGTTCTGTACGAAATGTTGACCGGCAAGCCAGCCTTCGCGGGGACGGCTGTCGCGACCCTGGCAATTCAAATCACCCAAGACAAGCCGGTAGCCGTTGAGACGATGGTACCAGGCTGTCCCGATGGCGTGCTTGCGATCCTGACATCGCTCATGGCGAAAAAGCCAGATGAGCGCTTCGCCGACGCCGGCGCTGCTCATCGCGCGCTGCTGCGCGAGATCGAGGCGTTGACCTCTGAGCCCGAGACGCGCCGACGCGGACTGGCGCTGTCGGTCCGAATGCCCTTGGTATTTGCGGGTGCCTCTGCGCTCGCGCTCGTTGCCAGCAGCGGGATTGTTCTCTTCCGTCAAAACGCCACGATGGAGCAAATGGCGGCGCACGCGGCCCATTCGATGGCGGATTTCGTCGCCCGCAATGCAGCGCTCCGTGTGGCGGAGAATGCGGGCCTTGCACGCGAGGAGCAAGATTGGCTTCCATTACAGGCTTTTGCGGAGACAGCCGCGCAGGATCGCTCGGTCCTTCGGCTCATAATCGCGGACGATCAGCACGTCATCCGTGCCGCAAGTGACAAGGCGTTGCTAGGCAAGGTTCATCGGACGCTTCCTGACCAGACTGGATTGGTGGTCGAACCCATTCGTTATGGAGGCGCCTCGTTCGGAACAGTCGAAATGATCTTCGATCGCCAGCCGATCGAAGCGGCGCGCGCTGAAGGGCGAAAGTGGATGATCGGCCTCAGCTTATTTGTAACCGCCCTTCTTGGGCTGGTCGGTTATATGAGTGCGCAAAGCCTGCTGCGACCCTTAAGACGTTTGCGCAAGGCAATGGAAGCGCTCGCAGATGGCGAAAAGGGCGTACGCTTGACTGCACGCCGACGAGACGAATTCGCGCCGCTGTTTGATATGTTCAATCGCCTCTCGGTGGAGGTGGAGAACCGGGCTGAACCCGACAATTTGCAGGATGCGATGGCGATGACACGCGTCGAGCGGTTCGAGCGGGAGGCAGCCTAATGTATGTCTTCAAGCTCTTCGAAGGTGACGAGATCGTTCACCCCGTTGACGCGCGTTTCCTCGCCGATGGCGTCCTGCGGATCGGCCGAGATCCGGCAGCCGACTGGGTTGTCGCCGATGTCAGTCGAGAAATATCGCGCTGGCATTGTGAGTTTGAGGCGCGGGACGGGAGGTTGAGCTTGCGCTGCCTGGGCGCCAACGGTGTCTATGGCGCCGACGGCAAGCGTATGGTGCAGGACCAAGATATTGAAATTATCGTGCCGACCTCAGTCCGCTTTGGCCCGTATGTGCTCAGCACCGACTATGCACCGCAAGAAGACTTTGGCGCTCAGAGTGAAGGCAGCACGCTAATTCTTGCGCCGCCCATGGGGCGCTCGATCTCAGTACCAACGGAATGGCAGGATAGTGAAAATACTGGCAGTGATCCGGGTGAGTCGCTGCTCGACGCCTTCTGCGAAGGCGCAGGGCTACACGCCTCGGCTTTTGTGTCGGACAAACCTGCTGAAGTCATGCGGCAGGCAGGGGCGCTCTACCGCCAGATGCTTCTTGGAGTAGCGGATCTTATGTCCGAGCGCGAGCAACTGCGGCAACGCTATGCTCTTGCCCACACTACGATCGGTGGAAGCAATAACAATCCTTTTAAGTGGGCGCCCTCGCAGCGTCTCGCAGTTGACCTTCTGCGGCCACCGCGGAACGGGTTTATGGCCGGTCAGGAAGCAATGCTATCTTCCTTTCGCGATATCAAAAAACATGTGATCGCAACCTTCAGTGGGTTTCACCGCGCTCTTGAATTTTCGGTCTCGACCTTCGCGCCCGCTGCGCTCGACGCTGCTGTCCAAGGGAAGAGCACTTTTCTGAAACCTCGGGCGGCGCTGATAGGTGAAGAAGCAGCGCACAGGCACACGGTGCTGGCCAATGAACTTGCAGGTGCGATGGAGGGCGAATTGGGTGCCGCCTTCCTTGCAGGCTATCATGCGGCGGAAGCGAATCTCGAAAGTCCCTCGGCATGAGCCGTTTCTTGCCGCAGGCGTCAGACGTTGAAATGTTATGCGAACATATTCGTTCGACCGCCTTTTCGCATATCGGGTTGGTGCGCACTGCTAACGAAGATCGCATCCTTGATGACGGCACGCGCGGCCTGTTCGCGGTAGCCGACGGCATGGGCGGTCATAGCCTGGGCGATTGGGCGGCGACCACGGTCGTGCAAGCGCTCGTCGCAGCAAACCTGTCCGAGATGGGGGCGCCAGCTATTCTTAGGGCACTTCATGAGGCAAATCGCACAGTATATGCAAAGGCGCAGGAGCGGGGGGTGACCTGCGGCTCGACAGTTGCGGGCCTTTCGGTCAGTTGCTCAGGCGAAGCATTTCTATTTTGGGCGGGAGACAGCCGGATATATAGAATGCGGAAGGGCATTCTTGAACGTCTCAGTCGTGATCATAGCGTTGTTCAGGAGTTGCTCGACGCAGGCGTCCTGGATGAGGATCAGGCAAAAAACCATCCGCGCGGCCACGTGATCACGCGCGCGATCGGCGTGGCGCCTGCAGTCGAAATCGAGACGCGTGCCATCGACTATGCCACGGGTGACGTCTACCTTCTCTGTTCTGATGGAATTTCCGGGGCAATTGGGGACGGTGAAATCGCTTCCCTTCTGCGCGCAGGTCCGATCGCGACAGCAGCTACAGCGCTAAGAAATGCAGCGTTGCACGGAGGAGGAAAGGACAATCTTTCAGCTGTACTAGTTGCTACATGATGGAATAGGATATGTTTACCTTCGCAGTTCGCGGAACAGATCTTCAATCCGCAGCCATGCCAAAAGGCCATCGCACACCAAAAGCGTCGCCGCAAATCTACCTTCCGCTCAACTGATCGAGGGTCCGCTCCGACTACGCCCGATTGACCAGTTAATCCCGTCGCTGCGCATGATCCCCGACACGGATTTTCCAACTTGCCGATCGAGCACCTCCCGCCAGGGGACGAGCGTAAAATCCCGCGATCTTTCGATAAGGGCGAAACGCCCGCTGATGAGGTCTACGGGGCGGCGATACATGCCCTCGATCCGCGTGCCATCCGGCGTCTCCTGAAAGGGCTTCTGAACCTCATCCGACAACTGGCCCGCAACCCGTAACAATTCGCGGCGCTGGAGCGCGGATATCATGTCCGGCCGGAACGCGAACCCATCGCTCCCCTCCTCCGCAAATCCTTGCGCCACCAGCCATTGCCGGCGTCTTGACTGCGCATCGTGCAATTCCTGGCCAAACCCAGCGTGGCGTACAGGCTCCGGTGCAGGCGACACGAGATCCCGATCGATCCAAGTTGCCGCCTCGACATCGATCATCCCGTCGAGCGGCTGCGCGGAGAGAAAGGCGATGGCAACCGGACGATCCTGGAGCCTCCGTGCTTCATAGGCTTCGACCTTGGCGAGATGATTGTCCGTGACAATCCATCGTCCCGAAGCTTCGCGCTCGAGTTGCCGAACGGATTTGCGGATCGCTTCGAGGCGCCGGACATGGGTCTGCGCGAATGTCTCGGTGGCGGAGGGATCATGACGGAGATGCGCATCGACATCATAGCGCCCGCCATTAGCGGCGGCCACCGCGACGATCGTCCGGTCAGCATCACGCACGCCAAAGGCATTTGCGGTGATGCGCACGATCGCGCCAGACGCAAGGCCGGCATCACCTTCGACAGCGCCACGTCCAAGGACTGCACCTGCCCCGATATTTACATAATGGCTTCGCCCGTCGACACCGTCGACAATCAGATAATGGCGGTCGGCATGCTCGTCCGCGAGCCCACGCGCCATGATGCGTCCGACAAGCGGGCCGGCGCCCGGCGCTTGCGGATCGCAAATCGCCTGATCGGCAGCACCCCGCACCGCCCCCTGGCGCGTGAATTCGCGCTGCATGGTCCGGATGATATCGCCGCGTTCGCCGAGGCGACGCAAGGTGTTGACGAGGGCCGGCTGCAATCGATATCGCCCAGTGCCTAAGGGTTTGGCGAGACCAAGGCGGGCGAGCTTGGCGAGCCTTCCGACAACAAGGCTCTGGTCGAAGCTGTCACGGCCTTGCGCGGCGACGATCAGGTCGGCATCTGCGCTGCGGAGCAGATTCCGGTCGATGGACGTCAGCCTTTCCTGCTCGATTTCCAGGCGCAGAGCGGCAGCAATTTCCCGCCCCGTTCGTGGGCCAAGATCCAGGTCGACAAGTTCGGCGGCGCGCTCACGTATGCCGGTCGTCAGATAGTCTCGGGCGATGATCAGATCGGCGCCCCGGTCATCGACGCCGCGCAGCACGATATGGCTGTGCGGATGGCCTGTATTATGATGATTGACAGCCACCCAATCCAGCTTCGTGCCAAGGTCTTCCTCGACCCGCTGCATGAGCCGCCGGGTCAGGGGTTTGAGATCCTCATAATGCGCGCCGTCTTCGGCTGAAACGATGAAACGGAACTGGTTGCGGTCGCTGGCGCTCCGCTTGTGAAATTCGGCTGCCTCCATGCTGTCATCATCGCGGCCATAAAGCGTACCGCGCTCGCCTTCCTTGGTAGTCCCGTCTCTCGCCAGATACCGCAGATGCGCGGCAGCTGCCGAAGCGCCCTTGCCGGTCAGTCTGACAATTCTCGCTTTGACGATGACGCGGCGCGCTGAATTGGCATGGAACCCACCGCGGCGCGCAAGCATCCGCCCAACCCCTGCCCCGCGCCCAATGCGGTTTCCGGTAAAGTTGCTTATCGAAGAGCGCGCGCCGATCGCTCCGCCGCGCGCGAGATTGGCGGCCGCAAGCACCCGCCCCAAATAGCGCCGCCCTTTTCCGCTGCCGCCAGCGCGTTGCCGGCCAAGTCGGGGCGTGAAGTCATTTTCGTCAGCCATCGCCGCCTACCTAGAAATGCGGGTTATGGCGCAAAGATTGCGCTATTTCGCAGTTTAGGGAACCGGTGCCGGCGAAAAGCGCGTAACTGGGTCGCTTCGCCTGAACATGGCACTGGTCAAGGTGCAGCAGTGCCACCTCATATCCTAAAAAAAGATGTGCAGACAATGGGTTATGGCGACGCAGGTGCTATAGCTTTATCTTGCCTTACGCCGCCTTTCCGCCGCCCGCCCCGTTTTCACTCCCTTTACCACTTGATCATGTGCTTTCCGGCCCGTCGTCCTCTCTCGCGCCGAAGCAAGAAAAGCCGGGATCCGATGCCTGCGCGACAGCTGATCCCGGCCTTGATGGCGCTTTTGTTCAATGCGCCAATGCCAGCGCGCGATGCGCTTTCGCGCCCTTTTTGAAGCTGCGCCGTCCGATCACGCCATGCGCCTCTCCCTCTCCGTCCACGAGCATCACCGCCACGAACCAGGCGCCGTTGCAGCGCCCGGTAATCGCCACCCGGTCAAGATCGATCTCCTCCTCTCCATAAGCCTGTTCCAGCGCCTCCCAGCGCCCCAGCCAGCGTTGCTCGATCCGCATATCCCAGAGCAAATCGCATTCTTCCGCCGCCAGAAAGCGGTACGCCAGCGCCTCGCCGGCCCCTCGTCCAAACTCCCGTTCAAGCCCTGCGACCAGTGCCGCCATGACGCCATTTGTCGCCGCGATTGTCTGAGCCAGTGCCATGAGAACCTCCAAAGAAACCTGTCCCCGAAATTGAGGACAGATCTCGACCGGCGGCTGGCGGAGCGGCTGTCAGGGCCGCGAGCGGCGCAGCGCGAGTGCCGCGTCAGCGGCGGTGGAGGAACCGATTTTTCTGGACCGGCAGCACAAGAACGCGCGTGCGCAGCACGCCCATATTTCCAGAAAAATTGGAGGCGCCGCCGGCCTTGCACAGCCGCTCCGCCAGCCGCCATGCTGGGCCTTGCCGAGACGAGCCTCCCCCCTCGCCTGGCCATGCGCCGCCAGAGGCTGGGCGCCCCAAACCCCGCCGCTAGTCCCGGTAGCGGATTACGAACAGAGGATCAGGCTTGGATGCTTTGTCCGGGATTGCGTCGTCCCGATGCGGTGAGCCATTGGCCGTTTCGCCAAGGACAAAGAGCGCGGGCGGCGCAGCCGCGACAGCGCGGGCCGCCGCCTGCTTCGCTTCTCCCGTGGCGGCAGCGTCCGTCAGTTGCGCCAGATAGGCCTGCGTCTCGCGCGGCAGGGCCCTGCCCGTCTTGAGATGGGCGGCATAACGGGCCGGCCCGGCATTATAGGCAGCGAACACACCGGGATAGCCGAAGCGGTCATACATGGCGCGCAGATAGGCTGTGCCTGCCAGAATATTGTCGCGCGGATCATGCGGATCGAACCCCAGCCCATGGATTTTGCGCAGGCTTGCCCAGGTCCCCGGCATCAATTGCATCAGTCCCATCGCGCCTGCCCGGCTGGTGATCGGACGCCCCTGCCATAATGTGCGCCCGCCGCTTTCAGCGCTTATGACCTTCTCGATCCAGGCTTGAGGTATCGCAAAACGCGCCGAAGATTCTGCGATTTCGGCGCGCCAGCGCGTCGCACTATCGGCTAGCGCGGGCGATGAGAGAAAGAGGACAGTGGCGGCGATGCCGTGCTTCAGCGCGGCCACAGGAGCACCTCCCGGCCGATCATCTCGCGCCGTGCGGTCGGCCCGAAATAGCGCCCGTCAAAGGAGCCGGAGACCTCCGGCATCGCCAGAAAGATCATGTCCCGATCAAGCCGGACACAGCCCCGCCATTGCGGCAGCGGGCGGCCTGCGCTGTCGAATTTCAAGCGATTGACCAGCACCTTCCCATTGACGAAAACCACGTCCCCAGAGGCGCACACCAAATCGCCATTACGTGCTGCGACGCGCTTGATCAGCGGAATGGTGGCGGGCAGATAGTGGCGCTGCGCGGCAAGCCGCCGGGCCTGTGGCGGTGGCCAGGCAAGGATCATGTCCCCACGCTTGATCTGCGCGACGGGCAGCACAGCGTAAAGACCCAGCGGCGCGCTGGCGCTTGCATTCCAGACCAACCAGGGCCGTGGCGGGAAGGCGACGGTGAGCGCCAAAGCGCTTATGCCAGCGCCGACATAGGCCGCGCGGCGGGTGAGCCTCCTGCGCCGCGCCCTCGCGGCGCGCAGCGCCTGACCCCAGGCGAACAGCGGCCTGTCGCGCGGGTCAACCATGGCGGCCGCCAGGCCGCTTGGCAGCCGCGCCGCTCTTGTCGCCGCTATGATTGCCGCGGCCCTGATCGCCGCCGATGGACCGCCCCGCCGACCAGGCTTCGATATCGTCGATATGATAGCGCCAGGTGCGGCCATGCTTGCGGCATTTAGGGCCTGTGCCCCGCGTCCGCAGGTCTTTCAGCGTCGTATAGGCGATGCCGAGATGATAGGCAGTCTGCTTGGCGGTAAGAAAGGGGCTGCCTTCGCGCGCGGCCTGCGCGCGGCGTCCTGTGTCATCCATGTAAGAGCGATCCATAGTCACCGGAACCCCATGTTCCGGCCAGGGCGGGAATGGATCGCTCCGGCCTGCTTTGGCAGGGTCGTAAATAGCCATAGGCGTTTGCGTCCCCCTCATGACCGGAGAGAAGCCGGAGAGAAAAAAGGCCCCGCATCCGTGCCGGATGCGGGGCCTAAGGCGATCAATCGGCGGGATTCCAGATGATCGCGAAGGTGTCCTCGTCATCCTGTCCGGCGGCGCGGCCAAGATTGGCATAGAGGCGGCGCGGACCAAATTCCGGGGCTGCAAACGAGAGCGAGAGATAATCCTTGCCGCTCATCTCGCCCCGGCGGACCCAGCCCGCGCCGACCTCGATACCGGCAGCCGAAACCCTGTAGTCGGGCTGGCTGTCGCCGGACTTGCGGACATTGGGCATGATCTCGATCTCGGTGCGGATGGAGAGGGTCTTGAGCTGGCCTTTGAAGCCTTTTCCCTCGCGGGTGACATAACCGATTGCGGGCATGATATTTCTCCTTGGATGCTCGCCCCGAACCATTTCCGGGCGATGGGCGGACCGGAAGGGATGGCTTTAGCAGGGCTTCGAACCGGGAGGCCGGAGCGGCACGCGCAGGACCGGAGCGACGGTGTTATTTGCGCGCGAAGCGCCCGCGAGGAGAGCCGCAAAGCGGGTCGGGGAAATAAGTCCGGCGCGATGGTTTTGAAGGACTGCGGCCAGCCCAGGTCACACGTCCAAGGCACCGGAAATAGGTGCGGGAAAGATCCCCAAAGGAAAGATTGGCCGCCATTCAGCAGCGCAACTCCCGCGCGGAAAGCCTTGCAAGGATAGAAAGAGGCTCGCCGGACAACAAGCCGAGGCTGCGCCCGGGTCAGCAGCGGCATGCCCTCACCCGGTGGCTAGTTTGGCGCGTATCGGACAAGCTGGCCGGTCATCATCAGGCTATTGCGGCCTCAGGACCAATATATCCGCGCAGGCATCGTGCAAAATTGCTCTCGTTGCGAAGGTTCCGCGTTCGTTATCGAGGGGTAGCGGCGGTTAGGTCATGGTCCTTCATACAGAGGGTCAGCCCCGGCAGGCGCGGGATCAGAGCTCTCTGCGGTTTCCATTGGCTGACCAATGGCTGCGGCGATCATCCTCTCCCACACGGCAGCGTTGCCAACAGCAGCCATGTCCTGGTCCGGCTCCCGCATCGTGCGCAATACGGCAAGCGCGTCCTCTATCCGATCCTCCCATTCCATTTCCACAGCGGCGGCGGCATGTTCATCACTTCCTGAGCCGTTGAGGCTCAACTGCTGGCCTGCAAGCACTCTGGCAATTCGCTCGACAATGATGGTTGTTGAGATGGGCATGATCGTCTCCTCTATGCCCAAACCGTCGCGCGCGAACCGGGTTGCAAGAAATCAGGACAACTTAAATCAGTGGTTGACCAGAATCTGGAACGCAGCCGCACAATTTTTGTTTCAGTTGAAGCGCAAACGGCTGCGACAGAATGGAGCTGATCATGACAAAATATATTGTGAGCGCGGCGGCTCTTGTTGGGCTTGCTGCTTGCAGTCCGTCGCAACAGGCAGATTCGGGCAACATAGCGTCTGAGGCCAACAATAGCGCTGGCATGGGAGTCGTTCCAAGCGGTTCGACCGACCCGACCGGACAAGCAAGCATCTCAACTGGAGAAGCTAGCAGCCAAGGGGCGATCTCTGAAGATCAGTCGCCCACAGCTGCTGGAGGTAAAACCGGATCGAATGATGGTTCGCACTCTGACGCACCCAAGAAGCGCTGACGCGCGGTTCGGGACACCCCGGCCGGGTTGCGGAATCTGCTGGCGGCCATCTTCAATCTACCCGCCCAGCTTATTGACCAACCTGGATTAGCCCGATCGATTTCGTCGGAACGGACCGCCTGACGCTACGTTCGCCCAGATCATAGGAGATATTATGATCAGAGCAATTCTCGGTGGCGTCGTGCTTGGGGTCGTTGGAAAAATCCTGTATGACCAGGGTGAACTTGATCCGCTCATTCAGAAGGCGGGATCGATATTCAACGATCTGGCTGAGGCAACCTCGCAGGGCCTTGAAACCGCAGGCGATGCCTTCCATCGGGCCGGAGACGACCTGGCGAAGAAAGGCTAGCGGATGAGCGAGCTAAGCCTGGAGCCAGCGATCAATGCGGGATTTCAGCACGGATGACCCATCGCCTGGTGACAGCCTCCCATTTACTCCTCAGCAGGCCGGTCCTGTGTAAAGGTCGCAGGGCTGGCGTCATGGGCGAGGTGGTTTTGGCTGTCATGAGGCAAGCTACTGTTCACGCTCCCATCCCTATGCTTGCAGCCTCGTTGCTGTTCCTGGCGATCAAGGGGCAGGATGAGTGAGCGATCAACTTTGGATAAGATCGCGAGCCATAATTGACATGACATAAGGTATGCCAGCGGGACTGGAATGTAACATTCCGCTGCGGCTTTCCGTCTCATAACGGCGGCGAATGCCGATTTCCCATAGAGCCATCAGTCCTTTCTCTTTTTCGAGCAGATCATCAGCTTTGGTCTCGCCAGCGGCGATGAGTGCGTCCCCAGATATCACTATGAGGAAGGGCGCCCCGTCGTCGGCCATGACCCGAACGTCGCCTTCTATCGATACCGCAGTATCCCACATGATCGTCAGACTATCGGACAAATGCTCGCGTCCCTTCACGCTCCAGGATGGGTGCACACTCCGCTGAGCATACCGTGCAGCTAAAAAGGGTGCATTAACCTCAGCTTGGTCGACCCGTTTAAAGCCCACTATTCTTTTGCTGTCATATAATCGGTCGCTAGCGACGAGGCTCTAGGTTCCGTTCCCGGCCACCTTTCGTTGTCGCTGGTGGCGCCCGGACGAGGGGCTTGGGTTGTTCCGGACAACCGCACCGATAGTTGCATAATTGAGGCTAAAGATCGCTTAAGAGTGGGCGATCAGCTCAAGGCAAACGGCCCCCTCACAAGAATGTTCGAGGGGGCAGGATGGCTGGGAGGGACGGATACCAAGGGGTACCGCCGCTAAGCTTATATCACGAACTTCTCATGGTTAACGACCTTCCAACCATATTGGCTACAATATTGTGATCTCGCTTTGAAGATGCGTCGGGACATTCCTCGTGACCCCTACACGTCCACCTCTCGCTCCATTAGCTCATCGATCACGGCTTGCTCCCAGACACTTAAGCGATGAAGGTCTTGGATTTTCCCGTACTCCATGATCAACTCAGCGTCAGTCATGGCGGCGCATTTCGCCGCAAAAAATATCGGGTCCGAGTCGGCCATTGCGGAGGTTTAACAGGCGCTGGCCGTGGAAGAAAAGGCCAGCCAATGGCACCGAAGGGCAATCGGCAGCGTTTGGCGCCTGATGGAGGACGCCGTGAACTTTGACCCCGTGGAAATTATCTATCAAGCCCAAGCAGGGCAGATTGCCGTCCATATTGTGGGCGAAGTCGTTGAAATGCTGTGGGATGGAGACGGCGGCCCTCAGACCGGTCCTGAGATCGTGGAGCTACACCGACCGGCTATTTATGCGGCAATTCAGATGAAGCTGGCGAACGCGATGACGGCACCAACTGATATAACGCTGACCGAGGACGACTTTGATCCTGGGGCATGAAGCCCAGGGCGGTGACAAAATTTATTTCTGCTTTTGTGTGGCATTCGCACACATGCCGCGGCGTTTCGATATGGTCGTTACGATCCAATGCAGCGGATAGGCGATAATATGCCAATGAACCGAAGCACGCGATTGAAGCGGCTGCGACACCTCCTCGACCTTGAACATAAGGATCTTCTTCCAATAGGCAGCAGCCCTAAGAAATTTCGTCGAACGCAACTGCAACACAGTTTCCCGCTAGGGATGTCGCCAGCAGCGCGTTTCCGATTGGCTAGGATTCGCCGCCGCTTGAAGGATGATGCCTAAGGCATCCATCGACCGACAGGCCGAGCACATCCCTGATCGAGGCCATGTCGACCAATGTCAGCCAATATCAGTCAACGCTGAAACAAAAGAGCCATTGGCTACCGGATCGAGGTTGTCGGCGACTGCGGCTGCCCATGCTGGCCACGAGGCAATCACCGATCATCAACGCCTTCTCCGACCTGTACCTGAGTTTCTGTTATGTATTTGCGGATCGCCTATTGCAGGAACGACTGGCTGAAATTGTCCGCGCCTCAACAAAGCAGCCGGCTCCCGGATATATATCAATCTGCTGCCCTACGACTTGTGCGAGAACAGCGCCCCCGATCTCTCGACCAAAGTGGGTAAGAAGCGTCGGAACCGCTCATCGGCGACGCCAACCTGACGTCACGGCCTGGCTCCGTTCCGACAGCGGTGAACCAGCAGAGCGCGCCTCCGTCTAGGCGCAAATCCTGCCCGCAGTAGACCGCCTGTCGCGCGGCCTTCCCAACGCAATGGAGGCTTGAAATTGGAAATATCGGAAAACGGCTTGAAGCACTGGAGGAGCGGAACATGCGGTTTGCCCCGTACAAGATCGCCTTAGTGTCCGCACAACCAATCAGCCGGGCAGCGTCGGTGGCAGTGCCAAGACCGGAGTATTGTGCCGAAGATCGCATCACCATGATTGAGCTGGTGCCCGTGCTGCCGGAGGCAAAGATATCGCATTTCAGGTCGATGCAGCCGGAAGATGCATCGCTTAGCGATTGATCGGCATCAACTTGCGGAACAGCGCGGAAGGCGAATGGTTGGATTGGCTCAGCCAGTATGGAGACGGACATGCCAGACCAGCCGCTCGAGAATGAAAATTTGGCCCCCAAGCCAGCCGACGATCAGGATCATGCCCTGACAGATGAGGAGAAATTGGAGGAGGGCTTGCATGATTCCATGGATGCTTCCGATCCCCCCTCTGTAACGAAACCGGGCGATCATGGCGACCCTGTACCGTCTTCCGGATTTAGCGAGGACGATGAGGGTTCCAGTCGCGGTCAGCGCCCCAGCGAAGGCACAGGGCCTGTTTATGGTAGCGGGGCGGATGCCGGAGGCACTTCCACCAGCGATGAGGATTACGACACTGATGCGGCGGGCGGCGGAGAGAGACCGAACTACCGCCCACCAGCAGAGCGGCACCCATCTGCGGAGGATATAATCGTGGATCCGAAAAAGGGCGGCGGCTTCTGATCGTGGGGGGGGCCGACCTGTCCCATGATAATACGATCGAGCCGCCGTTAACGTAGATTAGGGCGCGCATTCGATACTTGAGTCAGGCTGGCAACAGCCACTCAGTCCCTTCAGATGAGCATATGGCTAGGCCCGGCAGGCACCCGCAAGTCCTGCTGGGCCGAATTGTGTCCGCTCACACGAGTAATGGTAATGACGCTCGCATCAGCATTGATCGCTTTTATTGTCTTGTCAGCGCTGGCGTCAGTAGTGGGGCCGTTGGTCTGGTTTTATTTCCAGGCGCATCGATAAAACGCATGGTCATCTCATCAGGACCGTCCATCGACAGTGAGCTATTGCCCACTTAGTTTTTTCAAAGATGGCCTACTGCTCCGGCGTGAAGGTGGCTATGCAAGACGGGGGAAAAAGCCCCGCGCCAGTTCAGGCAGCGGGGCAAGGGAGGAACGGGCCGCATGATGCCCGTGGGGAAATAGCGCGGGGTTTGGAAGTTAGTTCCTATCCACATCAGAATAACTGGGCGGTGCAGACGCCTTTTGCGGATTATATCCCGTTTCGGAAATAAGGAAGGGGTACCTATAATCTGCCGAGACTATAGCGGTGAAGACGGCGTCATCCTGGTGAGCGCCACCGGGACTTGGACCGAATGCGCGGTGGATCCTATAAGGAGTTGAGGCAGGAGATCGCCGCTCGTTGGGCAAAAGGCCTCCCCATCCTGCTGCTGTCGGACGTCCCGCGAGCCGAGCGACAATCGACGGCGGTCGAGCAGCGAACGATGTGGCAAATTGGACAGAGGTTTTAGCCATGCGATCGCGTAGCCGTGCTTGTTGCCGACGCGGACGACAAAGTCCACGTCCGCGAATTATTAGGCGCTGCGGACCTGGCCGTGTTCAATTCGAAAATCGCTGCCCAAATGTGGCTGGTGTACGACAGTCCGGAAGCGCCGTAGTGAGTTGCTGAGCGATCGGCTATGTTGCCTGCCATCATGCCTACATAGGAAAGCCCCGGCCTATGGTGGGACCGGGGCCACATTGGTCACCGACAAGTTGCTCTATTTCGGAATATCAGGCGTCTTCAGCGGCAGGAACGGAATCTTCCAAGGCGGCAGCCTTCTGGCGATACTTCTCTGCCATAGCCAGGTGTGCGCGCTTGGCGCAGGGATCTAGGCAGTTCTCCACCTTTTTAATTTCGTCTCTCGCACGACGCTCATAATACGCACGATCGATAGTATCAAACACGGGGTCCTCCATTAGATAGCGCAATGGGCAGGCACGAGCTACTGCGCCTGCCCGCCCTTCATAAGGGAGAGAAGGGACAGGGAAAATACCAAAGCGGGATGATTCGTATCAAGAGGGCGCGATCGGCCCCAAAACGCGCCAGGGCGTTTGGGGCCGAAGACTTGGCTTTACACGCCTATCGGCGTTTAGTCCTTCACGCCCACGACGGGCACGTCAATTTCCTTTTTCTCGGTATCAACTGTGGGGACGTCAACGGTCGTCTCCTTGGTTCCGACCACGACTTCCTTGGACTTAACGTCTACATCAGGCATTTCTCCGCCCTTCACGCTGACTTCTGGCAAAGCGCCCTCTTTAACATCGGCGCTCCAGAAGCCGGTAGCGAACAGAAGTCCCACGACTGCGGCAATTACGACAGCAGCAATCAGTATCACCTTCCCCGCGTTCGACTTGCGTTCCACATAGACATCATTTGGATTGTGTCTCGTGTCCACCACAGCAACCTCCTCTGAATATTGGTCCACTGTAACGAGACGTAGCGGGGCTAAGTTCCGCTGCGATAAGAAGCGTTTAAAATAAGGCCCCGCCAGGGGACTGACGGGACCTTACATCCCGGCCGAAAGCCTAGCGCGGGGTCTTGCGAGCCAGCCGGGAGCCATCAAAACTGACCTATCATACAAAGGTTCCGCAACCATTGCCCCTCGCAGCGTCGCGAAATGATTTCGAGACCAAATCGAAGATAAGACGTCCTCGCTTTTGGCGTGGGCCATGTGCCGTCCGAGCGCGATATTATCCAGAATGCGCGCCGAGACGTCTGCCTAGCGCGGCATTGTATATCGTTACAGAACTATCCCTAACCTGGATTGGTGACCGATTTCCCATCTTTTTGACCGAAGGATTTCCGCCATTATAGACCTAACAGCAGATTCGGGGTGCTTCGGAAGTCGCGGTTCGATACCCAGGTTAAGGTGATTTCGTTCGTGCCCGGGCCGTTACTGGTGCAGTGCCGCCGCGCGACCGAGCGTTAAACCAACGCTTATCCTAGCCCGGTGCTATTCCCAGCGCCGGGCCATTTTCTCAGGGCCGATTTAATCCATCATCAGGACCATGAAAGTCCTGCGCATCCATGCGCGCGGCCTTCGCCGCCGCGCGTCCCATGTCGCGAAGCGACTGGCGAAGATTGAAGCGGGCATTCGCGCGGGGAACAGTTTCGCCAGCGTCGCGGAGAAATTGATCGAGAAGAAAGAGCGCTAAGGTCTGGTTGGGCCCACTCTCAAAGATGCGCTGGTTTGTAACACTGCTCGGCTCCGATTTTTGACGACCGCCAGTGTCGGAAGTGGCGCCACAGGAGTTGCTGTATGAGCTGAGGAAGCACAAGAGGCGGGGTCGCCTCGAAACAGCTAAGCTGCTTCGCGCGTGTGCAAGCCCGGCTTTTAGATATGCTGTGGCTATGGCGCGCGCGAACCGCGATCCGGCGCAACATCTCATCGGTGCCTTGACCACACCCCGGATTAAGCACTTTCCGGCGATCACTGGTTCGATCGCAATAGGAGCGCTACTCCAAGCAAATTGACGATTATCAGGGCACCCCTTCTGTGATGCACGCGCTTAGGCTCACGCCGCACGTGTTCCAGCGTCCAGGCCTCTTCTCGATGCAGGAAAGGCACCCTCCCGCTCGCTGAAAGCATAAGGCCGTGGCTGAAGGCGCGGGCGGAACCGGCACGCGATTGGTGGCGGCGATATCAGCGACATCCCGCCCCTGTTTGACGAGGCGCACAAAACTCTCCCATTGCGTGACTTCATCGGCGTCGAGACGGGCCATATTCTCGATCGTCGAGGCTTCGATGGCGATAGCGTCATCGTCTGCGTCAAGGATGGCGCAGGGCAGCGGGTCGATATGGAGACTGTCCAGCGCATCGCCCCGCTCTCCGCCCGCTTCGCGCAGGTCCTGCGCGACGAGGCAGGCGGTAGTGAAGCGGCGGCGTCCCGCGATAATCTCATATTGGCCGCTCTCGCTGCCGGGGCGCACGAGAAGGGGCTGGATGACGCCGCGTTTCCTGATCGTCGGCAGGATATCGGAGACGTCCGGGGCTTTTGCGCCATGGCGCATATTGGTCTTGCTGACGGCAAGCCTGTCGAGGGCGATATAGTCCAGTTGCATGATGCTACTCCTCGTAAGGCCGGTGCCGCGATGCTTTGAGATGACTGGCAAGCGGGACCGGCATTGGGTGCGGCAGGACGTGCCGCGCATATCCCGGCAAGGCGGATCGGCCTTATCCGGGGATTTCGGGGTCCGATGCCGTGATCGCGGCGGCGGCGCGGGTTAGGAGGATTTCCGTCCAGAGGACCGAGCCGGAACAGCGCGCCCATTGCGTCCAGACCGACAGGGGATGGATGGTCGCAAAACCGGCCTCGCATTCGATCCCATGACCATGAGGGAGGCGCATGGCGCATAAGTGGCGCAGCGAGAATGTGCCAAGCTCCGCATAGCCCAAGCCAAGGTCGGCAAGGCCGAACAAGCTATCGCCGTCCCTGGCGAGTTCAGTGACAAGCCATGTCGCCGTGCTGAGGGGCGAATAGAGTTTGACGAGCGGGCAGGGATCAAAGGCCCTGCCCTGTTCGCGGGCGATTTCGGCGCTGATCGCATTGGCGCGCAGCCCATAGCGCAGAGCGGCGGTGAGCAGCGTCATGCCGCGTGCCGCAGCCGCATCGCTGCGGTCAGCCCTTCTGCCGAATAGGCGCTGCTGCCCGGCTCTGGCGGGCGGCAGGCCAGGAGATAGTCGGCAGCCTTGCTGGCAGCGCTGGCCGCCCGGAAAATGGCGCGATTGTCAGCGCGGAGCAGGCCAAGCCATGAGGCGATATAGTCGGCATGGCGCACGGTCGGAATTATGCCGAGCAAAGCGCAGAGGAAGGCGCTGCCCATTTCCGCGCATAATTCCTCGCGGGCATAGAGCGCAGACCCATAAGCGCCGCTGAAGTCGCGGCCAAGGCGGGACACATGGCCGGTCCAATGGGTAAGTTCATGGAGCGCGGTCCGATAATAGTTGATCGGATCGTAAAAGGCGCTCTGATGCGGGACTGCGATATAGTCGAGGTCGTGGACAAAATGGGCCTTGTCGCCGCCGATCCGGAAATCCGCGCCGCTGGCGAGGATCAGCTCCTCGGCGACCGGCGCGATCTTGTCGCGCGGCAAGGGGATCGGGTCCGCGCCAAGATCGACGTCCAATCCCTCGCATTGCGCGAGGTTGAAGATGGTGAAGCGTTTGAGGAACGGCACGACCCTGATGTCGCCTCCTTCCTGTGCGGCCCGCTCCGCTTCGCCTTTCGGGATGAAGCGGTCGGCATAGACGATGCTGGTGCCGCGTTCTCCCTTGCGGACGCAGCCCCCTGCTTCGAGAGCCTGTTTAAAGGTCAGCCAGCCATGCGAGGCATAACCATGCTCGATCATGGCCCTCCAGAGGATGAGGATATTGATCCCCGAATAGGGCCGCCCCGAAAGCGCGTTGCGCGGCAGGGCTGGCGCAACCGTGCGCGCCTCCCCGCCCCCATGGCTGGCCCAAGGCCGCACCCATGGGATATGCCCCTGTTCAAGCTCGCTTATTATCTGTGCGGTGATTTCGTCATAGAGGGCATAGCGGGCATGGGCGCTCCCGGACAGAAGGACGTCATCGCCCGCACCGCCCCTGCTCCTCCCTCCGCCTCTGTTCTTCTCCTTCCTCTTTCTCCCTTGTTCCCCGCGCCGCTTGGCGCTGCCCCCGTGCGTGCCCGTGCCCTTCGCAGACATGGCTGTCCTCCTGATGCTCCCAAAACAACAGGCCGCTCCCGGAAGCGGGGGTGGTCGGCACGAGCGACCGGAAAGGCCCGCAACAGCGGCCGAAGGCACCGGCCCGGCTGCTTCAGCAGCCGAACAGGACGGGCGCAGCGCAGCGGAGCACCCCAAGCAAAGCGCCGGGGTTGCCGCCGGCAGCGGCGGGCCTAGGAGGACGCGCCGACCGCGCCCGCGCCACCGGGAGAGGCCCGACCAAAGCGCCGCCGCGCCAGCGGCGTCCGCCTGACGGCAGCAGCGCAGCGGCGCCGCCCCGCCATGCGATCGATACCGGCCGGCCGAGACGCCAATAGGCGGCTCGGTGACGCGGGCGGCTCAGCAAGGCGCCGCCCGCATAAGAGAGCGCGGCCGCGCGGACCAACAGGCAGCGCGGGGCGGAAAGCCGCCAGAGCCAAAGCGCCGGACAGCCCAAACACAGGGGGGTCCGGTTTGTCCTTCAGCTAGTCTGGATAGTGGCCGGATTTGCGCAGCAGCAGGCGATAGCCGCCACGGGCCATGGCCCTGGCGTCGCGCGCCAGGCGGCGCACGCGCAGCCGCAGCGAGTCGGACGCGCCGTCCCATTCCTTCTCGATGCGGCCAGCCCCGAACAGCGCCACGCCGATCTCCCGCTGGGTGGCGCCCGCGCTGATCGCATCATGGACGCGCAAGAGCGCGGCATGCCGTTGTAAACGCGGATCGGGCGGATAGAGGGAACGGGAAAATCTGCCGCGCCGGACCAGATCGAGGAACCGGCGCAGCGGCGCCACCCGCGCGCGCGCCGTGGCATAACCAGTAACATGAAAGCGGATCGTGACAGGTCCGGCCTGCGCAAAACTGCCCTGCTCGACATCGATCCGGATATGGCGCGCGCCGTCAGACAAAAGCGCATGTTCCTGGCCAGTGGCGCTCCGGACAAGGGAAAGCCAGGGCGCAAGAACAGACAGATCAATGCTGTCAGGGCCAGATGCCTGGGCCGCGCTTATGTCGACCGGGAGAACCGCCGGGTCGAGATCAGCGATCCAGAAGATCCGGGCCTGTCTTGCGCTGCGATCCGGCGCCTCGGCGAAAATGCAACCCCCAGTCTGCAGGGTCGGCTGCGCCCCGCGTCGCCCGGCTGGCTTCCACATACCAGCGGATATAGTCAGGATCGCGGCGAAGCCACTCCCACATGATTCCGGCGCGATCGACCTCGCGCAGCACCTCATAGCCGTCTGGATCAGTCCAGAATTTCGGGCCGAAAACGCTCAAGAACTGGCCGCTTCACTCAAATCGGCGTCCGCCGGCTGGGCCCCAGCTTCTATAAGGGTTCGCAATTTTCAGGTCAGAATGGATTTTATTTTGCAATGCAAAACTTTTGCTGAGCGCTTTCCAATGATAGTTTTGTGACAACGAGGAAATTTCCGGACGCCGGCCTGAGGACCCGCCGTCCGGCGCTAAGATGCCGGAAGGGCCGGCAGCGGGACTGCCGGTAGCTTGAGATGCCGCCCGTGGCCAGGTTGCATTTTTATGGACCTGTATCCGCTTGCGCTGGAATTGCTGCTGTTGATCGAAGCGGCGCGCACCAAGGAAGACCTGGCCGATGCCATGGCCATCGTCACTCCGCGCCTTGGCTTTGACTATTTCGCCATGACCCATCATGTCGACATCCTGGCCTATGAGGATGATGCGGCGATCCATCTCCACAATTATCCTGCGCAATGGGCTGATTTCTACGCGTCGAGCGCGCTGGGGGTATCGGACCCGGTGCACAGGGCGAGCCATATGACGGGGATCGGCTTCCAATGGGCGCGCATCCCGCATCTCATTCCCCTGACGGTTCAGGACCGCCGCGTCTTCAGTCTTGGGCGCGAGCAGGGCATCAGCGACGGCTTCACGGTGCCGTCCAATATCCCAGGAGAGTTGTTCGGCTCCTGTTCCTTCGCCACTATCGCCGGGAAGGCCGTGCCGCAGGAGCGGTTGCTGCTCGCGCAAATCGTGGGCGGATTTGCCTTTGAGGCGGCCCGGCGTCTGTGGACCGGGCGCGGCGAAAGTTTTGGCGAGCGCAAGGCGATCCTCACCGACCGGCAGCGCGAATGCGTGCTCTGGGCGACGCGCGGCAAGAGCGACTGGGAAATCAGCCAGATCGTCAAGATCAGCGAGGAGACCGTGTCGCGTCATATCAGACATGCCTGCGAGCGCTATGGTATCAGCAAGCGCATTTCCCTGGTGGGGCTGACGCTTGAAGACGGGACACTGACGATCACGGATATCAACAGACGGCGCTATACCCCTTTCTGGGAATAGCGCCGCAATGCCTGCGCTGCGACCCTTGGCCAATCATGGTTAAGGGAAACACGATCATGTTGCAGATAGAAAAGCATCTGGGCGGTCCGATAGCGGACGCGGTCTTGAGGAACATGTTTGCCGCGCGAAAATCGGTCTTTATCGATCTCCTTAAATGGGATCTGCCTGCCCTTGCCGGCCTTTATGAGCTTGATCAGTTTGACGGCGAACACTGCCATTATCTCATATTGACTGATCCCGATGGCCAACATCTCGGCTCGGCAAGGCTGCTGCCGACATGCCGGCCGCATATCCTCGACAGCTTCTACGCCGATCTGTGCGCGGGGCCGCCGCCCCGCGGCCCCGAAATCTTCGAAATCACCCGCTTTTGCCTCGACCGGCGGCTACGCGCCGCAGAACGGCGGCAGGTCCGCGATGCGTTGATCATAGCGCTTGTCGATCATGCGCTGGCGGCCGGGATCACCCATTATAGCGCGGTCGCGGAGAAAGGCTGGTCTCAGCAGATTATCGCTTTCGGCTGGCGCTGCCTTCCGCTTGGGCGTCCCCAATATTGCGACGGCGGTCTGCTCGCCGCGCTCTGCATCGAGATATCCGAGCAGACGCCGCACCTGCTGGCGGACGCTGGCATCATCGGCGAAGCGTCGATTGCGATGCCGCAATCCCGCGCCGCCGCGTGAAAGGAGGCCTATGATGACACGCCCCCTTTCGTTGCAGGGCCCGTTGGTGCAGGCATCGGTCCAGGCGCGGCCATGGATCGACATGCTCCAGGCCAAGGGCGCATGCATCATCCCTGCCTTGCTTCCGTCGGAGACTATCACAGCTTTGGCGCATAATCTTGAGGAGGATTTTGCCCTCACGCCCTTTTGCCAGGGCCATTTTTACGGGGAGAAGACGCAGCGCTTCGGGCGTTTGCTCAGCCGGTCGCCGCACGCGGCCGCCCTTGTCCAGCAGCGGCTGATCCTGGACATTGTCGAGGCGATCCTTGGCCCCCATTGCGACACTATCCAGCTCAATGTTGCCCAGGCGATCGCCATTCATCCAGGCGCGCCCGCACAGGCGCCGCATCGCGACCAGGATATGTGGCGGGGGCCGGTCGGGAAAATCGAATATCTGGTGAATGTCATCTGGCCGCTGACGCCCTTCGATGCCGATAATGGCGCGACATTGGTCTGGCCAGGCAGCCATGGCGTGGCAGCGCGCGATCCGCTGCCGGGCACCCCGCCCCTTGCCGCCGAGATGACGCCGGGATCAGCACTTGTCCTGCTTGGGTCGGTTCTGCACGGTGCCGGCGCCAATCACAGCAAGGACATCAGGCGCGGGATCGCCATTGGCTATTGCCTGGGCTGGCTTAAACCCTATGAAAATCCCTGGCTCGCCTATCCCCCCGATATCGCGCGCCATTTCCCGTCCGACCTGGCTGCGCTTATTGGCTATCGCCAGCATCGGCCCAATCTAGGAAATTTCGAGGGGCAATGCCCATCCATCCTGCTGACAGGCGACGCCAATGAACGACTTGGCGCCATCGATGCGCTGCGCCCGGACCAGAAGGACATGGTGGATAAGCACCATGCCGAGCAACGAGGGAAGGAATGAACGCGGGCGCAACGACCGGCCGCGTGCATGAAGCGCTCAGGCGGCAGATTATGGAGCGGATTTTCCGGCCCGGCGAACGGCTCGACCCGGCCCTGCTCGCCAAAAACCTCGCATCGAGCGCGACCCCGGTGCGCGAGGCGCTCCATATTCTGACCGGCGAGGGTTTGGTCGAAGCGCGCGCCGGCACAGGCTTTCATGTCCCGCATCTCGACGAACCCGGCCTCAAGGATCTGTACGCCTGGTCAGCCGACCTTGTTGCTGCAGCGATTGCATCCTGGCCGCCGCAGCTCGCTCCGGAGCGTCCAAACATGCAGAACTTATCTCGCTCGAACATGGCCGACAACGTCGCTGGCATCTTCCTCCGGATCGCGCGGCTTTCCTGCAACAGCGAGCATGACCGCGCTATGCATATGCTCAATATGCGCCTGCACGCGGTGCGGACGGTGGAAAACCAAGCCATTGCCCAATGCGAAAGCGAACTCCAGTCGTGGCGCGAGGCACTGCATAATCGTGAGCGCAGCGCTCTGCGCCGGATCAATGGCACCTATCATAGGCGCCGGCGCCGTGCTGCGGCAGCGATCCTGCGCGCGCTGTATCGTGCTGACTGACGGGCAAATCTCATGCCGACGAGATGGCAGCCTTAGGGGGTCACAGTCCGAAAGGCGTCGACATGGCATCCTCTCAACCCCTTAGAGCGGACTTCGGAAGTGCCAAACTCATCCTCGCACCCGATCTGCTATTTCCGCTACGGGCGCAAGCACAGCGTGACATCCCGGTGGAAATGCGAATTCTCCCGCTTTTTCCCGGCCGGCTTCTCGTCGAATGAAGTGCCGGTTTCAATTCCTGGCCTATTCCCTAGGATTATGGCCGCGAAATTCGGGAATGATCCTTTCCGCGAACAGGCGCGTCGACTTTGCGGCGATGGCACGGGCTTCGGCGTCGAATTGCCCCAGCGACGCGACCTGGAACAGTCCAACGCCGATGTCCGCGAATTCCCGCACATGCCGTTCGATGGTTTCAGGCCCGCCGCAAACGACACCACGCGTCCAGAAGCTGTCGTCGGCGACGACCTGGATGCGGGATTCCGACAGCGGTATGCCCATGCGCCGTCCAGCCTCCAGGTCGCGCCTGCGCTTGACCTCCAGCCATTACTTGGTGCTCGCGAACAGCAAGTCAGCCTCTTCCCGGGCGATCGCGTCCGTTTCCTCCATAATCCTTTGCCGAGGGGGTGTCGCGCATGCCGGAGGTCGTGAAATTCTATCGCATGAGCGGCGAGATCGACCATCTGCTGAAGATCGTTGCCCGCGACATCCGATTATGACCGCATCTGTCGCAAGCTGACCAATGTGGCGGACCTGCATGATGTCAGTCCATCCTTCGCCATGCAGAAAATCAATTCGACGACCGCCTTACCGCTGATATAGCGGCGGGGATGGCATGGCAGGCCGGGGCGGCGCGCCATGTCCATTTACTCCACGGGCACCCTGCCCCGTCATTCAAAGACGAGCGGGCGGTCGTCGTCGCCACGGCCTTTCGCGAACATCTCTATCGCATCGGGCCGCTGCCAATAAACCTCCAGGATGTTGCCATCCGGATCGTTGAAATAGATGCTCTGCTGGCTGCCATGGTCCATGGTGGCGATGATGTTGACCCCCCTTTCCTTGAATTGGAAATAGGCGTCGCGCATCTGGTCCTGGGTTTCGAGTTCGAAGCCGACATGGTGGAAACCGATGCCGACCGGCGGCATCGAATTATGCGGCTGGCTGGCGCCGACATCGGAGCTTTGCACAAGGTCGACAGTGTGGCTGAGGTCGCGCAGGCCCAGGAATACCACCCCCTCCTCCTCATTCTCTTCCATCACATGGAGGCCCAGCAGGCTGGTATAAAATTCCTTGGACAGATCGAGGTTCGAAACCCGAAACGCGATATGACCCTGACGCTTAATGGTGATCATCAACTAGACTCCTTTCGGTCTTCATATCGGCGGGAACGGCATGAGCGGGGACGGCGCCGCGATGGTCATCGGCACGCCATCACTCCGCGCGATCCAACCTTGAAGAATGCTATCATGGCCCCGGAAATGTGCGCGCCACGGGGTCATATTTCCAATATAAATTCCCCCGCCATTATTCGGCTATCCATAACAATGAAGCGTGCCCTGCCCCCTTGCTTCATCCTTTCGATCGGCGCTTGAAAGCAAGTCCCGCCAGGGCATTCGACTGCGCGCCGAAGAAGTTCGCCTGCGGCTTGAAACCGATGGCATCCTCCATCTCCACCGGGCCTGAGAACAGTTCGAACTCACGGCCTGGGTCGAGGACATAGGTGGCGATAAAGTTTGGCCCTTCCACGACCGCCTCAGGCCCGCGCCCCTCTTCGTCCAGCCGCGCGATCACGTCGCGCACAAGCTGATTATTAGCCGTGCAAAGGCCGACATTCATCACGCCCTGATCACAGGCGAGATAATAAGCAGGCTGCGGACGGCCCAAAGGCTCGCTGTAGCGGACGATCTCGAAAAAGCTGGTCCCCGCACGCGCCACGAAGCCGTCGCGCGCCGCTCCCTCCAACCCCCAGACCACTTCGTCGGCGGGGTCGTGCAGTACATTGAGCGGCAGTATCTCTAGCCGCAGCGCGTCCCGATAGAAATGCAGTGCATCGTCGAGGTCGGCGACCGAACTGGTCATGTAGATGATGGCGGGATCGATGTCGGCAAAATGATGCGGACGAATGCCGCCGGGGATGCCCGGCCCATCCTCCATCAATTCTATCACGATACCGGCGAAGGGGTCGCGAAAGGCCGCGCGACGCCCGCCCTTCACCACCATAGGGGGATGGATCAGGCTGACGCCCCAGGGCTTGAGCGCCGCGATCGCGCGGTCGAAGTCGGAAACCGCCACCCCCATGCGTGTCCAGCCATGGTCGCTGGGGCGCCAGTCCGCGGGCAGCGGCCGCTGTCGAGGTTCGCGATGCTCGAAAAGCTCAAGCTGCGAAAAGCGTTCGCGTCCCATCATCCACCACATCACGGCCCGCGCGGTGGGTGGCAATCCCTGAAGCTGGATGGGCAGGCCCCAGGCGCAATTGGCACCGCTGTTCGCGAAGCCGAGCACTTCGGAATAGAAGCGCAGCGAACCGGACATGTCGGACGTATTGAGGGCGATCTGCCCGAATATCAGCGTCTCGCCGTCCTCATAGGCATGGGTCATGGCTTCGGCTCTCCTCTTTTCCGACCCGGCGGCAAGCGCGTGATCCGTTCCGTTTTCGGTATCAGGTCCTAGCGGCCTGCTCGAGATAGCGGCGGAACGGGCCGTTGATCGCCAACTGGCTCATCGCGCCACCATCGACCGAAAGAATATGGCCATTGATGAACACTGCCGCATCGGAAGCCAGAAAGCCCACGACCGAGGCGATACCGGCGGGCGAACAGAGCGTCGGCACAAGCGCCACATCATGATGGAGCCGCTTGACCTCTTCCGGCAGAAAGCGTTCTGCCGCGGGCGTCAGCACGAGTGACGGCGCAACCGCGTTGCAGCGAATCCCTTCCCGGCCATAACGAGCCGCGACATTGCGCGTCAGCATCGCCACCGCCGCTTTCGAGACGCCATAGGCGGGCATGGAGAGAAATCCGGCAAGGCCGTTGACCGAGGCGGTATTGATGATGGCTCCGCCCCCGCCCCCCAGCATCTTCGGAATGGCGTATTTGCACCCGAACATCGAGCCGCGAAGGTTGATCGCCATGGTGCGATCCCAGAATTCCGCCTCCATGGAGACGATGTCTGCATCCTTTTCCATCAGGTCAGCCCCCTGATAGGCAGCATTATTGTGCAGGATGTCGAGGCGGCCGAAGCGCATGACGGCCGCCTGAACCGCACCCGCGACATCGGCTTCCGCCGCGACATTGCAGGCCAGGGCGATGGCTTCGCCGCCATTGGCCTCGATTTCGGTGGCGACCTTTTCAGCCGCCGCCAGGTCGATATCGGTAACAACGACGCGTGCGCCCTGCCCGCCCATGAGCAGCCCGACCGCACGGCCGATGCCCGATCCTGCTGCGGTCAACAGCGCGACTTTTCCACTCAGCATGGCCGGATATCCCTTATTCTGCGCGAAAGCCGATCGGTCAACGAAAGCGATAGGACAGGGACACGCCATATGTCGCAGGTATGCCGGCCAGTCGATTCACCGTATCGGTCGAATAATAAGCGGTGGTCCAATAATAATGATCGGTAATGTTGCGGCCCCAGAGAGAGAACCGCCAGGCATCCTTCTCTATCCCCGCGCGCAGGTTGAACAGCGTGTAGGCCGGGATGTCGAGCAGCGGAACATTGCCGAACCCGGCGTTGGTCCCGCTCTGGTAACTCATGTCGCCGCCCAGGAAGGCCTGCGCATCGCCGCCAATGTTCCAGTGATATTCCACATCGGCACGCGCCTGCCATCGGGGCGTGTAGGGAAAGGCCTCTCCCACGAATCTCTCGAACGCGCCGAACGGCGTGAAGTTCGAGAAATCGCCCTTGATCCTGGAATGGACATAGCTTGCGGCCGGGCTGATCGTCAGCCCCGGAAACGGCAGCCAGGTTGCCGAGATTTCAGCGCCGTAGATCTGCGAACGCGGCACATTGACTAGGCGGGACAGCGGCCCGAACACGGGATCCACCGTGGCACCCCGGATCTGCTTGTCGCGATATTTATAGTAGAAGAAGGCGGCATCCAGTTGCAGTTTCCGGTCGAAAAGCGTCGCCTTGGAACCCAGTTCAAACGCCAGCACGCTTTCCTGCGTTGCCGGGGTGAATTGCGAGCTGGCAGTGGCGCCGAGATTGGGGAAGCCACCTGCCTTGTAGCCCTTGCTAACATTGGCGTAGACAAGGAAATCCTCGCCAGGTTTCAGGTCCAGGCCCGCGCGCCAGGAAATATTGTCCTCCTTGAGCGCCAGGTTGAGATATTCCGGCGTGAAAGTGACGGCATTCAGGTTGATGCAGCCGCCGGGCTGGACGGGCACCACATTGCCCGGACCTTTCAGCAGCCCCTGCAGGAAGTTGATGACCGCGGCCGTCTGCCCCGTTCCGGTGTCGGTGTTGCATCCGGTAAAGAAGCGGTCCGCCTTGGTATAGCGGATGCCTCCGGTGAAACTCAGCATGTCGGTCAGATGATGATTGACGCTGGCATAGGCGGCATAGGTCTTGATGATCTGGCGGTTGGTATTGTTCGATCCGTCGAGCGGAAGCCCGAACACCACCGAATTGCCCGCGTCGCGCAGCAGCACCCGTTCGTCGTCAAAGACATTGTCGCGCTCGTAATTCGCGCCCACCAGCCAGTTGCCGCCGGAGGGCAGGTCGCCGCCCAGGCGAAGTTCCTGGTAGAATGTCGAGATATTCCCGAAATTATATTGCAGATTATCCTCGAATGTCGTCCCATCACCATCGACCGGCTGGTTGCGCTTGAAACGCTGGTAGGAGGACAGCGACGTCAGAGTCAGTCCGCCGCCCAATTCATAATCGGCGCGCAGAGAGCCCTGGTAGAAATGATTATCCCGCGCATAGCTGATGCCGGGGGTCCAATCCGCGGCGCGATTGTCGTGCGGCGCGGGCGGATAAGCGGCAAGCCCGGGCAACAGCGGATTGGATGTCTGCGGCACTATCATGACAAGCTGCGCCGCGGCGGTATCGGACCGGTCGCGCCAGCCGTTCAGATTGATCGAGATGGCAAGATCGTCGATTGGCCTCCAGTCGACCAGGAAGCGTCCCTGAATGAACCTTTTCCGGCCCATGCTGTCGTCGCGTGTGTAGCTGCGCTGCCAATCGTCGCCCTGATTGACCCGCACGGCAATGCGCGCGCTCAACCTGTTGCCCACGGCTCCGCTCAGGAAGCCTTGAAGGTCGGCATCGTTGAAACGCCCATAATCGGCATTGAAGCCTGCCTGGAAATCGTCGGTGGGCTTGGCGGCGATGAAGTTGATCGCGCCACCGGTCGAATTCTGTCCGTAAAGCGTCCCCTGCGGTCCCTTGAGAACTTCGACGCGCTCGACATCCAGCATCATGCCAAGCGCTTGCTGGGAGAATGGGACCGGAATTTCGTCGATATAGGTGCTGACCGTCGGACTCGCGCCCAAGGTCGAATCCTGGAAGCCGATGCCGCGAATGGTATAGACGGAGGTGCCGAACGGGGTCATGTTGCTGGTGAAGCCGGGCACGAGCCGCGCGAGGTCGTCGACCTTGGAAATGCCGGCTTGCAGCAGCTTTTCCTGCCCCAGCGCGGCAATCGACATGCCCACGTCGTTAACGCTTTCGGCACGCTTCTGGGCGGTCACGATGATGTCCTGAATTCCGTCGGTCGGCACATTGGCGCGATCGGCCTGAGGCGCGGTCTCGGAGGCACTCTGCGCGCTTGCCGCCGCGCCGACCGACGCAAGAACGAGCGCGGACGCGCCCCATGCGAGACGTTTTACTAGGTGCATAGCCACCTCTCCCTGATGTGGATTATGATCTTATTGATGCTTCTCCTTCATATTCGCCCCCTATTCTCCTTTGATCCAATACAATTTCACGGGATTTTCTTCCGAAGGTCGGCATAATGAAGCGCCCTGAGTCCGGAGCACGGGGCCGACAAAAAAAGGGGCTAGGGGCCCCTTCCCTTGACGCCTGTCGATTGTTCAGGATTCCATTTTGATGGAAGCCTCGCCCCGTGCCAGGGCGGCCTGGATGACACGATTGCGATCCGCGAGCGCTTTCCAGTCGACGCCGATCATCCGGCCTCCGCTTTTTCGCAGGCGCCCCGCGATCCACACGCTGTCGATGTCGGAAAGCTGGCCATAATTGACCACCCGGTCGGCCAGATTGCCCAATAGCGGGAAGCCCGGACGATCGGTCGAAAGCAGGACCATATCCGCGCGCTTGCCCACGCTGATGGAACCCAACTGGTCTCCCATGCCAATCGCCGCGGCGCCGCGCGACGTTGAAAATGCGAGTATATCGGCGGATTCCACGCCGCGCGCCTGCGCCATGCCTTCGGGATAACGGAAAAGGGACAAATAGGTGGCGCGGACCAGTTCAAAAAAGTCGAGCGGCGCAAATCCACCGTCGGTGCCGACGCAACTGTCGACGCCTGCCTTCAGCGCGCGGCCGTGGATGGAGGGCGCGGGATAGGGGAACTCGCCCCAAGCGGAGGATGCCACCTTGGTGCCCGATGCGGCCATCATGGCCAGTTCCGCGTCTGTGATCTCGTTCCCGTGCGAAATCAGCAGGTCGGGGCCAAGCAGACCCTCCGCATTCATGTCGGCGATGGAATAGAGCACGCCGGGATGGCGCGGCCCCTTGATGGCCTGCACATCCTCCAGGATAAGGGCGGGCTTCATCGCCCGGATGCGTGCCATTTCCTCGCGAACCTGCGCGGCCTGGCCGAAGCCGACGAAATTGCTGAGATGAACACCGAACTGCATCGGCGCGTCGGCATCGGAGAAATATTTGTTGCGGATCGTCTCTGCGGCCTTGAAGTGCCATTCCATCGGCGGGGAGAAAATCTCGCTGATGATCTGCTTCCGCGTGACGGTATCGCCAAGCCCATAGGCGCGCGATCCCGAAAGCTGGAAGCCGAATATGCCGCCTACCCCGGCGTCGATCGAACCACGCGCCGCCGCGTCACCCAGTTCTGGCGTATAGAGCAGGTGGACATTGTCGACCACCGAAGTGACGCCGGAATTGATCGCCAGCAGGCTGCCATAATAGTTCAGGAAGTGCATATATTCGGGCGTGACGGCCATGCGGATCCGCATGGACCAGAAAATATAATCCTTCCCGTAACGCTGCGACGTCTTGACCATGGCGCCCGCAATCGGCGTTTGCCAGACATGCCGATGCCCGTCGACCATGCCGGGCATCAGGATCATGCCCTGTGCGTCGACGACCTCTGCCATGTCGGCACTGAGACCTTTTCCAATAGCCGCAATCTTGCCATTCTCGATCAGGACATCGGCGCTCGACATCTCGCCGATCTTCGGGTCCATCGACAGGATGTCGGCTTCGCGGATCAGCGTCCGAGGCTTGGTCAGCTTAGGGTCGGCCGCACGGGCGGCGCGGGCCGCGACGCTCGTATCCAGGCCCAATCCCGCCACCCCCGCGGCCATCATCTTGAGGAAGTTTTGACGCGTTAGCTCTGACACCGGCATATACTCCTGTCTTGCACCCGCAGGCGCCCTGTAGCCATTCGACGGTGCACGACCCCGGCCATGGCTGATCCTTCTTACGAATATTCGTCATCATTTGCTGGCCAGGTACGGTGACGGTCAGAAATTCTTGCGCAATTCCAGCCCGACCATCCGTGGCGCGATGCTGAGCGTCTGCTTCTGCGACAGGGCGCTGGTGGTCTGCACCCGGACGCGCCCGACCGTGTCGAACAGATTCTGGACGAAGACCGATGCGCCCCAATCGTCGCCTTCGATCCCCAGGCGAAGATTGACCTGGCTGAAGCCGCCCATCACGTCATCCAGCGCGCTGCCCACCCGATATTGCGAATGGGAGCGGCCCGTATAGCTGTAGTCGACCCGTCCATAGGCCGAGAGCGCATCGCCGACAGGTGCCGCATATTCAGCGGTCCCAAAGGCCGTGAAACCCGGTTCAAACGGAATGGGATCGCCATTGCGGCCGGGGGCTTGCGCGGGACCGGCAATCTGGTCGGCGCGCAGCTTGCTTTCATTGAGGTTGATATTGCCGCGCAGGGTCAGCCTTTCGACGGGGCGGCTTGCCATCTCGACTTCCAGGCCGCGTATACGGGCCTTGCCGACATTGGTGACAAATCCCGTCAATGCGGTGCGGGCGGACACCTGCATATTGTCCCACTCGATCTGATAGGCCGAGGCATTGAGGGTCAGTTTCTTGCCGAGCCAAGACGATTTCACGCCGATTTCATAATTGACCAGGCTGTCCGCTTCATAGGCTTCGAAACCGGGCGGCAGATCGGGCGCGCTGTTGACGCCGCCGGGGCGAAAACCTTCCGATCGCTGCGCGAACAGCATCAGGTCGGGCGTTGCTTCCCAACTGAGATTAGCCTTCGTCACCCATCCCTTGGCATCTGCGTTGATGGAAATAGGCGGACCGGCGACGGTAGCGTTGATGAAGCTGGTATCGGTGACCTGCGCGACCGAGCCCTTGTCATACCAATAGCGCCGCAGTCCGACGGTCGCCGTCAATGTCGGCACGGGGCGATAACTGACTTCGCCGAAAACCGCCTTCTGGTTGATGTCGGTCTTTGAATTGCGCCGATATTCCACCGCTATCGGAAAGAGCGGCAGGCCCGACGCCGCATCGGCGCTAATACCCATGATGTCGGTCTTGTCCTTCCGATCTTCCCAATATCCGCCGAGCGCCCAGCTAAGTGGCTCTTCGCCGATGGATGTCAGACGCGCCTCGTGAATCCATGCCTCGGCCGAAAGCGGCTGCATGTTGACCAATGGCAGCAGCGAGCGGACAAAGCCGCGATAGCTTTCTTGCTGGGCGGGTGAGCAGGGGCCGGTGATGTTGAGATAGCGCGCGCAATAGGTGGCGGGGCCAATCACCAGCGGAATGGTGCGCGTCATGTCGAGATAGCGCGTGCCCTTCCAGACCCATCGTGACGAGGTCGCGATCAGGGTCGCAAAGGGCAGGTCCCATGTCGCCTTGGCGTTATAAAGCTGAAAATTATTGGGGAATGGCGTCTTCACCGCGACGTCGACAATATATCTGCCATTGGCAGGATACCAGAAGCCACCGTCGGCCACGCGCTGGTTCTGCACAAGTGCCATGAAATCGATTTTCAGATTGTCGACAGGCTTGAACGTGACCGCAACCCTGCCACCATAGACGCGCGCGCTGTTGATGTCGCGCTGGTCGAGGATGCTGTTGTCGACATATCCGGCGCGCCGCTCATTATAGGCAACGGCACGAACCGCGAGACGATCCGCTACGAGCGGGACGTTGACCATGGCGCGGGTGGAATAGCCCATGCCGCCATGGCGGACATCTGAGACAGAGCCGTCGACCGAACCGGCATAATCCGTCAGGTCCGGGCTTGCGAAGATCACCTTGAAGGCACCGCTCATCGAGCCGGCGCCATAAAGCGTGCCTTGCGGCCCGCGCAGCACTTCAACGCGCTGGACATCGTATAGCTGAATGTCGGGCAGCATTCCGCTGGGGTCCGACCCGGCGCCGCCTGGACCAGTCAGCGGGGTCTCTCCGACATAGAAGCCCGCAGTATTTTCGCCCGCGCCCTGAATGCCGCGAATGGTGATGCGCCGATGCCCCGGCGGCCCGACATTGGTGAAATTGAGGCCAGGCACGCTCCGGACCATATCTTCCGCCGATGTGGAGCCCAGTTTTCGCAATTCGTCGTTCGTGACCGCCGTAATGGCGATGGGGGTGGCCTGCAAAGCCGTCTCGCGCCGCAGGGCCGTCACCACAATCTCACCGAGTTCCTGTGCCGATGCCACCGTTCCCATCGTTCCGGCAAGGAGCGCCATTCCGGCACAGCCGAATTTAAGAAGATTTTCCACGATTTCCCCCTGTCTGCGATCAATTTCTCCCCCAATATTATGATTTTTCTTTTCTTTTCGCGGAGAGGATAGAAAAGGGATAATTCTAGTCTAATACAATATTTCAGCCTATTATTCTGTAAACCGGATCAATTCTCGCCAAGCACGCGGTGGTACTTCGTTGAGGCGCAGGCAGAATTAAGGTCGCCATGACCGGCCATGATTGCAGGGGGGGGATGACAAGGGAGCTGCGTCGTCGTTGACCTGACGGTCGGATGCCGGAATCAGCCGGTAACGGCCGTGACGTCTACTTCGATGAGCATTTCCGGATAAGCCAGCCCGCTCACCACCAGACCGGTGCTAACGGGTACCGGTTTTCCGGCAAAGACCTCGCGGAGAACCTTGGATGTCGGATGCACCAGATAGCGGGCATCCGTCACATAGGTCACGATCTTCACGACATCGGCGACCGTGGCGCCATGCTGTTCCAGGATGAAGGCGATCCGTTTCCAGATGTGGCGGACCTGCTCCTCGCAATCAGCGCTGACGACATTCGACTGGAACGGCTTGCCTTCGGGGTTCTGGGCGGCGACCCCCGAAAGCATCAGCAATTTTCGCCCCTCGGCGATGGGAATCGAAACGATGTCGGAGATGATGCCATCGAAAAAGGGCGTATAGCTGTCGCGCCTGATCTCGTTCATCCGATCCTCCTGCCCGAACGGGTCATTGAGAAGCTTGAAGCCTGGTTGCCTGCCCTAAGCCCGACCATTCTTCCAGAGCGACGATTTCCAAGGCCGCATTCCAGAAATTGTCGATGCGTGGACTATTGCCGCCTTCCCTTCTGACAAGATGCAGTTCGGTCGCCGCCATGGGATCGTCGATCGGCTTGTAGACGACGCCGGGAATCTGCATGCATTGCAGCGAGGATGGGACGATGGCGACGCCCGCGCCAGCGGCGACCAGACCTATCATCAGCGAGGGTTCATAGGCTTCGTGTGCGACCCTAGGCGCGAAACCCGCCTTTTCGCAGAGCGAGAAAATCTGCGTGTAGATGCCCACCTCCCGATCCATGCTCTGCGGATAAGTGATGAAGGGATTGCCCCTGAGATGCGCCAGATTAACCTTGTCGGCATCGGCAAGTTCGTGCGTCCGGTGCATCGCCAGCACCAGGGAAGCGGAGTGGAGGCGCGTGGTGATGAGGCCGGGCGCAACCTCGAAAGGCCAGCGGAGCAGGCCGATATCGAGATCGCCCTTCGTCAGCGCCGCAATCTGTGGGCCGCTGGGCAGGCTGGAAAGGAGCAGGTTCACCTTCGGCCAGGTCTCACGGTAGCTGTGCACGATCCGATGGAAGAAGGAATGGAAGGAGGTGGAGATGGTGAACGCGACCCGCAAAGTTCCCGCAGCGCCTGCCGCCATGTCATGCATGTCGACTTGGGTGCGGTCGAACAGGTCGAGTATCTGGCGCGCCCGTTCGAGAAGCGCCGATCCCGCTTCGGTCAGGGCCACATGGCGCGTGGACCGATTGAACAGCGGAAGTCCGAGTTCTTCCTCCAGCGATTTGATGTGAAAGCTGAGGGGCGGTTGGCTGACATGCAGGCGCTCCGACGCCTTGCGGAAATTCAGTTCCTCCGCGACCGCGACGAAATAGCGTATCTGCAGCAGATTCATGCTGCCGGACTCTGGCATCGGGAGGGCGGAGTCAATCGGCGCGCGACGCCCCCCCTTGCCCCCGCGATGCTGTTGCCCGGCTTCAGCACGGCCGGACCATGTCGCGTACCAACTGCGCCGGGTCGGCCGCGCCCGCGACGCGCATGGCGGTGGTGAACTCGCGGCGCAGTATCTCTATCACCTTGTCGACCCCGGCTTCGCCACTTGCCGCAAGCCCGAAGAGATAGCCGCGACCCGACAGCGTGGCCCGCGCGCCCAGAGCGAGCGCCTTAACCATCGCGCCGCCGCGCCGGATGCCGCTGCCCAGCAATATTTCGGCCTTGTCCCCGACCGCGTCGATGATTGCCGGCAACATGGATATGGAAGAAGCAGAGCCATCGAGAGATAGGCCGCCATGATTGCACACGACGATGGCGGTCGCGCCTGCCTCGACGGCGCGGCGCGCATCTTCTGGATTGAGGATGCCCTTGACCACGAACGGGCCGTTCCAGCGCTGACGCAGACGCGCCAGATCGTCCCAGGTAAAATCCTTGCGGATCACGCGATTGAGGCCATCTTCGCCGAAGGCGTGGCCGCGTTCCGCAAACTGCCGTACGATCGGGGGTATTTTCTTCGCGCCCATGTTCCGCTGGCGCCAGAGCCAGGCCGGGCGCCGAAGTAAATGGCAGGTGGTGCCGAGCGGCGGGCGGCGATCCAGCGTCATCCGCCAGCGCTCCAGCTTTTCCAGCGGCGAAAAGACCGGCGTGTCGACCGTCACGCACAATGCCGCATAGCCAGCGGCGGCCGCCCGATCGACCAGGTCGTGCATGATATAATCGTCGATCAGCCCGTAGAGCTGGAACAGCCGCGCGCCTTCGCCAACGGAGGCGACATCCTCGATAGAGGCGTTGGCGAAGCAGGAAAGTCCGTAGATGATGCCGCCCCGCGCCGCCGCGCGGGCGGCAGCCAATTCCCCGTCTGGCCACAATATGCCCTGCCAGCCCGTTGGCGACAGGATCAAGGGGAAGCTGATCTCGCGCCCCAGCACGCGCACCGCCGTGCTGTGGACGTCGACATTACGCAGCGCGCGCGGGACCAGCGGGACCTTTTCGAAATCGTCGATATTGTGTCGGTAGGTAATGCCGTCACCCACGCCATCCGACATGGAATCGAACAATGGCGGCGGCAATCGTCGTTCGGCCAGACGACGAACCTGTTCGATGCTGAGGCAATGGTCGAGTTGCATATCAGTCTTCACCGTCATGCCCCTGCTTCCGCAGGCGGCGAAAGTGCCTCCGTCAGGCGCGCGACCACGCTGTTGTCGACATATTCGTGGATGCTCAGAATATGCCCTGCCCGCACGGTGAAGAAAATGGCGACCGGAAATTCGAAATGCTGTCCGTCAGGCAGGTCCATATGCACGCGGCAGCGCACGCTGCCCTTGTCTTCGGCTATGACACGGTCGACGATTTCGTGGCGTATATTCGTCCGCCCGGCCACATATTCGAGATGGGGAATGTTCTCGCTCTTCGACTGGACATGCTCGTTGTGGCTCTGCCAGATACGGATGTCATCGTCATAAAGGTCAATCACGCCGACAAAGTCCCGCGCCGCTATACGTGAATAAAAGGCATTGATGACGTCTGCGGTGTTCATGCGCATTTCCTCAGGCCGCGTCGATGAAGGAAGCCGCCTGCACGCCGCTGTCCGGCATGTCGACTATGTCGCCCATGGCATCGCGCAGGATCGCGACGGCGTCGCCGTCCAGCGCATGCACCCGCAGCGCCACGAAATTGTCAGGCCTGACCAGGATTGCCCCGGTTTCCGAAATCCCTTTTACGGCATCCCAATGCCCATTGGGGTCCGCGAAGGGACAACCGACCCCGACCTGCACCACCCGGATTTCGATGCCGATATCCTGGGCGACCACCTGCGCCGCATCGGCCCAGGCCGATCCGTCCTGCCCGGCGATCAGACAGAATTGCCGGGACGATCCGGTCAGGTCGAGCGTGGAGACTCGCCCGCCGGTGCCGTTGAGCCATGCATGGGGCAGGCGATGGCCGGGCCGCGTGACCGGCCTGTATTCGCAAGCCATCGGGTCGGTTTCCGGCATCGGCGTGCCGTCCGGTACAAAGGCGCCTTCGGGATAATAGGTGCCCAGTTCGATATCGAGCGCGCCGAATTCGGTGCGAAGCGTGCCCATCAGTTCGCGGCCACGGGCACGCAACGTGCGCCCGAACGGCGTGTCGGCCAGATATTCGGCGAGCGCGGCCCGCTTCTGCGCGCTCGTCGCTGCAGGCGGAAAGCCGAAGCTGAGGTCGATCACGGCATGGGTGAGGAAGGTGAAGAGCGCCCAGTCGGCTGTCCGCAGATCGGCGGCGCGCCTTTCCTCTCCATAGCTGTCGAGCAGCGCCGGTCCGGCTTTCTCCTGCAGCACCGCCGCCAGCTTCCAGCAGAGATTGTGTACGTCCTGAAGACCTGAATTGAGGCCCAGGCCAGCGGTCGGCACATGCTGATGTGCGGCATCGCCGACCAGCAAGATACGTCCCTCGCTAAAACGCTCGGCGACAATCCTTTGCGCGCTCCACTCACTGATCGATCCCGTGCTGGTCAACGGATGAATGACGGGATCGAGATCGGGAATATTGAGAATGGAGCGCAGGGCAGGGACGATCCCTTCCTCCGACAGGCGGAAGGGGTCGTCGGGCCGATAAGCGAAGAAAAAGGCCCAGTTTTCGCATTTTGGACCCCAGCTCGGTCCCATGGGCAGCAACGCGCCCCATTGGAACGGCCCGTCGAAATCGATCACATGGGTGATCATGGCATCGCCGGGCAGATAGGCCGACAGGTCGGCGGTCATGTGGATGCTGCACAGGGTCGCCATGTTGCGCGGCCCCTCCATGGCGATGCCCAGTTCGGAAATGATTGACCGGCCGCCATCGGCCGCGATCATGTAGCGCGCGGCGACCTGATAGACGCTATCCCCCTCCATATCCTTGATCGTGGCGACGACGCCATCCTGGTCCTGGGTAAAGCGCGTCAGTTCATGCAGGCGGCGGATCGATCCCTGCTCGCGCGCGCGCGCATGCCGTTCCAGGATCGGTTCAAGCATGGTCTGGGGAATATGCGCTGTCGGTCCGGGCGATGCCCGGTCGGAAACCGCGCGCTGCGTGCCGCCGCCAAAGGCGTCGAAGGTGATCAGGTCCTTGCGATCCAGCGGTCCGTCGCCGCCCAGGCTGGTCACGTAGCGGACCGTGGTGTTCGCCGCCGGCATGGCGACGCGATAGACATCGCGGTCTATGCCATGCTGCCGCAACAGTTCCATCGTCTGCTGGTTGAGATAATGGGCCTTGGGAATGGCAGAAATCTTCTCGCGCCTTTCGACGAGGATATTGGGGATGCCTAGGTCGGACAGCATCAACGACGCGGCCATGCCGGTAGGCCCGCCGCCGACGATCAATACATCCACGTCCTCACGCTTCATCATCTTCTCCAAATCGTTTCCCACCCGTCAAACAGGTGCCGGGGCAAGGTTTGCTAGTCGGCGAGCAGCGCGCCGATCGCCGCAGCGACGCTGCTGTCGACAAATTCGTGAATCCGGTAAATCCGGCCGTCACGAACCGCGATCGACATGCCGGAATGGAATTCGATGGCGATGCCATCGGGCACGGCGATTCGTACATGGCACCGCTGATAACAGCGATCGCCGTCGCCGAACTGCTCTTCAATTTCATGATCTATGCCGCCGAGCGCAGACAATAGACGCAGCTGTTCGAGCGTCTTTGCCTTGTCCATCGTGCCGGGGACGCAACTCTGCCAGACGGAAAGATCGTCATGGTAGAGCACTTCCAGCCGTGCGACATCGTTCGCCCGGACCGCCGCGAAGAAATTATTGGCAATGTCGATTGCACTCATTGCTGACCTTCCACATCCCTGAGGGAAGGTCCGCCCCGCCAAGCCGGGATCATTGCTGTCCCGGCTCAGGCCAGATCCTGTCCCGCGACGGCCGGTTGAGTCCGCCCGACATTTTCTTCACAGCAATGTGACTCTACCGCCGCGAGGAAACCAATATAAATTACGCAGTCATTGATCTGATATTCAGATCAATGATGCCCGCGCGGCGGAGGTCAGGAACAGCGTATCGATGCCCGTGAGCAACATCGCATAGCCCTTGCCAACCATCTGCGCGATTGTCAGGCCGGGATAGACGGGTGCTCCCATATATTTGCCCGACGCCTTGATAATCGCTTCGCATTCTGCCACCGCCCCAAGCAGTTCGGCGTCCTGGAACTGGCCCAGCCTGCCCATGGAAGCCGAAAGGTCCCTGGCGCCGATGAATATGGCATCGATCCCCGGAACGGCCGCGATCTCGCGAAGATTGCGCACGGCCTGCAGCGTTTCGATGGCGATGATGAGCATGACCCGGTCCGCTATGCGGTCGCCCTGGTCCGGACCCAGGCCCAGATGGGCTGCGCGAGTTCCGCCCCCTGCCCCGCGCTCGCCATCCGGCGGATAGCGGCACGCCTTCACAAAAGCTTCGGCCTGATCCGCGCTCTCTATCATCGGGCAATAGATGACCTCCACGCCGCTATCCAGAAGGCGCCGCGCATGATGCGGGTCCAGGCTGGGCATGCGTACAAGAGCGGCGGCCCCCCCCGCCTTCGCAGCGCGAAGCTGGTCGGACAATTCACCAAGCCCCGCCGGTCCATGTTCATGGTCGATGAAGATATAGTCGAAGCCGGACAGCGCGAGCAATTCTGTGACGTCCGCCGATGGCAGGAGGTGGATGCACCCCAGCGCCGTCCGGCCGCTGGCGAGCATCTGGCGCAATTTATTCTCGTCCGCCATGATTTCAGTCGAACTGATAAAGGCGGGCGGGATTGTCGACGAGGATAGCGTTGCGCCTGCTCTCATCGGGGCACCATGCCAGCAGGTTGTTGAAAAGCGTGCCGGTATCGATGCTACCCTGCGGGATATGGGGCCAGTCTGTTCCCCACAGGATGCGGTCGGGCGCGATGTCGACAAGCTGTCGGGCCATGTCGATCGTGCGTTCCGGCGAGACGGGTTTCACCCTGTAGGGCGCGGTCAGCTTGACCCAGCAATTCGACGTGCCGACGAAGGCGACGAATTCCTGGAAATGCCGATCCTCTATCCCTTCGATCTGCGACATATAGCCGAAATGGTTGATACTGACCGGCACGGGCGCGCGGCTGATTGCGGCAAACAGCCGATAGGTGATGTAACCGGGCGAATAAAGTTCGACATGCCAGCCCAGCGGCTGGGCGGCTCTGGCCGCGCGAACCAGCATGTCCTCCATATCCTGTTGGTCCATGCCGTCGTCCACGGCCTTGAAGAAATCCAGCCGCAGGCCCCTAACGCCAATTTCGTGCATGGCATCGAGCTCGCCGGCGTCAAGTGCATCGGGCATGAAGACTACGGCGCGATATGGCTGTGTCACTTTCTGCATGAGATCGAACATGCAACTATTGTCCAGGCCGTAATAGCTGGGCTGAACGAATACCATGCGCGCGATCGACAACCTGTCGGCAATGCCCAGATATTGGTTCAGCGTACCGCCCGGCCAGTCGTAACGCGCATCCGTCACTGGCGGATATTGGGAAATCGGCCCAAATACATGCATGTGGGTGTCGCACATATTGTCCGGAATAAGGAAGGTGGGCGCGGTGATCCCGTCTATCGGGCGTACGGGTTCACAGGCCCAGGGCATAGCGTTCATGAATTTGGTCCGTCATGTTCAGGGAAGCCCGCTTGCGGCGGCCTCACAGATGCTTGGAAAGGAAGTCCCTGAGGATCGCATTGGTCTCGTTTGCGCGCTCGAACATGACGTGATGACCGGCGTCCGGGATGCTTTCGACAATGGTGCCAGGGATCAGTTCGGCCACTTCGCGCATGATCGCCAGGTTGGTGCCGTCCTCGCTCCCGGCGATCATCAGGCAGGGAATATGCGCGGCAGCGATGGCCTTCACATCGGTCTTCGTGTTAATGACATCCAGCATCCAGCGCGGATCGATCCGGAAATTGAGCGATCCGATCGCGTGGAATAGGAAATAGTCCTTCGGGTCGCGCTGATAGAAGCCGTCGGCAGTCCGGTCGGAATCAAGAAAGGTCATGTAATCCGCTGCGGCTCCGGCCCGGTTCGCGGCGTTGCGCGAATGGCCACCCTCCGGCGCGGGAAGCAATCCCGCGGAGCCGGAGGTCAGGATCAGGGCGGACACGCGCTCAGGAAATCTGGATGCATATCCGGCCACAGTATAGCCGCCCATGGACTGGCCGAGCAGAGCAGTTTTTTTGATCTGGAGATGATCGAGCAGGCCGATCAGGTCATCGACGAACATCGCGGGCGAACCCTCGCGCCCGGTCGACAGGCCGAAACCGCGATGGTCGAAGGTAATGACCCGATACCGGTCCATGAGCGCATGGACCTGTTTCCACCAGGTCAGGTGGTTTGATCCACCGCCATGGGCGAGCACGACCGGTGGCCCGTCACCACGGACCTCATAATAAATCTCCGCGCCATTGATCGAAGCTAATGGCATCCCTCTCACTCCGCTCTAGCACTGGCAGGCCGGCGTCGGCCAGCAATCGTTCGGTCCATCATGTCAGGGTGAAACCTAGGCGGTCACGCTCATTCTGCTCCAATACATTTTCGGGCACGATTATTCTGGCAATCTGAACAATGTGGCGCTGTTTGCGACAGAATTTCATATTCGCCCAGGCCGCGTCCGCCATGTGGTCCGACGAATTACGGCGGCACAGGGGCACGATTAGTCCTGCATCCCTATCAATGCCGGCTCAAATTATATTGGACGCCGGATCAAAGCCGCCCTTCATTCCGACGACCTGTCGCTCGTAGCCACGCGCGGGTGGCTTCAGGCCTCTATAGCCCAAGGAAGAAGTGTCAGTTGAATCGCATCACATTAGATCAGGCCAATGCCATTATCGCCGCCGCCTTTGCCCAGGGCGTTGCATTGAAGCTGAAGCCACTGAGCATCGCCGTATTGGATGGCGGCGGCCATCTCCTTGCGTTCCAGCGTCAGGATGGCGCCTCGCTGCTGCGGCCGCAAATCGCCTGCGCGAAAGCGAGCGCCGCGCTGGGTGTGGGTATTTCATCCCGGCGGATTGGCGACATGGCGGCGGAGCGTCCGACCTTCGTCGCATCGCTGGGCGCTATCGCGCCGCATGGCGTGGTGCCAGCGGCAGGCGGCGTGATCGTGGTGGACGATGCCGGCATGCCCATAGGCGCGGTCGGGATTACCGGCGACACGTCGGATAATGACGAAGCTTGCGCACTGGCGGGTATCGCCGCCGCTGGACTGCGAGCGCAGGCCTGAGAGCCATTATTGCGTCATCACGCCCATCGATGGGCTGAGCCTAATTGCCGGGCGCGAGTTGGACCACGACCCGACGGCTCTGGGGTTCGCGCACGCCATCTTTTGTCTGGCGCGCCACCGATCGTTCGCCCACGCCGGCAATCTGGAGATCCGACACGGGCACGCCCATGGCGAGCAGGCGGCGGGCGACGCTTTCCGCGCGCATCCGGCTCAACCGCTCATTATAGGTTTCTGGGCCCAGCGCCCCGGTCAACCAACGGCCCTAAGGGTCAGGACCCATTGAAATGAGCGTTGCGATGTCATTCAGGCTCAGTGAGGAGACTGGATTTGAGCGACCTATATTGACTGACGGATGAGCAGATGGCGCGGCTTGAGCGGTATTTTCCGAAGATCCACGGTAAGCTCCGGGTTGACGATCGCCCGGTGTTGAGCGGGATCATCTTTGTAAACTGCAATGGGCTGCGCGGGCGCGATCCGCGTACGCGATCAAGCCGGAGCTTTGCTTCGGCCGCACCAGCACATCATTGGGATTTCGCCCCCGACCATAGACCCATCTGACCTGAGCGGAGGTTAATGTTTCTGCATTGCGAAAAAAGTCCGCATGCGGCGAACGGAAAAACTATCGAATTCATTACGGGTGCAACCCTATGAAAATAACCATTCTTGTGTGCTTCCATCCGCATTGTGCAACCGCAGAAACAGCGCATATTTGGCGGCTCATTTCGCAGCCGTCAGTTTTACTTTTTGCGATAAAAAGGTGGTGACGGTTCGGATAAGCACGGAAGAATGATCTCAGTCTATGCCGTCCGGATTATGATATGCCATTTATGCCGGTCCCTTCCGGCGCAACCGGATAGTCCAAGACGACCAGGAGCTTGGCCACATCTTCCAAAGGTCAAGCCGGCGTCAGGCCCTCTATTATTCGCAACGCTTTCCTTCCTCCACTGACAGCAGCGGTCGCCAGCCTCCGGTCAAAGGTGGCGAGTTGGCCGCCATGATGCGCGGCCAATGCCAGGAGATATGTATCTGTGACCTGCGCATGGGTCAGGATCTTCGCCATGTCGATCGTGCCGCTCGCAGTGATATCGATGGCATCCGGCCAGAATATATGGCCGGGAAGAGCGCACAGGCTGCGCAATATGGGCGCAATGCTTGCTGGCGAACCGGGAGAGTTGGGATATTTAGGATGCCCAACAATGCGGATCAGGCCATTTTGGGTGATCGGACAGCTTGCCCAGGACGCCGAACCTTCAGCCTCGAACCAATGATGGGCCGCTTCATGCCCAACATGGGAGGGGTCGATCAACGCGATCAGGACATTAACGTCCAGCAAAAATGTCACGGCGCCTCGTCTCGCAATGCGTTGACCATCTCCAACGTCACCAATTTCCCGGCATCCGCGCGGAGCAGCGGGATGCCATTACGCGATTTTGCTGAGGCCGGGCGACGCAGGGACTTGCGGGCAAGTTCGGAAACCACCTCCCCCAATGTGCGGTTTTGCTGGTGCGCAATCGCCTTGGCAGCGAGCAGCACGTCATCGTCGATTGCAAGCGTCGTTCTCATCTTCCATCCGTCCACGCATCAAACATCACGCATCATATCAAACGCAAGATCGGCAAGCAAATGGCCCATCTTCAACGGCGCCAGCGATGCCGAACGCCGCTTCAAGCGGCGCTAAGGAAAACATTCTCATTATAAATTCCGTATAAAATTCGGATAGTCAGGCCACGGCTCTACACTTCTCCAGTCACGATATGTGACGACATGATGAGGAGTGAAGTTATGGAACGCGACATTGACCATGAGAAGGCTCTGATCGATTTGGGCGCCGCGAGCGTTGAGACCAAGGGCATCAATGGCACTGGCGACGAAGTGCTCGGCCAAAAGCGCATGGGTCTTTCCGAGGACTAAAATCAAGGGACGCGCGGCGAGAAGGCCGCGCGTTTCCGGTGATGGCCTGTAGCTGAAAGGCACTGCACATGGTCCTCGGTTTGCGCCCTGGCGTCAGCTTCTGCGACATTGACGATCAACTGATCTTTCTTGACCTGGAGGCCGATCGCTATTTCGCCCTAGCGCCTGCCGCGCAGGAAGCCTTCAGGATGCTGTGGCACGCAAAATCCCGCCATGACCCTGACGCGGACCTTCCGCCTTCCCTGCCGATCAGCCTTCTCGACAGCAACGCCTCGACACATCCTTTACCCTGTCCCTCCCACATTCCGCAGCGGAGCATTTTGGACCGTCAGCCCGGCCGGGCAAGTCCGCTTCGACTGCTTGCCGCGCTGGCGATGCTGCTCAGCGCGCGCATGACGATCCGCTACCGCGGGCTATCGGCAGGCATCGCAGCGATTGCGGCGCGCAAAGCGAGAATGATCGAACCAATAGCCGATCATGCCGCGCTTCCGCCAATAGCCGCCGCCTTTGCCAAAAGCGCCCGCTTTATCCGCACGCATGATCAATGCCTCTCTCGCTCCATGGCGCTGGCTTCCTGTCTTGCGCGGCATGGCATCGCGGCTGACTTGGTTCTCGCGGTGCAAATGCGTCCCTTTGCCGCCCATAGTTGGGTCCAGCAGGATGCGCTGCTCCTCAACGATCGCTATGAAAATATCCGCAGCTACACGCCTATCCTGGTCATCTAATGCTGCCGCGTTTTCTTGTCCTGGCAAACGGAACGGACGTCTTTCCGTCGCTCGGACCTGACATTGCAGCGCGCATGCGAAGCATTGACCCGGGCATGCAGATCCATGTCTGGGGATCGACTATGGTCGCGGTCGCGGGCAGCCCTGTCATCCCGCTGGAACAGGGCATCATCATCGGCGCGCTTGTCGATCGCCGCTATCCGCAGACCCTTTCAAGCCTTCCAGAAAGGGAGAAGCAGGCCATAAGGCAATCGCGCGGCCTGCATCTCATCTCCTCTTATTGGGGCGGATATGTCGCCATAATCGGTAGCGCCGATGGCAAGTCGGTCGATATTGTGCGCGCGCCCTTCGGCGAACTACCATGCTATCATAAGCGATATGGGCAGGCGACGTTGCTCGCTTCTGACATGGATATGCTCGTCCTGGCGGGCATTGCCCGGCCTCCGGTCGCCTGGAGCGCCGTCGCGCACGAACTCGCCTGGCAGGACATAAGAACAGATGAGACCTGCCTTGAGGGCATCAGCGCTTTGCAAATGGGGCACCGGCTGACCATCGGCGAGGGTCTTGGACGGGTGGAACAGCTATGGTCGCCCTGGGACCATGTGATGGATCGGCATGGCAGCGCAGCTGAGGAGAGCGAACGCATAAGACAAAGCACGGGCCATTGCATCGGCGCCAGGGCCAGCCACTATGATCGGGTCCTGCTGATGCTGTCCGGCGGCATAGACTCCTCCATCGTCGCTGCAGGCCTGCACGCCTCAGGCAATGACTATCGCCTTGTAACGCTGGTCACCCGCGACCGCCACGGGGATGAGCGGGATTTCGGGCGACTGATGGCGCAGGCCGTCGGCCAGCCGCTGCATGAAGCTCTGCGCGATGTACGCCGCATAGATCCAGACCATACGGATGCGGCGCGCCTGCCAAGGCCGGCCAAGCGGATGTTCGAACAGGAATCAGCCCGGATCGCGATCGAGCAGGCGCGCAGCGTTGGCGCTCAGGCGATCTTTTCGGGCGGAGGCGGCGACAATGTCTATTGCGGCCTGCATTCTGCAGCGCCGGTTGCCGACAGGCTGCTGACTGGCGGCGTTGGACGGGAGATGTTCCGCGCCGCTCGACACCTTAGCGATATGGCAGGGGTCAGCATTGCGGCCGTCGTCCGCTCGGCCCTCAAACTTTCACTGCCGTGGAATAGGACTGGCGCCTTCAAACCAGATTTAAGCTATCTCTCTCGTGATGCCGCCGCTTTGGCATCAGCCACTCCAGCCCATCCCTGGTTTGTCCGTCCTCGCCAAGGCCTTCCAGGCAAGATGCGGCACATCAAGCTTCTCTCCTATGCGCAAAGCTATATCGATGGGCTGGACCCGCAAATGCCGATGCCGATGATCGCGCCGCTTCTTGGTCAGCCCTTGGTCGAGGCTTGTCTCTCCATACCCACCTGGCGCTGGTTTGAAGACGGCAAGAATCGCATGGTTGCAAGGCGCGCTTTTGCGCGCGAACTGCCGCCGCAAATCGCCGAACGCAGATCCAAGGGCACGACGGACAGTTTTACCGGCGAGATTTTCGAACGTCACCATGCCCGCTTGCGGGAGATATTGATGGACGGGCTGCTCGCTGCGCAGGGCATTCTCGACCGGAACGCGATCGAGGGCAGCTTTCGCTCAACCGGCACGGTCGCGCCGCCCGACACAGGACGCCTGCTTCGGCTCATCGACGTAGAGACATGGGCGCGGGCCTGGCACGGCGGTGGCGCAGGTATAACTGCGACGAATGGTTGACTTGTCCACTTAAGGGACGCGGAGGTCCGCGATTGTCATGGCGGACAGCAGCTCCGGGCGCTATCATCAATCCATAGTCCGCAGGAGGCTGTTGCCCTAACAATCCGCGGCGGAACAGGATGTGTCATGACCCAGCCACAGCTTGCTCAACAGTTCACGCATGTGCTCACGCGCCTGCCGCAATGGATACGACATGATCTCAATGTGAAGGATGATCTCGTCCGCTTGCGCGCGGAAGAAGCGGTCGCCGCCATGATTGCCGCCTCGCTGCGGCCCAATGGCGCCAATGCCCCAGGCGACATAGCCTAAGTGGTTCTCAGGCCGCCGGGAGTGCCGGCGGCTTGAGACCGAACAGGCTCAACCGTTCAGCTTATCCTTAAGAGCCTTTGCGGGAGAGAAGGCCAGCTTGCGCGAGGCTGCAATGCTGATCGTCTCGCCAGTGGCCGGATTGCGGCCGTCACGGGCGGGGCTGTCCTTGACCTTGAACTTGCCAAAGCCGTTGATCGAGATTTCCTCACCCTTAGCGGCGGCGGACGCAATCACGCCGAATGCAGCATCGAGAAATTTCTTGGCATCGCTTTTCGCGATACCTTGGTCAGCCGCAAGAGCATCAACAAGTTCAGCCTGGTTCATACAGTATCTCCATCGTCAGAATCGATGGCGAGCAGATGGCAAGCCCAGAGCGCGACGTCGAGCAGAATCGCCTAATTCCGGGCTGAACCATGGTAAATAGCTGCCGGAATCTGGCTGGAGGAAATGCGCGACCTCACTAGGGCTGAGCAGTTTCATCCCGCTTCTCGCGCATTTGAATCCAGCGCTGATATTGCTCTGCCTTGGCAGGATCCGGATCGATCCGCTTCTGAAACCAGAAGGAAAACCAGTCGAGATTGCGCACATAAATGGCTTTGCGATGGGCAGGCTGCCATTTCATATGATGTTCGTCGGGAAAGATATAAAGATCTACCGGCTGCTGCTGCTCATGGAGGGCGGTGAAGCTTTCAAGGCCCAGCAATGCCTCCTCGTTCGCCAACTGCATGAGCAAGGGACGGTTCATGGTCTTTGCGTTGAGGGCAAGCGAATAGGGCCGCCAATAATCGTCCCGCCCTTCCGATGCAAAAGGCGCTCCGGCCTCATGCTGGTCATCAGCAAAAGCAAGACCTGCATAGGTCATCGCCGTATGGGTATCGGTACAGCAGCTACTGACCGCGGCGGCAGCGAACAGCCTGCTGTTGATGAGCGCGAAACGGGTGGAGGAGGCCCCATCGCTGAGACCGGTAAGGCCGATCCTTTCTGGGTCGGCGATGCCGCGCGCGATCACCATTTCCGCGCCGACGGTCAGCGCGGAAAGCAGGCTGCGCCGATCAGCCCAGTCCTTCTGATTGGCCGTCGCAAAATCAGCCCAGCTCTTGATCCCAGGCGCCAGGATCGCAGCACTTGCAGGGCGCTCGAAACTCAGGACGGCAAATCCTTGGGCAGCGAAAAGATGGACAGGATATTCGTCGCCGGTGCCGCCGCGCAGAAAGCCATTGCTATTATATTGGACGATGATGAGCGGCAGCCGCTCTCCTTTTTTGTGGCCAGGCGGCAGGACGAGGTCGCCGCGCGCCGCCAGTCCGCGATCATTTTTCCACCGGAGCCGCTCGACAGACCCCAGCCTTATGGCCCGAAATTCAGGATTGGGATCAAAAAGCGTACGCGATTTCCCATTTTTCACGTCGACCGAAACGATATGGCGCGGCGTCACGCTATTTTCCCGAAGGCAGAGCAAAGCGTCGCCACGTAGCGCGCAGCCGGTCAGCAGGTCCGACGTCCGAAACAGCAGGCGCGGCTGCCCGCCCGGTGTCCAGCGATACAGCGCAACAGTGTCCCGCGCCCAGCCTTCACGACGCAGAAACAAGATCGTGCCGCCAACCTTCTCCCACCACAGCCCGATCATGCCGCCTTGGCACGCGCTGTCACGACAGACGATATCTCTGCCCTCGCTGTCCTGAGCATGGAGGTTGAGGGGAGAAAGGGGCGTATCGCCTTCAGGCTCGACCCAGGCGCGCCTGCCATTGGGCATTCTTGCTTGGGGAAAATCGCTACTCTGCCCGAAGGCTCCAAAGAAAGATGTCTCCTCCGCACTGGCACGCCCAACCCCACCCCTATCCGGATCGATGCTCTCTATCTGCAATGGCACAGCGCCAGCGATTTGCGGTCTTAAGCCAAGATGGGGCGCTGTTCGCCCGTCATAATGCCAGCCTCCTTCTCCCTCCTTATCGATCGCGGATTCCAGGGCGCGGGTAGCTGGGCGCGTTGCAAAAAGGAGGTTGTGGCCATTCCTGCTCCAGAGAAAAGCCTCGACATCCACCGGGGCATCGGTGACTGCCTTCGCGCCGGAGCCATCAAGTCGGGCGCGCCAAAGTTGGGTGCGGCCCTTATCCCGACGAAGATAGGCGATGGATTGCCCATCTGGCGACCATTGTGGGATTGACGGCTCTGCGACGCCGACCGGCATCCGCATGCCTCGCATGACAGTGGTGGCGATCATCAGTTCGCCCCCACTATCGATCAGCCGTGGATCGCTACGTCGATCAAGGCCCATTACGACAAGCCCGATACAATAGCTGTTTGTGGCAGGCTCGGCCCTGCGGATGAGAAAGGCGATCCTCCTTCCATCCGGAGACAGCGCCAGGGGACTGGGCTGATCGACCTGCGCCGGGTCCGGCTCGCCGATATCCCGCAGTCCAATCAGATCATCAGCCGTGATCAAGCGTTTATGCTCCACGGCCGCGATTTGAGACGGAAGCAGGTCGGAACAATGTGCGATGGCCGGCTGGGAGCCGGCCATCGCCATCAGGAGGACGATCGCGCGCAAGGGATGAGCGCGGCCGGCGGCATGGCGCTGTCGGGTCACCATGTGGTGCTGATGCCGAGGCTCAACACCCTCCCGATGGGAGAATAGTTGGTGGAGTCATAGGTGCTGTCATACATGTCATAATTGGCGATCCGCCGCGGCTTCGCATCGAAGGCATTGAGTGCTGACAGGCTGAGATCGATATTCTTCACAGCCCCCCAAAGCTGATCGAGATGGACTTGCGCGGTGAGATCGACCGTCGTCATGCCGCGGACTCGGACATCGTCGCCAACCCGATCGTCATCGACGCCGCCAATATAGTTGAGCGCGCCATTGAGGTTGAGCGAGCCGCGCCGCCAATTGAGCGATCCCCTGCCCCGCCAATGCGGCGGCGTGAACAGCACGCCCGTGCGAGGCGCTTCCGCCTGCCCTGCAATCAGTTGCTGGACGACATGGAGATAGCTGACATTGGCGCTTGCGGTCAGTTCCCCTTGCTGAAATGGGAAACGGTAGTCCAACAGAATGTCCACACCCTTGATCGTCTGGCGGCTGCTGTTCCGGTTACGGTTGTCGACGATCGCCACGACATTGGACGGATCGGCGCCATCATCGGTGAGATCTGTAAATTGCAGCGCTGAATTGATGATTCCGGCAGCCATAGCTTGGGACGGATTGAGCGTTACCAATCCGGCATAGATCGGATTGGACAGCGATTGGGTGGAGAAGGAGATGGGCGAGACGATGCGGTCAGTATAGCGGGTGTGGAAATAGCTTCGCTGCAAGCGGGTGCCCTCGATCACCGCGGGATGGATATCGATCGAGGCTGTCCATGTCTCTGCGCGCTCTGGCGTAAGGCCGGGATTGCCGCCGGATATGAGCAGCGCACTCGCGTCAGGTGCGTAACCCGTGCCGCCCAGGCTCGCTACGGGATAGAGCGAGACGGACGGCACCTGATTTTGTTGCAGGAGCGATGGCGCACGGAAGGACCGGCCCCAGCTCGCCTTGAGATCAACGTCGCGCGACGGCGCATAGATGATCCCGAATTTGGGCGTGGCCACGCTATCAATGCCGGGATAGCGCTCATATCGCACGGCACCGCTCAGATCGAGGCGATGGATGAGGCCAAGCTCCATGTCCGGCGAGACGAGCGGCACGCTGAGTTCGCCATAGCCATAATAGCTGTCCTGATCCCGGCGCACGCTGGCGACATTGTCGGCGCCGCGATCGGCATTGAGAAGATTGCGCCGATAGCCGGCGCCAATAGCGATGCGCACCCTGCCGGCTGGCAAGCGAAACAGACCGCCATCGGCGCCCAGCTCGACCGACTGCCCACTGTTGCAATAGCAGACAAATTGGGTGGCGATTTGCTCGGCGCCTTCAAAGACCCGTGAACGCAGGAATGAGCGCTCATTGCCATAGACGCCGGATAGACTGGCATTCCAATCGCCAGGCAGGGTCAGGCTAAGGCTCGGCGCAATCGCGATGGAACGGCTGGTTGAGGGCTGTTCGATATGGCTGAGCGCCAGATCGCCTTCGCTATTCAGCGGATAGTCGATCTGCGACCGGCGATGATTATAGAGCAGATCGACAGCAAAATTGAGGCTGTCGCTTAGCGCCTGATGTCCGGAAACAACGAGCGCATGGCGCTTGAGCGGCGGAAAGATGGTCAGCCCTGGATTGGCGCTGGTGAAACTGCGGTCATTGGAGCGAAGCGCTGGGCTGCGCGCAAATTCATAGGAGGCGATGATGCCGCCCGAAGCCCATCGCGTGCCGGTGGTAAGACCATAGCGCTGGTTGGACCAGTCGCCCTGCGTGGCCAGTGCGCCTTCCGCGTCGAGGCGCAGGCCGTCGAAGTCGGGTCGCAGGATGATGTTGGCGACGCCAGCGACAGCATCGGACCCGTAAAGCGCCGATGCGCCATCTGCGACGACCTCCAGGCGATCAACAGCGCCAAGCGGGATGGCAGATACATCAATACCCTGACGCGAGCCATTATAGGCAAGGCGACGACCGTTCAGCAGCGTGAGCGTTGCGTCACTGCCAAGCCCGCGCAGATTGATGGTCGTGGCGCCGCCGACATTGATGCCGCTGGCGGCTGGAACATTAGCGCCCACCCCCGGATTCTGCCCGCCGCCAAAGGCCTGCGGCAAATTCTGGACCACCTGCGCCATGCTTGTCTGACCGCTCCGCAAAAGATCCTCGCGGTCGAAGCGAATGACGGGAGAAGCAATTCGCGCGCCACGAATGCGGCTGCCGGTGACAATGATGGCCTCGCTCTGGTCGCCGACACTCTCGTCACCAAGTGATTGAACATCGCGCGCGATGATAAGGTCGCCATCGACCACGCGCGACCGAAGCCCGGATCCTCTGAGCAGGTGCGCAACGGCTTCCTCGGGAGTGAAGCGCCCGATGAGCTCAGGCGCAACTTTCCCGGTGATAAGCGGCGCCGGCGCGCCGATATTGCGTCCTGACGCCAGCGCCACAGCGCGCAAGGATGCATCGAGCGGCTGGGCCGGCAGACGATAATCCTGCTCGGCAGATGTTTGCGCCATGGCGCTGGGAGCAAGCGCGACATTGGCAATCGCCACGACTGACACGGAAGCCGCAAAAACGGCGCTACGGATGATGCTCACAAAATTTTCCCCTTTTGGCGATTTGCCGACGCGGCATCGCTTGAGGGGTTGGACAGGCCAGGGGCGATTTACCCTGGCGCTTTTTTCTCATCTTTCGCTCAGCGCATGCCGAGGACAAATCCCCCGTCCGGATCCTGTGTCAGGGTGAGGGACAGGCTTTCCGCCAAGAGGCGCGCCAAGCGCGCCGTGTCCTGCGCCTTAAACGTGCCGGTAAAGCGCAGCGCGCCGGTCGAGGCATCGGCAAGACGGATGGGATGCAGCGCATAACGATTGGCGTCTGCGATCACGTCGGAAAGCCTTGCATTTTCATAGGATAGCATGCCCGACGGCCAGCGGCTTTCTTCTCCGGAGGATGACAATGGCGGCTTCGCCGGCTCCGAAGGCGCGATAGCGGTCCATTGACCAGGCTTGAGGAATCGGCCCTTCCCCTCTCGTCCGATATGCCGCACTTCGATAGAACCCCGCAGGAGCGCAACCGAGGTGCGCAGGCCCTCAACCGTCACATCGAAAACCGTGCCATGGGCAATGACCTCGCCAGCACGGGTGCCGACGATGAACGGCCGGTCGGCATCATGCGCGACGTCGAACCGCGCCCGGCCCCGCTCAAGGATAAGACGCCGCGCCGATCCGCTATATTGGATGGCGACAAGGCTGTTTGTATCCAAAATGACCTTCGAACCATCGGGCAATGTGAACGTCCGGATTTCTCCAACCTGGCTTGCCATTTCCGCAGGTCGCGGAGATCCCAACCCAAGGAAACCGGCACGATAGAATCCAAACGCTGCCAAAAGCAGACAAATAGTCGCCGCGAGGGCCAGCAGTTTGCTCCCCCCTCTCCCGGATGGATTGCCTCCAACATGAGCTTCGGATCGATTGATTTCAGGGCGCTTCATCCGCGCCATGACGTCCCATCCGTCCAAAAGCGCGTCATAGATATCCGCGTGCCGGCTATCGGCCGTATACCAGCGCGTAAATTTCTCCTGTTCCTGCGCAGCGGGGCTTGTTCGCAACAGCGCCAGCCATGCTACAGCCTCCTCCCGTATCATCGCATCAGTGCGGGGAGACCCTTGTGGGTCGGACATTAGCGCGACCTCAAGACGCGGTCGAGATGGGCGATCGCCTTGCGCATATGCCACTCGACCCCCTTCATGCTCAAACCTTGCCGATCCGCGATATCCCGATAGCTTTGGCCGTCAACCCTGTGCGCAAGAAACACCTCGCGCGTCTTTGGCTTGAGCCGCAATAGCGCGGATTGCAGGCGGTTAAGCGTGTCGCGCGCTTCAAGCGCAGCGATAGGGTCGGGAGCGGCAACTTCCGTCTCATCAATCGGCACATGCAATGAAAGCGAGCGCTGCAGAGCTGAGTTGGCGCGATCGCGCAGGATATTTGTTGCGATTTGCTGGAGATAGGCCTCCGGATTTTCGATGACGGCGCTCGACCTGCGGACCGCGGATGCCATCCTCGCGAAGCTTTCCTGGACAAGATCATTTGTATCCTGACGATCAACCCGGCGCCCGAAAAAGCGGCGGAGCTTCGGCCCCTTTTCATGATAGAGGCCTTCCAAGGCAGCCAAAGAACCCAGCACTACTCGGTCTTCGGGCGGTAAAGGACTATCCTCGGCAAGCGGCTCTGGCGAATAATTGCCCAAATCTCCGAAATTCAGGCGCATCCGACGCCTCGGTGCGATCGCTGATCGGCATATGGGTAGGTGCAAAAATTGAATATTGGATCGAACATGCCTGCCTCGCCAAAATATCGAGGCTTCCGGCCCAAGCCGGGTGTTGAGCATGCTTGAGAACATGGCCAATGCCTTTAGCTGCAAGCAGCCTGGACATGCGCATCGGCCACCCGGCCACTATCTGTCGGATCCAATTTTCTCAAACGAGGTGCTCAACCCTCGACGCCGCAAAGCTGCGACGCCCAGCCAAAGTAATAGGGATAAAAGAAATAGCAAGACCATAAGATAGGGGCAGTATTACAACCATTTCGGGCCAATTATGTGCCTTTTGCCAAAATGAGAGAATTCGAGTTCCAACGTCGATGTTGGGCGAGTATTTCTGCAAACCGGGAAAATTTTGAATAATGCGCTATACAGTTTCGATCAGCACGGCAGCGTGGCATCGACGTCGCACACAACTACCGATGCGGTAAACAGGCAGCGCAGCTCTTTTGCGCAAAATTCGCCGCGTTTCCGAATATTTTAACTGCATGAGACCGCACATCCATGCAACAGGGCCAAGCATCCTTGCTTCATCCCCGCTCACTCATATCCACTGATGTCCGTTGGCAGTTGGATATTCCCGCTGAGCACTCCATAGCTTTGGAGATGCACGGCACATAGCAAATTACCGTACTCTGATAGAATATCTGGAGAGGTCACCTCCAGTTAGATAATCGCCAGCGAGAACGGAGAGATATACGAATGTGACCGGTCTCAGCCGATGGTGAATTTCGGCCGCAATTCAACGAGAATGCCGATATGAATGTTGACGATTTTCGTTACTTTTCTATTCGGGCACGGGAGCAGGTGAGATTGGCAAAAAGCGCCGCGACGATAAAAGTCGCGAAAATACACTATAAATCGGTCCGACTTTACACAGCCAAAGCACTCAGGGCAGAGGCTTCAGCAAGCATCGAGCCTAGATGACCTCGCTGAAAGGGTAGTTCCGGCCGCTGCACTTGACCCAGCGACTCCATAGTCCCAGGCAGCATCGACTTTTTCAGTCCTTTCCTGAACCATTCGGCGGCGGATATGCTCCAGTGCTTGGATGTAGCGCCACTGTTTCAGCTTGTCTTCATGCATAGATATCTCCGCGATCCCCCCCTTGGCCGACAATATCGCTTTAAAGCCGCCTGCAGATTGCAAAGACTGCAATCACCTTCAATTCGGCTTGTAATTCCAACAAATGCGCAGCCTAACGGCCATTTAACTGCGAAATCGGAGCCGCCGCGGATCAGGCGTTGTGGATCCCCGCCAAAAGATGAGGGTGGCCGCGACTGCGATGGCGAAAATAAGCCGGTTTGGTGTCAATCCTCGCGCAGCAACGCTGTATAGGCTCAGTCAAATCCGCGCATTTCCTCCACTTGGCCCGCTTCTCACAGATCCGGGCTATTTGGGCATGTGAACGATTTCGCCGCTCGCGCGTAGTGCGCATATGGCTAACAATATAGTAACCATCCAACGCTTCCGCGGCCAAGCCGCCACCGATTGCGAGGTGACATTTTCGGCGGTTGTGGGATGCGTACCCATCGAATTGCGCGTTCCCCGCAGACTATGGTCCAAGGCAATCCGTGAAGGTGACGGACCGTTGGATGCCGCAATCCTCCGATTACCCAAGCATGCCTATCGACTCATCGAAGCCGAAGCGGGCCTGCAAATGATGATGGGGAACTGCCCCAACGGATCGGTGCTGTCTTTGAGGTAGCGAACGACTTTTGGCCCGAATTGCAAGCCAACTTCACAATAGCGTAATTCGGCCTGATCGCCATCATTGGACGCCCAGCATCGCAATTCAGCGTGGCGCTTCCAACCCTTCATATAGCAGCCACATCTGCGCGGCGATTTTTGAGCTGAAAGCGGCCATGTCCGCCTTTCCCAACAATCCACGGACATGCGCCTTGTCATCTGCGTCTGTAACAAGCACAGCTAAACGATCTCCGGGTGCGAACGTCTGTTCAATTTGCCACATCGTTCGCCGCTCGACCGCAGGCGCCTGCCGCTTAGCCTGCGTCACATCGGACAGCAACAAAATGGGAAGGCCTGTTTCGCGGCGAGCGGCGATCTCCAGTCGTAACGCCTCATAATGTTGATCGACGTCCTGCTCGCTCCATGCGCCAGCGGCAGTTACCAGTATGATCCCGTCTTCATCGCTATAGTCTCGGCTGATCATATTCTGCCGCCCCTTGTCCCTGACCCACCTTAACACACCGGGAGAGGATTTGAACCGGCTGGCTATATGAACCTCGAAAAGAGCCAATCGCTGCCGGTGGCGCTATTTCTACGGATTTCACGCAGCCGCCCCCTGCTCTGCGGTTTTGAATGGTGCGGGGCTTTTTGATCGCTGGCCAACTAGCCCATGCTCCTGTTGAAACGACAGCACAGTTGGGCAGAAGGCGACAGGGCTGCGTTTATGATCTCGCGAACGATCGCCTTGAGAAAGCCGATGTCCTCCATCACTGGTCGACGGCCTTTTCCATCTCGATCAGTTGCAGACGGCGCTGATGTGTGTCTATGAGCAGCTGCAACCTCGGTCCCGACACATTATGAGAGGCCCAGCTCTCCCCACCAATCTTAATGGCGGAATTGCAAATAATCCGGGCGCCATCGCGCTCCTGATTACCGACAGCTTCAAGTTTCACGCAGCACTGATCCAGCGAACCAAAATAAACATGTGGGTCCATTCGCCACTGCAACGCCGCAGCCGCGCGCCAAGGTATCGTCACAATACCCTCCATCATCGAATATATGCATGACTGCCGACGCCGCTGGGTTTAGTTCGTGCTCTGATCCTCAAAACGAAGCGCCGCCCGGAGTTGTCGCAGCTTGGTACCAAGCCATGCCACGGGGTAAGCCGAGCCAACCACCGCTGCGGCGATCCCTATTTCCACCGCGCCAACGTCGCCCATCAATGGACACTTCGAGGGTCGCGAGCGCTATTGTTTCCGGTCTTCAAAACAGTCGCATAATGGTCTGCCAATGCCCGGTGGATTTTCGCGATATAAGGATCGACACAATTTTCTGCGCGAGCCAAACACTGTGCGCGGCGCTTGGAATAATATTCGCGATCATTGGAAGTCATGACAAAGCTCCCTCATCAAGCGGCAGCATTCCATTTACTGTCGGTCGACTCTTTGCTCGTGCGTATCGGGTCGATGGGCAGGATCATGACTTTCAAAAGCAATTGAGTCAAAGCTTGGCTGATACAACTAGATTAAGGTCCGGATGCAAGTCAGTTGTGACTTTTGTCATAGAAATTCAGAGCATCTCTGAGATCTTTGACCTTCTTGCGCACCCAGACAACAGGGTACATAGCGGATGAAGCAGTCACCGGAGGACATGAGACCAAGACGTTCTGAGCGTGCGCGCTGACCCGCACCATGGGCAGGCAATAACTGCTGCGAAGCCGAAAAGCGCAGCCATCGCGATGCCCAGAAATTTATTCATGCTCTGTCTAGAATAATCTGCTAAAGCCCTGCACATGCAAGAGAAAGCTGATGATCGCGATAGCGCGATCGCCTCTGTCAGCCGTCGAAGCCTGATCGGTTTCGGGGTCGCGACAGCCGCAACCTTAATGGTTCCATCCTCGCTCCCTGCCATGTCGCAGCGAGTGAAGCCGCGCCTGCGCGCGACGTTGGGCTCAGCGAAGATCACGGCCCCCGCCGGGGTTCGGCCGGAATTGTTTGCGGCAGCCATGATCGCGCTGGACCAACATGGCGCTGCGATCAAAAGGCATGATCGGATCGCGATCGCAGATTTCAGCCTCGCATCCAGCAAATCTCGGCTCCACATCGTTAATCTGAGCGACGGCCGCGTCCAAAACCTGTTTGTCGCGCATGGCAGCGGTTCGGACCCTGATCATACCGGATGGCTCAAGCGCTTCTCCAATGCGTTTGATTCCAACGCCTCTTCGCGCGGGGCTTTCGCGACATCCGACTATTATGTTGGGAAACATGGGGCGTCGCAGCGTCTGGTCGGCCTTGATCCGACCAATAGCAATGCCTTTGATCGGGCCATCGTCATTCATGGCGCCTGGTATGCAAACGCGGACATGATCGCGACCCACGGTAAGCTCGGGCGCAGTCAGGGATGCTTCGCGGTTGGAGAAAAGGATCTAGCGCCGCTCTTCGATCATCTCGGTAAGGGCCGTCTTCTCTTTGCCGCTAAGGCCTGATCGACCCGCCCTCACCCTTCTCGCAGCCTTTTGGCTCTAAGCACGTTTCCTGTCGGATAAGTCGAGAGGAGCATGTCTTTGAAATTCTATCCCTTCCTCGCCGGCGTCGTGCTGCTCGCCGGCTGCCATATTGTCTCGGACGAAGCGGCGACCAATGAAGCCAAAGGCAAGGAAGCCAAGGCAGCCCCCGCCAACAACAATCAGTCATTGAGTTTTTCCGACGCCCAGCCGGCAGCCACACCGGCGGACATGCCGCTCCTCAAAGTCCAGTTGGTGCTCGACCAGTTGCGCTTCTCGCCAGGCGTCATCGATGGGCAGGACGGGCAGTCGCTCAAGCTTGCGCTTCGCGGCTTCCAGCAGGCCCTAGGGCTGCCAGAAACCGGAGCGCTCGACGATGCAACAAAGAAAGCGCTCGCGCGCTGGCGCGATATTCCCGCACTGCGCAGAACGGCGATACCTGCGGCATTCGCCAAAGGCCCGTTCGTCCCGAATTTTCCGGGCGATGCCGAGCAGCAGGCGAAGCTGGCATTTCTCGGATATCGCGATCTCACCGAAGCGCTCGCCGAACGCTTCCATACAACGCCCGAATTGCTTGCCAAACTGAACCCGAATGTGACCTTCGCCGCGGGTACGGTGATTACCGTGCCCAATGTACGCGATGTCGATCCCAAGACACTCGGCAAGGATGAGCGCGGATGGAACCGCACATTGCAATTATTGGCTGTTGCTCCCGACCAGCCGCAGGCGGCAAAAGTGATCGTCGACAAATCGGATGGCGTGCTGCGCGCCTTCGACGAAACGGGAAAACTCATCGCCCAGTTTCCCGCAACCATGGGGAGCAGCCACGACCCACTGCCGATCGGAACATGGAAAATCCAGGGCGTCAGCCGCAATCCCGACTTTCATTATAATCCCAAACTCTTCTGGGATGTCAGCAACGCAAAGGACGATGTCATGCTAAAACCCGGTCCAAATGGACCAGTGGGTGTCGCATGGATCGACCTCTCGAAACCGCATTACGGCATCCATGGCACCAGTGAGCCGCAGACCATCGGCAGGGCGGAAAGCCATGGCTGCGTGCGCCTCACCAATTGGGATGCAGCCCGCCTGGCGCAAATGGTTAAGGTCGGAACGCCGGCGGTGTTCCAGAAATGAGCCATTGAGCGCGCGTCGCTGGATCCTCCTCATGCTGCTCTTGGGGATCGGGGTATTGATGCTGCGCTATTGCGTGGTGATCGGTCCAGCCGACGCGCCCGAAGCACCCTCTACGATTGCGGACGGCAGCCGCGAACAACATGCAGACTCTGTTTCCAACCTCCATATCCCGGTCGCTGGCGTTCAACGCGCGCAGTTGGTCGACACGTTTGGCCAGAGCCGCGAAGTGGGGCAGCGGGTTCACGATGCGATCGACATCTTGGCGGCGCGCGGTACGCCGGTCGTGGCAGCCGCCGATGGAGTCGTCGAGAAGCTGTTTGTCAGCGCCAAGGGCGGAAACACTGTTTATGTGCGCTCGCCGGACCGGCGGTGGACCTATTACTATGCCCATCTGGATCGCTACGATCCGGCGCTGAAAGAAGGGCAGCGCATCCATTCCGGCGATCCCATCGGCACGGTCGGCGCGACGGGCAACGCGCTCGCAAGCGCTCCGCATCTGCACTTCGCCGTCAATCGCATGCTTCCACGGCAGCGATGGTTTGAGGGAGAGCCGGTCAATCCCTACCCGTTGCTTATACGATAGGCCGGTTCTTGGCCAAAACAGCGGCAGTGCTTTTCCGGCCGAAAAACATTCGCCAGTCCGAGCTACCCGGCCATGGCCTGCGGCTCAGCCTGAAGCCTCGCGCGCGTGTCGAGGCGCTTCATCCTCGAAGTGAACCGAACAGACCCGCGACGTCGGGGCTCATTCTGTCATCTGTCCCACAAGCGGCCGGTGTTCGAGCCTGCAGGATGGCGGAGCGGCCTCGCCTGCGCGACCGCTTTGTGCACATTCCGCTAGAGGCCAAAAGTGACGAGCCCCCGCGCATCGATCGACCAGGCCGGGTTCCATGCGATTTCCCAGGCATTGTTGTCAGGATCGGCGACATAGCCGCGAAAACCACCATGATCGGGCGCATCGGCCGGACGCAGGACCCTGCCACCGGCGCTTTCCAAGGCAGATATGACAGCGAATACATCCTCCCGCGCGCCAACATTATGAGCCAGAGCAAAAGCGCCTGGCCGCATGAGACTGTTTGGCATCATGTCCTTTTCCAGCTCCGGACGAAGCCACGTCCCCAGCACAAAACCGTTCATCTGATAGAATGCGATTTCCGCATTCTCGAACACAGGAGCCCACCCAAATCCCTCTGAATAAAAGCGCTTCGATCGTGCGAGATCGTCGATACCCAAGGTGATGACAGAGATTTGCTGTTGCATGTTCACGCGTCCTTTAATGGCTCGAACGGAATGATCGAGCGTTACAGGCCGTGGGACTCAGCGCCGTGACGAAGGGCAGTCTCGCTTTCTCGATCATGGGACTAACACCCATGTGCCTTTTTCGACGCGGCAGATGCGGCTATCTGGGCGCATTGCCGCAATCGGAAATTGGCAATTCCGGTCTTTGCCCAAGCACGATCCCTCCTGTCACGGCTGAACCGGTCCCCTGGAATCTGTCGATCAAAGTCTAATAAATGTCGTTGCCGCAGGCCGTTTTGAGTTAGCAGAGCCCGGCCAACTGTCCCCGCTTTCGGGCTCCAACTTGAAGCATAGTAAGCATCGCCCCCGACCCTTGGGCGAGACAGTGTTACACCTTTTCGGCCAGCTTCTATCTGGGCGACATTGTTGAAGGTTGTAGATATTATGGCATCGAAAAGCGGTATCGGCATGATAAGGCCTTTTTCTATAGCGCGATGACCGCCCGCGCCGACAGTTCGTCGAGATCGTCAGTGATCCAGCGGGCATAGTGCCGTTCAATCATAGCTACCGACGTATCATGTGTTGCTGCCACCAGCCGGATCGGCAGCCCGGCTTTGATAGCCCGGACGATTGAGGAATGTCGCAGCGCGTAAGGGACGACATCCGGGATTTTGAGCTCATCCACCAACTTCTTCCACAGGCGACGCATTTCTGACGGCGTCTTCCAAGGCTGCCGGTTTATCCTTTCCCACGCAATTGGCCCGGTCTGCCGATGATGCCAGCGCTCAAGAAGGATGTCCCCGGCCAGACGATCCGCACAGTAAATCCGCAACGCGTCTACCACGTCTTTGCTCACTGCCACTCTGATCGCGGATTTAGCTTTGCCCTTCCCTTTTCGCGATGCAGGCACCAGCAAGCGGTTCTGATCCAACTGCACATCGGCGACCCGCATGCGGACAAGCTGTGCAAAACGGGCACCCGTAGCTGCCATTAGCATGACCACCATCGCGAAGTCGCCATCCGCATCTTTGGCTTTGGCTGTCTTGACGATTTTGCGGACCATGTCGTCATCAAGCACCTGACCTTCACGGGCGACACTCTCACTCTGGGAAGCTTCGGCGAAAACGGGCTTGAGGCCATGCTTTATCCGGATCGCAAAGTCCGGCGGCAACGCGCGACGCTTCTCCTCATAAACGGAATTCAATGCCGCCTTGAGTTCGGCCATCACGCGCTGCTTGCTGCTGCCCTTGAGCTGAACGAGCCGACGTTGCCAGTTTCGCAGGTCGCTTTCATTGAGCTCTACCAGCAAAATCCGGCTTAAAACCTCGTCATTCAGGACATGTGGCTTTAGCTTGGAGGATGCGGTAGACCGAATGGGGCGCCGTGCCTTCTCGCTATCTCTCGCATCACGATCTGCGATATGCGCTACGACAACGTCGCGGATTGTAAGGTGCAAATCCTTTGGCTGCTCATCATCCCCATGCAGACCATCAATCCACTTGTTGCACTCCGCCAGAGCCTGCTTCCAGTCAAGGATGCCTTCGCCGTCGGCATCGATCAGATCATCACATTTGCCGAGCTTCGTCTTGACATAGTCACGGCTTGATCCGGCAGGCCTATACCGCGCGAACCAGCTGCCCTCTCTCTTTCCACGGTAATACCCGATATGAAGCCCTTCGCTAACTGTGCGCCAGTAAGGCAGATGGCGTGGCTTCAATCGCAGGCGAGAAGCCCTCTGATCAATGCGCTCTTCCTTACCAAGACGTGCCATCTTCTAGAATTTGCCCTCACCAGAAATTCGAAAAACGTCATCAATAGATCATCAATATCCATATCAGGACTTGGGAAATCGCAACAGAACGAAATTTATAAAAATCCAGTATTTTCAATCTATTATGGACCATTCTATTGCGTGCTATTGCGTACAGCATTCCGAAATCACGAGCGCTTTCACGGCTGAAACACGGGTTCGATTCCCGTAGGGGTCACCATATTTCAATGGGTTAGCAGGCATCAAAAATGCTATCATCAATAGCCCATCGATAAATTTCGGCGAACGGCTTCGAATGCGCTCGATAAGAGTGCATATTTTACATCGTCGTAAGGTCGAGAACCGAAACGAAAAAGGCTTGTTTTGGCCGTTATGATGCCAAAACAATTACTCGGATGACAGGCATTCGCCCCAGTCTCGCTTATCTGCCAAACCAGCCGGTACAACTCAGGGCCCGTCAACGATTGACAGTGCGAAGATTGCCACCGCCAGCAATGCCGCCGCACTTCAGGAAACAACACATGCCCCCATGGCGATCTAGGAAAGAAGCGTCCCTCAATAGCCACGCTCAGGGACATACCGCAGATCTGTTTCTAGCCGCTCCTTCGCGCAAACCTCAGCTAAAAGGCAAAGACAGCGCCCCAAACGGCTGTTCTGCCTCATCCGCGGCAGCCGACCCCGGCCAAATCGACCGTTTGCAGACGGCCAGTGACAAATTTCCGACATCCAAGAGCGGACCGGCAGCTCTTCAACCATCAACATATGCAATTGCCGACATTCATGCGACTGCTACTCAATCAAGTGCCACAAAATCGAGCGATCAAAGCCCGCCTGCGCACATGGACAAATGGTATAGTTGCGGAGAGCAGGGTTCCACCGCGCACCATTAGAGACATTGCCAAATTCATTGATGGCGAGTCTCCATGCACCGCACCAGATTCCTCTGTATCCTCCTGCTGCTTCCCGCGTGCGGCGAAAAGGCCAAGACGCCTGTCGCGTCGCCGCCCGCCAAGTCGGAAACGATCGCACATGAAGCGGAATTGCTGAAACTCACGCTGACGCCGCAGGCTGTCAAACGCCTGGGCATAGCCACAGTAACGGTCGGAACCGGACAGGCGGGCCTGAAACGCGAGACGAGTGGCGAGATCGTCGTGCTCAATGGCGCGGGTGGCGTGCCGACCGGATCGCTGAGCAATCTGGCGCAGATCGGCTTGGCACAGGCCGCCGCCGATGGTGAGGTTGAACGGATCCGTGCACAGGCAAGGCTTGCTCGCATTGCGCTCGACCGGGCAAGCCTGTTGGTGGCCGAGGAGGCCGGGAGCGTCCGTGCGCGCGACGAGGCGGCGGCAGCGCTCGCCGGCGCACAGGCGCAAGCCGATGTTGCTGTTGAGCAGCGGCGCTTGCTCGGGCCTTCTGTATCCAAACTGGGGAGCCAATCGACCCTTTGGGTGCGGGTATCCGTGTCGGGAACGGACGTGGCAGAGATCGCCCGGTCGTCTCCCGCGATGGTGCGGGCGCTCGGCGCAACCGGCGCGGGCCGTAACGCGCGGCCGGTTCAGGCACCGCCTTCGGCCAATGCCGTCGCAGGCACGGTGGACCTTTATTACGCGGTCGACAATCGGGACCGAATGTGGCGCGTTGGCCAGAGAGCCGCCGTCCAGCTTCCGTTGGGACGGATGGAGGAAGGACTGGCGGTGCCTTCCTCTGCGATATTGCGCGACATTTACGGCGGGGAATGGGTCTACGCCCAGACCGCGCCGAACACCTATGTCCGCCAGCGGGTGGAAATCGCGTCCGCCGGAGCAGGAGATGCGATCATATCCCGCGGGCTTGAGCCGGGTATGCGCGTCGTCACGACGGGCGCAATGGAGTTGTTCGGCACCGAATTCGGAGTTGCGCATTGATGCTGGCATGGCTCGTTCGCGCCGCGCTGACCCAGCGTGTGCTGGTGTTGGCCATGGCCGCCCTTCTGGTCGTGCTGGGGCTGCGCGCTTCCACGAGCGTCCCATTAGACGTCTTTCCCGAATTCGCGCCGCCGATGGTCGAAATCCAGACCGAAGCGCCCGGCCTGTCGACCGAGGAAGTCGAAAGCCTGATCACCGTGCCGATCGAGACACAGGTAAACGGCATCCCGCACCTTGCGACACTGCGATCCAAGTCCGTGCTGGGCCTGTCTTCGGTGGTCATTCTGCTCGATCGCGGCACCGATGTCATGCGTGCGCGGCAGATGGTTCAGGAACGGGTTGCGCAGGTGCAGGGCCGCCTGCCCGCCGCCGCGCGGCCCCCGGTGATGCTGCCCCCTCTGTCATCGACCAGCCGGGCGATGAAGATCGGCATCTCATCCGCGAAGCTGGACCAGACGCAATTGTCCGAACTGGTGCGCTGGACTATCCGCCCGCGCCTGATGGCGGTTCCGGGCGTCGCCAATGTTGCAATGTGGGGAATGCGCGATCGTCAGTTGCAGGTGCTGGTCGACCCAGACAAGTTGCGCGCGGCAGGCGTGACGCTGAACGAACTGCGCGCGGCCGCAGGCGACGCGGTGATGGTCGGCGGCGGTGGCTTTGTCGATACCACCAACCAGCGCATGGCCGTGCAGCAGCCCGGCGCGATCCAGACGCCCGATGATCTGGCGCGGACCATCGTCAAGGTGGCGGGCGAAGCGCCCATAAACTCGCGCTCGTCACCGGCGCCAGCCGCGGCATCGGCGCCGCCACCGCCCTCGCGCTTGGCAAGACGGGCGCGCATGCCGCTTTCTTGCTCTCAGTCGCATGATGAAAAGCGAGCGGCTGGTCATCGCCCTCCTGCGCGGTGAGCCGTCGACGCGGCTGCACCATGACACCGTCGAGATGTTCGCTATGTTACGCCGGACGATGATCGCCAGCGGCTGTTCGATCGCTCCTGCAAACACAGTGAAGATGCTCATTGTAAACCCGATGCCACATAAGAGCGCGGTTCCCCGTAACTGTCGGCGACCAGCATGAGGGTGGCATGTCACATTGGAATGGGCGAGATCATATTTCAGGCAGTTTTTGCGCGGCAAAGCCCCAGCCTTTGAGATGTTTGGATCGCGCCAAAAGCTTGTCTGCATCAGCAATACCGAACGGATGCGCATTCTTCATTTGGTCAAGTTCGTCCCATTCGATCGGCACTGCCACGGGTGCTCCGGTTCGTGCACGGACGGAATAAGGTAGGATGGCCGTACTTCCGCGCTGATTACGGAGCCAGTCGATGAAGATTCGGTCCTTGCGTTTGGCCTTGCTCATGGTCGCAACGAAGCGGCCGGGTTCGGCGGCGCTCAATGCCTGGGCGAAGCGCGAAGCGAAGTCCTTATGTGTCTCCCAGTCATGGCCAGATGTGAGCGGTACGACCACGTGCACGCCCTTACCACCGGAGAGCATAGCAAACGAGACAAGGCCGATATCGGCGAGATGGTCGCGGATATCACAAGCGGCTTGTCTGACCTTTGCAAACGCCATGCCCTCATCGGGATCCAGATCGAAGATCATGCGGTCTGGCTTTTCGACGGCATCAGCACGGCTCGCCCAGCCGTGAAATTCGATGGTGCCCATCTGCACGCAGGCAATAAGGCCGTCGGCATCCTCGATGTAGATATAGTCTTCCGATCCACCTCCCTTCTCGCGGATCGGTACATGCAGGACATGATCGCCGAATGCGCCACTGTCATGTTTCTGGAAGAAGCATTTCTTTGCACGCCCCTGTGGGCAGCGAACAAGGCTGATTGGCCGGTTCGCGACAAAAGGCAGCATCAATGGCGCCATACGGTTATAATAGTCAGCCAGATCGCCCTTGGTCTGGCCGCTATCAGGAAAGAGAATGCGGTCGCGGTTGCTGATCTTCACATCGCTTGGGGAGGGCGGAGCAGGAGCAGCCTTTTCCGGTTTGACGGATTTTGCGGACTTGTCCGTGCGCAGGCCAAGAAAGCTGCCATGACGGATACGGTCATCACCGGTAAATTCGGCAAAGGCGACCTCAGCGACGAGCTTGGGCTTGATCCATTGCGCATTGCGCGTCTCCGCGCGGGGAATCTCGATTGGCGCTGCATCAATAGCGAGAGGCGCCATGGCTTGGGCGAGGTCCTCTATGGTCATCGTATCGAACCCGGTGCCGACTTTGCCCCTATAGACCAGCTTGCGTCCGTCATATTGCGCCAGAAGCAAGGAAGAGAAGGCGCGGGCTCTAGCCCTGCTCTTCGTCCAGCCGATTACGACGAATTCCTGTCGCCGGGTGCATTTGACCTTCACCCAATCGCGCGTGCGACCGCTGCGGTACGGGGCGTCAATACGCTTCGCAATGATGCCTTCCTGCCCGGCCTCACACATTTTACGATAAAGCGTCTCGCCCGCGCCAATCAGATAGTCGGAGACATGGATTGGCGGCTCTGCTTGAGCCAACAGAGCCTCCAGCCGTTCCTTGCGTTCGATGGTTGTCAGCAGCTTGAGGTCGATCCCGTCGAGGGCAAGCAGATCAAAAGCAAAGAAGTGGAAGGGCGTGTCGGCTCGCTGCGCGCCATGGCCGCGTTTCAACACGGACTGGAGCGCTGAGAAACTGGGATTGCCGTCTTCGCCAAAAGCCACGATCTCCCCGTCGATCAGCGCGGGCGGCAGATCGAGCGCGGCGATGTCTTCGACCAGCGGGCCAAACTTGTCGGTCCAGTCAAGACCATTGCGTGTGAACAGCTTCACCGTGCCGCCCTTGACCGCAATCATGGCGCGGTAACCGTCATATTTGATCTCGTGCAGCCAGCCATTGCCGGTCGGCGCTTCATCCACCAATGTCGCGAGCTGTGGTTTCACGAAGCGAGGGAGGACAGCGCTTGCGGTCGTGCCTTTTGTTTGCACCCGGGCGTTGTGAGATTTCGCTGCTTGCATCTTGTCGGCGAAAGCTGTGCCCTTGACGCCTTTAAGCGACTGCGTGCCGCCCGTGTCTGCCTCGATCTCGGCCATCGACCGATTGGTCAGCACGCTCGTCAGCGCGCGCTTGACCAAATCTACATCCTCCCTGGCATATTCATCGTCGATCTTGCGCAGCAGCCAGTTCTCGCGCTTCTCGCCGGCACGGCCCTTCATCCGAACAAGCAGCCACTCCCCTTTCATCCGGTCACCACGCAGGATAAAATGGAGATGGCCCGCCTTCAGGTCATTGGCGCTCTTACCCGGAATAGGGGCCCAGGTACCGCGATCCCACAGCATCACACTGCCGCCGCCATATTCGCCCTTGGGGATATTGCCCTCAAAACTACCATAGTCGAGTGGATGATCCTCGGTCCTGACCGCCAAGCGCTTGTCGGCCGGGTCAAGGCTCGGCCCTTTGGTGACAGCCCAACTTTTGAGGACGCCATCAATCTCCAGCCGGAAATCCCAGTGTAATCGGGTGGCTGCATGTTTCTGCACGACGAAGCTGTTGCCGCCTGTCTTCGCGACCTTTCCCTTGGGTTCGCGTGTCCGCTTGAAATCGCGCTTGGCATTGTAATGGGCGAGAGGATCGGCTGTCGTCATCACGCGCTCTTGCGTTTTGACGCAGCCTTTTTGGGCGCGCCCTTACTCACCGGAGCTTTTGGCGTAGCAGAGGTCTTACGTCCGCCTGCGCCCGCCGACTTCTTGAGCGCCGCCATCAGGTCAATGACATTGCCGCCCTTGCGCCCAATAGGCGCGTCATCAACCTCCTCGATGATGCGCTTGCCCTTCGCCTTTTTCTTCTTGTCGATCAGGCGATGAAGCGCATCGACATAGCGGTCATGGAACTCTTCCGGCTTGAAGGGCGCGGTGCGCTTGTCGATGATGCTGACCGCAAGGTCCAGCATATCCTCGTCCGCTACATCGTCAGGCAAGCCCCGGAAATAGGTCTGTGCTTTTGTCACCTCATCGGCATAGCGCAGCACTTCCAGCACAAGTCCGCGCCCACAGGGTTTAAGCGAGACCAACTGCTCACGACCGCGAACGGACAATTGGCCAAGACCAACCTTTTTCGTCTGGCGCAAAGCGTCGCGCAACACAGCATAGGCCTCCTCCGCCAAATCATCAGCGGGGATCACGAAATAGGGCTTTTCATAATAGAGGACGTCGATCGCGTCCGCCTCGACAAACTGAACCAGATCGAGAGTTTTGCGGCTCTCGATCTTCACTGCTTCTATCTCGTCCTGCTCCAACAGGACATAATTGCCTTTGGACAGTTCAAAGCCCTTGAATATCTCGTCGCGGTCGACAGGACCGACGCCGCTCACAACCTTTTCATAATGAATCGGCTTGCCCGTTGGCTCATGAATTTGCCGGAAACTGACCGCGGCACCCGACTTCGTCGCGGGGTATATCTCCACCGGAATCGAAACCAGCGCCAACTTGATCTGTCCTTGCCAATATGCGCGTGCAGGCATCTGCCACCTCCAGGACCAGAGCGTGCAGAAACGAAGATGGTTCCGGAAATGCGAACCTGACTTTCCGCTTTCGCGACCGTAAAATCGGCAATGATAAAATGATGTCGATGGGCGTGGCGACGCTCTCGTTGCCGCCAAGGATTGTGCCGAAACTCAGGGTTAGCGCGGAAGCCTCTCACCATTTAGGCTTTCGACGTTTCTCAATCCGCTTGCCCAATAGAGATGGCACGGTGGAATATTCCACCACTCAAAACCGTGGCGCACCTTTGTGAAATGACGATCGATGAGAGGGCGGATCGCTGTGCGCATCTGATAGGCGGCAATAAGCCCATTCGGCTTCAGCGCCATGCTTGTCTCAAACATGATCATCTCGGCCTCGTCCTTGTCGAGCATTGAAAAGGGCAGCCCCGACAATATGCAGTCAGCCTGCCCCAATCCCTTATCGCGAAGGTGGCGCCTCACATCTCTCGCCGAGCCTTCGACTGGGATGAGGCGAGGGTCCTGGCATGTTTGACGCAGCTTCGTGACGAACGCTTCGCCGGTCTCAACGGCGAGAAGCTTGGCATCGCCAGGTAGTCGTTCCAGGATCGCGAAAGTGAACCGGCCGCTGCCTGGGCCATATTCAACGAAAAGCCGGATATCTGACCAATTAATGGGTGCAAGCATGTGGCGCACCATTCTTGCAGTTGCCGGAAAGGCCGAGCCGACCATTGACGGACGCCGGACGAACTCGGTTGCGGCGACCCAACCGGTATGTTTCACGCAATCCTCCTCCAGCCAATCAAAATAGCCAAATTTCGCGTCATCCGGGGTAGGGCTTTGACTGGAGCAGACAGGCAAGATGGGCGGCATTAGCAGCGACCATCTTTGCGGTCTGTGTGACCTTGTCCGGCGTCTCCTTCAGATCCTTGAAATCTGTAGACCCCATAGCTTCACCGACCCAGTAGCAGGCGGCGACCGCTGGGATGGTCCAACCGACATCGTTCAGCGCCTGGAACAGTTGCGCACAAGAAAAATGGGCACCGTCTTCATTGCCGACGACAGCTGCGACGGCGACCTTACCATAGCTCGGCATGCGGCCTGCATCGTCGGTTTCACTCAAGAACGCGTCCATTCGCTCAAGAACGCACTTGGCGACGCTCGATATCTGCCCCATCCAGATCGGGCCGCCGAAAATGACTATGTCGTGTGCAAGAATTGTCTCGCGTAGCCTTGGCCATGCATCCCCCTCGCCCTCGTCCGAAGTCACGCCTGGCTTGATGTCGAGCGCGGCAACCCGGATTGTTTCGGTGAGTGACACATGATTGTCGGCAAAGGCCGCTTTCAGGACCGCGATCATTGCATCGGTGGAACTCGCTTCGTCTATGTCGGCCTTTAGGGTGCAATTGAGAGCAAGGGCCTTGAGCGGCATCGATCGTCTCCTTCGCCGTCGGCTACCGCGCAAATGCGATCATCCGTTCACTCCTATGAGAACTCTTTGACGCCGACTTGAGTTTCAGATCGGCTTCAGTAAGGGCAATCATATATGCGCCGGCGCAAATCTGGCCCGCGCCGAACTTTCCATTCGCTTGATGAATGGCTGAAGAATATCCCCGACTTTTCATTGGCTAATGGCGCAAAATTGATTTTCGGAGGCGGAGTTGTGACTACCGTCGCGAACCTTCACCCTGTCTGGGATATCTAGGTTAGACAAGGGCAGGCCACATACGACGGCTCACCTCAATATGGCGGGCAGATCCAGTCCCGTGTTTCGCGCGCAGTCAAGCGCAATGTCATAACCAGCGTCGGCATGACGCATTACGCCAGTTGCCGGATCATTCCAAAGCACCCGCGCCAATCGGCGTGACGCTGCCTCTGTCCCATCGGCAACAATGACCATCCCGGAATGCTGCGAATATCCCATGCCGACGCCACCGCCATGATGCAGCGATACCCAGGTAGCCCCACTTGCCGTGTTGAGCAGCGCATTGAGCAAAGGCCAGTCCGATACGGCGTCTGAACCATCTCGCATCGCCTCCGTCTCGCGATTGGGGCTGGCGACCGATCCGCTGTCCAGATGATCGCGACCTATGACAACAGGGGCCTTCAACTCCCCATTGGCCACCATCTCATTGAAGGCCAGGCCTAGGCGATGCCGATCGCCCAGGCCCACCCAGCAAATACGCGCAGGCAACCCTTGAAAATGTATCTTCTCTCGCGCCATGTCGAGCCAGCGATGGAGATGCGCGTCATCTGGCATCAGTTCCTTCACCTTGGCGTCGGTCTTGTAGATATCTTCCGGGTCCCCCGACAGCGCGGCCCAGCGAAACGGACCGATCCCCCTACAAAAGAGCGGACGAATATAGGCAGGCACGAAGCCGGGGAAATCGAAGGCATTGGCGACACCCTCATCCTTTGCGACTTGGCGTATGTTGTTGCCATAATCGACGGTTGGCACGCCCGCCGCCTGAAAATCGAGCATGGCGCGGACATGCACGGCCATCGACGCCTTAGCCGCTTTTGCAACCGCCTCCGGCTCGCGTGCGCGCCGGTCGATCCATTGGGCAACGGTCCAGCCTGCAGGCAGATAGCCATTTACCGGATCATGCGCGCTGGTCTGATCGGTCAGCAGATCAGGCCGGATTCCCCGCGCAAATATTTCCGGCAATATCTCCGCTGCATTGCCCAGCAGGCCGACCGAAACAGGCTCTTTCGCCGAACTGACAATCTCCACAGCCTCATCGATGCTGTCAGTCGAACGGTCGAGATAACCGGTACGCAATCGCATCTCGATCCGGCTCGGCTGGCATTCGATCGCAATGCAGGAGGCGCCCGCCATCACGGCGGCAAGCGGTTGCGCACCGCCCATCCCGCCCAGCCCCGCCGTCAGCAGCCAGCGACCCGACAAGTCTCCGCCATAATGCTGCCGTCCCATCTCCACAAAGGTTTCATAGGTACCCTGCACAATCCCCTGTGTGCCGATATAAATCCAACTGCCCGCGGTCATCTGTCCATACATGGCCAGACCCCTGCGATCGAGTTCAGCGAAATGGTCCCAGTCCGCCCATTTCGGCACCAGATTGGAATTGGCGATCAGAACGCGGGGCGCATCCACATGGGTGCGAAATACGCCGACCGGCTTGCCGGACTGAACCAGCAGCGTCTCATCATCTTCCAGGCGCAGCAACGTCTGAACAATCCGGTCATAGCTTTCCCAGTCGCGCGCGGCCCTGCCAATGCCGCCATAAACCACCAGTTCCTCCGGCCGCTCAGCGACATCGGGATGAAGGTTGTTCATCAACATGCGCAAAGGCGCTTCGGTCAGCCAGCTTTTCGCCGACAGGTTCGGTCCGGTCGCGGGCTTGATGATGCGGCTATTGTCGAGGCGGGTCATGGCAAGGATTCCTGGCTCAGATGCTGGCGAAGGCGATACAGGTGGCGATGATCGTTTTCAGATCCGCCATCAGCGGGGTGGAAGGGTCGAAGGGAGCAGGCCAATTATCCGGCGACGGTGCAGCCGGTTCCTCCAGATATGCGCGCATCGCCAGTTCCATCTGGATGGCGTGAACGCCATCTTCCGGGCGGCCATAGTGGCGGGTGGTCCACCCGCCCCGGAAACGGCCGTTCAGCACATGGCTACGCCCAGTCGCTTTCGCCGCAGAGAGGATAGCCGCCTCCAGCGCAGCATCGCAGGTCGCGCCACCGTCAGTACCGATATTGAATACCGGCAATTCGCCGTCGAAAAGGCGCGGCACAAGGCTGACGATGGAATGAGCATCATACAGAACGACCTTGCCATGGATTCTGCACAACCGCTCGATCTCACCTTTCAGAGCAGTGTGATAGGGGTCAAACCATTGCGCGCGGCGCAAAGCGATCTCCGCGTCATCAGGTGGCAAATCGATATACAGTGGATCGCCGTTGAAGCAGGTAGTCGGGCAAAGTTCGGTCGTCGCTTGTCCGGGATATAGCGAATGCCCGGAAGGATCGCGGTTCACGTCAATCACGCTGCGCGATATACGGGTGCGCACCGTGGTTGCGCCCATGTCCGCGGCAAAGTCATAGAGCCGGTCGACCCACCAGTCGGTATCCCTGCGCGCCAACCAGGGTGAAACGAAACGCGCCTCAAGATCAGCGGGAATATCCGTGCCGCTATGCGGAATACCGATCACCAGCGGTGCGTCTCCGCGTTGGATATCGATCCAGCCGGTCATTGCAGGCCCGGCAGGTCCATCCCCACCGCCGCGACCAATCTACCGGAACGCACCAGTCCGTTCGCCACTTCCATATCCGGGTGGAAATGACGATCGTCCTCCAGCATCGGGATCTCGGTACGCAGACAGGCGCGGGCATTTTCCAGCGCATCGCTCGACTGCAGAGGCGCGTGGAAATCGCACCCCTGCACCGCCGCCAGCAATTCGATACCGACTATCGCGGTGGCATTGGTCGTCATATCAAGCAAGCGGCGGCTGCCATGCGCCGCCATCGACACATGATCCTCCTGATTAGCCGAGGTTGGCAGGGAATCGATGCTCGCCGGGGTAGCGCGCTGCTTGTTTTCCGAAACAAGTGCCGCCGCTGTAACCTGCGGGATCATGAACCCGGAATTGAGACCAGGCCTGGGAGTCAGGAATGCGGGCAGGCCCGAAAGCGCCGGATCGACCAGCATGGCGATGCGCCGCTCGGTGATCGAACCGATCTCGCAAATGGCCAGCGCCAGCATATCAGCCGCGAAAGCGACAGGCTCCGCATGGAAATTGCCGCCCGATAACGCTTCATCAGTGTCGGGGAAGATCAACGGATTGTCGGAAACACCATTTGCCTCAATCTCCAGCATCGTTGCAGCTTGCCGCAGCAGGTCTAGCACCGCGCCCATCACCTGGGGCTGACAACGCAGGCAATATGGGTCCTGCACGCGCGCATCCCCATCGAGGTGGCTGGCGCGAATTGCGGATCCCGCCATCAGCCGCCGCAGCGCTTCGGCCGTCTCGATCTGACCTGGCTGGCGGCGCAGGGCATGAATGCGCGGATCGAATGGCGTGTCCGATCCCTTCGCCGCCTCTGTCGCCAACGCCCCGGTTATGAGCGCAGATTGGAACAGCCGTTCGGTCTCGAATAATCCAGCAAGGGCATTGGCGGTTGAGAATTGCGTGCCATTGAGCAACGCCAAACCTTCCTTGGGACCAAGCGTAAGCGGAATAAGACCGGCGCCATCCAGCGCAGCAGCGGCGGGCATATGCCGCCCATTCACCTGTATTTCACCCACGCCGATCATTGTCGCGGCCATATGCGCTAGTGGAGCCAAGTCGCCACTTGCGCCGACCGAACCTTGCGACGGCACCACTGGAGTCAAGCCATGGCGCAGCATCGCCTCCAGCATCGCCACCGTCTCCGGCTTCACACCCGATGCCCCTTGGGCGAGGCTGGCGAGCTTCAACGCCATCATTAGTCGGACGATGGGCGCGGGCGAAGGATCGCCCGTGCCTGCGGCATGGCTCAACACGATATTGCGCTGGAGGGTCGCTAGATCCTCGTCGCCAATACGCACGCTAGCAAGTTTTCCAAAGCCGGTGTTGATGCCATATACCGGCACACCGCGGCTGAGGATGCGGTCCACGGCGGCCGCGCTCGACGCAACAAGCGGCGCGCACGCGGGATCGAGCGAGAGTTCTGCCCCACGATAAATGGCCCGCCACTGGTCCAGTGTCGCCGCGCCGGGCTTCAGCTTCACGCTCACTTGTCAATCTCCGGCCAGATCAGGGGGAAAAGCGGCCCGTCGAACGGCGCGCCGTCCGGCAGCGTCTCCGACAAGTCAGGAAAATCCGGAGAGGTCGCCCAATCGCGGACGGCATGGCGCGCGTCATCCCCAATGAAACGCGCAGAAAAGACTCGCCGCAACGCTGCCGATCCCGGCGCCCGGTGCAGAGTGAGCATGTGAAAGGCGATGGCGTCACCCGGTCTCACCGCCCAGCCCAGAACGTCATATGCGCTAGGTTCAGCGTCGATATCAGGCAGCTCCGCCAGCGTGCCTTCGGGAAACCATTTCGCCTGTTTGTCCATGAAGCTGCGCGGCATCAGCCAGGGACCAAGATGCGATCCTGCAACAAATTCCAGGCTGGCTTGGCGCGGGACGGGATCAACCGGGATCCAGAAACTGACATTCTGGCGGCCTGCGATATTATAATAGGGCTGATCTTGATGCCAGGGCGTTGCCTGCCGTGTGCCCGCCAGTTTGGTCAGCATATGGTCATGATGCAGGCGCGCGGTGCGGCTACCCATTAGACCAGCCGCGATCTCTCCCAAGCGGGACGTAAAAATAATCTCCCGATAGGCTGCGTTATCCTGCCAGCATCGGAAATCCTCCACGAACTGGCCGGGATCATCCGGCTTGCTGGCGATCAGAGCGCGAGGCGAAGGCGTCGCAAGATTGGCGTCTATGCCCGCTGCGAGCCGTTCCACCTCGGCAGATGTCAATGCGCCTTGCACGAGGACAGCGCCATCTCTGGCAAAGGCGGTCGCAAGGTCGCTCATTGACCCTTCCATATCCGGGCGTGAAGCGGATTCAGGCCCATGCGATAGACAAGCTCCGCGGGGCGATCGATATTCCAGATAGCAAGGTCGCAGCTTTTGCCTGCCTCGATAGTGCCGGTTTCGCTGTTTATGCCCAAGGCGCGCGCGGCGTTGCGCGTTACGCCAAGCAAACATTCCTCAACTGACAGCCGGAATAGCGTCGCACCCATATTCATGACCAGCAAAAGCGAAGTAAGCGGCGAGGTGCCGGGATTGCAGTCGGTCGCAAGCGCAATCGGCACGCCTGCAGCGCGCAAATCGCCTATCGGAGGCAGTTGCTGTTCCCGCGTGAAATAATATGCGCCGGGCAGCAATGTGGCGACCGTACCGCTGCGTGCCATAGCGGCTGTGCCAGCCGCATCCAGATACTCCAGATGATCGGCAGAAAGCGCCCCAGCCTCCGCTGCAAGGCGCGCGCCATGCTGATTGGAAAGCTGTTCCGCGTGGAGCTTGACCGGGAGGCCAAGGTTCCGGGCGACATCAAATACACGCCCCACCTGCGCATTGGTGAAACCGATTCCTTCGCAAAAGGCATCGACTGCATCGACCAACCCCGCTGCAGCGAGGGCGGGCAGCATATCTTCATATATGGCGGTGATATAACCGTCAGCATCATCCGCATATTCGGGCGGCAAGGCATGAGCGCCAAGAAAAGTGGTGGCAACCCGTACATGGCGCTCCACGCCCAGTTGACGCGCAGCGTTCAGCATCTTCATTTCGTCAATGCGGGTCAGCCCGTATCCGGACTTGATCTCAACCGTCGTCACGCCTTCCGCAATCAGCGCATCAAGGCGTGGAAGCGCGCTCTGCACAAGCTCCGCTTCGCTCGCGGCGCGGGTAGCCTTCATCGTCGAAACGATGCCGCCGCCTGCCCGCGCAATCTCCTCATAGGATGCTCCGGCCAACCGCAGCTCGAATTCCTGCGCGCGATCCCCGGCATGCACCAGATGCGTGTGACAATCTATCAGGCCGGGCGTGATCCATCGCCCTTCACAATCCACCGTCTCACTCGCCTCCAGCACGGGCGCATCGCAGGCAGGACCAGCATAGAGGATATAGCCGTCTTTCGCGGCAACGATGCCATGGTCGACAACGCCAAGCCCCTCCCCGGCCATCGTCGCCAGCCGCGCATCCTTCCAGAGCCGATCGCACCGCATGCCGAATCTCCCTGTCACGGAACATTGCACCGATCTCCAATAATGTATAGACATAAACGCGGGAGATATATCCATGACCGGACAGGCCGACGGCAGCTTTCATTTCGCAACGGCTTTGCTGCCCTCCGGCTGGGCAAACAGCGTACGGATGGAAATCCGCGATGGCATGATAAGCGCGATCTTGCCGGCTCGGTCCCCAGGCCCCGAGGACGAGCGTCACGCCATAGCGCTACCCGGCCTGCCCAACCTGCACAGCCATGCCTTTCAGCGCGGCATGGCGGGACTGGCGGAGAAACGCGGGCCAGCGGACGATGGTTTCTGGACCTGGCGGGAGACGATGTATCGCTTTATCGACCGTCTGACGCCTGACCTCCTGCAGGCCGTTGCCGCGCTCGCCTATATTGAGATGCTGGAGGCTGGTTTCACGCGTGTTGGTGAATTCCATTATCTGCATCACGATCGGGACGGCGCCCCCTTTGGCGACCCTGCGACAATGAGCGTCGCGATCATCGCCGCCGCCGCGGAAAGTGGGATCGCCCTCACCCATTTGCCTGTTTTCTATGCGCACTCCGGCTTTGGTGGACAGGTGCCCGGCGAGGGTCAGCGACGCTTCATCCATAGTCCCGACAGCTTTGCCGCCCTGCTGGACCGGATGGCTGCACTGATCGGGACACTGCCGGATGCCGTACTTGGGATCGCTCCGCATAGCCTGCGCGCAGTCACTCCTGACGAACTCGCCCTGCTGACGCCTCTGACGCAGGGTCCTATCCATATCCATGTTGCTGAGCAGGTCCGGGAGGTGGAGGACTGCATGGCATGGAGTGGGGCGCGGCCAGTCGAATGGCTGCTCGACAACATGCCGGTCGACAGGCGCTGGTGCTTGGTCCACGCAACGCACATGACGCCAACCGAAACACAGATGATGGCGGCAAGCGGCGCAGTGGCGGGACTATGCCCTATTACAGAAGCCAATCTTGGCGATGGCTTGTTTCCGGCGCAACAATTCATGCAAGAAGGCGGAATATGGGGCATCGGATCGGACTCCAACGTCCTGATCGATGCGACGGAGGAGTTGCGCCTGCTAGAATATGGCCAGCGGCTTTTTGCGCACGGCCGCAATATTTTCAGTCCCCCGGGAGGCTCCACCGGCAGCGCGCTGTTTCGTACAGCGTTAACGGGAGGGGCGCAGGCGCTCGGCGCATCGGCCGGTCTTGCGCTTGGTAATGCGGCGGATTTCCTGACGCTCAACCACGACCATCCATCGCTCGCTGGGCGGACAGACGACGCGCTGCTCGACGGCCTGATTTTCGTGGCGGGCAAATCCGCCATCGATGGCGTATGGCGGCGCGGCGACCGGTTGGTTGAGGGAGGCCGCCATGTCGCACGTGATGCCATCGCCGCACGCTATCGCCGGGCGCTGGGTGTGCTGTTGGCATGAAGCGAGCCTCGCTCCACGACCGCATCCGGCAGGATATTGAGGCGCAAATCATGTCGGGCGCCTGGGAGGCCGGGCATCGCATCCCGCCGGAGCATCAAATCATGGCCGATTATGGCTGTTCGCGGATGACGGTAAGCAAGGCGATTGCCACGCTCGTAGAGCGTGGCCTTGTCGAACGGCGCAAACGCGCCGGCAGCTTCGTTGCCGCCCCTACTGTCCATCGCGCTGCCCTGAATATTCCAGACATCGCCGCCGAGATCGAAGGTCAAGGCTACCTGCACAGCCTCGACATCCGTGCGTGTATGGCGCGAGAAGCGCACGAGCAGGAACTTATCCTGCTTGACATGCAGTCTGGCGATATATTGGCGATCACCTGCCTGCATTATGCCGATGGCAAGCCTTTCGCTCTGGAGGAGCGTCTCATAAATCTAGGAATGGTGCCCGCCGCGCGCCAAATGGATTTTTCTTGCGAAAGTCCGGGACGCTGGCTGCTACGGCATGTCCCATGGACAGACGCCGAACACCGCATCACGGCTGTCATGGCAACGGATGAACAGGCGGCACAGCTTGACCTGCCAGCCGGTAGCGCCTGCCTGTCGATCGAACGCTGGACTTGGCGCACCACCGAACGCATCACCTATGTCCGGCAGATATATCCCGGAAATCATGCGTTGACCGCACGCTTCATTGCATAGACATTATCGCATTTACAGCTCCGGCAGCGTTGTGACTCTGGTTGTTCCAGTCGGGTTGCACATGGATCTTGGCATGAATTCAATAGAAGCCATAAGCGCCCTTGCCGCGCGATGTCCGGCAACGAATGAGGTGCAATGACGCAGCAATATGCCCTTCCTCTTGTCGACATCTCGAATATCGGCAGCGACAGTTTCGAGGAGCGGTTGCAGGTGGCCCGCGATCTCGACAAGGCCTGCGTAGAGGCTGGCTTCCTTTACATCAAAAGCGCGCAGTTCGACACCGACATCTTTCGCAGGCTGGTCGACACAGCGAAACACTATTTCGCCGCCGATATCGACACGAAGATGCGCAGCTATATCGGCTATTCGGAGAACCATAGCGGCTACGTCCCCATCGGTGAGGAGCAGTTTGGCGGCGGCGGTTACGATTTAAAGGAAGCCTTTGACGTCAACTATGACTATCCGTTGGCGGAGGGACGCCGGCCGTTATTGGGTCCTAATCTGTGGCCCGATATGCCCGGTTTCCGGGAGGATGTGCTTGCCTATTATCAGCATATCAAGGCTATTGGGCATCAGCTTTTTCGCGCCTTCGCACTAGCGCTTGGACTGGAGGAGACTCATTTCGATGCGCACCTCCAGCATCCGCCAAGCCAACTCCGGCTCATTCATTACCCTTTCGATCCGGATGCAAAGGATCGGCCGGGTATCGGGGCACACACGGATTATGAATGCTTCACCCTGCTATTCGCGACCGCGCCGGGCCTCCAGGTCATCAATAAGCAAGGAAAATGGGCCGACGTGCCGTTGATCGAAAATATGATGATCATGAACATCAGCGATATGATGGAGATCATGTCGAACGGCCGATATGTCGCGACAAAACATCGGGTGAAGAAGGTGAAAGAGGAACGCTATTCCTTTCCGCTCTTTTTCTCCTGCGATTATGATCATGTGATTACGCCAATGGTGAAGGGCGAAGCACCGAAATATCCGCCATTGAAGGGTGGCGAACATCTCTACAACCAGACCGCGCAAACCTTCGCCTACCTGAAGCGCAAGATCGCAAACGGCGAACTGGCCCTCCACAACGCCGTGCCGCTGGACTCCTTCGGACTCCATGAGGCTCAAGCGAAAGCATAAGCCCCCCGATGTTCCGGCGACGACGGGCCCAAATGGGCCGCGCACTTAAAAGCAAAAAAGCTAGCGGCGGCTATCTATCTGAATGATCGATTTCATACAGGATCGCATCCGCATGCTGACCCGCCAGAGGGATATCGTGCCGCAGCCCCATGCGTTGTCCGTCGAGTTCGATCGGCAGGCCCGGCAGGCGGGTTGCCTCACCACCTGGAAGGGTTACGTCCATCAGACCACCGGACGCTGTAAGGTGCGGGTCATCAAACAATTCGTCGGGCCGCGCGATCGGTGCGAATGGCAGTCCCAACCCGTCTAACTTCGCGATCAGAGTTTCGCGGGGTATCGCCCTGAACAACGCACGCACCTGTGGCAGAATGATGTCGCGGGCCAGCACCCGCTGATTATTCAGCGCATAATCGGGGTTTTCGCCCAAATCCTGCAGTGCAAACGCATCGCAAAACTGCCGCCACTGGCTGTCGCTCACGACTCCTACGAACAGTTGCTCATCATCCCGCAAAGTTTCGAATACATCATATATCGCCCAGGCGGAGATTCGCACAGGCATGGGTTGCGCTGCCTGTCCTGTGACGGCTTTTTGCGCCATATGCTGGCCGACCAGGAATGCGGTCGTTTCATACAGAGCGCACTTGACCTCTCCGCCCTTGCCCGTCCTGTGCCGGCGCTCCAGCGCAGCCAGCACCCCGATCACGCCAAACATGCCGCCGGTGATATCCACAACAGAGGAGCCTGCGCGCAGCGGCCGTCCGGGAGGACCGGTCATATAGGCAAGGCCACCCATCATCTGCGTAACTTCATCCAGCGCGGTACGGTGCTCATAGGGTCCGTTGAGGAACCCCTTGGCCGAACAATAGATGAGACCGGGATTTTCCGCCGACAGCGAATCATAACCCAGCCCCAGCTTGGCAAGGGTTCCCGGACGAAAATTCTCGATCAGGATATCGGAGCGCAAGGCGAGCTTGCGCGCAGTCTCCAGGCCGCTTTCCGATTTCAGATCGAGGCAAATACTGCGCTTGTTACGGTTGAACATCGGGAAATATCCAGCGCCTGAGCCAAGCAGGCTACGCGTCTTGTCCCCACCTTCCGGCTCCACCTTCACGACATCGGCGCCAAGGTCGGCAAGGATCACCCCCACCGATGGTCCCATGACCATATGAGAGAATTCCACCACCCGGATACCGGCCAGCGGCAAATTTTCTGTCGTCACCTTCTTGAGACTCCTACTCGACATTTGGCCATTTTGATATATAAGTAATACAAATAAGCAAGGGCGAGAATATGAGTCATCACACTGCCGGCATCGATATATTGGTAAGCGAGGTAGGGCCACGCGACGGCCTGCAAAGCATCCCTTCGATCATGCCGACGGAAGCGAAGAAAGCCTGGATCTCTGCCGCAGCGGACGCAGGTCTACGGGAGATTGAGGTGGGCAGCTTCGTTCCCGCCAAGCTGCTCCCGCAACTCGCCGACACCGCAGAAATCGTCGCCCATGCAAAGACGATCCCCGGCCTGACTGTTGCCGTACTTGTGCCCAATGCGCGTGGCGCGGAGGCAGCGATCGCCGCAGGCGCCGACAAGATTACCTTGCCATTATCGGTATCGGAAACGCACAGCCTCGCCAATCTTCGCCGCACTCACGAACAGGTGATCGACGAAGCTGTGTCCATTGCCGGCCTTATCCGTGCGCAGCCCGTAAACCGTCGCCCGCATTTTGAAGGCAGCCTGTCGACCGTATTTGGCTGCACGTTGGAGGGCGCAATTCCCGATGCGCAGATCGCGCGGCTTGCCGCTGCTCTTATGGACGCGGGCTGCGATGAAGTGGGCCTGTCGGACACCACCGGCTATGCGGACCCTGCGGCGGTGAAACGGCTGATAACCCTTGTTCGCAATGTCGTCGGCGATGCAGCGCTTACGGGCATCCACCTCCACAACACGCGCGGTCTTGGACTCGCCAATGCGCTCGCAGCGCTTGAGGCCGGCCTTACTACGCTGGACTCATCGCTCGGCGGGATAGGCGGATGTCCGTTTGCGCCAGGCGCCAGCGGCAATATCGTCACCGAAGATCTGGTGTTCATGCTGGAAGCGATGGGGCTTCGGACGGGCATCGATATTGAAAGACTTCTGAAAGTGCGGGAGATCGTCTCGGCCGCTCTGCCGGAGGAGGATATGTACGGTTTTCTGCCGGACGCTGGATTGCCCCTGGGCTTCGCGCCCCCGAAGCAGATGGAGTATGTGTGATGAGCCAGATCGTGGGCACGAGAATGATTTCAGACGGAAAGACAGCGCGCCAGATCTTCGAGGAAGTCATGGCGAACCCTGCGCGCTCCAAGTTCGGCTTTGGTGAAAAACTCGCAATCGTGAATGTCGACTTCCAGAATGCCTATACGCGGATCGACGAGTTCAAGACGGCTTACGAAACCGACCCGTTGCAGATCGCCCATGCCAACACAATCTCTCGCCTCGCTCGCGCGAAAGGCATGCCCGTCGTCTGGACTCATGTCGCCTATATGGATGACGCGAGCGATGCAGGCATATGGGGTACGCGCACCAATACGCCTGACAGCCTGCAGAATATCAAGATCAATTCCCGCCGCCATGCCTTTGACGACCGGTGCGAGATCGATGAGGCAAAGGATGCGATCTATACCAAGCGCATGCCGTCGGCCTTTTTTGAAACGCCCCTGCAAAGCCTGCTGGTCTGGCACAAGGTCGACACGGTGGTAGTGACAGGCGGCTCCACGTCCGGGTGCGTCCGGGCTACAGCGGTGGACAGCTTGAGCCGCGGCTATCGCACCATCGTCCCGATCGAGACCTGCGCGGACAAGCATGAAAGCTATCACTTCGCCAATCTGACCGACCTTCAGCTCAAATATGCCGATGTCGAGCCGGTGCAGACGGTGATTGATTGGCTGGAGGCTCGTTAATGCGCGAGGGCGAGAAAGATCCCAGCCTTTACGACTTCCGCCCCTATCGCGGGCGGCCCAAGCTGAATTGGCCGGATGGAAAACAGGTGGCGGTGTGGGTATCGCCCAATATCGAATTTTATGAGCTTGATCCGCCCGCCAACCCGCACCGCAAAAGCTGGACGAAGCCGCATCCCGATGTCGTCGGCTACAGCCATCGGGACTATGGCAATCGCGTCGGCCACTGGCGCATGGCGGAAGTGATGACAAAACACGGCTTCCCCGGATCGGTCAGCCTGTCAGTCGCAATGTGCCAGCATCTTCCGCAGATTGTGGAGGACGCCAATGCGCGGGGCTGGGAATTCTTCAGCCACGGCATTTACAACACCCGCTACAGCTACGGCATGGACGAAGCGCAGGAGCGTGCGCTGATCGAGGATTCGATCAAGACCGTGCGCGATGCGACCGGTCAGACGATCAAGGGATGGCTTGCCCCCGCCTTGACCCATACTCCGCGCACGCTTGATCTTATCGCCGAATATGGTCTCAGCTACACCTGCGACCTCTATCACGACGATCAGCCTGGCGAGGTCCATGTGAAGCAGGGGCGGCTGATCTCCATGCCCTACAGCCTGGAGGTCAACGATCATTACGGCTTCTTCGTTTATAATATGAGTCCCCGCGAATATGCCGACACGCTGATCCGGCAATATCAGAGGCTAGCGGATGAAGGCGGCACGGTGATGTGCATTCCTCTCCATGCCTATCTGATCGGACAACCACATAGGATCGGCCCTTTTGAGGAGGTGCTCAAACATATCGCTGCTGATGGCCGCGCTTGGATAACCCGCAGCGGCGACATTGCAGACCACTATATGCGTGAGGTGACGGCATGAGCCTGGAACCCGAATATCTGGAATATCCGCTGCGCAGACAGGGGATGGACCATGATTATTATGGCTATGCCAGCCTGTTTGACCGGCCACCGATCGCCTGGCCATCAGGCAAGAGTGTCGCGGTAGCGATTGTTGTCAATCTGGAATGGTTCCCGATCCTTCCGGCCGACAAGCCGTTCCGCGCGCCGGGCCATATGGTCACGCCCTATCCCGACTATCGCCATTACACCTCGCGGGAATATGGCACTCGGGTCGGATTCTACCGCATGCTTGATGCATTCGCGAAGTCTGGAGCAAAGGTGTCCGTTGCGGCAAACAGCGCCATCGGGGAACGCTATCCGCAAATAATCGCAGACATTGTTGACGCTGGCCATGAAATCATCGCCCACTCAACAGACATGAATGGCGCCATCGCCACTGGGCTTGCCGAGGACGAAGAACACGCTCTGATCACAGCGTCGCTCGATGCCCTCGAAACGGCAAGCGGCGCGCGGCCGCGTGGCTGGATGTCGATCGCGCGATCGCAATCGTTCAACACCGCCCGGCTTCTGGCGGAAGCCGGCGTCTCCTACATGTGCGACTGGGTGAATGATGAACTGCCCTATCGCTTTACGACGGCAGCGGGCGACCTGATCAACATACCGGTCAATCATGAATTGTCGGACCGCCAGATCATTACAGTCCAGCAGAACTCAGCCGACTCGTGGGTTCAACAGATGCAGGATGCGCACGCATTTTTGACGGCGGAGGCAAAAATATTTGGCGGGCGAATGCTGCCGATCAATGTCACCCCTTATATTATGGGACTGCCATACCGCATGGGCGCATTTGAACGGCTGCTCGGCTGGCTCGCGGCGCAACCGGATACCGCATTCCACACGACTGGCGAGATTGCAGACGCGCTGGCCCCGGCCTAGCGCGCCTTGCCTGATGCGTTCAGACGGTTACGCCGTGAAGGTCCAGCCGTATCTGATAACGATCCGGGCGGAAATGCGCCTGGACATGCTGGATCGGCCGTTTGTTTGCGTCATAGACGGTGCGGTTGACCCTCAACAACGCCGATCCGATATCCACTTGAAGCAGTGATGCAAATGCAGCGTCGGCCAGCGTAGCGGAAATCGTCTGTTCCGCCGCGCCGATACGGATGCCCGCTTCCCTTATCAACGCAAGCATCGGCGTTTTTCTTAGCGCAGCGCGTGTCAGCTTCACCCCCAAGGCGCCCGGCACATGCGTCACGAAATGGCCGAGCGGCGCATCATCCTGCCAGCGGACACGAACAGCCCGCACAAGGTCCGCGCCCGGCGCGACATCAAGGGTCGCATCCATCGGCGGCGCGGCCGGGACCGTTTCCAGATCAATCAGTTTGACCTGCGTATTGCGGCCGAATGCAATCAACGATTCCAGCGCTTGGTCGATATCGCCTTCAATTGGTTTTGCAGGCGGCCGGAACGTGACGATGGTGCCGACCCGCTGCTTGCGCGCGACAAGCCCGGCCTGAGCCAGTTCATCCAGCGCCCGCCGCGCGGTGATGCGGGACACGCCGAAGCTGTCCGACAATTCCTGTTCCGTCGGCAGCCGTGACCCGACTTCCCGTTCCCCCGTGGCGATTTCGCCGCGAAGCTGAAGAAATATCTGATGATAGAGCGGCACCGGCTGATGCCTGTCGACGCCAGCGGTCACCTCATCGGCCCGTTTAGGCATCGATCCCCCTCTCACTCATTGTTGCCCCGCTCGCGCATAGCACTGAGTCACAACATATAACAATTCGTAGTTCGCATGACGCACTGTTCGTGAAGCCGGCTGGTGGCGGGCTCCGCCTGCCTAAAACCACCCGGCAAAGATTGCACATTTATGTATTGTGCTATCTATATAACAATTATATTGTACTACTTATATACCAAATAAGCGATTCTAAAGCAGCGATGGGGCACCCCAAAGCCGCTCAGGGGGACAATGGAACACAGCGCCGGAAATTTGATCGAAAAGGAAACCGCGCCCGGAAATCGGGCGGGAAGGACGCTGTTCGACAAAATCTGGACAATCCACCAGGCGGCGGAAATCAATTCTGAAACCGACCTTATTCTGATCGACCGGGTCCTGCTGCATGAGCGCACCGGGGCGATTGCGCTAAAAAGCCTGGCCGCTGCCGGGCGGGAGGTGCTGGCCCCGTCGCAGGTATTTGTGACGATGGATCATGTTGTCGATACGCTTCCGGGGCGGACAGACGCCACCAGCATGCCGACCGGTACAGACTTCATCGTCGCCACGCGGGAGTTTGCCACCCGCGCGGGCATTACCCTGTTCGATCTTGGCGATCCGGACCAGGGGATCGGCCATGTTATTTCACCAGAACTTGGAATAGTCCTGCCTGGGACAACCCTAGTCTGTCCGGATAGCCATACCTGTTCACAAGGCGCATTGGGCGCGCTTGCTTGGGGCATAGGATCAACCGCCGCCGAGCATGCGCTTGCCACATCCACGCTGCGGGTGAAGCGTCCCCGGACGATGCGTATAACCATCGACAGCGTGCTGGCGGCGGGCGTGACCGCCAAAGATCTGGCGCTGTATCTGCTGCATCGTTTCGGGTCCGCTGGTGGCGCAGGCCACATCGTCGAATATGCTGGGACGGCCGTCACCGCACTCGACGTGGAAGCGCGTCTCACCCTTTGCAACATGGCGACCGAATTTGGCGCTTTCTCCGCGATAATTGCGCCCGACGACAAGGTTTTCGCATTCCTGAAAGGCCGCCCATATGCGCCCGGCGACGCGGATTGGGCTGCGGCGATAGCGTCCTGGAAAGAACTTCGCAGCGATGAGGACGCGACATTCGATGCCGAACATCGGATCGATGCCGCAGAAGTAACCCCCATGGTGACGTGGGGCATCAGCCCACAGCAGGCAGTCCCACTCGACGCAAGCATACCCCATTTTGCGGATGTTGCGGCGCGTGATCCGCGCGAACTCTATGACCGGGCGCTTGCCTATATGGATCTTGCCCCGGCCAAACCGATGATCGGCCTGCCCATCGACGCCGCCTTTATCGGATCCTGCACCAACAGCCGTATTTCCGACCTGCGTAGAGCAGCGAAGATATTGGCTGGACGAAAGATCGCACCAGGCGTCACCGCCATCTGCGTCCCCGGATCGACGCGCGTCCGTGAGCAGGCCCAAGATGAAGGGTTGGACCAAATATTCCTCGATGCCGGGTTTGAGTGGCGCGAGTCCGGCTGCTCGATGTGCTTTTACGCGGGCGGAGAAAGCTTCGGCCACCGGCAACGCGTCATCAGTTCAACCAATCGCAATTTCGAAAGCCGGCAAGGTCCCGAAACGCGAACCCATCTCGCATCACCGGAAACCGTGGCCGCCTCTGCAGTCATGGGCGCGATCGCCGATCCGCGGGGGTTCGCGTGATGGAACCGTTCACAACCCTGACGGCCATCGCCGCACCATTGTTGCGCGACAATATCGATACGGACGCGATCATCCCCTCTCGCGAGATGCGGTCTGTAACGAAAACGGGGCTGGCGGACGGACTGTTCGCGGGTTGGCGCTATTCCGGCGTGAGTTCGCGGGAACCTGACCCGGATTTCATCCTGAACGATCCGCGTTTCGCGCCTGCCCGCATCCTCCTGTCGGGCGCGAATTTCGGATGCGGTTCCAGCCGAGAACACGCAGTCTGGGCGCTGGCCGAATTTGGATTCCGCGCCATCATCGCCGAATCCTTCAATCCCATTTTCCGCGGCAATTGCGTGAATAACGGCATTGTCCCCGTGGAGTTGGGCTGTGACGCCATCGCACGCATAGCGGCATCACTCGGCCATTGGCCCGCAAACCAGCAGGTCACAGTCGACCTTCAGCGCTGCACAGTCAGCACTGCTCAGAGCGATCTCTGGCAATTCCAGATCGATGACGAAGCGCAGGAGATGCTGCTCGGCGGCATGGACGCAATCGAACTGACGCTGACCAGGCGGGACGCGATCGACCGGGCAAGAGCCGCCGACCGGCTCAGGCGGCCCTGGATCTACTTGGAACAAGGAAGGGAAGACTCCGCAAAGGAGCAAATAACGAACTGATTGGGAACAAAACATCAGATACAGTGGAGGTGACACGATATGCATCTACGGAAAACTGGTTCACTGCTGACGGCAATGCTGCTTGCGAGCGCGCCGCACTATGCTTTCGCACAGTCGGGAGCGCAAACAAGCGAAGCCGCCGCCACGGCTTCCAACGAAGACGATGGAGGTCTTTCGGAAATCACGGTTACGGCGCGGCGCGTATCCGAAAATCAGCAAAATACGCCAATCGCAATCACCGCGCTTAGCGGCGCGATGCTTCAGCAGTTGGGAACGCTGGACACCATCGACCTGTCCGGCCGGGCCCCGAACGTGCAGATCATTCAGACTGGCGCGGGCGCTGGCGCGGCGTCGGTGTTCATCCGCGGCATCGGCAACAATGCGCTGGGATTCAACCTTGCCAACCCGGTCGGTGTATATGTGGACGACGTATATATGCCGCGCCTTCAGGGATCGCTGGTCGATCTGCTCGACCTGGAGCGCGTCGAAATTCTGCGCGGTCCGCAAGGCACCCTCTATGGGCGCGATTCAACCGTCGGCGCGATTAAATATGTCAGCAAAAACCCTGACTTGAACGACGCTCATTTCACCGGCCGCGCTGCTCTGGGTGATTATGACCGCCGCGATGTGCTCCTTGGCGCATCGATCCCCTTGATTCCGGGCGAGTTGGCGATGAAGGTTGACCTCTCGTCCCGCAGTCAGACCGGCTACATGATCGGCGTCGACGCGAACGGTGTGGATGATGGCCAGCGTGGCAACGGCATAGACCGCCAGAGCGGCCGCTTCTCGCTCCTATGGACGCCCGGTGATGCATGGCGCATCAATTTCGTCGCCGATATCACCAATGATGACTCCGGTTCGACGATCCCGACACGCATTTCATCACCCACCGGCGGCACCTGCGCCCCGGCAGTGGCGGCGTGCGTCCCCCGTTTCGGCTCGCCGTACAAAACCGGCATCAACATCGTGCCGCTGGGCTATGCGCATTCATGGGGCAACAGCTTGCGCGTGGAATATGACGCCGGTCCGGCGGTCATCAAATCGATCACGGCCTATCGTGAGCTGGACTCGCTGGACGTGATCGATCAGACCCGCCTTCCTGGTCAGGGCGTATTACTGCGCGATCTGAAGAAGCAGAACCAGTTCTCGCAAGAGCTGCAGATCACCTCGAACACGGAAAGCCGCTTCAGTTGGGTCGCGGGCCTCGTCTATTTCCGCGAGAAGATCGACCACGACGCCAATCTCTACACCACTCATAATGTCGACGACACGCAGAAGGCCGACAGCTACGCCGCCTTCGCCAACCTGAACTATGAGTTGATTGACGGCCTTCACCTGGAAGTCGGCGGCCGCATCAGCAAGGAGAAGCGCTGGATCGACCGCGTCGTGTTCCCCATAGGTGGGGGAACGCCTTTCCTCACCGGAACAGCGTCATTCTCTGAAACGAAGGGCACATACAAGTTCGGCATCGACTATGCGTTTACGCCCGATGTCATGGTCTACGCCTCGCACTCGACGGGCTATCGGCCGGGCAGCTTCTCCAGCACCTATGCCTCGCCGCGCGTGGCTCAGGTGGTGTTCGGAAACACCGGAGCGGAAACGGCCAAGAACAACGAAATCGGCATCAAGTCCGAATGGTTCGCGCGTCGTCTTCGTCTGAACGTCGCGGCGTTCGACACCAAATATAACAATATGCAGACGCAATCGACCGCCGTGCCTTACAATGTGACGGCCACCGACTTCTCGTTCAAGGGCGTGGAGGTCGAAATGGAAGCACGGCTCACCCGCGGCCTGTCGCTGTTCGCGAGCGGCGGTTATCTGGACGCGGAAACCCTGTCAGGTTCTGCGGCCGGCCGGCGCCCGCGGCTGACGCCGGAGTTCCAGTTCTCCGTTGGCGGCGAATATCGCTACATGCTCGCCAGCGGCACGGAGTTGTTTGCGAACATCAACAATGTCCACACCAGCGCATATACGACCGATCCGTCGAACGTGTCATCGGCCTCGCAGGGCGCTTATTCATTGTTGGGCGCGAATGTCGGCGCGGAATTTGATGAAGGAAAATATCGTGTGTCCGTCGGAGGCCGGAACCTTACCGACTCCACCTACTTTAACGGCACGTCCCTCAATGTTTCGCAATATTACGGCGCGCCGCGCACCGTATTTGTCGAATTCCAGGTGAAGCTATGACCTCTGACTATGTCCTCATCGACACTGACACGATGCCGGTGGAGGAGGATCCTCGCAATCCGGGAAAGAAGACGCAGCTTCTTCTTTCCCGCGAGGACACTGGCGGCGGCGTTGTGCGGATCAGTTACTGGCCCGCGGGCTTTACGGAGAAGATCCGGGCCATGGCGACCGATGGGCATCGCCACTATCACCGCAGCGTGAACGAACGCCACTATGTGCTTGGTGGAGACTGGACGGCGCTCTATTGGCCGGACCCTGAAGGGGGTCCGGTGCCCACTCGCCTGACGCGGCACCACTATCTCGAAAATCCGCCGATGGCGCTGCACGGCATCAACCGGGATATGGGTCCTGAAACCGGCACCAAATTTCTGGTGTGGACCAGCGGTCCGGGCACGGATGTTCATGAGCCGGAGGCGGCAACAGAATCCTTCGATGTGGAATTTGAGGGCGAAGTGCCGCCGGAAGTGAATAGCACGCCGATCCTGTTCAACGCACAGGACCGGTCTTGGCTGCCGCATCCGCAACAGCCGGGCTGGCTGGTCAAGGAATTGTCACCAGCGCAGGACGCGCTTCCCGCTGTGACGCTGGTCAACATTCCCGCAGGATCGAGCGCACCGGTTCATGTGTCGTCTCCCGACGGCGACGTGAAGCGCTGGCTGTTCCTGATATCGGGCGACCTCAAGCTCGATATTCGCGGGAAGGGCGGGACGGTTCCTGTCGGTCTGCATGAGAACGCATTTCTGGCTTGGCGTAACCAGGCGGAAATCGTCAGCGAGAACCAGGCGATCAGCGATGGCGGATGCGTTGCAATCTGCATCGGGCATGTGCTGGGCGATGCCCGCACGGCATGAAGGACTGAAAGAATATGGAATTTCGCAACCTGAAGGTTGAGCCGGCAACGCGCGAGGCATTCGCGCCCTATGGCGTGTTGGTGGGGGTCGATGAGACTGTTGGTTCCCGCATCGGCCAATTCTATGGCGACAAGGTTGAGCTTTGGGCGCCGGGCGGTTTCGTCAGCGACGAGCAGACTCGCCTGAGCGTTGCCCGCATTCATGCCCGCGCCCCGGAAGTCGTCTGGATGGAACGGCATTTCAAACATACCCAGACGTTCCTCCCTCTCGGCAGCAGCGCGTTCATCGCTGTTCTAGGCGCGCCAACAGAGACTAATCAGCCAGACCCTGACACGGTGCGCGCCTTCTATTTTGACGGAAGCTGCGGCGCGCAGCTCCATCTTGGCACTTGGCATGAATTTCCGTTCCCGGCGGACGAGGCAGCCGACGTCGTCATCATCATCCGCGCCGAGACCCAGGAAAATCTGGAAGTGAAGGAGAATGACGAGGCGATCGGCGCCGATCTGGAGAAGCGCAACCTCAAGGCTCGTCTGGGCTTTGGCTTCGCCTATGAACGCTGACGGACAAATGATTACGCCCAAAAGCGGCGCGGCATATCGCTGGTATGTCGTGTATCTTCTGCTGTTGATCTTCATCCTTTCCTATCTCGATCGCTACATTCTGACCTTGCTGATCGAACCCATCAAGAAATCGATGGACCTCAGCGATTTTCAGGTTGGGCTTTTGCTTGGCCCGGCTTTTTCCCTGTTCCATGTGCTCGTCGGCATACCGCTGGGTTGGTATGCCGACCGCGCCAATCGCAAGTTCCTGCTGATCGCCGGTATCGTCATATGGTGCGCAATGACCGTGGGCAGCGGTCTGGTGAACACCTTCATCTTGCTGCTCATCTTCCGTCTCGGGCTTGGCATAGGCGAGGCTGTGGTCAGTCCCGGCGCGGTATCCATCATTAGCGACTATTTCGACAGGAAGGAGCGTGCGCGGGCAATTAGCCTGTTCATGGCCGGACCTTATCTGGGGGCTGGACTGGCCTTTCTGGGCGGAGGCATGGTGGTGCGCTGGCTGGAAACGCTGGGTCCTTTGCACTTTCCTTTCGTGGGCGAAATGGAACCGTGGCACATGGCCTTCCTGCTCGTCGGAGCGCCCGGTTTCCTCTTTGCCGCGCTAATGCTTACGGTGCGGGAGCCGGAACGGCGCGAGAAGATTGCGCCAACCCAGGGGTTCGGCGGTGCGTTCAGCTATATTCTGAAAAGATGGCGCGGGTTCGGCGCGCTATTCATTGGCTCGTCCTGCAACTTTGCGATCAGCACGCTCGCTTTCTGGAATATCCCGCTGTTCCAAAGGATTTGGGGTTGGAATGTCGCGGAGATCGGCGCAGTCACCGGCATCTTCTATTTCACTGCGGGGCCAATTGGCACGGCATTGGCTGTCTGGGCGCAGCGCAAATTCGCGCAGCATCATGTCGACGGGTCGATGCGGGTGCTTATCCTGGGCCTGTGGATCGGTGTCCCCGCCAGCGCGCTCTATCCGGTCATGCCGTCCGCTGAACTCGCAGTCATATTAATGTTCATCGCATTCATCGGAAAGTCCGTTGCTACCGCCGGAGGCCCGTCCTCCATGGCGCTGATCACGCCGGGCGAAATCCGGGGCCAATCGCTTGCGATCTACAATACGGTCATTGCTCTGATCGGCCCGCTTTTCGGTCCGCCCCTGGTCGGCTGGGCGATCGACATGAGCGGCGATCCGAAATCGATCGGGATTATGCTGTTCGGCTATGTGTCGTTGATCGGCATTCCCTCGATCCTGTTGGTCTGGCTTGGCCTGAAACATTACCGCACCGAAGTGCAGGCGCTGGAGCGTACGCTTGATCGAACCTGATCCGTCTGGTGGCGGACTCCTGTGCAGCCCCCTGGAGAGCATTGCATGAACTTGGCATTGGATGAGCGCAGCCGGCTCGATTTCGTTCTTACCCTGCGGCGGCGCTGGGCAGATACTTTGTTTCCCGCGTTGCGCGAGCAGGTGGAGGCCGATGACGACAAGAGCGACATGCGCGCCGCGACCCGTCGCCAGCCTGCTTATCCCTGGTTTGCCTTCGTTGAGAGGGCATCGCAGAAAATGCTGTGGAGAGACGTGGCGGATGCGATTGGCGCACGGCCTCCGGCGCGCCATGGGCACAGCATGGGTCCCGCGGAATTGACCCTCGATCCCGCCATGCATCTGCCGGATTGGTATACGGACTGGGATATTCACCTGCAGCCGGGCGGCGTATGGCGCGCTGACTCCTCCGCCGACATTTATGAGCTTGGCGCAAAGCTCGTCATGCTTGGCGACAATGACGACTACACATTCCACCGCTCTTTCATCGAAACGGCGATACCGGACCGTCATTACGGCCGGATAGCGGATCTGGGCTGCGGCTTCGGCAAATCCACTTGGCCGCTAAAGAGGCGGTTCCCGGACGCGGAGGTGGTCGGCATCGATCTGGCGGCGCCCTGCCTGCGCCTTGCCTATGATCGCGCAAATGCGGCGGGACTGGCGATAGAATTTCGTCAGGCGGACTGTCAGGCCACTGGATTGGCGGACAGTTCCGTCAATCTTGTTACATCGACCATGTTGATCCACGAAATTCCCCGCCCCGCGCTGATCGCGACGCTGGCCGAATGCGCGCGCATTCTTGCGCCCGGCGGCCTGCTCCGCTTTCTCGATTTTACCCGCACGGGGGATGCGTTCCGCGACTTCGCAATGATGGAGCATGGGGAGCGCAACAATGAACCGTTCATGCCGGGCCTGCTGACGGCCGATGTGCCCGCGCTCTGCGCCGAGGCAGGATTGATCAATGCGCGCTGGACCGCGTTCGACGAGCGTGGTGGGGGCCGTCTGCCGGAAAGCGCATGGCCAGAGCGTCCGGAGTGGCATTTCCCCTGGGCAGTGTTGGAAGCGGAGAAAAGCGCATGACCCTCCCCTCAAACGACCACGCCTATCTTAGAAACGTCGCCCCCGACCAACTTGCTGCGCTGATTTTCGAACTCGCGTCGCAGCTTCACGTCGAGCGCCAGCGCCGTATCGCACTGGAAACGGCTCTGCAGCGCGCCGGTCTGTTACAGACCGATACGCTCGATGCGCTTGCCGCTGATACGGAAATCCAGAATATGGGCCGTGAAGCGCTTGATCTGGCATTGCGCCGCCTGCTGCGGATTGTGACGGAGACGGGCGATCCGCGCGGTCCGCTGCGGGCGGAACATTGTTAGAGACTTTGGATGCCGCCAGACACCAGCCCAGCGCAGCTATAACAACCGCAGGCATTCTGCTACCAATCATCCTCTGACCTTTGCCCATGGCGAATTGACCGGGAGGTTTTGGATGACGATAGGTTCCACCGCGCAATCCATCGCGTTCGTCAATGTAACTGATCGCAGCCGCGGCGTTGCCTTCTACCGCGACGTGATCGGACTTGATCTTCTAAGCTCGGATGGCTTTGGAGATGTTTTCGCGATTGGCGGCGCTAAACTTCGTCTTACGGCCATGCCGGACTACAAGCCATCGGGGCATCCCGCGCTTGGATGGGAGGTTGCCGACCTCACCGCTGCGATGGCCGCGCTCACCGGGCGCGGAATCGAATTCATCATCTATCCTGGCTTTGGGCAGGATAGTCAGGGCATTTGGACATCGCCCGACAACAGCGTCAAACTCGCCTGGTTCGCTGATCCGGACGGAAATGTCCTTATGCTATCATCAACGTAACAGCGAAAATGCAGCAAATGGGGTCGGCCAGCATTGATTGGCGCCCAGTTGACGCCACTTTCTCCCCGCGAAATTCGTCACAAGTTCCTTGTTTGTGACCGGGTGCCATGCATGTGCCTTCTTGCGGTCCGCCCCAGCGATACCCCATTTGCGCTCACATATCTGGAACGGGAGACATGAGTGACCGGCGCGATTTTGCGGAGCGAACCATTGGGCTATCCTTGGGCGGGGACAGACCCGTTCCTGATCTGCACACATCATCTTGACCGGTATCCAGAAGCCAGTGACGGGCAAGGTATTGCGCAAGACAAGCTGCGCGGCCGCTCTCTTGGCAGCGACTTTACCGGCAAGGACGGGTACAACATGTATCACGGTACTTCTGTGCCCGGTTTCCCTGCGCATCCGCATCGCGGCTTTGAAACAGTGACGATCGCTCTGACAGGCCTGATCGACCATACGGACTCCATGGGTTCGATGGCGCGCTATGGCGATGGCGACGTGCAATGGCTCACCACCGGCCAGGGTGTCCTTCATTGTGAGATGTTTCCCCTGCGCAACGCACACGAGGGCAATCCTCTCGATTTCTATCAAATCTGGCTTAATCTGCCTGCCGACCGGAAGATGACTGAGCCGGCGTTCAAGATGCTGTGGGCCAGCGATATTCCCCTATATCGCGTCCAGAATGCAGAGGGCGCAATCGCGCAGGTCAAGGTCATCGCCGGGGCCTACGATCCTCAGGAAGAATCGCAACCTGCCCTGACGCCGCCGGCGCCGGCGCCGGATTCCTGGGCCAGCGATCCGGAAAAGGATGTTGCGATCTGGGAAATCACGCTCGAACCGGGAGCGAGTTTGACACTGCCCCCGGCAACGGGGAAAGGCACACGGCGCACGCTGTATTTTCACACCGGCGACCGGCTGGCTGTTGCCGGACAGCATCAACCGACCAGAAGGCTGATCGAGGTGATGGCCCAGATGCCCGTTACATTGTCCAATGGCGGCGTTGAAACGGCCCGGATAATGCTGCTTCAGGGCGTACCGATCAACGAACCTATTGTTGCGCATGGTCCCTTTGTCATGAACACCCATGAACAAATACATCAGGCCATGCGAGATTTCAGGGATACCCGCTTCGGCGGATGGCCATGGTCGTCAAATGGGCCGGTACATCAACCGGGTCAGGGGCGTTTTGCCAGATATCCCGGCCGGACCGAAATTGACCTGCCGCCATCCTGATCGGAAAATACCCGGCAATTCGTATATTTTCAGACGGCATTGCACCCTTCGAACCATGTCATAAAAACGCGAGGAAGCGCATCAGCAGGATATTGATCGCCAGCAAGGCGAAAGCCGTTGGCAACTGCGTCTTTATGACCTGGTTCCGGTCCGGCAGTTCCAGCACCGCCGCCGGTACGATATTATAGTTCGCTGCCATCGGCGTTGTCAGCGTGCCGCAAAATCCGCTCAGCATCCCTATGGCGCACACCGCCGCCGGGTCGCCGCCGAAGCGTTGGATAACCAGCGGCAGTCCGATTGCAGCCGTCATGATCGGGAATGCAGCGAAAGCGTTCCCCATGATTGCCGTGAACACCGCCATTCCGACGCAATAGATTATGACGGCGCTCCATGCCCCGTTGATCGGTATGAACCCGGTAATCAGCGGCGCAACCGCCTCTCCCACGCCTGCAAACGCGAACAGGCCGCCCAGCGCCGCCAGCATTTGCGGCAACAGCATTGCCCAGCCGACGGAATCGGCGAGCCGTCGCCCCTCGCCGATCATTGCGCGAGCCGGCGGACGGCTCATCAACAGCGCAGCCGCAAAGCCAAGCACCGCAGCAATCCCCAGCGCGATCAGCGTGACCTGGCCCGGCTGGATAAGTTGCCATCCTCCCAACTTGCCCTCCCGCAGCGACAGCGTGGCGGCGATGGTCAGTATGGGGACCAGCAGCGCCGGTGCAAACAGCCAGGGGCCAAGCCGCCTCGCCGATTCCTCCCGTCCCTGCTTGCTGGTCGTGTGCGCAACCGACGGCCGCAACCCGCTGACCGCCAACGCAACAAGAGCAAGGACGATCAACCCGTTTGCAAGGTCCGGCAACACGGATCCCGCCATCAGGATCACCGCGTAAAGCCCCCAGAATGATGCGCTTCGCCAGCGCACCGGATTATCCGTTTCGCGAAGGTGGGAAATGGCGAAGGCGGCAAACATCGCACCAGTGAGCAGATAGAGATGCTCCAGCCGGATCACGCCCCTATCCTCGTCAGTCGCGATAGACGGCGATCAAGCATCTGCAACCGCATCCCATGCACCAGCAACGCGGCGATCGCTGTCGGGATGGCATGCAGCCCCAGGCTAACCGGGGTCAGGACGATGCCGTAGTTCAATAGGAAACTCAGCATCAGCAGGATCGACCCGATGGCGATGAAAATATCCTCGCCAAAAAACAGCGCCACATTGTCGACCGCGGCGGCATGCGCGCGCAATTTGTAACGAAGCGCGGGATCAAGCGGCAACTGCCTTTCGGCGGCGGCCTCCGTCATAGGAGCCACGAGCGGCCGCACCATCTGCACATGTCCGCCCAGGGAAGTCAGCCCCAGTGCAGCCGTCCCCTGCCGAAGCAGAAAATACGCGAACAGCACACGGCCTGCGGTCACACGCTTCAGACCCGTGATCAGCCGCGCCGCCTGTTCCTGCAGGCCAGCGCGCTCAAGCAGGCCGATCATCGGCAGGATCAGCCATACGACGGCTATGAAGCGGCTGTCCCGCACCGCCGCGCCCAGCCGCTCGATCGTGGCGATGATGTCAAGGCCCGCGGCGAGGCCCGTCACAAGCGCGGCGCAAGCCACCACCAGCATCGCGTTCAGCCGCAGAATGAAACCCAGAATGATGACCGCGATGCCAGAAAGGACCAGCATGCCGCCCCTACTCCGCCTAGAGTGTCGCGGCCGCGCGGGCGGCCTGATTGTAGCTTCCCGATAGCAGACGCATCTGCTGGGCGAGTTGGGAAAGCATGTCTTCGCTCGGCCCTTGGCTTCTGGCCGGACCGACGAGCAATTGTTCCCGGATTTGGCGATAATTCTCGCAGAAGGCGATCCCGGCTGCCGTCGGCCCGATCAGCTTTTCCTTCCCCGCCCTTGTCGCCTCGACCAGACCCGCCGCCTCCAGCTTGCGCAGCGCGTAAGTCGCCAGATGCGTATCTTCTATGTCCAAGACCAGGGTGATGTCCGTCAGCCGCTTGGGACGGTCGCGGTGCCGCACCGTGTGCATGATCAATACTTCAAGCGGCGTCAGTTGCGCGCCCGCTGCCGCTGCGCACCGGACCATCCAGCGGTGGTAGGCGGTCGCCGCCAGATTGATGCTGAACTCCAGCTCCGACAGCGCGGGCGAAGCGCCGTCCGCCAGATGGGCCGAAGAAACGACCGGACGCCCCTTGGATGCAGACTTCGACTGAGTGGACTTGGCCATGAAAACCCCCTCTGAATGGCCATATTCTGCCATTTGCAATCATTTTGTCAAGCCGATGTAGACAAAACGTCGATAAATTGTCATCGTGAGTCGCAGATTTTCAGGGGGGTCCCGTTTCGAGTCATGGGTGGTTGGCAATTCTGGGTGGATCGTGGCGGTACTTTTACCGATATTGTGGCGCGCACGCCCGGCGGTGACCTGCGCACAATCAAGCTTCTGAGCGAGAATCCTGCGCATTATCGTGACGCCGCCGTCGCCGGCATCCGGCAGTTGCTTGACCTTGCGCCGGATGCGCCTCTGCCATCCCATCTGATCGACCGGGTGAAGATGGGCTCGACGGTCGCCACCAACTCCTTGCTGGAACGCAAGGGCGCCAAGACCCTGTTGCTGATCGACCGGGGCTTTGCCGACGTGCTGCGCATCGGCAATCAGGCGCGGCCAGATCTCTTTGCGCTCGATATCCACCGGCCGGAGCCACTATATGCAGCCGTCGAGGAGATTGGCGGGCGCGTCAACGTGGATGGCGAGACACGCACGCCGCTCGACGAGAATGATCTGCTCGCCCGCCTGCATGAGTATCGCACACAGGGTTTCGAGGCATGCGCCATCGCCTTGATGCATGCGTGGAAACATCCGCACGCCGAGCGGCGAGTGGCCGAACTGGCGCATCAGGCCGGTTTCCCTTGGGTTTCGACCAGTCATGAAGCAAGCCCCTCGATCGGCCTGGTCGCGCGCGCTCATACGGCGGTGGTCGACGCCTATCTTTCGCCCATTCTGCGCCGTTATGTCGATCAGGTCGTTTCTGAGCTGGGCGACACACGGCTCTATTTCATGCAGTCAAGCGGCGGACTGACCGATGCAGCGCTGTTTCGCGGCAAGGATGCGATCCTGTCCGGTCCGGCGGGCGGGGTCGTCGGCGCGGCCCGCACGGCCGAGGCCATCGGCATTGACCGCATCATCGGCTTCGACATGGGCGGCACTTCGACGGACGTCGCCCTCTATGCGGGACGCTTCGAGCGCGAGTTCGACACGGAGATTGCCGGTGCGCCGGTGCGCGTGCCGACGATGGCAATCCACACCGTCGCGGCTGGCGGCGGGTCGATCCTGCATTTCGATGGCGTCCGTTTCCGCGTTGGCCCGGACAGTGCGGGCGCGCAGCCGGGACCGGCCGCCTATCGCAATGGTGGCCCACTGACCGTCACTGACGCCAACATCATGCTTGGCAAGGTTCAGCCCGCGCGTTTCCCCCACATATTCGGTCCGAACGCCAATCAGCCGCTCGATGCCGAAGTAGTGCAAACGAAATTCGAGGAACTCGCGCAGGAGGTTTCCCGCGCGAGCGGGGACAACTGGACTGCAACGCGGGTCGCCGAGGGTTTCGTACGGGTTGCCGTCGAGAGCATGGCGCAGGCGATCAAGCGGATTTCGCTGGAAAAGGGGCATGACGTCCGCCAGTTCGCGCTGCAATGCTTTGGCGGAGCGGGTGGCCAGCATGCCTGCCTGATCGCCGAGACGCTGGGCATGGAGCGTATACTCATCCATCCCTTTGCCGGAGTCCTCTCGGCCTACGGCATGGGCCTCGCTGATCAGAGCCTGATCGCGCAACAGGCCATAGAACGGGATCTGGACGACGCCACGGTGAGGGATGTCGAGCAGCTTCTGGCCGACACGGAACGGCAAAGCGCCGCCGAACTTCTCGCGCGCGAACCGGAGCCGGTGGACATTCTTTTCCACCGTCAGGCGGAACTGCGCTATGCCGGAACCGACACAGCGCTCAGTGTGGCGTTCGGCAATGCCGGAGCCATGCGCACCGCCTTTGAACAGGCGCACGCGCAACGCTTTGGTTTCCATACGCCGGACCGCGCCCTCATTCTGGAAAGCGTTACGCTGGAGGCGATCGTGCCCGGCGAGCCGGCCAAGCCGCTGACCGAGGCGCCAGCCGCTGCGCCATTTGAAGGCGAAGATGCCCAAATCACCTTGTGGAGCGGAGAGGAAGCGCATGCGGCGACTGTCCACCAGCGGGAAAGTCTGGCGCGCGGGACCCGCATCATTGGCCCTGCCCTTATCTGCGACGCGCTATCGACAACGGTAATTGAACCGGGCTGGCAGGCGGAGGTCTCGACCGGCGGTATATTATTGCTGGAGCGGCAAGCACAGGCGGAAACGGCAGATACGGCGAATGGCGCAACCTTCAAAAAGGCCGATCCCGTCCTGCTCGAGCTGTTCAACAACCGCTACATGGCTGTAGCTGAACAGATGGGCGTGGTGCTGCAGCACACCTCGACCAGCGTGAATATCAAGGAACGGTTGGACTATTCCTGCGCTGTATTTGACGCTCAGGGCAATCTTATCGCCAATGCTCCGCATGTGCCGGTGCATCTGGGTGCGATGGGCGACAGCGTGCGCACCGTCCTGCGCCTGCGCGGAGACACGCTCAAGCCCGGCGATATGATCGTCCTCAACAATCCCTTTTCCGGCGGCACACACCTGCCCGACGTGACGGTCGTGGCGCCTGTGTTCGATGACAGCGGACGCGAATTGCGCTTCTTCGTCGGTAACAGGGCGCATCATACCGACATTGGCGGCACGACGCCGGGATCGACCCCGCCCGACTCTGCCAGTCTGGAGGAGGAAGGCGTCGTCATCGACAACTTCCTGATTCTGGATGGCGGCCAGTTCCAGGAGCACGCGTTCCGCGACCTGCTTGCCGATGCGCCATGGCCCGCGCGCAATCCGGACATCAACGTCGCGGACATTCGCGCGCAGATCGCCGCTAATGAGACCGGGGTGCGCGAACTGCAGGCGATGGTCCGGGAACAGGGCTGGCCGCTGGTCCTCGCCTATATGGGTCATGTCATGATCCACGCGGAAGAGAGCATCCGCCGCGTTTTCGCCAAGCTGAAGGATGGCGAATTCGCCTATCCCATGGATGATGGCGGAATGTTGCGCGTGGCCGTGCGCATCGATCATGGCGCGCGCGAGGCAACGATAGATTTCAGCGGCACGACCGCGCAGCATGGCGGCAATTTCAATGCCCCGCCCGCCATTGTGCACGCAGTGGTACTCTATGTTTTCCGGTGCTTCGTTTATGACGCCATCCCGCTCAACGAAGGCTGCTTCACACCGCTGCGGATCATTTTGCCAGAGGGCAGTTTCCTCTCGCCCCGGCCCGGCAGCGCCGTGGTCGCCGGCAATACGGAGGTAAGCCAGGCCATCTGCAACGCCCTGCTCGGCGCACTCGGCGCCGTGGCGTCCAGCCAGGGGACGATGAACAACTTCCTGTTCGGCAACGACCAGTATCAATATTATGAAACGATTGGCGGCGGGTCCGGCGCTGGCGACGCGTTCGACGGCGCGTCCGCCGTCCATACCCACATGACCAATACCCGCCTTACCGACCCGGAAGTGCTGGAACTGCGATATCCGGTATGGGTCGAGCAGACTGCGATCCGCCGCCATTCCGGCGGCGATGGCCGCCATCGCGGCGGCGATGGCATGATCCGGGCGCTTCGCTTCCTCGAACCGATGACGGCCACCCTCGTCTCGTCTCGGCGTCAGGTCGCGCCCTTTGGCATGGCCGGCGGCACGGATGGCATGCCCGGCCGGCAATGGGTCATGCGGGCCGGCGGCCAGCAGGAAGATGTCGCCGGCTGCGGCTCGATCGACATTGGCGCGGGCGACCTGGTCGTCATTGAAACGCCCGGCGGCGGGGGTTTCGGCGCTCATTAATTAAAATACAAAATAATATATGCAGGAAATACAATAATATAACAGATAAAAATAGTATAATACAAACATACCACAAGATCTTTATTTGAAAACTTCCAAGGAGAGGAGGGTCACATAAAATCAAGGGGAATGGTTATGACGTATTATAGCAAGAATTTCTTATCCCTCGCGACTTCATTAGCGGCAATCGGAATAGCTCTGACGGCACAGTCGGCCCTTGCGGCAGACGCAGGTGAAGCATCCGCCCAGACCGGAACTTCAGCGGATCAGTCATCCGCTCCGGCGGCCAGCACCAGCGCCGAGGAATATGGCGATATGGTCATCGTCACCGGTTCGCGCACCGCTGGACGGACCGTCTATACCAGTGAATCGCCGATCGACTCCTTCTCCGCCGAAGACATTACGCGCACGACCAAGACCGACCTTCTGGAAAGCCTGGCCGTGCTGGTGCCTTCCCTCGATCTGCCCCGCACCCCCGGTTCATCGGCGCGCATCGTTCGCGGTCCCTATCTGCGCGGCCTCAGCCCGGGCCACACACTGGTCCTTGTAAACGGCAAACGCCGCCACGCGACATCGACCCTTGGGGTTGGCGGCACCAGCGCGGCGCAATCGGTCGATATCGCAATGATCCCGTCCGCAGCGATCGAGCGGATGGAGGTGCTGCGTGACGGTGCTTCGGCGATTTACGGTTCGGACGCGATTGCGGGTGTCATCAACTTCATCACGAAGAAGGATGATACCGGGCTTACCGCCTTCGGACGCTTCGGCACCTTTGGCGATGGCGAAGGCAAGACCTATTCGGCCTATATCGGCAAGGGCTTTCAACTTGGCGAACAGGGTCACCTCTATGTGACGGCGCAATATGAAAAGCGCGGCCGCACATTCCGCGGCTCGCCCGTCCCCTCCGACATCCTCTATTATTTCCCCCTGAACGCCAGCGGCAACCCCATCCTGCCAAGGGGCGCCCTTACTCAGCCGACCCTCCCGGCTGGCGCCACGCCAGACCCTCGCGAGGCGACGCGCGACAGCAATGCCTCCCAGATTCAGGGCGAGTCCCCCTACACCACCAAATCCCTGTCTGCGGATCTTGGCTTCGAACTCAGCGACAGCGTTCGCCTCTATTCGTTCGGCACCTATGCGGAGCGCGATGCGGATCTGTTCAACGCCTTCCGCCTGCCGCTGCGCAATGAAAATGTCCGCGCCATCTTCCCTGACGGCTTTTCACCCATCCGCGACCAGAAAGAGAAAGACTTCGAGGTCATGTTCGGCCTGGAAGGCGACATCGGCTCCTGGAACTGGGACATCAGCACGACATATGGCGGCAACAAGGCGCGTATCGGCGCGCATGACACGGTGAACCCTTCCTACGGTCTCGACAGCAAGACCAAATTCTATATCGGCACTACCGACTATACCGCTTGGACAACCAATATCGGCGTGAAGCGCGCATTCGATCTGCCGATCAGCGCCAAGCCGGTCGAGTTCGCCGCAGGCGCGGAATATCGCAAGGAAAAGTTCCTCGTTCATGCCGGTGAACCGCAATCCTATTCCTGCGGCGGCGCGTCCGTGCTTGATGGCCCCAACGCCGGCATGCCGCTCACCAGCTACAGCTATTGCGGATCGCAGGCGGTATTCGGCTACACGCCCGACAATGAAGTGAACGCAACGCGCAACAATAAATCGGCCTATGCGGAACTGTCCTTCTATCCGCTGGAAAACTGGTCGATCAGCGCAGCGGGCCGTATTGAGGATTATTCGGACTTTGGCACGGCCAAGATCGGCCGGCTGTCGACACGCTTCGAAATCATCCCGGCCCTGGCGTTGCGCGCAACGATCGGCAACGCATTCCAGGCGCCGACGTTGGCTACCATCTCCTACCGGGCGCAGGTGAACTGGGGCACCTACATCGCCTTCTCCTTCCCGGTGACTTCACCGGAGGCGCTTGCCCTGGGTTCCCAACCGCTGGAGCCGGAACGGTCAAACAATCTGAGCGCCGGCTTCGTCGCCACATTGTCTGACCGCATCCATCTCTCGGTCGATGCCTACCAGATCAAGGTGAAGGATCGGGTCTCGCTATCCACGACGATCCGCGACGCCATCTATCCCGGTTCCGGGGCGCTGCTGGTGTCGGTCGGCCTCGAACCGGATGCCGCCATCAACTATTTCATCAACGCCGCGAACACCCGCACCCGCGGCGTGGAGGCGGTGCTCGACGGCCTTGTCGATATGAATGATCTGGGCCGCCTGAGATGGTCGCTCTCGGCAAATTACAACCGGACGAAGGTCACCGGCCTTGCCGAGACCTCGCTGGTTCTGGCGGCCTTCAACGTGCCGGTGTTCAGCCTGGCGGACACCCGCAATCTTGAAAACCGCTCGCCGCGCAGCAAGGTGGTGGCGGATTTCGTCTGGTCGATCGGCAAGTTCGACCTGAACCTGCGTGAAACCTATTATGGCAAGACGATCCGTTACGGCACGCCTACGACCATCCCGACCTCCGGACCTTATGCCGGAATGAGGGAGATCGGCTATAATATCGGGAACCTTTTCACCACCGACGCCAATATCAACTACAACATCAACGACCAGTTCACACTGAGCCTGTCGGCCAACAATCTGTTCGCGAAAAAGCCGGCGTTGATGCCCGTCCCGCTTCTCCAGCCGATTCAGTCCTACGCCTATGACGAAAGCGGCCCGGTCAGTTCCGACGGCGCCTTCTTCGCTGTCGGCCTGAGAGCGAAATGGTGAGTCTTTCCACGTCAGTCTGAAACATCTCCAGCCGGACCGGGGCCGGTCCGGCGGAACAGGATCATGAGGTCGAAATGAGCAACGATATTACTCGCAGAAGCATGATGGGCAGCATCGCTGGCGGCGCGATGCTGCCCTACGCCACCGCCATCGCGGCGCAGGTGGACGGAACACCGCCGGTCACTTTCAACAGCGCGAAACACAAACGCCTGGTTGACAAGATCGACCAGAAAGGCGCGCTGGCTTTCCTTTCCAAGACTGTCCAGCATAAGAGCTTTACCGATACGGAGGGAGAGAATGATCTCGCCAAGTTCATCGCGGAATCGATGAAGGCGGACATTCCCGGCATTGAGGCGATCGCGCAGCCCTATGAAGGCCGTCCTAACGGGAAACTCAAAACCCGGTACAACGCTATCGGCGTGCTGAAAGGCACAGGCGGCGGCAAGAGCATCATGTTCAATGGCCATATCGACACCAACCCGGTGACAGAAGGCTGGACAGTCGATCCGTTCGCCGGGCTCGTCGACAAGGATTTCATCTACGGCATCGGCGTCTCCAACATGAAGGCCGGTTGCGCCGCTTATTACTGGGCGTTGAAGGAACTGGTGAAGGCGGGCGTAAAGCTGAAGGGCGACGTCACTCTCACCTTCGTCAGCGCAGAACTGGCGGGCGGCCTGGGCACCATGGCCGTGCTCGATGGCGGTTATCGCGCGGATTATTTCATCAACCCGGAACCGACCGATCTGATCGCCCTAACCATGCATGCGATCGGCAGCTCCCTGGATATCGAGCTGATCGGTTCGACCCGGCACATGTCGAAGCGCGAGGAAGCGGTCGATACGATCATGGCGGCCTGCGACCTTATTCCCAAGCTCAACGCCATGACTTTCCGCGGAGCGCTCAGCGCAGAACATGCCTCAATCAACCGCGTGCATGTCGGCGTGGTGCACGGCGCGCTGGGACGGCAGCTTGACGAGTGGCGCCCGCCGCAGGTGGCCGACTATGTGAAGATCAAAGGGTCCGCACGCTATGCGCCGGGCCAGACGCATGAAGGCGCAATGGCCGATATCCAGTTGCAGCTCGACGCTCTGGAAAAGCGCTTTCCGGGGTTGAAGGCCAATAATCTGGCTGTGGACAGGAAGCCTGACCCGATCCGGCAGAAAGGCTATTTCGTCTCGCGCGATGCGCCAATCGTGAAGGCGGTCAACGACGCCTATATGACCGTCCGCCGCGCTCCGCAGCCGACAGGGCCGGAAACGACCAACGCCCGCTACTATGGAACCGACTCTCCGATGCTGCAGAATATTGGCGGCATGCAGGGCCTCGTCTGCGGACCGGGCGGCCGCTACAACACCATGCCGGATGAGCGGGTCGACATTGTCGACTATATCGACATGATCAAGGTGTTCATGCTGACGATCGTCAATATTTGCGGGATCGAAAGCTGATCTTCGGGATCGTTCCCCGAACCGGATCGATGAGAGACCGCTGATAATAAACCGGCGATGCAGGCCCCTCTGCATCGCCGGTCAATCGCTCCTGGTCAGTCGCCTGCTTGTGAAGGCTTGTCCTGACCTTCAGGCGGCCTGCGATTTCCCGCGAAAACGGCTGATGGCGGTCAACATCGTCAACCCCATCAGGAACGCCGCGACGATGCCGGGCGCCCGGCCCATTCCAAATCCCATGGCAAGCAGCGCCGCGCCCATGGTCGCACCCAAAGTCTGGCCAAGCAGCCGGTTGGTGGCGATCAGGCCGCCAGCCGCCGCCGTGCGGTTGACCGGTGTCGCCGCGATGATTGATCGCGCATTGGGGGCTGCGAATAGTCCAAAGCCGCCACCGCAAAGCGACAGCCGCCAGGCCATGTCGAGCCATGTCGCATCATGCGGCTGGAAGGCGAAAAGCAGCATGCCCACCGCCGCGATCAGACTGCCGGAACCGCATAGCAGCGCCACGGATACGCGGTCGGACAACGCCCCGCCCAGCGGCGCCAGGATCAAGGTCGTCAGTGGCCACACCGCGAAAATCGCGCCTACTTCTCCAGGCGATAGACCATATTCATTCTGAAGGCGGAAAGGGATCGTGACGATCAGCGTCATCGCTGAGACGAAACATAACATTCCGCCAAGCGCGGCAAGGCCAAGTGCGGGCACAGCCAGCAGGTCGATCGGCAGCATCGGCTCTGAGGCCGACAACTCGCGCTTTACAAAGGCGCGCCCGATCAGAATGCCCGCCAGCACCATGGCGGCCGAAACGACGGGCGAATTGCCATGCACGCCGCTTTCAATGCCGCTGACGATCAGGCCGAAGGTGCTGGCGCACAGCATTGCGCCAAGAAAGTCGTAGGGCCGCTCACGCGGTTCCGGGTCCGGCAGCGCGCGCCCAAGCAGCATCGAGACGATGCCGAACGGAGCCGCCGCCGCGAATATCCACGGCCATGACGCCACGCCGAGGACAAACCCGCCCAGCGTGGGCGCAAACGCCGATGCGCTCGATGAGATCACTGCATGGATGCCCAGGCCCCGGCCAAGCTGTTTGGGTGGATAGATGGACCGCAACAGCACGGCTGTAATGCTGAGCACGGCCGCCGCCCCCAGGGCCTGCGCCGCGCGCACCACCAGCAAAAATGGCAGACTGCGCGCGAAGAAGCAGAGAATGGTCGTCACGGTGAACAGGATCAGGCCATATTGATACAGGGTGCGATGCCCCAGCCGGTCCGCCAACGCCGCAATGGGCAGCATCGTCATCACCAGCACGAGCTGATAGACCGTGACGACCAATACCGCCGATGATCCGGACACGCCCAGATCGCGGGCGATTGTCGGCAAAGCGACATTGGCGATCGATCCGTCGATGACGACCAGCGCTGTCCCAAACGATGCGGCGATGATTGCCAGCAGGCGGCGGGGCATTGGCAGGCCGCCACTCTGTTCGGCAGGTTCGGGGGCGTCTGCGCTCACTCTATGCCTGGCCGATGATCTGCCGGATCGCCGGATTTTCTTTGGATGCGCCGCACGACAATAATCGCATGGAGCAGGTCCCGGCATGCATAGGCGTCTTGATCATGGCCAAAGCCGCAGACCTCTCCGATCGACATTCCGCCTTTTGCGGAATGAATGATAGTCCCTTGGCCATATCTTCGCGATACGCCAAGTGCACTTGCCCAAACATGCAGGCTGTGTTGACGGCGATCACAAATGTCGGCCTTCCGCCGGGCTGGTGATGGCCGGTATCAAGCACCGAAAAGCCATCCACAATCCCCATCATCGCCAACAAAATATGGTTAAGATAAAATCCGAAAGGAAAAAGTAACCAAGAAAATCATTTCCCGACAAAACAACGGAAAATTGAAGATCATTTCCAATCATTTCTGGCATAATCAGGACCATTGAATCTGTTGGATAATTAATTCTGGCCCTTGTCCCTTTCCGGCACTGTTCCCTTATCGACATCAACTGCGCGTTGCATTCGCCCGGAATGCCAAACACCTTGTCTTTGGGGATATATTGCGCACTTGCTTCATGGCGGCGCGCGGCAGGGGGTAGGCATGACCTACATATCGTCGTCGGATGAATTCCGTTCGCCATTGGGCGTTGCGTCAACCGCAGACGGCGTCCCCACGGAACGCGCCTTCAGGAAAGACATCAACGCCTTGCGGGCGATTGCCGCCAGCATTGTCGTTCTGTTCCATTTCCGCGTCGGCGGGTTTGCGGGCGGATTTGTCGGCGTCGATATATTCTTTGTGATCTCCGGCCTGCTGATGATGCAGATCATCGAGCGGAAGGTTGCCGCCGGGCGCTTCTCAGTCCTCGAATTCTACTTGGCCCGAACAAAGAGGATCGTACCCGCTCTCGCCTCGCTCTGCGTGGTCCTGCTTGTTTTCGGAACCCTGTTCCTCGATCCGATGACATTGAGCGAAGTGGCCCGAAACGCCCTGGCGTCCCTGCTATTTCTCTCCAATGTGCTTTATTCCTCGGTCAGCAGCTATTTCGCCGAGGCCGCGGAGACCAACTGGCTCCTCCATACCTGGACACTTTCGGTCGAATGGCAATTCTATCTCGCGCTTCCTGTGGTCATGGCGCTTGCCTCGCGCTCGCCCCTGCTCTGGCGGCATCGCAAGACATGGATCGCGTCCGCCTGCATCCTCTCCTTCCTTGCCGCGATCCTTATCGCCGGGCGTTCGGAGAGCTTTGAGAAATACGCCTTCTTCCTGTTGCCGACCAGGGCGTGGGAGATGCTGGCCGGCGCGTGGCTTGCCATAGCTGCGCCGCAGATAAAGAACCGCGCGCTCAACAGTATAATGCTTTCCGTTGGCCTTGCCGCGATCGTCTTTTCCACCATCTTCTTCGACGCCGCCACATCATGGCCATCGCTGTGGACGGCGATCCCCGTGCTTGGCACGCTGGCCGTCCTGGCCGCAGCCAGAGGGGACGCAGGCTGGACGCGGACTCCCGGCATTCAGGCGCTCGGCACCTGGTCCTATTCGCTCTATTTGTGGCATTGGCCGATATTCGTCGGCTTCACCTATTTCGGCGTGCTTATGGGTCCCGCGGCAATCGCATGCGGATTGGCGCTCAGCGTCCTCTGCGCCATGCTGTCCTACGAACTGTTCGAAACCAGACTACGCGACGCCATTTTTGGCCGGACGCCCCTGTCATGGCGGCGCGCCGGCGCACTCGCCGCAGCCGCGCTGATCCTTGTCGCCATTCCGGTGACCGCCTGGAAAATGCAGGGCTTTGAAGCCGTGCGCACAGCCGCATTCGATAGCGATACCAAGGCGCGCCTTATCGATTATCGCGGCGCTCCAGCGGACTGGAAAGGCATGTCGCCCTGCAAGGGGCAGCAATTCTATTCCGGGCATATTTGCGTGATGGGCGCAGGCAAGGCGAACCGCGTCGCCATCATCGGCGACTCCCATGCGGAACAGATGCTGCCGCGGCTGGCGCAATTATCGCAGCAGAACGCGGAAATCACTGTTATCCGTCAGCAGGGCTGCCCCCCGCTCCCCACGCTTTTCTGGTCACGGCGCGGCGATCATTGTCACCGGTTTACGGAGAAAGCATTCGAAAAGGTGCTCTCGGATCGCTTTGACAAAGTGATTATCATTTCCGCCTGGGTCCATTATTTCGACTATCCGGGCGGCGCAAAGCCGGGCGCGCTCTGCGCCATGTCCTGGCGCGGTTGCCGCCCGATCACCTCCACCGCAGCGGTTGAGGCAGCCAAGGATGAAGCTTTTGCGTCTTTCTCCGACCATATCGGACGCCTGACCGCGCGCGGCGTGAAGGTGGCCGTGGTGCAACAGACGCCCGACCCCAATGGCGTAAAGCCGCATGACTATTATCAGGGCACCTTTTTCGGCGGCGCCCCCCGCATTGCGCCCGAAATCGACAGAGCCGCTTATCTGGCGCGGGCTTCGAACATCCGCAACGTGGTGGCGGCTGCGGCCCGGCGCGGTGGCGCGACGATCATAGATCCGGTCGAAACATTATGCGGCGATCGCGCCTGCCCCGTATATAATGACGGCCGTTATCTCTACACCGATACGCATCATACGCGGGCGACAGAGGTCGTGCATCCCCGCTATGCCTATCTGGACAAGGCGATGTTCAACTAACAGGCCGTGGTGGCGCATTGAATAACGCATGGCCACGGCTTGATTCCGCGCATTCAGGGCCAATCTATCGGCCATGAGCCAAATCCATAATTTCCACGCGCATATCTATTTCAACGTCGATGAACTGGATGCCGCGCAGACACTGGCTAGCGAAGCGCAATCCCTGTTCGGGGTTGCCGTTGGCCATTTCCACAAGCGGCCAGTGGGACCGCATCCCCGCGGCAGTTGTCAGTTGACCGTCGCCAGGGAAAGGTTCGGCGAATTTGCCGCATGGGCCGCACTGAACCGGCGCGACCTGACGATCTTCGCCCATGCCGAAACTGGAAATGGCCTTGCCGATCATACCGCCCATGTCATCTGGTTTGGCCAGAGCGAACCGCTCGACCTTTCCTTGTTCCGCTAGGCCGGGGCTACTTCCGGGCGGAGGCGGGGCGCTTCCGGGGTCATATCCAGCCGGAGCAAGCTGGCGGCTTCGAACATACGGGCGGTGATCGGCTCGTTGTCCGTAGCGCGCATGGCTACATGGAACTCCACGGCCTCTGCCGATGGCATCCCCTCCAACCGGACAAGCTCGCCCTTCGCGACCTCGCTCCTCACCATGGGTTCGGGGAACACGCCAATGCCGCCGCCCGCCTTGGCGATGTCGATCATCGTTCTGGCATTGTTGCAGAGATTAAGCGCTTCGCCAGCGATCTTTGACTCGGCGATGGCCTTTCGCATGCGGCCATGAATGGGGGAATGGCTGGCGAGCGACCAGACAGGTATCCGTCCTGCCCTACCCTCATCCTCAACCATTGCAGCGATGGAAGGATGCGCCAGCCAGAGCAGACCGACGCTGCCAATCGGCTGCGATTTGAGAGCGGAGTGCGCGATCGGCCCGGCGGCAAAAACAATGTCCATGCGGCCTGTCAAAAGCTGCTGGATCAGATTGGCGGTCAGGTCGATTTCCAGCTCCAGCAACACATGCGGCATGTCCGCCTTCAACTGCGTCAGAAAGCCGGGCAGGCAGCTCGCCGCTACGATTTCCCCGGCCCCAATTCTGACGACGCCGCCCGCTTCGCCAAACCCGCCGCAGCGGAGCAGCATGTTCTGGACATCCCCCCAGATGACGCCGCAATCCCGCACCAGTTGGCGGCCTGCGGGCGTGAACGACATGGTCCGGCCCTGGCGGCGGAACAGCCGCGCGCCCAGATGCGCTTCCATCTCCCGGACCCGCGCCGACACGGCGGGCTGGGTGGTGTTGAGCCTGTGCGCGGCGGCGGCGAAGGTGCCAAGCCGGTCGATCCACAGCAAGGTTTCCAGGTGATACAGGCCAATGCGATTGATAGACATCATTGATGATTATTCGAAAAATGAAATCATTGGAATTGATGAATCATATCGCTCTAAAATGGATCGAATGGAGGGCCATAATGAAGAAGCTATATGGTGATGCGGCATCGGCTCTGGAGGGGCTGCTGTTTGACGGAATGCATCTGTGCGCGGGCGGTTTCGGCCTGTGCGGCATACCAGAGCGTCTGATCGACGCGATCCGCGACAGCGGGGTCAAGGACCTGACGATCGCCTCCAACAATGCCGGCATCGACGGCGAGGGTCTGGGCAAGCTGCTCCGCACGCGGCAGGTCAAGAAGATGATCTCCTCCTATGTCGGCGAGAATAAGGAGTTTGAGCGGCAATATCTGGCGGGTGAGCTGGAGGTGGAATTTTGCCCGCAGGGTACGCTGGCGGAACGCTGCCGTGCGGGCGGCGCCGGCATTCCCGGCTTCTACACCAAGACCGGCGTCGGCACGGCCGTCGCCGAGGGCAAGGAAGTGAAGAATTTCGACGGCCAGGACTATATTCTGGAGCGCGGCATCTTCGCAGACGTGGCCATCATCAAAGGCTGGAAGGCCGATGAGAGCGGCAACCTCATTTTCCGCAAGACCGCGCGCAACTTCAATCAGCCTATGGCGACCGCAGCGAAAATCTGCGTGGCGGAGGTCGAAGAAGTCGTGCCGACCGGCAGCCTTGATCCAGACGCTATCCACCTGCCCGGCATCTATGTGAAGCGCATGATCATCGGCGCGCCGTACGACAAGAAAATCGAATTCCGCACCGTTCGCCAGAAGGAGGCCGCATAATCATGGCATGGACCCGTGACGAAATGGCTGCCCGTGCGGCGAAGGAACTGCAGGACGGTTTCTATGTGAACCTGGGCATCGGCATTCCGACCCTGGTGGCGAATCATATTCCCGAAGGCGTGGAAGTGACGCTGCAGTCGGAAAATGGCATGCTTGGCATCGGCCCCTTCCCCCTCGAGGGCGAGGAGGACGCCGATCTGATCAATGCGGGTAAACAGACGATCAGCGAACTGCCGCAGTCAGCCTATTTCAGCTCCGCAGACAGCTTCGCGATGATCCGTGGCGGGCATATCGACCTGACCGTGCTCGGCGCGATGGAGGTTGCCGAAAATGGCGACATCGCCAACTGGATGATTCCCGGCAAGATGATCAAGGGCATGGGCGGCGCGATGGATCTCGTTGCGGGCGTCAAGAAGATCATCGTGGTGATGGAGCACACGTCAAAGGACGGTAGCCCGAAGTTCATCCCCGCCTGCACCCTGCCGCTGACCGGCAAGAATGTGGTCGACATGATCATCACTGACCTGGCCGTGTTCCAGCGGCCGGATCATGACAGCCCTTTCAAGCTCGTCGAAATCGCCCCAGGCGTGACGGCCGAGGACATCGCCGCCAAAACCACGGCGGCCTATATCAGCTAGGCTGGGGCCAGCCCCTTCCACAACGACTGCACAAGGGAAGGATGATCCGCATATACGGATCATCCTTCTTTTATTCTGCCCTAGAAGTTGGTGACTTCCTCGACATTCTTCTCCACATCGGCCCGGTCGAACCAGAGCGTGCGGAAGGTCTTGCTGGTCAGATATTTCAACTGATCGCTGTTATGTTTGGAACCCGGCTGGCTGGCATTGCCATAGCTCATCATTCCCACGGCTTTCAGCGGTGTGCCGAACTCGACCATGGATACCCATGTCTCGCCATGAACGGGGGTGCGTTCGCCATTCTTCATCGGCCCCCATGTGATCGTGCGGAACACGCCGGTATTGCCAAAGCCGCCGTTACCCGGAAGATTCACGTCGCCGATATGGAAGCGTGAGACATCTCCGAACGGCCGGTCGACCGCGCCGTACAGCTTCTTCGTCTTGTCCACCGCCTGCTTCAGCATTTCGACAGCGGCGGCCGGGTCCTTAAGGCCGCGCGGCGTTTCCAGCGGATCGTCCAGCGTCCATTTCACGGCATAGTTGGACTGGTCGGTGAAGTTTTTCGGCGAAAAAATGCCCGCCCATGTTTCGAACAGCAAGGCGCCACGGCTATCCGCCTCAAAACGGTGATCCCACCCCTTGAGCAGGGCGATGGCGGCCTGCACGTCGGGATCGGCCGACCCCGCCGCCGCCGCGAATAATTCGGGCAGCATACGGTCGGCCATCAGCGATGTAGTCGTCAGCTTGCGTGAGACGAAATCGTCGAAACTCACCTTCCCCGGCATGGACATCAGCTTCACCGACATCTGCGCACGCTGGCTGACCGGCCCGGCGGGCGCGACATAGGCCGGGAAATCCTTTGGATCGAGCAGGCGGGGCCAGGCCGCCAGCCATGGCGGATCATTGGCGTTCTGGACGAAGCCGCTGGCCGGATCGACCACCTTCGGCATGTCGTCATAGCTGTGCAGATCCTTCCACAGCGTCGCGGACGTATCGCCCGGCACCGGCTTTGACCAATAGGCGATGTCGCCATTGGCATGTTTGGGCAGAATGCCATTGTCGAGATACAGGATATGGCCCGCGCGGTCGGCATAAGTGATGTTGAACATCGGGACCTGCATCTTGCGCAGCGCATTCTGGAACGCGGTCCAGTCCTGCGCCTTGCCCATTTCCAGATACTGCTCAAGCACGCCCGGCCGATCCAGCCCCGCCACCTTCAAAGCGATCGTGGTCTTGCCGCCAGGCAGGTCGAATACCGGCCCCTGCACCGCCGTCCGCTGGTCGAACGTCACCGTCTTCAGCGTCCCGTCCGGCTGTTTCACCTTGTAACTCAGCGTTTTGACCTTGAACGGCAGCACCTTGCCGTCAAACTGATAACCGCCATCCGCCAGGGTTAGCTGATAGCTGGTGAAACCCAGCATGGTGTTCACCGTGTTTGTGAAGCCATGATCATTGTTGAAGCCGAAGCGCAGAACGGGAAGCCCGATCTGCGTTGCGCCATACAGTTTCAGCGTCGGCGTGGTGATCTGCGCTTCAAAATAGGTGAGTTGCGTCGCGCCCCAGGGAAGATGCGGATTGGCGAGCAGCAGCGTCTTTCCGCTGGCGGAGCGGGAGGGCGCAACGGCCCAGGTGTTGGAGCCGCCCGCTTCATTGGTCGATGGATCGGCCAGCACCCGGCGATCCGACGCGATATAGACATAGTTCATCAGCCGATGCGCATGCGCCATCACATCGACGCCGGTGATGGGCAGGACCTGCCGGACAGACGCATCGATCTTGTCGGGATGCGCAGCCGCATAGGCATTGACCCCATCGGCAAAGGCGTTGAGGTTCTTCTGCATCTGCGGGCTTTGCTGCTTGAACCACGCAGCCGAGCGGGCGGGCACATCATTCGCGATCAGCCACTTGTCCTGATCGACGAATTTCTCGCCCCAATATTCCGCGGCACGGGCGCGCGCCTCACCGAACAGGTGGATCAGCACGTCGCCGTGGTTCTGGGCCTGCGCGTAACCAAAGCCATAAAAGCCGCCGGCTTCGGTCTTGGCGTAAATATGAGGCACGCCGAAGCTGTCCCACAATATTTCTCCGCCGCCCCACTTTGTCTTGGCGGACGGAGCGGTCGATGCCGGCCCCGCCAGCATCGTCGCCGATAACAACAGGCCCAGAAAAATCGGCCTCATTCGCATTCTCCTCACTACCGGCTTTTAGAAGTTCAATCCTACACGGGCGTAGTAGGAACCGCCGGTAAAGCCAAAGGGCGACTGACCGCCATAAAGCCCCTGCCCAAGCGTCGGGCTGACCTGTCCGACGGCATCAGGATAGACGTTGAACAGATTGTTCGATCCAACCGCAACGCTGACCAGCGGCGTCACCTGCCAGGTCAGTTCCAGATCAGTGATCCACTTCGGCCCGTAATAGCGGTCGTTGGGATAGGTGGCGACGCCAGCCACCATCACCGGGTTCATCAGATTGTTGAAGCCGCCGAACCGGGTGAGGCGCGTCGACAGCGTGAAATCGCCGGCCGTGGTCACATTGCTGATCGACAATTTGGTGTGCGGCAGGTTCACGGTCAGATTGCTGCGCGAGAAACGATCGAACAGCTCGAAATTCACCGCGCTCAATTCCGGCGGGTTGCCGATGATGTGGGTGATCTTCGTCTTGTTGTAGTTATAACCCAGATTCCATTGCATGGTCGCCACGTCGAACAGGTCATGCTTGTACGACGCCACCACATCGATGCCGCGCGTGCGCGTATCAATGGCGTTGGTATAATATTGGGCGCTCAGATTGCCCGGAATGCCATTGGCGATCAGGATGTTGGAAATGGCGTTGCCGGACAATGTGCTGGTGATGACGATGCGGTCATCGACATCAATCTGGAACGCATCAACCGTCAGGCTGAAATTGGGGAAAGGCGTCAACACGACGCCGCCCGAAATGTTGAAGGATTTCTCCGGCGTCAGCGGCTCAGCGCCCAGGGCGATGGCGGCCGCAGATTCAACCGGCAGCGTCTTGATCTGGACCAGCGTGTTGGCAATGCCGTTGATCGTGCGGAACTGGTTGGTCGTCTGCGAATAAATCTGCTGGGCGACCGCAGGCGCGCGGAAGCCGGTATTCGCCGCTGCGCGCACCGCGAGCCAGTCCGTCGCGGCATAGCGGCCGTTGACCTTCCAGATCAGGGTGTTGCCGCTGTCGTCATCATAATGCTCGAAGCGGGCCGCCGCGCCGATCGTGATGTCCTTTGTCGGGTCCCACGCCACGTCCGCATAGGCGGCCAGGTTGTTGCGGGTCATCCGCGCGGCGTCCTGCGGCTGGAAACCGGCGGAGCTTTGCGCGCCCGGCGTCTGGCCGGCCCTGTAGAAGGGTCCGATAGCATAGCTGTTCGGATCGCCCTCAAACGTCTGGTAGCGTTCGCGCCGGTGCTGCGCGCCTGCCGAAACCTGCAGATTGCCGCCGCCCACATCGAATCCGCGCGTCAGATCGAGCGAAGTGACGAACTCCGACGATTTGAGCGTGCCGATGTAAAATTCCGTTGGACCTGCCGGACCAAGCGACGGATTCACCGTCCCTTCAGAGGACTGACGTGCGCGGTTGCGGCCGAAACCGGTGCTGAAATCCCAATCCCAGCCAGCGACAACGCCCTTCGCGCCCAGGATGAACTCGAAATCCTCCTCATCGATTTTCACATGCGGGCGATAGCCGTTGGGATAAATCTCCAGCACCGAGTTCACATCGTTCGGCGGACGGAAGGAATACCAGAGGTCTGACCGGCGCTGGCTGTACGTGCCAAACGCGTAGAGGTGGACGTCGCCCACATCATAACCGGCGTTCAGGCCGGTGTTGATGCTGCGCGATGGCATGACGCCGTAACTGATGGTGGTCAGACGATCGATCGTCGCTTCGCGCGGATCGCGCTGACCGTTGACCAGCGGATAGAGATTGACGTTGGGCGAGATTGGCAGCGCCCGGTTCGACATCTCCTGCTTCTTCACATTGACGGAGAAATTGGCGAAACCGTTATCGCCAAGCGCCATGCCGAAATTCAGGTCCGCCTGATACAGTTCACCATCCGACCGATCGAAATTCTGGCCGGCGGTGAATCCTGCGGAACCGCCCTTCGCATCGTCCTTCAAAATGATGTTGATGACGCCCGCAATCGCGTCAGACCCATATTGCGCGGCCGCGCCATCGCGCAGCACTTCGATATGGTCGATTGCCGAAACCGGGATCATGTCGAGATCGGAGGGGACTGATCCGTTGTAGACTGCGGACACGGCATTGATCAGCGATGTCTTGTGACGGCGCTTGCCATTGACCAGGATAAGCGTCTGGTCGGGGTTGAGGCCGCGCAGACCGCCCGTGGCAATGACGGTCGAGGTCGCACCGCCCGCCCGCACCGGCAGGTTGAAGGACGGGACCAGCGTGTTGAGCGCCTGGAACACGCCCGCCTTGCCGGTACGCTCCAGGTCCGCGCCGGATATGACGTCAATCGGCGTCGGGCTGTCCGTAATCGTGCGCGGCTGTCCACGCGACCCGGTAACGACGATGGCAGCGCCCTCCTCGTCATCGGCCGCTGCGGAGGACACCTGGGGCGCGGTAGCGGCGGCGGCCGAAGCCTGCATGGCGACGGGCAGGCTGGTGACCGAAAGGCTGGCGACTTCCACCGCACGCGCGCGCTTGGGCTGCCGCGCTAGGGAGAGTGCGATGACTTCATTGCTCGACAGGGTAATCTTCAGGTCCGTGCCTGCGATCAGCCTGGACAGCGCAACGCCTGGCGCCATCCGGCCATTGACCGACTGCGCAAGCAGCCCCACCACCTGATCGTAGGGAAACAGGATCTGAATGCCCGATTGCCGGGCGAAAAGCGTCAGCGCGCTTTGCATTGACTGCGCCGGTATGCGGAAACTGACCGGCTCAGCCGCTGCCAGTGCGGGTGTGGCGGCAACCGCGCAGATCGCAACGGATGCCAGCCCGGCTATGTTTCGAAAACTTCGCATCTTTGACCCCCTTTTAATTTTTCGCATCTCTCGATGGGGGAAACGGGGGCCGATCACGTTTCTGCTAATAGGATCGAAAAATATCTCACTGGATTGCTGCGATCCTCGCGAAGCACAGAAACTGCCGGGAGGATCGGATCAGGGCAGCATAGGGGAACGGGGTTGGAAACGGTCAGGGTCAGGCTTGATTGGTTCAAGGCGGCAATTCTTCCGCATGAAGGCGCGCTTCGGGGACGATTGCGGCGCGTGATGTCGCGTTCCAGCGATGTTGACGATCTGGTCGCCGAATGCATGACGCGCGCTTATGCCCATGGCGATGTCAACGCCACGACCAACGGCAAAGCCTATCTTTTTCAGATCGCCCGCAACCTCCTGATTGATGAGGCGCGCCGGGAAAAAATCGTCTCGCTGGAGTTTGTGGCGGAACTGGACGTGCTGCAGGCCGATCATTCGACGGAGGCCGCGCTGCAGGCCCGCGACGAGCTTCGCCATCTCCAGGCGATATTGGATACGCTGCCGCCGCAATGCCGCCGCGCCTTCATTATGCGCCGCGTGTACGGGAAATCTGTTAAGGAGATAGCAGAGGAGATGGCGCTTTCCGTTTTCACTGTGGACAAGCATTTGACGCGCGCCGCCGTGAAGATAATGCAAGCCATTGGACAGTTTGAGGGTTCCGGTTTTGGGTGGTCGCTACAAAAGCGCGGAGGAAATGCAGACGATAGAAGCCGAAGCGGCTCGTCTGTTCCTTAAGGCGCGTGCAAGCGACGCACGGGAGGACTGGGACGCCGCCTATGATTGGGTCGCCCAGGACCCCGCTCATGGCCATGCCTTCGCCAAGGCGGAAGCGGGATGGGAGCTCGCCGAAAGGCTGAACGAGCTGCCAGTCGCGCGCGAAGGGTCGGAAGCGCACGGCCGCCTTATCACGGAAGCAGCGGCGCCGCCGGAGCCCGCCCCTGCGCGGCCAGCGATGATGAGCCGCCGCGCATTGCTGGGCACAGCGGTAGCGGCCGCCATCGTCGGCATAGCCGGAACAGTCACCCTGCGCCTGATCGGCACCGTCGACCATTACCGCACCGCACTTGGCGAAACCCGCGCGGTGCGCCTTGCCGACGGCTCAGTCGTCCATCTCAACACCAACAGCTCCATAGAGGTTGCGCTCCGCGACAATCGCCGGTCGATCAAGCTGCTGAAAGGCGAGGCGCGCTTCGACGTCGCACATGACAAGGCGCGGCCGTTCATCGTGGATGCCGACGGGACCCAGGTCCGCGCCGTCGGCACCGTATTCAACGTGCGGCTGCGGCCGGAACTCACCGAATTGACCGTGATCGAGGGCATGGTCGCCGTGCGGAATGGCGGGTCGGCGGCACGGACAATCGGCAGCGGACGCAGCGCCGCCGTCCGCAGCGGCGGCATAGCCGTCACGCCGCTCGCGCCCGCGAAACTCAAGCAACGCATCGCCTGGCAGGACGGCGTGATTGAATTTGACGGCGACACGCTGGCGCAGGCGGTTGAGGAATTTAACCGTTACCGGGCGACTCCGCTGGTCATCGGGGACCCATCCATCGCCAGCATCCGGGTCGGCGGCACCTTCCAGGCAACCCGGTCCGACGATTTCGTCTACGCGCTGGAGCGGGGATTTGGCGTCCGCGCGATCGCGGGCAGCGACAAGTCGGTGATCCTGGTTTCCGACGATTAGAAGTCCTGACCTGCAGTAGCAGATTGATGCGGGCGATCCGTTTCCGCTGTCATGGAACATATCGCTCTGCCGTTACCGGCGCAGATAACACGGCAGGACCGCCTTCGGTCGATATTGGGGGGTTCGGTCGGCAACCTCATCGAATGGTATGACTGGTACGTCTATTCGGCCTTCACGCTATATTTTGCGCCGGTCTTTTTTCCTTCGGATGACAGCACGGCCCAGTTGCTGAACGCCGCCGCCATTTTCGCCGTCGGCTTCCTGATGCGGCCGCTGGGGGCCTGGCTGATGGGCATGTATGCGGACCGGCGGGGGCGCAAGGCGGGCCTCACCCTTTCCGTCATGCTGATGGGCGGCGGATCGCTGATGATCGCGGTGATCCCCGGCTATGCCGCGATCGGCGTGTTCGCGCCGATGCTCCTGCTGGTGGCGCGCCTGATGCAGGGCCTGTCGGTCGGCGGCGAATATGGCGCCAGCGCCACCTATCTTTCCGAAATGGCGGACAAGGATCACCGCGGCTTCTTCTCCAGCTTTCAATATGTCACGCTGATCGCAGGCCAGCTTCTGGCGCTCTGCGTACTGCTGCTGCTTCAGCTTGCCCTGACGGAAAGCCAGCTCGAAAGCTGGGGATGGCGCGTGCCCTTTGCGGTGGGCGGACTGATGGCGATCGGCGTCTACCGCCTGCGCCGCGGCCTGCGCGAGACCGAGGCATTCGAACAGAATGCCGCTATTTCCGAACAGCCAAGCTCCAGCGGATGGACGCTGATCCGGCGGCACCCGCGCGAGGTGCTGCTGGTGATGGCGCTTACAGCGGGCGGCACGCTCGCCTTCTATGCCTATAGCACCTACATGCAGAAATTCCTGGTCAACAGCGCTGGTTTCGGCCGCCAGACCGCCACGGCGATCATGGCGTCGGCGCTGTTCATCTACATGCTGCTGCAGCCCATTGCCGGCTGGATTTCCGACCGGATCGGCCGCAAGCCCTTGCTGCTCGCTTTCGGCATTTGCGGCGTGCTGTTCACCACCGCCATCTTCACCCGGCTGGAAACCGTGACATCCTCGTTCGGCGCATTCCTGCTGGTGCTGTCCGGCCTGGTCATCGTCACCGGCTACACATCGATCAATGCCATCGTGAAGGCCGAACTATTTCCCGCCAACATCCGCGCGCTGGGCGTCGCGCTGCCCTATGCGCTGGCCAACACGCTGTTTGGCGGCACCGCCGAATATGCGGCATTGTGGATGAAGCAGGCCGCAATGGAGAGCGGCTTCTACTGGTACGTCACGGGAATGATCGCCGTGTCGCTGATCGTCTATCTCCGCATGCCCGACACCCGCACCACCAGCCGTATCTGATCGATTGAGGGGAATTGCCATGACATCACTGACCAGGACCCTACTCCGCACGCTGCCCCTGCTGCTGGTCGCGCAGACCGGGGAAACGCTGGCGCAGGATGCCGCGCCGGCAGAACCGAAATTCACCTCCGTTCAACCGGCCGACTTCGCCATCGCCGGGTCGCTGTCCAATAGCTGGGCGGATTTCGATAATGACGGCGACCTCGATCTCGCCGTTTCGCTCAAGAGCGGCGACATCCGCCTCTATCGCAATGACAAGGGCAAGTTCGTGAATGTCGGCCCGGAGATGGGACTGCCTTCCTCCGGTCCGGAAATGCGCGGCGTCGCATGGGGCGACTATGATGGCGACGGATGGGTCGACCTGCTTGGCGGGGCGACCATGCCCGACCAGCTAAGCCTGGTTTTCCACAATGAAGGCGGAAAGAAATTCACCAATGTCGCGCCGGAACTGGGCCTGACGATCCCCGGCCGATCAGCCCGCCAGACAAGCTGGCTGGATTATGACAATGATGGCGATCTGGATCTTTATGCGTCCAACCGCATCGGCCCGAACGCGCTGTACCGCAACGATAATGGCAAATTCGTTCAGGTCTTTGCGGGGACCAGCGTTTCCGACACGCGCCCCACCGTTGGGGCATGCTGGTTCGACTATGACCGGGACGGCGATCTGGACCTGTTCCTGGCCAATCAGTCCGGCGCGACGGACTCCCTGTGGCGCAACGATGGCGACAGCTTCGTCGATGTCGCGCCGCAGCTTGGCCTCGACAATCCCGGCCGGACGAAGGACGAGGGTGGCGTCGGCTGCGCCGTCGGCGACTATGACAATGACGGCTTTCTGGACCTGTTCGTGCCCAATTATGGCGTGAACACCCTCTACCACAATAATGGCGACGGCACCTTTACCAACGTCGCGAAGGAAATGGGCGTCGCTGTGGAAAACCACGCCGTCGGTGCGGTGTGGGGCGATTATGACAATGACGGTTTTCTCGACCTCTATGTCACATCCTATGTCGGGGAACGGAACAAGCAGCAGCCCAAGGACAGCCTGTTCCACAATCAGGGCGGCAAGGGTTTCGTCAACGTCCTGACGCCGGAATCGCAGCTCAATGCCGGCGACCATGGCGTGCAATGGGTGGATTATGATCGCGACGGAGCGCTCGATCTTTCCGTAATGCGCGGATACACTGATCAGGGCGGCCATTTCCTGTTCCATAACGACCTTCCCAAGGCCGCTGCGCGCCGCAGCCTCTCGGTGCTGGTCCTTGACGCCAAGGGGCGCTTCACCCGCATGGGCGCGGAAGTGCGCCTGTATGACAAGGGTGGCAAGATCATCGCCACACGGCAGGTTTCGACCGGTGACGGCTATAATTCGGAAAATGCGGCGCCGGTGCATTTCGGCCTGAAGGATAATAGGCCGGTGACCGTCGAAGTCACATTCATGGGAGCCAAAGGCCGCAAGACGCAGACTGTCCGCAATGTCGACCCGAAACGGTTCGCCGGAAAATCGTTGGTGGTCAGCGAAGGGAACTGACGGCGCAGCCGCTCGAACTCGCGCGGGCTGCATAACTGGCTTGCAGCCCGCACAATATACTCCCCCATCCGGGGCGCATAATATTTCGCGGCATGGATTCCTGCCCAAGCCGCTTCTTGTTAAGACGGCCCATGGATGAGGTTCTGGCGATCGAGAATATCATAGGTGCTGGCGCTGTCGCCTTCAGCGCCGCGATCTATAAACTGACGCGCCTTGCCCGCCGCCTCCGGGATATTCTCGATTTTGAGGATAACAGTCTCAACTGATGCGCGTCGTGCTTGGTCATTCGCGCCAGGCGGAAAATAGCGTTCCTGTCCTACACCCTTCCCCAATGTTAGCCCGATCCGGCTGAAGCGGAAAGGGATCGACATGTTGGAAAAGACTGCTGGAGATAACCTCGCCAATGACCGTTCTCCGCGGCCATTTCCGGTGGCTCACGCCACTATCGAACCCAGCCCATGCCCGGCCGCTGGGACGGCCGAGGAAGATGCAATGGCAACCCGCAACTTCCGCAACTTCGATAACCTGTTTAGCGCAAAAATGCCGGAAATCCGTCAATCTCCGAACACTGCATGCGTCAGCGTGACTGACTTGGTCTTGCCGATCAGATTGCTCCATTCGCGGTGCGCATAGCGATGGAGGAGACCCTGCGCCTCCATATAGGTGCGGTGCGGATTATCCTCTCTCAGGAACCGGGCATTGGGACCCAGCATCTCGGCGACTGCACGCGCCGACACCAGAAACTCTATGATGTCGCCGCCGAAATCGCCTTCAAAACGCAACATCGAGCCATCCGCCGTCCAACGCGGGTTGGGCTGGTCAAAGCGCAGGAACACCACCGCCATTCATCATCCTCCAGACATGTCGCGAACAACGATAGCGTCAGAGGGTAAATAAAGATGGACCTGTTTCACACCGCCAGCGCAACGACCTTTCGCGCCGCCAGAACAACGGGCAGGTCGATCATGCGCCCGTCTAGCGTGATGACGTTTGCGCCCTGCGCATTGTCCCAGGCCGCCAGAACGCGCCGCGCCCGGTCAACTTCCGCCGCGCCGGGTGAAAAGCCGCCATTGACCGGACCAATCTGCGCCGGATGGATGCACAGCGCGCCGGTCATGCCAATGGCCTTTGCCGCCGCTATCGCATCCGCCCAGGCAGCTTCGTCCTTGATCGTCGCTATGGAAATCGGCAGCCCTATCGCCATCTGCCCCCGCACCGCCGCCGCCAAGGCGATCTGGCGGCAGGGAAGGTCGAGGCATTGCGGCGATGGCGGCACGCCCAACGCCAGCGAGAAATCCTCGGTCCCCAGGGCAAGCCCGATCACGCCCGGCACGGCTGCAATCGCGTCGATCTGGCGCAAGCCCGCCGGACTTTCGATCAGAGCGATCAGGCCCGGCGCCGCCTCCAGCCCACGCTCCCCGGCCAGTTCCCGGACCATTTCTCCGATCACCCCCAGCCGCGCGGCGTCCTCCAC